>DAOUET010000001.1:0-64873 GCA_034430155.1 Anaerolineales bacterium
TGATTTGACTCCTTTCATATTTTATTTAAATTGGTGGATCTAGGACAACATTTACTAGGGTACACTCCGATAGTTAGCATTGACGATATGCTTTTGTTATTTATTTCTCATTGAATAATTTATTGTAGAAACCACAAAAGCCTCCAACTTATCGTCTGCGGCTTTGTTGAAGGCCAGTTTGTTGTCAAGCCCAAATTTCTGCTTGACTCCCGCCTGATATGCAATTCGCGATATGCTATTCGTGATTCCTTTCACATTGTATAGGATTTCCCCATAAAAATCAACATTGTGACAAAACGCACAAAATCCAACACCAGCTTCCCCCGTCTCCCCTCCATCAATATCTAATCTTCTACCTCCATTCTTGAGTAAACCCTTGAAAAACCCAGGATGGCAACGGCGTTAACCGCCCATCCGCGCCGCCGTCCGCAACCAAGCCACTTCTCCGGTGGCGTAATCGATGTAGGCCAGCAGGCTCAGCCAGGGTACCGGTCCTTCCAGCCAGTCATGCCGGCTGCCATCCTCCAACAGCTATAATCTATCAATCCTGGGGTTTCGCTACGACTTTACCCTGATTTCTGTAAGGCTGGAAGAACGTATTGCTCGATTAACTGAAATATCGCCTCGTGACCCTCCATTTCGGCTGTGGCGACGATGATTAAGTCAGACCCTGGCACCACCAAGATGGTCTGTCCATACAGCCCCAAGGCTGCATAAGCCTGCATGGAAGGAAAGGTCCACCACTGGTACCCATAGCTCAGGTCGCTGTCGGTCTCTGTGTGACTTTGCGTGGCGTTCTCCACCCAGCTGGTCGAGACGATTTGCCTTCCATTCCACTCTCCATCCTGGAGGTACAGGTAACCCAGTTTTGCCATGTCACGGGGCGTAAGTTGCAATCCCCAGCCGCCGATGGGAATCCCGGTGGCATCGGTTTCCCATATCGCGTTCGAAATGCTGAGCGGCTTGAACAGATATTGCTCGGCGAAATCGCGGGTTTTCATGCCGGTGGTTTGCTGGAGGATGGCGGACAATAAATGGGAGCATCCCGAACAATAGTTGAATTGGCTCCCAGGTGGTTGGGACATGGGTTTATCGAGCACGAACTTGACCCAATCCGGGCTTTGATACATGGCTCGATAAGCAGGGTCTCCCTCCTCCCAATCTAAACCGGACCTCATGGTCAGCACGTCCTCCAGGGTCATGTCATCCTTTTGACGGCTGGTATTTGCAAACATACGATCTGAGAAGAAATCTAATATTCGATGGTCAGTTCCGTCGATGTACCCTTTATCGATGGCGATCCCGATGAGGGTAGAAACGAAGCTCTTGGTGCAGGAATATAACTCGTATCTTGTGTCCCGTTGATAAGACCCGAAATAGGTTTCGCTGACCAGATAGCCGTTCCGGATGACCAGCAGGCTGTGGAAATTCAAGTGCTTTTCTTGGATGGCGGCCAGCATCTGGTCCAGCTTCTGCGAGTCCATGCCCTGTTCTTCTGGGGTGGAGGTGCGCCAGGTTTCGGTTGGCCAGTATGTGCCGGTGGTCCGTGAAAGAGCTGGGAGGGTGGACGGTACAGCTGTGGCCGGGGGGCTTGAACAGCCCGCCAGAATCAGGATGAGTATGCCAAGCAGCGCCAGGAATTGCGCAGAGCGGGTGGTGAGTTTGTTATTCATACGGTTCCATCTCCAGTGAGTGAGGCGGACGCAGCCAGGCTAGGCAGTCCTGTGCAATTCCCCGGCGATTGGCGTCATTTTATCTCCCCCTAAGCTAAGCGATATTCCGTGCTGATTGTGGTTGCCTAAAGTCGGGGCGGGCGGATTCGAACCGCCGACCTCACGGACCCGAACCGTGCACTCTAACCGGACTGAGCTACGCCCCGTGTTGATGGGATTATAATCTAGCCAAATGGCTTTTGCAAGCGTTTGGATCTCGCAGGATTTATTGAGGATAAATTCCCTTCATCTGCCAAAGGTTCAGGATGAGCGCCACCATCCCCGGTATAATTAGGCGACGCTTTACATTTCACCTTTGAGGACATTTCCAGGCCAGTTCCAGGTAAATCGGATGGCCTCCTGGTGGCGAAAACGTGACCCACCGTCCTATCTTTAGAGAGGTTAGCTGATCCAGGGGAAGGTTTTCGAGGGTGTGAGGCTCGCGGATTTGCTGAAAAGGGCATAAACAATTAAGGAGACAACCATGACAGATAACCAGAAGGTCCGGGTCGCTATTATTGGGGTTGGCAATTGCGCCTCTTCCCTGGTCCAAGGCGTCCATTTTTATCAAGAAGCCAAGCAAAATCAACAGGTGCCGGGGCTGATGCACGTCGATCTGGGGGACTACCACGTGAGCGATATCGTGTTCAGCGCGGCTTTTGACGTGGTGGATACCAAGGTCGGGAAAGACCTTTCTGAGGCGATCTTCAGCTACCCAAACAATACCTATAAGTTCCAACAGGTGCCACACCTGGACATACCGGTAGCGCGGGGTATGACCCATGACGGGTTGGGCAAGTACCTCTCCCAGATTTTGAAAAAATCGCCCGGCCCAACCGCTGACATCGTGGGCATTTTGAAAGAGACCAAAACCAACGTGGTGATCAATTTCCTGCCGGTTGGTTCAGAAATGGCGACCAAATGGTACGTGGAGCAGGTGTTGGATGCGGGTTGTGCATTTGTCAACGCCATCCCGGTGTTTATCGCCAGCCAGGATTATTGGGCCAAGCGTTTCCGTGAAAGGGGTCTGCCCATCATCGGGGACGATATCAAGAGCCAGGTGGGAGCCACCATCCTGCACCGCGTGCTAACCAGCCTTTTTGTTGACCGGGGCGTACGGCTCGACCATACCTACCAATTGAATTTTGGTGGCAACACCGATTTCCTTAATATGCTGGAACGCGAGCGCCTGGAATCGAAGAAAATATCCAAGACCGGGGCGGTGACCAGCATGCTGCCGTATGCCCTGCCCCAGGATGACGTGCACGTTGGCCCGAGTGATCACGTACCTTGGCTAACAGACCGGAAGTGGTGCTATATCCGCATGGAGGGCACCACTTTTGGGGATGTCCCCCTCAATTTGGAGGCAAAATTAGAAGTGTGGGACTCGCCCAACTCGGCTGGTGTGATGATCGACGCGGTGCGCTGCGCTAAGATCGGGCTGGACCGGGGGCTGAGCGGCCCATTAATCGCGCCTTCCTCCTATTTTATGAAAACGCCTCCCAAACAGTTCAATGATTCGGTCGCCCGTGAGATGGTGGAGGCTTATATCCGAGGGGAAGAGGCTTGAATGGTATAATTCTCATGCGCACTTGGTATATTAATGGAAGTGTGCCACTTTGTTTGTTGATTTCTCAGGAGAGTGATCTATGTCTGGACATTCCAAGTGGTCCACGATCAAGCGCAAGAAAGGTGCGGCCGACGCCAGACGAGGGCAGGTTTTCACCCGTTTGGCGCGGGAAATAGCCATCGCTGCCCGGGAAGGGGGCGGTGATCCGGATGCTAATTTTCGCTTACGGCTGACGGTTGACCGGGCTCGGGCGAATAACATGCCCAAAGATAATATCGAACGGGCCATCGCACGCGGTACGGGGGACAATAAAGACGGCAGCCAGTTGGAGGAAGTTTCCTACGAGGGCTATGGACCCCATGGCATCGCTTTAATGATTGATTGTGTAACCGATAATCGCAACCGGGCTGTGGCGGATATCCGTCACATACTCACCAGGTTTGGAGGAAGTTTGGGAGAAGGGGGTTCGGTTGGCTGGCAGTTCAGCCGGTTGGCTTATTTTTCTTTCCCCGATGAAAATCACGACCACGATAAGTTGTTCGAAATCGCGGTGGACGCTGGAGCGGATGATATTACTTTCGAAGATGGTGAGGTGGAAATCGTTGGGCCGGTTGAAGCCTTCAAAGATATCAGCGATGGATTGCACGCCGCGGGTATCCAGCCGGAAGAGGCTGGGCTGCGGAGGGTACCCAATAACGAAATTGCCCTCAGGCCTGATGAGACCCTGCAGGTAATGCGAGTGATCGATAATCTTGAGGATTTGGACGACGTACAGGAGGTTTTTTCCAACTTAAATATCTCAGACGAAGCCCTGGCTCAACTGGAGGCAGCCTGAGAGCGTATGCTGGTAATTGGGATTGATCCTGGGACGGCTACCACAGGGTATGGTTTGGTTAGAGAAAATGAGGATGGCAGTCTAGCGCTGGTGGATTATGGGGTAATCCTGACTTCTGCGGATAATCCCATGGCAAAGCGGCTCTTAGATCTGCACCACCGATTAAAAGAGGTCATACTTCTCCACCGGCCCCAAAGCGGTGCGGTGGAGAAGTTGTTTTTTCAACGAAACGTACGTACCGCGCTTTCGGTGGGGCAGGGGCGCGGCGTGGCATTATTGGCTTTAGCGGAAGCGCAAGTGGGGGTGGCTGAATATACCCCCCTGGAAGTCAAACAGGCAGTGACAGGCTACGGTGGGGCTGATAAGAACCAGGTACAACAAATGGTGAGGGCCTTGCTGGGCCTGGAAGAGGTTCCAAAGCCTGATGACGCCGCAGATGCGCTGGCGGTGGCAATTTGCCACTTACATAGCGCTCAGACGCGCCTGCTATTTGAGGATTAAAAGGCATTTTCGTATAGCCATTGAATTATGGGCATTTTATTGGCATATTGGAACCCAAGTGGGAGAAGAATGGTGATATGATCGCCAGTTTGCGGGGAAAAGTCGTAGGACTAGATACGAACCGCGTTGTGGTGGAGGTGGGTGGGGTCGGCTTGCAGGTACATATCCCGGCTCCTCTAAAAGACCAGTTACGCCGGGGAGATACGGTTTCGTTTTTCACGCATTTAGTCGTACGGCAAGATGCACTGACCCTTTACGGTTTCGATACTCCCGAAGCCAGGGATTTCTTCGTGATCTTGATGAGCGTGAATGGCGTTGGTCCCCGGCTTGCACTGGGCATGCTCTCCGTTTTAACCCCCGATAGCATGCGACGGGCGGTGTTCAACCAACAAGCGGAAGTATTCAGCAGGGTGCCGGGGGTAGGTAAAAAAACCGCCCAGAAGATCCTGCTTTATTTACAGGATCGTATCAAGGCGATTGAAGGGTTCGAACCGCTGGAAAGGATCAGCGATGTAGATAGTGAGGTGCTGAGCGCGCTGACTACCCTGGGTTACAGTGTAGTGGAAGCCCAGGCTGCCTTGCAGTGGCTGCCACGCGATACCCCGGAGGATGTTGAAACTCGCCTGAGACTGGCGTTGCAATATTTTTCCAAATAAGCGGAGGTGTTCATGTTTACTAATCGTCAAATTGCCTTCATTGGTCCAGGCGTGATGGCCGAGGCTATAGTTGCGGGATTAATCCACCAGAGTGTGGCTGCTCCGGAAAATATCATGGCATCCGGGCCCCGCCTGGAGCGGGTTGAAGAGCTACAAGGGCGGTATGGTATCAAGCCTTCGACAGATAATGTCGCAACAGCCCATCAGGCCGACGTGGTGGTATTATCGATCAAACCGCAACGGATGGGCCAGGTATTGGCGGGCTTGCGAGATGTGATCAAGCCGCAAGCGTTGGTGTTGTCTATTGTGGCTGGCGCAACCATCGAAAAGATCAGCACTGGATTGAACCAGGCCAACATTGTGCGATCTATGCCCAACACCCCCGCGCAAATTGGAGAAGGCATTACGGTATGGACAGCAGCACCTTCGGTATCTTCTGAACAAAAGGAAATGGCTCGCCAGATCCTGGCAGCTCTGGGAGCGGAAATTTACATGGAGGATGAGTATTACCTGGATATGGCGACTGCTCTCTCCGGAACCGGACCGGCATATGTGTTCTTATTTATGGAAGCGATGGTCGACGCCGGCGTCCATCTGGGCTTCCCCCGCCGGGTGGCAGAAATGCTGGTTGCTCAGACCGTGCGTGGATCGGTAGATTATTATGAAAAACGAGACGATCCTGTGCATCTGGCACGGCTGCGTAATCAGGTTACCTCACCGGGAGGCACTTCTGCAGCAGCTTTGTATTATCTTGAAAAAGCGGGATTCCGGACGGCGATTTCTCGGGCAATCTGGGCTGCCTATGAGCGATCAATCGAGTTGGGACGGGGCGGAAAGGCTCACCCACCCGAAAAAAACGCAGGCAAGGAGGCATGAAACCGCCTCCTTTTCGATGAGGGCCTGCTCAGAAGCAGCATATTGTGAATAACTGGACAAGATAGGTGCTTTCAGGTATCATTTTAGCGTTTCAGCCTTTCACAGACATGAATTACCCTTATTTTCAGCAGAATTTTGATATAAGTCCGGGCGCAAGCGCACCGGCTGATTCACCTTAGTGAATAAATCCCCAAAAGGAAGGGTTCTTGGATGGATGCCACCCAACAGCTTCTATCGGAATTGACCGAAGCCCATGGTGTGCCCGGATACGAAGCTCCTGTCCGGGCCATCGTTCGCAAGTATCTAGAGCCATTAGGGGAGCTCTCTCAGGACAAAATTGGTAGTGTGATATGCAAAAAAACCGGCAGCGCTTCCCAGCCGAAAGTGATGTTGGCCGGGCATATGGATGAGATCGGTTTTATGGTGAAGCACATCACCGATGAAGGCTTCATCAAGTTCATACCACTGGGAGGCTGGTTCGACCAGGTATTACTGGGCCAAAGGGTAGTTATCAAGGCCAGCAGAAAGGATGTGGTGGGGGTGATTGGTGCGAAACCACCCCACCTGTTGCCAGCGGATGAGCGTGACAAAGTGGTTCCCAAAAAAGAAATGTACATTGATATTGGAGCCACAAGTAAGCAAGAAGTCGAAGAGGCTGGAGTACGTCCAGGAGACGCCATCATCCCCAGGGCTGATTTTGTACCCCTGGCGAATGGGAAAACATACCTGTCGAAAGCTTTTGATGACCGGGTAGGCACTGCTTTGGTCATTTCAGCCTTGCAAGGCTTGCAGGATCAGGAGCATCCTAATACGGTATTCGGTGTGGCGACGGTAATGGAGGAGGTAGGCGTACGAGGCGCCACCACCAGTGTCCGAGCGGTAGACCCGGATGTGGCTATCGTTTTGGAATCTGACATTGCTGGGGATGTGCCTGGAATCAAGCCGGAAGAATCTTCAGTTAAACTCGGTGCAGGACCCACCCTGCTGATTTACGACGCCCGTATGATCCCGAACTTGAAACTGCGCGATCTGGTTCTGGAGACCGCTAAGAAAATCGATGTCCCAGTACAGGTATCTTATGTGGAAGGGGGCGCTACTGACGGAAGCGCCATCCATCTTCATGGAATCGGGGTCCCCACAGTGGTGATTGGGGTGGCCGCCCGCCATATCCATTCTCATAGTTCTATCATTCACCGGGAAGATTATGATCGGGCGTTGAAATTAATTATAGAGCTGTTGAAAGGTCTAGATGCAGATAGCGTGGCCGGATTGACGGCCTGAATTATTTATTGTTATGATTTAGTAATTACGCAGTTCAGGGGAAAATCGGGGGTGTTTGGGCGGGCAACGCCCGCCCAAACACCCCCATCCTCCTACCAACTGCGTAAGTCCTATGATTATTATTCACCGGTCGGCACGGAGGCGAAATGAGTGACCTGATAAAACAGATAACGGGGGATATACAGAAGCAAATAGACGCTTTTGAACCCGATTTTGGCGTAAGAGATATCGGCAACGTCCTCGAATCTGGCGATGGCATTGCTTGGTTAAGCGGGTTATCAGATGTACGCGCTCAAGAATTGGTGCAGTTCGCTAACGGCGTAATGGGAATCGCCTTCAGCCTGGAACGAGACAAAGTCGGTGTAATTGTTATGGGTGATTCTTCCGGGGTCGAAGAAGGTATGGTCGTGCTCTCTACCGGCCGCATCGCTTCGGTGCCGGTGGGTGATGGGCTGATTGGTCGGGTGGTGGACGCTTTAGGCCAGCCCATCGATGGGAAAGGACCGATCAAGTTCGACCACTACCGGGCGATAGAGCGGATCGCTCCTGGGGTCGTTTCTCGCAAGGACGTGGATTCCCCGGTCCAAACCGGAATAAAAGCGATCGACGCCATGACCCCCATCGGGCGCGGCCAGCGCGAATTGATCATCGGAGACCGGCAGACCGGTAAGACAGCTCTGACAATCGACACCATCATCAACCAGAAGGGTAAAGACCTTCTGTGCATTTACGTAGCCATCGGGCAAAAGAAAGCTTCCATCGCACGCACTGTGGATGTGCTCGAGCGAAATGGCGCGATGGATTACACCATCGTATTAATGGCTTCTGCGAATGAACCGGCGGCCTTACAATACTTCGCACCGTATGCCGGCTGCGCTATAGGCGAGGAGTTTATGGAGAACGGCCGGGATGCACTGGTGGTGTATGATGATCTCACCAAGCACGCCTGGGCTTACCGGCAAGTATCCCTGCTGCTACGGCGCCCACCAGGACGAGAAGCTTACCCTGGGGATGTTTTTTACCTGCACTCCCGTTTGCTGGAACGCGCTGCACGCCTAGCGGATGAGTATGTTATCGTAGCGAAGGATTTCGATGGCGATCTGGCAACCCCTCCGGATGCGCTGGAAGGCCGCCTATTTTCAGGCCCGCTCGCCTTTCACGACGCAGGTAAAGCGCTCGAGGAAATGGAAAACCCTAAAGATTTCAAGGTGGTCAAGCGTAAGGGTTCCGGAGGTTCATTGACGGCCCTACCGATTATTGAAACACAATTAGGGGATGTGTCTGCTTATATCCCTACTAACGTGATTTCGATCACAGATGGACAGATATACCTGGAAAGCAACCTGTTTTATGCAGGCATTCGACCGGCAATCAATGTGGGGCTCTCGGTTTCGCGAGTAGGTGGCGATGCCCAGACAAAAGCCATACGGCAGGTCGCAGGGCGTTTGCGCCTGGATATGGCCTCATTCCGTGAACTGGCGGCCTTCGCCCAATTCGGTTCCGACCTGGATAAATCAACTCAGGCTCAGCTGAACCGGGGCCAGCACCTGCAAGAGATCCTGAAACAACCGCAATATTCTCCGGTATCCCTGGAGAACGAGGTCATAGCTATCTTTGCCGGAACCAACGGATACTCGGATAAAATACCTCTGGAGCGTATGTTGAATTGGGAAGCCAGTTTATTGCGATTTTTAGAAACCTCCCATCCAGACATCGGTAGAGACATCCGGGAAAAGAAGATACTCACGGATGAGACCCAAGCCAATCTACGCGAAGCGATTCAAACATTTAATTCCACCTGGCATTAATAAAGAAGATAAAGCCCTGTATTGGATAGATTATGGCGACTCCCAGAGAGGTAAGGCTGCGCATCAGGAGCGTGAAGAACATCGCTCAAGTGACGCGCGCATTACAGGCGGTCAGCGCCAGCAAAGTGCGCAAAGCTATGCAGGCGGTGACGCGCACGCGGCCATATGCAACTAAAGCCTGGCAGGTGCTTACCCATATCGCCAATCAGCCTGGTAGAGAATCACTGCATCCTCTGCTGACCAGCCACCGGGAGGTGCGAAGCGTTCTGGTGGTCCTGATCACCGGCGATAGAGGTCTGGCGGGAGCCTATAATGCCAATGTAGTGCGTTATTCTATGGGAAAATTCGACGATTACCCGGTTGCGGTAAGATATGTGACCGTAGGCAGGAAGGGTCGTGATTTGATGGTACGTCGGGGGAAGAAAATCGTGGCAGAGTTCAGTGATTTGCCCGCAGCACCTTCATTCGGAGATGTATCCCCGATCGGGCGTATTGTCGTTGATGAGTATCTGCTCGGGCATACTGATGAAGTCTACCTGGTCTACACGGATTTCATCACGATGGTACATCAGGAACCCACTATGAAGAAGTTGTTGCCTCTGGAAGTAGGTGCAGGAGAAGGTCGGGTACAAACATTTGAGGCTTCCACCTATGGACCTGCGGCAGCCTATATCTACGAACCGAGTCAGGCTGAAATATTGGATGAGATCATTCCGCGTTTTACCGCCTTACAAGTTTACCAGGCTGCCCTGGAATCACTGGCAAGCGAACACGCAGCTCGTATGGTGGCTATGAAAAACGCTACGGACAGCGCCACTGAACTGGCTTCTGCGTTGCAGCTGGAGTATAACAAGGTACGCCAACAAAGCATCACTAATGAAATGTTGGATATCGCCGGCGGTGCGGAAGCGTTAGCAAAGGTTTCTAAAGCGTATTAGCATTATTCCCTCAAAATTTAAAGATAAAGTTTTACCCTTTTGAGAAGTTATTGGAGGAAAACATGGTAAAAGCGGCTGGCAGGGTGGTCCAGGTTTTAGGCGGGGTGGTGGATGTGGAATTCCCCGTTGAAAACCTCCCGCAGATTCATGAGGCCGTAGAAGTACCGCGTGATGGAGATGGAACGCCGCCCTTGATTCTAGAAGTTGAGAAGCACATGGGGAATAACTGGGTACGGTGTGTGGCGATGGATACAACCGATGGCCTGCAACGCGGGCGACCGGCTTACGGTACCGGCTCTTCAATTAAAGTACCTGTCGGACCGGCGACATTAGGCCGGGTGTTCGATGTCCTGGGTCAACCGATTGATCGAAAAGGTCCAGTAGAAGCGGAAACCTATTACCCGATTCACCGGGCGGCACCCCAATTCGCAGAACAATCGACCCGCGTAGAAGTATTCGAGACCGGCATTAAAGTGATCGATTTGATCGCGCCTTTTACCAGGGGTGGAAAAACCGGCATATTTGGCGGGGCGGGTGTTGGGAAAACGGTCATCATCATGGAACTGATCCGGTCGATTGCGACGGTACACCAAGGGAACTCGGTGTTCGCAGGCGTAGGCGAACGCACTCGAGAAGGCACCCAGCTCTACCGGGAAATGCTGGAATCGGGGGTGATGAAAGACACTGTCATGGTCTTCGGACAGATGAATGAGCCGTCGGGAGCGCGTCTGCGAGTGGCTTTAACAGCGCTCTCAATGGCGGAATATTTCCGCGATCATGGACAGGATGTTTTGTTATTCATCGATAATATCTTTCGCTTCAGCATGTCTGGCTCAGAAGTTTCTGCGTTGCTGGGCCGGATGCCATCGGCAGTAGGCTACCAACCTACGCTGGCTACTGAAATGGGCGAACTTCAAGAGCGTATTACCTCAACCCGCCTGGGTTCAATAACCTCGATGCAAGCTGTGTATGTGCCAGCCGACGATTACTCCGACCCTGCTCCCGTGGCTACTTTCACCCATCTGGATGCGACTATCGCCCTGGAGCGTTCGATTTCTGAAAAGGGCATCTACCCGGCGGTTGATCCGCTGGCATCTACTTCGCGAATTTTGGATCCAATCGTGGTAGGTGAGGATCATTACACGACCACGCGTGAAGTCCAACAAGTGTTGCAGCGCTATAAAGACCTTCAGGATATCATCGCCATCCTGGGTGTGGATGAATTGAGTGAAGATGACAAGCTGGTCGTGTCGCGCGCCCGGAAAATCGAACGATTCTTCTCTCAACCCTTCTTCGTGGCACAACAATTCACAGGCCTGGAAGGGCGTTATGTCTCGCTGCGTGAAACCGTCAGATGTTTCCGTGAAATCCTGGACGGCAAGCATGATGACTTGCCCGAGCAGGCCTTTATGATGGTCGGAGGGATCGAAGAAGCTCAGGAGAAAGCTGAGCGCTTGGCAGCAGATTAAGCCAGACCAATCTTCAAGACTCACCAGTTTGGCGCTTCCCATGAGGCGGGTGTTAGGCAGCCAGGAAAGTTATGCTTGATGAATGAGAGTTAGCCATGCCAGTACGTATTGAAATTGTCTCACAGGATCGCCTAGTATATGAAGGCGATGCGGATATTGTCATCATACCTGGAACCGCGGGAGAAATGGGTATCCTGCCGAACCACGCGCCATTACTCTCAACCCTGCAATTTGGCATTTTGAAGGTTCGTATCAAGGACCAGGAGGAGGTTTTCGCGGTTGCAGGGGGGATCATTGAAGTACAGCCGAAACTGGTCACGGTATTAGCAGACAGCGCTGAAAATGTGCAGGATATTGATGTAGCCCGGGCTGAAGCTGCTCGCCAGCGGGCGCAAGAATTGCTGCAAAAAGGCCCAACCCCAGATAGCGAAGCGTATATGAAAATGGAAGCGGCATTACGACGATCTAACTTGCGCCTGGAAGCCGTCCAGCGTTATCGTCGTGGTCAAAGATCCCGCCCTCCTGGAATGGGCGAACCGGAATCTTAACAGCTTATGGCAATGTTTTCTAAGGATTTGGGCATTGACCTAGGGACGATCTTTACTCGGATCGCCGTAGGGAATACGGTTGTGCTTCAGGAGCCAACGGTCGTGGCGATTGCTGTTGAAGAGCAGAAAATTGTCGCGGTGGGTGAAGAAGCGCTAAATATGGTTGGTCGCGTGCCCGAATCGATCGAAGTCACCCGGCCATTGCAAAACGGGGTAATTGCCGATTACGAGATCACAGAAAAACTTCTTGAGTATCTGATAAGGAAAGTAAGCGGTCCAATGCGCTTCTTCAGACCGCGAGTGATGATCAGCGTACCTTATGGCGTCACCAGTGTGGAAAGTCGGGCAGTGCATGAGGCGGTGCTGCAAGCGGGCTCACGGGATGCTATCTTGATTCAACAACCTTTGGCAGCGGCATTAGGTGTGGATCTCCCTATTGGGACACCCACCGGAAATATGCTGCTTTGCATGGGAGGCGGCACCGTTCAGGCAGCTGTCATGGCTATGTATGGCATTGTGGCTGCTGAGACCCTGAGAGCGGGTGGAATGCATCTGGACGAGGCAATTGTTTCCTTTGTAAGAAGGAAATACGGTCTAATCATCGGGCAAAGCACCGCTGAACAGGTCAAGTTGAAGGTCGGTGCAGCGGTTCCACTCGAAGAAGAACAATCGGTTGAAATTCAAGGACAGGACCAAGTAACAGGTTTACCTAAACCATTAACGTTGACTAGCGATGATATCGTCGAAGCGATGAGAGACCCGTTAAAGGACGTGGTTGAGACCGCCCGCAGTGTGCTTGAAAAGACCCCACCAGAATTGGTCTCAGATATTATCGATCGGGGTGTGGCCGTGTGTGGCGGTATGGCATTATTGCGAGGAATTGATAAATTACTCACCAAGGAACTGGGAGTGCCCGTATACCTGGTGGATAATCCATTGACCTGCGTTGCCGAGGGGGCGGCAATATCTATGGAACCCGGCGTATATCCAAAAGTGAAAAGGAACTTACCACTGGCATAAAGTTTGAGCCAGTGATCGGAACCTCAGAAGCGCCTGCGAGAAAGCCTGCGGGCGCTTCCTTAATCCAGATAAAAAGTCATCCGTTGTAAGTGGTTTACAGGGTCGATATACTGTAAACGCACTTCTGGTGGGACGTTCAATGTGACAGGGGCGTAATTTAGAATTGCTCTCACGCCCGCTTCTACGAGTTTATCGGCTACTGCTTGGGCAGAATCTCCTGGAACGGCGATCATCGCAACCTTTATGTTGGATTCGCGAATCACCTGGACCAAATTGGCGCTATCCCAGACGTTGAAGCCACCCTCCACTTTACCAATCTTTTGAGAGTCGTTGTCGAAAAGCATGGCGACTCGAAAGCCGCGGTTGGCAAAGCCACCATAGCGGGCTAAGGCGCTACCAATGTCCCCGATACCGATCACAGCAACATCCCATACATGATCGATATTGAGGATATGGCTGATTTGATCCCGCAGAAAATTTATATCATAACCGGTACCTTGCTTCCCAAATTCCCCAAACTGGGATAAGTCCTTGCGAATTTGAGCGGCGGATATCCCTAATCGCTCCCCTAGTTCCTGAGAAGAAGTCACCTGACGACCTTCTTGAGCCATGCTCTGCAAGGCTCTTAGATAGAGGGGCAGCCTACCGATGACAATGTCAGGAATTTGTTTTTGATCCATATTATCTTCTCCTAAATAATGTGAGCGCTGTGATTTATTTTACATGAATTTACCACAAGTTGTTTAATTGTGCAAACCTGCACAAGGAGATCACAACTATGGTACAAAGTGATGGGGGACAATTTTCAGGATGGTATAATGATTAAGGGATTTATCGTGATTGAATAATTACTTGCTAAAAGTTAATAAGAAAAATCAAAATTTTGTTCAAGCCATGTTTATTGATGATGTACAAATCCAAGTAAGCTCAGGAAAGGGAGGCGACGGTGTGGTCCACTTCCGCCGAGAGAAGTTTGTGCCTTTTGGAGGCCCGGACGGTGGAGATGGGGGAAAAGGGGGAGACGTGATCCTGGAAGTATTGGCCACTCTCAATACGCTTTCATCTTTCCATCATAATGAAAGATTCCACGCACAAGATGGGTTAAAAGGTGGAAGCAATAACAAAACCGGTCGTTCTGGGAAAGATCTGACCGTTTTCGTACCTCCAGGAACAGTTGTTTATGATGGCGAAGACGCTAAGATCATTGGCGATTTGCTCGAGCCTGGGCAGCGATTGGTGGTCTGCAAAGGTGGCCGGGCAGGGCGTGGTAATAGCCGTTTTGCAACCGCCCGAAACCAGGCGCCTCGCATGGCAGAACGAGGCGAGCCTGGAACGCAGAAATCCTTACGGCTGGAGCTCAAGCTTATCGCAGACATCGGAATTGTGGGAGTGCCTAATGCAGGGAAATCCACACTATTGGCAGCCGTGACCAATGCCAAACCGAAGATTGCAGCCTATCCATTCACGACACTAGAACCGAACCTGGGAGTGGCGGTCCTCGACGATGAAAATTCTTTGGTGTTGGCCGATATTCCGGGGTTGATTGAGGGAGCTCACCAAGGTATCGGGTTGGGCCATGGCTTCCTCCGGCACATCCAACGCACACGTGTCTTGATCCATCTGCTGGATGGCTTGGCGGAAGATCCCTTGATGGATTTTGCCCAGATCAACAGCGAACTGGCGCTATTTGACCCTAATTTAGCGAAAAAACCCCAGGTAGTGGCATTAAATAAAATTGACTTGCTCGAGGTTCAGAAACGCTGGTCGCAAATCAAGGCAGATCTCGAAAAACGCGGTTACCATATCTTGGCGATCTCTGCGGTGGTTGGAACCAATGTGCGCGAATTACTCTACCATGTGGTAAGTCTCCTGGCTGGTTTACCTTCCCAGCCGGAACCGGTAGGAATGCCTGTTTATCGCCTGGAGAGCGACGCCGAAGATTATCAAATCCAGGCGACTCCGCAGGGTTATCGAGTATCAGGTAAAGCGATCGAACGTGCTGCTGCTATGACGTATTGGGAGTACGACCAGTCAGTGAGAAGGTTCCAGCGCATCTTGCAGACCTTAGGTATCGAGCAAGCGCTGTTGGATGCCGGTGTCGAGCCGGGCGATACGGTCTTCATCGGTGAGCATGAACTTGAATGGCAGCCATAAAATCTACGGTAACCTTCTGGGTGCAAGCCTGGCGAAGCCTTGCGACCTTTGACCAGGGAGGGTATTAATTTTCTTATGAAACTTGGGATCTTCGGAGGCACGTTTGACCCCCCACACCTGGCTCACTTGATCTTAGCTGAAGAAGCTTACTTCCAACTCGAGCTGGATGGCATTTTGTGGGTGCTGACTCCCGTCCCGCCCCATAAAAATGCCGGGGCGATCACCCCTTGGCAACATCGCCTGGATATGCTGGAAGCTGCCATCGGAAACAACCCAATTTTTAAGATCTCACGGGTGGATATTGAGCGCAAACCGCCTCTTTATGCAGTGGATACCATGCATATCCTGAGGCGAGACTATCCAACGACAGAGCTGGTGTATCTTATGGGGGGCGATTCGCTCAGTGATTTACCCACCTGGCAACACCCCCTTGAATTTGTCTCAGCCTGCCATGCCCTGGGTGTGATGCATCGAGTAGGGATCGATGATGATCTGCTCAACCTCGAGGAATACATTCCGGGGATTAGGGCGAAGGTCCAATTCGTGAAAGCGCCCTTGCTGGAAATCTCGGCCTCGAACATCAGAGAACGGGTAGCTGCTGGGATGCCTTTTCGATATTACTTGCCGGAAGCGGTCTTCAATATCATTCAGGAATTACAACTTTACCGGTGACAGCTTTATTAATCTGGCACGTTTCCGTATTTGATATGAGCAGTGAGAAGGAAAAAATGTTGCTCTACTTTATGAATGGGGATGACGTCAAAACAGCATTCACAGGCTGCCTAACCCTGGTAACATTGGGAGGGTCAAGCCGTTTTATTTAGATAGAGGTGCGAATGCTTAGAATCAAGGTACTAATTAGCTTCCTTGTCCTTTTCGGGTCTATCATCCTTGGGTCGTGGAGGCTTGCAAGGGCCCAATCCTCTGGAAATTTGCGACCAGTTGATCTAATGATCGTAATCGATAATTCCTGCAGTATGTTTCCCAAGGCGCAGATATTGCCTGGTTGCACTACCTGGGGAAGCGATCCTGATTTTCTGAGGATAAAAGGAGCCGATTTGTTCATTGCCCGCCTTGGATTTGGCCAGGAAAATGAAGCTGATTATCACGTGGGCGTGGTTGACCTTGGTGACACCCCGATCCTGGTCAATCCATTGCAGGCTTCTATGGATGTGCGGGATAGTCTGGCTGGTAAGATCGCTAACCTGAGGGCAAAATCTGCGACCCGCTTCGTCCCGGCCATAGAGCTGGCCTATAAGGAACTGCGGGAATCTCCAAACACTAAAGAGACCAACCTAAGGGCAGTTGTCTTGATCACCGACGGGGTACCCTGGCCTCAGGAAGGGCAAAGCAACAACGATATTGAGGAGATCATCAAGCAAAATGAAGATATACCACTTTTCCTGATGTTACTTCAGGGAGCTGAAGAACGAACGGGAGCTTATGAACAATACATCCAATTCTGGCAACAAATGCAATTACGTTACAGCAATGTTTTTCTTTACTTGATCCAAGGGGCTGATCAAATCGAAGAAACATATAACCTGATCGTTTCTCAGTTACAGGACACAATCCCAACTGAAGGAGGAACGCTTTCGCCAGGAACGCCGAGCCAATTTTTCGTCAGTGAATTTGTCGATAGGATCGTAGTAACCGCTATCCACCAATCGGATAAGAGCACAGGATCTATCGAGATTATTGATCCTTATGGGCATCTGGTCACTGCCGATGAGCCTGGTGTGGCGTATTTTCGGGGCAAATATAACCCGGTAGAGGTGATTTCAATCTCAAACCCCAGATTAGATAAAAGCTTGAAGGAGCGCAATTGGTTTATAAAATCTGATGAGGTCATTGATGTATTTATCGACCGGGAGGGAGCCTATAAGATCAATATTCTGTCTCCTGACACCAGATTGACCGATGTAAACAACATCTATATCACCTCACAAAGGCAAAATTCAAGCGGTGAAATGGTCGTCC
The DNA here is from genome assembly GCA_034430155.1 of Anaerolineales bacterium. Lineage (GTDB taxonomy): Bacteria > Chloroflexota > Anaerolineae > Anaerolineales > UBA4823 > DAOUET01. The sequence goes on from DAOUET010000001.1 coordinate 17,349, forward strand.
GCTTCAATTTGGTGCGCGAGGATGGTACCGTAGTAACCTCACCGCAAGAAATCAGGGGTGACTTGATATATCCCGATGGTACCAAAGACTTCCTGAAAGTACCTAGCGATCTCAGGCCAGATTCCAACGGGGTTTACGAATTGGCCATCGATTTCGCGGAGATGTATCCCATCCTCTACAATAATTCAGGTCGTTTGACATTCTTGATCAAGGCAGGGGTTGCGGACGTTCAAAGTGCCAACCAAATCCCTGTCGCCACGACTCAGTTATTGGTGGATATGGGTCCTGGTCCGGTAATCCAGGCGATCCATCCTACTAAACTGGAATGCAGCCCGGGCCAACCGGCCAATTTCTCTGTGACAATAAGAAATATCGAGACGGTTCGTGGAGACTCCATAAAGATAAAGGTTGCTTCTGGCAAATCAGAAGTACCGCTGGAAACTTCAAGTGAGGGGAAGTTCAGCGCTGATCTCTCCTCCCTATGCGCCCCACTCATTGAAGAATTGTCTTGTTCAGGACAGCTTGAAAAGGATTTCGACCTGTATTTTGAAGGGGAATTGGTGGGAGGTGCGCCGACAGTGGCATTCGACCTCAAAGTACCAGTACAGGTTTTCGCGCCTTCATGCACCCCGACCCCAATACCCCTGGTAGTGATCCCTGCTGCAACTCTTATACCGCAACAAACCGCTGTGCCAGATAGCGATAAAGACGGTTTGCTTGACCCAGAAGATGCCTGTCCATATGAGAGGGGGTGGAATCTTCTTAGAGGTTGCCCTCTACCTGCATGGTTTCTTGCTGTGGGTGGTGGAATTGTAGTAACCGCGCTGGCTTCTGTGATAATTTTTTCTTTCCCCTGGCTCAAGACCAAGACCTTTGCCAAACCCCCACAAGGATATCTGTTGGCATATAGGCGAGGCAAGGTTTTTATGGAACCAGTCGATCTATACAAACTTGGCACAGCGCGCCGGAAGAATAAGATTTCGGTAGGAGGAGATCCTAAGAAGGCGGATATCTATATTCAGGGTTTAAAAACGGTGGAATTTTTCGTAATGATGCAAGGTGAGAAAGTCGTGATTTCAGAAGCCCAATCAGGTAATGTGCGCGATACTTTTAAGAGCCTGTCAGTCCGGGAGGTGTCCACCAGCAATGCGGATATTACTATTGCCATCTGCTTGAACGAACAAGTCATAAACAAGTGGACCTGCCCATAATGTAGATTTCAAATGTCGATGAAGTCCAAATAACATTGGCTGACAAGCCACATCTCTTTTTATCATGAAAAAGGTCGCCAGCTATCAGGCGACCTTTATGATTCGTAATGTAACAAATTCCTACCCACATCGTTCTAATATATGAATGGTTCTGTATAGGAGCCGTTCTATGTATTGTTGGAGTACCGGCACATTAACAAATCTATGCAGAAGATCGAGTTCGTGAGTGAGTTCGGGAGTACCTAAGCGACTCCGAATAACCTGATCCGCTCCTCATTTCCTACTTCGCTGATTTTTTCTCGAACCTTATTGGCGATTGCGAACATGCTTTTTGCAGCCAAAGTGTCTGTTTTCTCCAGCATGAATGGGATACCGAGGTTGGCAGCCCTGAAAAAGGTTTCATCCTCGGGGGAGACGGTCTCAACAACGGGGTGTTTCAGACTCTCACTGATCTTTTCTGGAGTGATATTCCTCTGTTTATTATAGCGATTCAGGACAAGTAAAATCCTGTTGGGGCTCATATCGAGGCTGTCCCACAAATGTAGAAATGACCGGGTACTTCGAATAGCAGCAATTTCTTGAGTGGCCAACAAGACGATCACATCGCTAGCATCCAGAGCTGCCAGACAAGGATCACTGATAAAGGAGCTGGTATTAACGATTACATATGAGAACATCTTACGCATAAATTCGAGAATCTCGCTGAAGTGATTTCCAGAGATCTGCTCGGCCAATTCGGGGCGAGGCGGCGCCGGTAAAAGGTGCAGGCCAGAAGATTTGTGAAAGATCATTACATCCTCAACGATCTTGGCATCCAAAGCCTGAACCCGAGGTACTAGATCGAGCACCGAGAACTTTCCGAGCTCATTGAAAAAGATGGGTACGTCACCGTACTGGAGACTCGCATCTACAACTGCAACGATGGACTCTTTATCCTGTAAAGCTATCGCCAAATTAATTGCCAGTGAGGTGACACCTGCTCCACCTTTTGGGCTGTAGACGGAGACGATCTTGCCAGTTTGTTTACTCAATTCAGCCAATGTTGGTTCTATAGATTGCAGGCCGGTTGAGGTGCCAGGTTGGCTCTTGGTTTTTTCTGCATAAGCTTTTTCTGCAGCCCGGTTGACGGCGGTGCCTAAATCTTCCAAGGAGACATCATGGGTAAGGAAATCCGAAGCCCCACTCCTCATCGCCCGTAACATGATGTTGTAGTCTTTATCCTGAGATATGATGATGACTTGTGTAACGGGAAAGTCTTTCCGGATTGGTTCAATAAGATTAAGCCCATTTGTATCAGGCAGATTGACATCGACGAGAGCGACTTCTGGTTTGGCTTCTTTGATTTTCTCGATGGCTTCCTGCCCTGTGGCTACAAACCCGACAACCTCGATATCTGTAAGAAGGTTGAACAACTTCTCAAGGTTTCTTGTCATCTGTGGGATGTTTTCGACGATCAGTACCTTAATTCGCGCGCTAGGGTTCATTGAATCCTCCAAATATGATCTAGAATATTGACGATTTCCCGGGACAAAGGTAAATATTAGAAAAGTGTCAACATTATAATAGCAAGCTTAACGATTTATAAGGAGAAATCAACTTACATTTCTAATAATTCCGTAGCGTTATTAACGGTTTACAATCTGACCTAAGAAGAGCATAGATTATTAATTTAATCATGGCTAAATAAATCTTATTATTGGAATTCAAATCGCGGTGCATGAGAAAAAGGCGAGGCAGATATGATTGAACTCGAGGCTGTACGAGAAACACCAATTCGTGAGGGACAAAAGGAAGGAAAAACCAATCGAACGGGTTTAATAAGTGGTATTAAGAATAAATACCACAATATCACTTTTGAGGTTTCTGAGTGGAAGCGGCTGCAGCGAGAGATTAAAGGTTTCCCCAAACAGGTTGAGTCCAACCAGGTTGAGATCCTAGAAGCTCTCAGTGATTACCGCCTGGCCTTCACGCAATTGGATTATAAATCTGAGAAAATCGACCAGGAAGTCTGGCAGAGATTTGAGGATATAGAATCGAAAATTCCAGTTCTCAATGGAGAAACTTTTAATCGATTACTGGTATTACGCTCGCGATCCTGGCTCAGTGATACCTGGCAATCCTGGAAAGATTTGATCCAAAATCAGGAAGTTTTCATGGATTTCTTAGTCAAAGCGCCAGGCAAGCTGGAATTTTACAACAAGATGCAGACTGTCCGGGAGCAACGGAAAATAGATAAGCTCAAGGAGGAAGAAAACGCTCGAGCTGTGGCTGCTGCCCGCCAGACTTTTGAGCATGTGATGAGCCAGATCGAAGAAAAAAATAGGGGCGTTGATGAAGTTACCTATGGTTCTAAAATCTTACGGCTAGATCAAGCTCAGAACTTCTGGAATACGAAGTTCGATGAATTCTTGCATGTGGACAAATTGGATGCCGAAAATACTGAAAAGGTCCTCAATAATATCCATTGGCTTCAAGAAATCGTGCGAGACGCGCCTGTTTTAGCCAGGGGTGTGCGAGCGGTTGAAGAAAAATATAGCCAATTGTTATCGACCCATGAGATGTTGATATCGTATGGTAGCAGCGTGATCCCTGCAAGCGAGATAACCCGGACTTCTGCAATGCTCAACCAGGAAATCCCACAACTATGGACTAGCGGTAAATTCGATGATTTAGACCGCGTGATCCAAAGTCTGCACAATTTTATCGAATACTATGAGCTGAAAGTCCAGACTGAACTATCTCTGGCAGAAAGACGTAGACCTGGATTGACACAGGCTCTGAGCATGAAGGTGGAAACCAGGAAAAACGGATATTCCAGTTTGATTGCCATGGCTCGTTCCTTGGTTACAGCAGTTGACGCACGTGACAAATTCATGAAAGGTCACTCAAACTTGGTGACTGAGCTAGCTCTAAGAATCGCGAGCAAAATGGGATGGAATCAATCTGGCCTGAAACAGCTCGAGTTGGCAGCTTTACTCCACGATGTCGGCAAGCTATCGATCCCCGAATCTATACTAACCAAAGAGGGTCCTCTCTCCCCGCACGAATGGACGGTTATCCAAATGCACCCGATTTACGGCGCAGAAATCGTCAAGTCTATTGAACCGTTGAGGGATATCATCCCATGGGTGTACCATCACCAGGAGCGGTGGGATGGAAAGGGGTATCCTGATAGGTTGTCCAAGGAAGATATTCCCCAAGGATCGAGCATCATCTCTCTAGCTGAGGCTTTCACGGTGATGAGAACGGGAATGCCGCATAAAAAAGCGATCACTGAAGATGAGGCTGTTGAGAATGTAAAAGAAGAGGTAAATCAGCAATTCAATCCCGAGGTAGTCGAAGCCTTTCTGGATGTTATGAGCACTTGAGCCATTTGATGAATTTTAAAGACCCTGGTTGGTTTACCAGGGTCTTTTTGTATGTTTCAGCATCGCCTCGTGATAAGGTATTAGGGAGAAAAATTGATTTGAACCTGATAATCCCCGAAAGCGTGCAGCTCTAATAAAGCCATGGGGAAGGGGAGAAAATGCCCAGGGGGGTAATCAGCATTAGGGTTCTCGGGGAGATTCAGCCATGTTCGGGAAGCAGTGAAAGGAGAAAACCCCAAATCCGATGAAGAGGTTATTTCCAGGCGCGGCCCATCTTGGTATCCCCAGGCCCATCCCCCCTCGATTTTTTCATAGAGCAATTGATTCCCCCAATTGGGGTCAAAGCGCCTCCAGGGATCAATGGCCAGGGGTATCTGGGATGTGACCCAAGAGGCGGAATGGTAGGTGACCTGAATTCCCTGGTCAGTGAGTCGGAAGGTCTTAGTGAGTGAACTGTCGATATTTACGAACGAAATCCGATCAGTAGCCAGGGTGGGCGTGTATTGGTCTACTGGGTGGGGATATTCCGTGAAAGCGCCGGGCGAGCTGTTGGGGTCCTTTGGAGAAACCCCGGTAGTATCCCAGGCTGAAAGATCGCTTGTATTAATAAAGAATTGGGTAGATGGCCCAACTAGTTGGTGAGCGCCGGTGGGTGAAAGCGCAAATAGATATGCCAAACGAGCCCCATCTAATTCGATGAGACCAAAAATGCTCTTTGAGGCAAGGATACATTCGGGTTGACCATCCTGGTCGGGGTCCACGTCACAGGTTATCTGAGGGACTGGGTCAGCAGCCCAACCAGCAGCAAACAGGATTTCTTTGATCTGTCCAATGAAACCGGTTCGTATCGCGGGCGTTATCGGTGGGTTTTGGGGAAGCGAGGCAAACAGGGCGAGGTAAGCTTGCCAGGCAGCTTGGGTAATAGCATTGCGAGGAAAAGAACAGGAGGGATTGAGCTGATCTATGAGTGAGGAACAGGAAGGCACAAGTGCGGTTTGTGGCGATAGTTGAACTGGCAACACTTGTGGGGAAAAATCCATAACTTTTACGGTGTTTCGCATAGACATAAGATCGTCGATATTGAGGGGTTTAATCCAGGGGTGGTTAGCGATATACCGCAAAGTCATCTCGGCAGATTCGGGATCTCCCCAAGCACTTTTAGGAAGATCTCCCCCTAATATGATAAGAGGTGGGTTGCCAGGTTCTCCTGAGGCGGCATTTTCCAACATTGCCCGACGAAGGTCGATGGTGGGACCATCAATGCTGGGTTGGAATTGAGGCGCCATGGAGGGCAGCGGTATCAATATCCAGTCTTTCCAAAGGACCGGTTGGTTTTCATTGAGCGGGGTGAAGATTAGGGAGTATCTATCAGGCGGTTCAGAAGTTAAATAGGGCGTATACAGGATACGACCAACCTGCAATCCAAAACGAAGGCTGATTTGGCGTCCCTCGGCAATGGCACGCGACTGAGCCCAATCGGGCAAGGAATTTTCATAGGATGGAAAACCCATCACAGTAGATTCAGCTCCTGGCAAGGTCGTTGTCGCCGGCTGAAGAGTCTCAACTGGTAATTGGATCAATGAGTCAGGTACGGCATCGGGAAGGACCAATAACTTATCATCTAGCAGTGCCCTGATTTTGGGAAAAGCTTCGATGTAATCCAATGCTGAAAGCGAGGCAGGCGATTTCAAATCGAGTAAGATGACCGGCACCTGGTTGCGTCGAACAGCTGACAACAGGACCTGCAGGCCATGCCGTTCGCCAAAGGGTCCGGTGTGAGCGCCATCCCATCTACGCAATGCCTGGGCTGGGGTAAATGCCGGAAATGTATTCCAGAATGCCAAGAGGACCGGTGTTTGGGGTGGCGGAAAAGCTTCTGAGCTGAGTGGTCCCAGGCTGTCAACAACTAGGTTTTCCCCCGCGGGAGCGACAAACACTTGCAAGTGATAAATAGGTTGGGGGGGAGCTAAGCTGGCCCTATTCAGGCTGACAACCACGTTATCCATATATGGGTCTCGCAAAATGCGCGGGATCAAATCGTGGCGGGGTTGCAGATCGCTAAGAGAAATGGGTGATTTACCGGGAGGTTTCAAGGCTTGGGGCGAACCGTCAGCAGCGAGTACGAGCAGAGTGTCCCATTGTAGGTCCGCTTTGATACCGAGAGGCAGCCAATCGGTCCCACCCACTTGAGTGTCCAAGGCAAGATATATATCAACTTTTGGGGTTGAATCTAAATCTAAGAAATCTAGGCGAATCTGGAAGTCTGTCCCAGCATTGCGGGTATAAACCGCAATCAAATCGTAATAAGGAGGGATATCCCCCGGCTTCGATAGTGAACGCAGATCGGCATAAGACCACTTCTGGCTTGGTGAAACGCCGCTAATCGGTATGCAAGCGCTCAGGAGTTGACTGATGATGATTATAAAGATAAACTTTTTTAGAAACATGAGATAAACCAGGGCTTCTTTTTTGAGAGAATATATTTTACTCCACCAACTTTTTTATCTTATGGTTCTCACGAAACCACTGCAAAGCTTACAAAAGTGTTTATAGTGGGCTGGGACTCTGGGTGTACAATAAAATTGAAAAGTGAGAGTATGGAAGGCACCCCCATTCCAATACGATGGTATTTTTTGGTTTGTTAAAAGATTAAACGGATGGTGATCTGGAATCACCGGTTTTTTTCTCTCACTTCTCTCAATCGAAATCTGGCAAGATGTAGCTATTTGGGGGGCCAAATAGAAGCGTGATGATGATTTGTCTCAAATGAAAGAATCATCGCTAATTATGCGATAGTAATTAATGAAGGGTGTGCAATAAATCAATAAGGAAATAGTCGTTGGTGGGAATATTTTTGTTACATTCCGGTTTCTTATCAGGTCTGTCTATTTTACCTCTCCTACGTAAATTATAATCGCGCAGAGATCGCAGAGTCATGATGCAAAAAATAATCCTAAAATTGATCTTGTTGGGACTCTCGCTGGTCATTAGTAGCGCATGTGTGAGGACCGGGAGTTACTCAGGGATACCCGATATTTTTAGCGAAAAGATACCAACAAGCGATGAGTTATCCCAAGTGAATACCACGGGAGAGGGTGCAAGCCTCGAAAGCGATTCATTGAATGTTTATTTCCCCGTGGATGCAATTTTCCAAAGCTTCTATAGCTTCCTCGGTGGACGAGAAATACTCGGTCCGGCGATCTCTCCCCTGGAAGAACTAGGTGATGTTAAGAGGCAATATGTCGAAGCCGGAATGATGGTTTTTAACCCCAATGCCATTGGAAGTGAACGGTACCAATTATCACCTTTAGGGTTGGACTTTGGTGTAGCTACCCCAGGGATGCACTCGGCTTCGGATGGTGAAGCCAGGATTATCGATGGACATGTGATATTCAGTAAGTTCATACCGATGTATGATAAATTAGGTGGCGCTCGTTTTGTGGGACGGCCGATCACGGAAGCACGCTATGATCCTGAAAATGGTCGTTTTCTCCAATATTTTGAAAATTTAGGGTTTTATATCCTCGATAGCGATAAGACTGAAAGCATTCGACTATTGGCATATGGCGCCTCATCCTGCGACCAGACTTGCCGTTACAAATCCCCTCCTGAAAGTATCATAATTCGAAAGCCCTTGCTAACTGAACCATTCGCCTCTATGGTGGACTCAATGGGCCTCCCATTCGTGGGGCGAACCCTGACTGATCCAACCTATGCTTATGATGGCAAATCTGAAATTATTTTTGAAAATTTAGTGCTTGTTGAGGATGGGGCTAACCCTCATGGAGTCCTGGTCAAATCGATTGTGAAGATGCTTGGCTTTCAAGCGAAACCATTGGAGGCCAACCAGAACGATCCCTTGATGGTTTTTTATCCAATCGACGGGGATAAAGGCTACAATGTTCCGGTCTATTTCGATTCTTATTTACGTTCACACGGAGGATTAGAGGTCTCAGGATTACCTATCAGCGGAGTTTACCAATTAAGAACTGGGGGCTTCCGCCAATGTTTTGAGAATCTTTGCCTTGATTTCGAGCCTGACTCCCCGGAAGATACCCGCTTGAAACCAGCATCATTGGGGGTGGCGTATAAAAAAGCCTTTTTTAGCCGAGGGGGCATCTCGTTATCTCTTGATAATATCCAAATATACGTTTGGGAACGAAATCCGGTGGTTATTTCCAGCGACCCCCAAGAGATCTTCGTAGCGATTTTGGAACATAACAAACCGCTTAAAAATCGGGAACCTATCTTGACTTTGATACTACCCGATGGAGCGCAAGAGACTTATAGATTTCCACCCACGAACGATAGGGGGCAAACTTCTTTGAAGGTGCCTTCAGTTTCAGCTCCAAACGGCACCTTGATAGCTTACCAGGTCTGCCTACCAGGCGCGGGGGAGGAAAGTCAGTGTGTTGGGGATAATTACATGATTTGGAAGATCCCTTAAGATTGATATTGTATTTCAAATCCCAGGTTGTGTGATGCTCACTGCATAGTGTGTGGGTCTAGGATAAACGCTTATCAGGGACTTCGAGTTTTAAAGCGATATTGTTTGCCTTATCATTGAAAAGGGAATCTGGAAAATGAGAGGCATTGGCCTTTATCGGGGTATACTTGAAGCAATGAGTGGGATATGACCCAGATTTCACTGTCGAGAATATCTGCTTTCGTCAGCCTTATTCTCTTAACCCTTCTCGTGGGAGCTTGTGAGCGTCTCCAAAGTCTGATGGCGGCTCCAGATTCAACGACACCCTCCATTGATTCATTGAATGTTACCTACCCCGTTGATACAGTATTCGGCGATTTCTACGATTACCTAGGTGGAGAGAAATTGCTTGGTCCAGCAATTTCTACTGTACAAGAGTCGGGGGAGGTTATGAGACAGTACGTTGAAGCGGGTTTGCTGGTTTACGACCCCCACGCACGACCAGGAGAGAAATTCCATCTCGAGCCGCTGGGGTTGTTATTTGAGATCGAGGAACCACCGGTCCCAAATCCAAACCGGCCGAACGAAGTAAATATCAACGGTCATATCATCTATGAGCAATTCTTGGCACTTTATCGAAAATTGGGGGGCGCTAGATTTGTCGGACGGCCGATCACCGAAGTGCACTATAACCCAGGTAAAAGACGAACGGAGCAATATTTTGAAAACCTAGGTTTTTACATCCTGGATAGCGACCAGACTAAGTCGGTATACCTGCTGGCCTACGGGACTTTTGTATGCGACCAACAATGCCGGTATAGACGTGATCCCAACAACCTGCCTGCTTCCAAACCTTTTCTACCCACACCGTTCAATGATGAAGTAGCTCGCTTAGGCTATGACTTTGTGGGGCGTCCACTGACAGAGCCATATAGGCAAACCAGCGGAATGGAAGAAATTATCTTCGATAACCTGGTTATGGTTTACGAGACTGAACCGCAGATGAATATCATCGAAACACCTGCTAATCTTTGGCTGCCATTAATCTTGAGGACCGGGGCTGATGATCTTCTTAGTGAAAACGGACAGAGCGGTTTTCTAATATGGCTACCGCAGGTATTATTTACTTTCCCCGACAAATCTGCAAAACAGAAGCAGGATGAATCTTTCAGCTTGATGGTCCCACTTGTACTGACAAAAGAATCTGCAACATCCTCGAAAGTTTGGATCCGACCGATCGTCGAAATGGTTGGTATTAAACCACAACCACCGGTATCCCCACTGGATGATCCCCTCATGGTGTTTTACCCAACCGATGGAGACCTTGGTCACAATGTACCCCTTTACTTCAACGATTTCATTCATCTGCATGGGGGATTGGAGGTCTCGGGCGAACCGATCACGGAGGTGTTCCGGGTTAATGAAGGGATTTATCGGCAGTGTTTTACGAACCTGTGTCTTGACTTTGATCTCAAAGCACAAAACGGAGAAAGATTATATCCTGTGTCGTTAGGTGAGGTTTATAAAGAAAAATATTATCCAGGACCAAATGATCAATTCGGAAAACAAAACCTGGAAAACATTAAAATTACAGTCTGGGAGGACAAACCTTATGTAACTTCCAGCGAATCTCAGGTGGTCAATGTTTTGATCCGTGAGAACGGAGTGTCATTGAAAAACTGGGAGCCGGAATTGATCCTGATAATGCCCGATAACCAAGTGGTGAATTACTACTTTCCACCTTCCGATGAGGACGGTAAGAGTTCGGTGCGAATCCCCCCCGTGGCAGCTCCCAGTGGGACCTTGATCCCTTACCGCGTTTGCCTGAGAGGCGTGAGGGGCGACACTATCTGTGAAGAAAACAACTACCTGATCTGGAATATCCCTAAATAAAGTTTGAATTGGTAGGAGGAAACGGGGAAGGATTGCGGTTAGGTACCGTAGAGAGGCATGGTTAGCAGAGGGGAAAATATCCGGAATGATTGATTCACAACCAGAAGAATAACAGGAGAATTAAGTAAGAACGTCAGAGAGCAGGCAGCTGATTTGCCACCTGCTCTCTGAGCGGTTGGTACATCACGATTATCTCGAAACTGCTAGCTTAACTAAGTTCCCCTGATCATCGAGGGTAATACGGGCAAAGTGTTGGTGCAGGTGAAATATTTCCGTTTGAGCAGCACTCAGCGTATCAGGGTCTGACTGGTCGATGGCTGAGGCTCCTCTTACGGGCACTTGGATTTGTTTGCTCAAGGTAATCACGCTGCGGTTGGGTTTGCGAAGAGGTAGAGATTTCGCGCCAAATTGGGATGTCGGGCAATTGTGATCGCCACCTTTACAACCGGCATGCTCCTGACTGCATAGTATCTTGGCGTCGGTCATGCCAGGCAGATATTGTTCCACCAGCTGTTTGATCTGACCTAATTTCTCGTCGGACAAGGTGGATGGAGATTGGAACGAGTGATTTTCGCCCTCTACACGATCGCAAATCGTTCGGATGCGAGCTGGTCGGTGTGTGGAGCGGTAAACTTGGTTTGATCGAACGTCATTTTCCTTGGTTTGGACAAGAGGGTCGCCATAAAGGACAAAAGAAATCAAGGTCTTTTGATCTTCTCCGTCTAAATATCCCTGGCGACGGAGCATTTCGCGAGCTGTATAGATTTTAGCGCGCCTGAGAGCTTCACCAGCCGGCAGGGCTTCCCGCAAATATTTCCAAAATGTCTGACCAAGCAGGTCAGCGGCGATGAGAGGAGAGCTGATGGAGCCATAAGACGTGCAGGTCGACCCGACCACGACTTGTGCTCCGGAGGAAAGGAATTTTAGCGAAAGGGCTTTTTCGACGGTTTTGTTCAAGATATGGGCACCATAGCAGGCTTCTGTAAAGATTACCTGAGGCGCACGCCCACCATTGATCACGTCTCGAGGGCGTAAAGCCACTGGATAATCCGGGTCGTTTCCTGGTTCGGTTGGGTCGCGTTGACCATACCATTCACTGGCATCCTGCAAGCCATGTAGGTTGAAGTAACCCAGGCGGGCTGATGGTAAAAGATCGTTCTTCTGCGTCCGACCGGGGTGACCGGTGACCTGTACGGGGGGAGACACCAACATAGCATGGGGTTGCCCGATAGGGCGGAAGACTGAAAGCGAAGCCCGCCGCCAGACTGCCGCGGTATATCCCCAACTAGGACGAGAGCGGCGAATTGATAATCCTGAAAAAAGCTTCTTCAACCATCGAATCAGCCAGGATCTTGGAGGTAAGATGTTTTGATGGCGAGAGGTGATATCACGCAGCATACGCAGGAGGGGTTCAGCGTTATACTGGGCGCCACCTGGCAAGCGACCGACAGTCCATTCGGGGATGAAATAATTTTCATCCGAGGATGCGTAGGGGTTGTCTGAAGGCACATCGATATCAGCATCGTCAACCGGATTCGGCAAGTGATGGAACGGCACCACCTCCGGACCGCCAACGATCAACACAGCCCCAATCATTTCACCCTTTCTCGCCAGGGCAGCGTCCAGATCAGCCAAGGTCAGTTTGAGCTCCCAGGCATCATCCGGACGGGCAGGCACCAGTCCAAAAGCACCTGTGCTGCGGGGGTCATCCGCGTATAGGAGAATTGCTCTCCAATCCGGCCGGGTATCTATGGTTTTTACCAATCGTTTCATCTCGGATTCAATAGCCGTGAATTGCCGTCCATAGTGGGTTTCCAAGCCTTTTTTGGTCGTAAATAGCACATAAACCGGGAAACGTCCGTCGGAGTGAGCCAGATAGTTATGTTTTAGGCGACCTGCCAGACGCTGCAGCTCCTTTTGAACTGAGCGCAATGATTTGGGAATCTTTGGAAGGGGAGGTGAAGGCCGGTGGGATCTCCGAAGAGACGGATGGCTGCCTCCTTCTGCGGTTTTGGCATTCATGCAGGTGACTTGCGGTTGCTGCCGTTTGGTTGGACGAGTAAGTTCACCAGCCGGGTCACTTTTTGCGATCACTTCATCTGTATTCGAACTTTCTGGTGTAGTTGAATCTGTATGGGTGGGAGCTTTTCTGCCAGCTGGGAGCTGGTTCCATCCCAAAACGGCAGCAACATCAGCGGGGATGGGTATTTCCCAAATGACCTTCAGATCAGACGGCCAGAGTCTAATGTACCGGTGATCTTGACCCCAAAGACGAGTGGACACCTGGGCGGTAATATCCAATGAGGCTGCCTGGTGTAAAAGAGCCACCGCTTTTTCTGACTCGCCACCTTCCAAGAGCGATTCTGCCAGTATCAATTTACAAACCAAACAACCAGGCCAGCGTTCGTGGTAAAGTTCTGCAAGATCCCTCAGGGCAAATCCGGGCAGGTTTCTCCGGGCACTTATCTGCAAGTGGGTAACGGCGATTATGGGGGTTATTTGTGCTTCGATCAAGGTTTGGTGAATATATTCTTCGGCTGTCTCCAAAATGCCATCTACAAGTGCCTTACGGGCGGCGTAGAGAGCACTAGCCCAGTAGGGTTTGGGTTCACCGGGATAAAGATTATCCCCTATGGCAAATAGTTGAGCTTTGGCGTCAGCGATGTTTGGTGAACCGGTCAGGTCATAAACTTGCAGAAGTAACTTTTGAGCTTCGATATCCTCTGGGTCAGCCAGTAAAAGCTCTTCTAAGACTTGTCTGGCTTGATTTACAGCGCCGGATTGGATCAGGGAGCGGGCGTGCAGCCCTCGAACTGGTAAATCTCCGGGATAATAAGCCAACCATGCTAATGCAACCCGACGGGCAAAGCGGTCAGCACCGACAGAAAGGGCAGTACGCATCAAAACCAAGAAATCGGAACGAGAGACGTATTGTCTAGGAGAGATCATAGTAACAGCACTCATGATGACACATTTATAGATATGGGGCGGCGGTTGTGGACTAGGTTGAGAGCAACAATAGCTCCTAGCTGGCGGTGGATTGTTAAATCCTCCGGAGCCAAGTCAGCGGCTCTACGCAGCATATCCTCAGCCGCCTGGTAGTCACGGATTTCTTTTAGCACAAGGCCAGATTGATAATAGGCACGCGGGTCTTTAGGGGCGATGGATATGGCCTGGTGGTAGGTATTCAGGGCGAGATCGTACTGGCGTCGTTCTTGATAGGCTGAGCCTAATTCGAGATAGGGCTTGAGGTCCTCGGTAAGCAGCTGGATGGCTTCGCTTAGGTGGTGTATGGCCTGGTCAAGTTGGCCAGATTGATGAAGCAAGCTACCTAATAAGTAATGGGCGTGTCCCTGAACATCGGGATCCAAGGCGCTGCTCTTGCCGTGCAAGGCTCGTTGAGCTGCATGGATTGCAGCCTCCCTTTGTCCGGCAGCCGCCAACGCAGTCGCTAATGGGGCGAGTATTGCTGGTTCATCCGGATAATCCTCGGCAAGATCTTGCAGGGCAGCAAAGGCAGCTTGAGAACCCTGACTTTTTTCAAGAAAATCTACCCGTTCGACCAACAATGGCAGTGGGTCGGAAGAATTCTTAATGGCTTGTTCCACCGTTGAAAGGGCATCACTATAGCGTTCAAGACCATCCAGGGCACGAGCCAGATAGTGCAAAGCCTCGGGATCATCAGGTTTAATTTTAAGAGCCGCTTGAGCCCGCTGGTAAGCACCTCTGGGGTCAGCGGCCTTCAAAGCAACCTCACAACGAAGGAGGAGAGGATCTATCTTATCGGGCTCTAGGGAAATGGCGTTTTCGACAAGCAAAGCTGCCTTAGCGATATCGCCCTCGGCAATATAAACCTTAGCTAAGGCCATATAAATCTCATAATCCCGGGGCGCAAGTCGTTGAGCGCCTTCAAGTACCTGAAGTGCACGATCAAGATCACCAGCCTGCATAAGGGCTTCCCCCAAAATGAGATGATGGGTGACATTTTCAGGCTCCAATTCCGCGGCTTGTTCCAAGTGGGTGATGGCAGCGATGGGGTCACCGGTTTCAAGGTGCAATTGTGCTGCCTGGCTATGCCAACGCGGTTCGTTAGGCCAGAAGGATAAGGCTGTTTGAAGGGCTTTGAGCGCACTGGGATAATCACCAGTTCGGTGGGCTATGTCAGCATAAAGCACGTGATAAAGCGGTTGATTGGGTTCCTTATCGACAGCTGATTTGGATTTATTTTTCGCTTCCAGGATATCCTCCTGGCGGCGTCCACGGTAGCCTAATGAGAGGGCTTGCTGGATGAGGACATTGGCATTATATGAGTAAGGATTAGATCTATGAATATCGGTATCAATAGCAAGAGGCGTCTCTGCAAAATCACCTAATTCACGTGCTGTCGCGATACGAGCCGCGATATCATCGGGTTGAGATGAAAGCGCATCCAAGGCGTGGAGATTTTCTGGGTTAGGCTGAAAAACTGCTTCACCACGTGCTCTCCAACGCTGAATCATCAAAGGGAGATTTACCTGTTCATACTGATGTGAAACTGGAAAGCACTCAGTAGCTTTACGCATGCATTCATCGAACGATTGATAAGTTCGTTGGGTTAATGAAACGGGTCCAGGTGCGTGTTTAATAACATCTGCTGTTTCGCATATGCGTTGATATTCGCCGCGTAAAACCAAGGTACGTGCTAGCTGGAGATGGCTATAGGGTTCTGAGGGAGCAAGGTTGATAGCTCTGCGCAGGAGGTATAAAGCCATATCCCACTGAGAGAGATCAAGGGCCGCGGCAGCCAGGGCATTTAGATCTTGAATTTCTGCATAAAGAGCAATTAATGATGAAGTCGGAGAATCGGTCTTGAATGAAATAGCGTGAGGTTCATCACCACTCTCGCTTTGGTCAATGTTAAGGGACCCTGCGCTTGCCTCAAAATTCTCCAATCCCAATTTGAGGGTCTCAAAGGCCGTGGGGTTATCACCCCGTGGCTGGGTAAGCCGAGCTTGTAAAGCGATAATGCGAGGGTGGTTGGGATCAATGCCGATAGCTTTGGTCAGTGCCTCCGCAGCAGCAATCTCCTCACCCTCATCCAGAGCCAATTCAGCGGAAAGAGCGTAGTAAAGGAAAGCAGCAGTATCCTGTGGGTCATTATTCTCATCCGGTTTAGCATCTGCATAGGAATTTTGATCGCCTGATATGATTTCGCTCAAAAACCTGCGAGCTTTACCAGGCTGTAGTAAAGCGCGAGACAAGTCTCCAGCGAATGCGCG
Organism: Anaerolineales bacterium; assembly: GCA_034430155.1. Lineage (GTDB taxonomy): Bacteria > Chloroflexota > Anaerolineae > Anaerolineales > UBA4823 > DAOUET01. Next base: position 33,505 of record DAOUET010000001.1, read on the forward strand.
TGCCAGAAATGCATTCGAACTACCTGTCGTCTGGCTGCAAGAAGAAACCATTTGTTCAGCGTGAGAAAGGGCCTCAATAAGATCTCCACTAGACCTCAGGATCAGAGCAAGTCTGTGGTGTAAGGTGAGATCGCTGGGGTTATCCTGTAAGGCATGCTCCAAGGCAGCTTGAGCTGCCTGGGGACGATCCAAATAAAGCAGTAGATCAGCCTTAGAGATATGCAAAGCAGAATCTTGCGGATTGAGTGTAATGGCACGATTGATAGCTTCCAGGGCACTGTCGTGCTCTCCAGCGTACTTATAGGCAATCGAAAGATCATGAAGCATGCTCGCATCTGGCTCTGGAAGCAGATTAAGCGCCCGTTCCAGGCATGCGATCGCGCCAGAGGTATCGTTCAGGTTAAGCAATCCCTGGGCAGCTTGTGATAAATCTCCTGTTTGCGTATGTTCAGAAGAGAGCACTTGATGAAAAGCCTTACGGGCGGCGGTGGTGTCCCCGGTTTGAGTCTGGATGGAGGCCAGCTGCACCAATAAGCTCGTATCGGCAGGGTTGAGTTGTACGGCGCGACCGAGAGCCTGGAGCGCCTGTGAGTGAGCATCGAGCAGCAGGGCATGCTTCGCGAACCAGGAAAGCGTTTCAATATCATCGGGAGCCAGATGGATGGCGTTTTGGGCTGCTGCCAAGGCTTCCTTTGGCAATTGTAGTTTGAGGTACGCCTCAGCCATCAAGCGTTGAATATCGGAGTTCTTTGGGTCCAGAAGGGCGCTTTCTTGCAAGATTGCGATGGCAACTTCAGGTTTTTCCAGAGCGAGGGCGGTGCGACCCAAGCCTGTAGCCAAACGGTTGTGCCAGAATGGGTCGTTGACCAAATCACTATCGAATACATTGAAATAGGATTGCAGAGCGGGGAGCAGCTCGCCATTAGCTGCCATGGCTTCAGCCAGATATGCTTGACCTAAGGTATTTTCAGGGGAAAGAGTCAAGGCATGACGGGCAGCTTGCAGAGCTTCTTCTGGATGGTCCCCGGTTTCTAAGAGTGCGAAGGCGTAATCCAGGTGCGGGAAGGGATCGGTCGGTTGTGTCTGCATTGCGACGACTAACGGGGAGATGGCTGCATTAGGTTCATTGAGAGCCAGTAAGGATTTTGCATAAGCGTGGGCGAGTCCTGGATATGCGGGATTGGTCTGGTAGGCTTCCGCTAAGATTTTGCGCGCCTCGTTCAAATGACCAAGTTCATGCAAAGTCTCTCCTAATCGGGTTGCGATATGGGCAGATTGATCCTGATGAGCTAATAAGCTTCGCTCCCCAGGAAGGCCCTTGGCGTTCTTTTTAAGAAGCGGTGCTAGGGTATGAGGGCGCGAGGCTTGATAAGCCTGCTGTAAGCTGTGTAACGCCTGGGTTGGGGCATTCTGCCTTAGATATATTTCTGCAAGTTCCAGGTGAACAAGGGGATCGCTGGCGACGGCATGAGTAGCTGATCGCAGGGTGTCGATAGCTTTATCTAAATGACCTGCTCGCTGGTGGGCGTGCGCCAGTGCCAACCAAGGGGTAGATTGGTAAGGCGTGAATTGGGTAGCTTGTTGGAGATGGTCAAAGGCAGCTTGAGTGTCTCCAAGCGCTTCTAATGCCTCGCCAAAAGCTGTATGAGCTAAACCATCGGCTGGGCTTTCCCGCAGGATTTGCTGGCAAATGTCTGCAGCGCGCTGAGGTTCACCAGCATGTAAAGCACAGGTAGCCAGAGCATAATAATGATCATAAGAGGGCCAGGGTAAATCTGGGCTGGGGGTAAAACGCTTTTCCAGTAATTGGGTGCGTTCTTTGAGAGCGTCAGACCAATTCCCATTCATCTCGAGGTATTCAACCAGGACAAAGCGCAAGTCGGTGCGCTGAGGGGAAAGCGTAACCGCCATTTGCGCAGCTTCTACGGCAGCGGAAAGATCCCTAGAGATACGAAACAAGTTTGCCATGGAAGCGTAAAGATCGGGGTCATTGGGCTGTGAGGCGACGGCAAAATGAGCAGCCTTAATAGCTTCATTAGGCAAACCCAGATCAGCGAATAAATTCATGAGATTGCGGCTAAGACCAGCAGCAACAGAAGCGGATAGCCGGCTGTGTTCCTCACCGATAGTCGTGAGGGGCTTAACCTGTACTTCTAAAATTTTTAAAGCATGTCGAGCGTTTTTACAAGCCTTATCGAAATTTCCTTGCGATACCGCCAACCGGGCGATGGCCAATAGATAGGCGGCATCATTAGCGCTTTCTTGATCTTCATCAATAGATGGAAATAAGGCAAGGGCATCGGCCGGTTGGTCTGCTTCCAGCAAGGCTAATATTAAACCGGGGGGGGGAAAACTCTCAATGGTAGAACCATATCCATTGGTATGCGGGCGTAATTGCTTCCAGGTTGTCAGGGCTGTGTCAATATTCCCATTTCTGGCGATCGCCTCGGAGATCTGATCAGCGATCTGGGTCTGCAGCCGTTGGCTGGCTTGAAACGCCATAGTCTCCAAGGAGGCCGATTGTGATATCTGTCCGCCAATGAAGTTGAGATCAGCCTGAGAGATCAGGTGCACAATTTGATCTATTTGTTCAGCATAATTTCTGTATATCTGACGATTAGGTACGGTAGGTCCCTCATTGAGGGTCGACAAGGCTATTGTTGAGGCCAATGCTGGATTGGCGCTTTGAAGGATCCTAAGAAATGTTACCAGATCGTTCAATCGTAAGTCACGCAAGGCTCCTTCAAGAATGTCTACCTGTTTAGAAGGAGGGATGGGGTTACTTAGAAGGGCATGGGTGGCAAGTTTGAGGTTAGTTATGGGAGCATTGGGATAGATGAGGGAACGAAGCAGATCGCTTTGATCCTCAGCAAGACCCAATAAGCATGCCAATGGCGTGTACCAATTGGTCAGGTGAGATGCAAACAAGTCTGCGGTTAATCCATTCCAGGAACCTATCTTTTGGCGGCGTTCTGCCAAAGCGATGGCTAACAAACCTGCATGAGCCAGGGTAAGTTTATCTGGTAATCCAGAGGAATCATCATTAAGGAGGGTCTGGTATGTGCGGACAGCGCGTTGGCGCAGTTTTTCTTCCAATTTATCAAATTCAAGGGGATACGGGTAATCCAGATCAATCAAGGCCAAAACCGCCGGGGACCATGCCTCAGGATTATTGCCGATTTTGCTAATCGCGCCCTTTCTTTTTTCTTCCTCTTGGAGGGTTTCCCAAATGAGGGCATCCTGTCTCAAGGCCGCGATAACCCACGACCAGCTGGTTTCAGGTAAAAGTTCCTTTAATTCGACGACAAGGGATGGGGTCACATTCATTTTTTCACCAATTAGGAATTCACTAGAAACGAAAAACCAACCAGCTGGCCGCAATCATCAGACCAACGCCTAGCAAAGTCAAAAATACTCCGATCCCTGCAGAGGTGCGGATCAAATCATTGGTGGCATTGAGCAGGGCGGAGGCATTGCCGACCAGTCCTGCAACCTCTTCTGCCAGACCTTTTTTCACGAGAAGGGAAGTTTGTTTGGCTATCGAGCGGACCTCCGCTCCCAATGTACGACGAACCAGGATAATCACTCCGATGATGAAAGAGATGATTCCTATGATGAAAAAACCCAGGATGATGCCCATTTGAAGATCAAGCAAAGTGATGTTAACCATATGTCACTCCTCAAGGTGCTAAAACGCCAATTAGCGGAAATTCACAATCCAGGTGATTTCCGGTTGAGATGAGTTGGAGCCAGTTTTGAACAGCTTCAGAGACATCCATATCCGTTCGGATGTGATTTGGTACCAATCTTAAGATTTTATTGATATCTGATGATGACGATGAGGGCCTGCCTATTTGTTGACAAAGACCTTGAAGCAAGCTGGTCTGCCCCTGGAGGGCTGAGCCTCGATCTACCCAAGGTAGGGGTAGGGCACTAATAACTCTATCACCCTCAAAAGAATCTATGCCGCTTCGCAAGCCTCCGAAGAAATTTATGATTTCAATCAATCCGGTCTCGTCTAGTAGGACATAATGGTTCCACCAAACATCTCCAGAGTGCAGTATTTCGAAGAATTCTTCAGATAGAAGTCCTTGCTGGTTAATCTTCATGATCTGCGTGAAAGAGGTGGATGCAACTGGATTCTGATCGAAGGGTGTTGGGTAGATCGGAACTAAGTTGAGATGAAATCTACTTGGAAGGTAGATCATTAGCCAGATACTTTCGAGGCGAGGACTTTGGGATTTGAAATGATCGACGCCAATGAATAAGATATTCTGCTGCGCAGTGGCAGGGCTGGCCTGGAAAGTACTCTCATCCTGAGAAAGGGACTCGTTCCTTGGGTGGTGAGGATCACCGGCCAGAAGACCAGCGATCAAGCCTAGCAACAGGCATAACCCAAAAACGAAAAGGTAAACGCTCAGCTGCGGGCTTTTCACCAGGCTAGTAAAGAATGCCCTTATTTGGTTATCAGGTTGGATATGCCAACGCCTGAGAATAAAGTCTTTCAAGGAAAATCCTTTAGTGGAGGATTTGTGAACCGAATATCCCGATGATGAAACCGAGGAAAAGCCCTGAAAGCGACCAAAACAGTGTCATGCTGCGGGTCAATGACTTGAGACGCGCTTCATAAAGGTCGTAACTCCATCGGACTAAGCCTTGTACTAGGGAGGACCTACTTAACAACCAAACCGCCAGGTCCCAAAAATTAATTTCTAAGCGGGTCGTAAGGTCTTGAATGTTCAACAGTAATTTCCTTATGACAGATCAACGCGAGGTAGTGATCTTCAGGATCTTGCCGTTTGAGTTTGCGGTCACCCTCACCAAGCGAGGGATATTCTTCCCGTTTTGAGCTTGAACGGTGCCTTTATATGTGAGCAGATATTTGGTGGGCGCTGATATAGATTTCGCTTGGGAGGTAGGTTGCATGGTGACCTTTGGTTGGTGACCTGCCAGTTCGGGGAAGCGTTGATAAACCTGGGAGGATATAGATTTAATCAGTTTTGTATCCATATTTATTCTGACAAAACGAACCTTTGAAAATGTGAGGGTGAAAGTAACTAATTTTGGCGAGCCCGGCGACGTAAGAAAGCAGGTATGTCTAGGTTGGTGGATGTGCTTGCCATGACAGGAAGAGGGCTGGCTTCAACAGCCTGTACCTCAGTTTGAGACCGTGGCCGGGAAACGACTGCATGACGTGGCATCACTTCGTCTAAGGCTGTGCCACCCAAACCTGTGACCACAAGAATAACCTGAGCACGGTCGCCCATACATGGATCCTGGATAAAGCCCATGACAATTTCTGTATCAGATTTAGCCTGAGCCTGAAGGTGATTTAGAGCATCACTCACTTCTAACAAGCTGAGGTCATCTCCCCCGGTAAAGTTGGCGATTATCCCGGCAGCGTTTTCTATGGAAACGGCTTCTAAGAGCGGGTGGTTTAGCGCTTGTTCGACAGCTTGCAGGGCTTTGCCGTCGCCGTGTCCTTGACCGATGGACATCAACGCTCCCCCGCCCAGTTGCATGAGCCGGCGAATATGGGCAAAATCAACATTGATCAAGCCAGGCTCGGTAATCAGTTCGGTGACGCCCTGAACAGCCTGCCGTAGAACATCGTCAGCCACGCGAAAAGCTACTTCTAGAGATAGATCAGTGGGTGCAACGCAAAGCAGGCGATCGTTGGGAATGGAAATGAGTGTGTCGGTTTGAGGTTGCAAGCGCTGTAGACCTTCGCTGGCGTTCCGTTGGCGACGGCCCATTTCAAAAGAGAAGGGGGTGGTGACAATCGCTATTGTGACGGCGCCTAAACTGCGGGCGATTTTGGCTGCTACCGGTATAGCGCCAGTGCCTGTACCGCCTCCCATCCCGGCAGTGAGAAAAACCATGCTGGCACCAGCTAATGCAGCTGCCAGTTCTCGGTGGCTTTCCTCGGCTGCTTTATATCCGATTTCCGGATTACCGCCTGCCCCCAAACCCCGGGTGACATGTTGACCGAGCTGGATCTTATAGGGGGCGATGCTTGTCTGAAGAGCCTGGTAATCGGTATTGGCTGCAATAAATTCAACACCCTGCATACCTAGTTCGATCATACGGTTGACAGCGTTGCAACCACCACCACCCAATCCGATCACCTTCAGGACGGGTTGTGGGGTTGATAATGGGGACGAAGAATGTATGTCTCTCATAATTTCCTTCTCTGGATAATGGCGTATCATCGGGATATATGCTTCCGGAGTTTCAAACAGTTTGCTTCAAGATTCCTGTTGCAATTCTCATGCCACTAAATCAAGGTGTTCAACATCACAACCAGCAGATTCCAGGTTTTTCTTTAATTTTTCTGAAAATGCTTCTTTTTTCCCGGCAATCGTGACGAGCTTGGCCAGAGCAGCTTCTTCAGTTGAGAAACCAATGGTAGGTTTGTATTTTTTCACATAAGGCTGGATGGCTTGAAGGTACCAATCGGGGATACCCCACTCGTATGAGGGTAGCAAGAGATAATGGGAAATAGGGTGTTGGGAATGCACTTTTTCATTTGAAATCAAGTCCTTTGAGTCGCCGGGAGACTGAGGGCGCCTCAGCGAAGATCTCTCTTGGGATTTAGGGGCAACCTGATGGCCGCTGAACCATTGGCGTAAGGTCGAGACGATAGGGAGCGTGCTGCCATCTGGTTTGTACCAGGCATCTGGCAGATCCGGGCTATGATGATCGGCGGTGATCAACCAAAAATTACCAGCCAGGACTTCCTGGGGAACGGTTTCCAGTGGGTCTGCCATGTAAGGCTCGAGCGTGTCTCCGGCCATACGCCTGGCGATGGTTAGGGTCCGCAGGGTCCGGGCAGTATCATCGATTGAGTCTGGAGCGCTGTTACCAGGAGAACGCTGGTGGCTGCCGACTCCCAACAAAAGGATCCCCGTTGATCTACCGGTTACAGCTCGAATGATGGCAAGGTACCAGTCAAAGATGCGAAAGCCACGCTGATCCTCGCTCCTGGGCGGTGTGAAATATGGCCGGGCACCTGGCCAGCTTTCGGGTCCACCATATCCCCAATTTAAAGGTCGTTCACCAGCGCGAGCGTAAGCTGCCAAAACTAGAACCTCAAGCAAATCATGTAAGCCGCGCCGCTTTAATGCCTGGAAAGCTGCCCGTAAGAAAGCGGTATCCCAATAATCGCCTCCGGGTTCCAATGGTGGAAAAATAGGGATCAATCCAGCTTGCCTGGCTGATTCGGCAAGCGGTACGAAATGGTCGAGGAATCTCTCGACCAGCTCATTCTGTACCCATCCCCCCATAGGCCAGGCTGTGCGGGTATTCGGGCAATCGAACAGGATAACATAATGGATGCCCCAACGTGCGTAGGTGGAAAATAACAACGCCAAATCAGTTTGTGAATGAGGGATTCCCAAAGGCAGATGGAAGTGCAATACCGGTTCGATGTGCGCCCGGGCTAATCCGCGTAGAAATTGTTCAGGGATGGCGCGATCCGTAGGCGCAACCAGAATTAACCAATTGGCTCCCAGGGCGCGTAATTCAGGCAACCAGGCGCGCAAATCGCTTTGCCGGAAGTGCTCAGTATCAGGGAAATAATGAAATCCCAAACGGGTGTTATTTTTTGGAGTAGGGAAATTGAGCATTCATTCTCTCCTGGCAGTAATGGTGCAAGAGGTATGCCAGGAAAGATGAAGCAAGGTAGCCGGTTGGATTTTTAAGAATCAGGGTGGATGATTTCCCTGGGAAGATGGGGTAAATCGATGGCCGGATCATCGCAGAACAGCATGGCTCTTTCGATGATGTTTTGAAGTTCGCGTATGTTGCCAGGCCAATCATGATTCATCAAAGCCTGCATTGCGCGGGGGGTTACCTCGGAGATATTTAACCCCATCCTGGGGTTATTTTTTCTCAAGAACAGGCCGATAAGTTCGGGGATATCCTGTTTGCGTTCCCGTAGAGGTGGCAGGTGTAGATCGACCACTTTCAGCCTATAGTACAGGTCTTCCCGGAATTCAGCGGCTTTGATTAATGAAGGCAAGTCCCTGTTTGAGGCAGCGATGATTTGCACATCGACGCGCAGCATGTTAGTGCCACCAACCCGGCGAATGGCACCCTCCTCGAGAGCGCGCAGAAGTTTGGCTTGCATTTCTACTGGCATAGACGAGATCTCATCGAGGAAAAGGATGCCCTCGTCGGCGATTTCCATCAATCCGGGCTTGCGTTTATCCGCGCTGGTGAATGCACCTGCCTCATGCCCAAATAGCTCTGTTTCGAGCATAGTGCTCTGGAGGGCGGCGCAATTCACGGCAATAAACGGTTTTCCAGCCCGAGTTCCCATCTGGTGAAGGGCATGGGCTAATACTTCTTTGCCCGTGCCGGTCTCACCGGTAATTAACACAGAGACTGATGCAGTGGCAGCCCGTTGTGCCTGGTTTAGCAAGGATTGCATCGCCTGGCTGTTACCCACCACAAAATCGAGATGCTTATATTGGGTTTCACGCAGATGGTTTAGCTCACGCTGCATGGAAACCTGTTCTACGGCTCTTTCGATGGATTTTTCTAATACGTTCAATTGAATCGGTTTCTGTAGAAAATCAAGGGCACCATTCTTCATGGCATCAACCGCCATGTCGATATCGCCATAAGCGGTGATCAAAATGATGGGAGGTCGAACAGGGAGATGGGTAGTCTCTTCCAGCAGGGAAGGGCCATAACCATCTGGGAGCAATACATCCAGCAGAATAATATCCGCTTCACCACGGCGGACATAATTCCGGGCGTCTTCTAAGGTGGCGACTCCATGGACCTCGTAGCCTCGAGAAACTAGAAAGGTGGAGATGTTCTCGCGAGCGTTATCTTCATCATCAACAATCAAAATAGTTGCGGTCATAATCTTCTCTAGGTCTCGTTTCGTTCAGCGGCCGGGAAGCGGGCTTGAAAGACCGTTCCTCCAGGTACGCTGGCAACTTCGATAGTACCCTTGTGAGCAGTGATAATGCGTTTGGCTATCGCCAGACCCAGACCGGTGCCTTCACTATTTGTAGTGAAGAAGGGCTCAAAAATGTGCTCGCGAATGTCTTCCGGGATACCTGGACCGTTATCCGCTACACTGACCTCGATATGCCGGCGTTCTCCTGGCCGGGTGATCGAACGCAAGTGCACGGTGAGCATACCACCTTTTTCTCCCATAGCCTGGATAGCGTTACTGATCAGATTAGTAAAAACCTGTTCCAAGGCGCGAGAATCGCCGATTACGAGGGGATTTTTGGCGGTGACGGTAAGTTTATGCTCTATGTTTACGCGTGCCATCCTGGGACGCCAACGTTCTAGTAAGCGGTGAACCAACAAACCGAGATCAACTTTATCCATCCTGGATTGGGATGGATGCGAGAAGGATAAAACGGATTGCATCAAATGAGCCAGGCGTTCGCAATCGGTTCCTAAACGAGCGATGATCTCTTGATTGGGATCATCTTCGGGTAAATTGTAAGCGATGAGTTGAAGGCCAGTGCTGATATTATTGATCGGGTTTCGCACTTCGTGGGCAAAAATTGCGGTGATTTCGCCTAGAAGGGCGCGTTGTTCTAACTGTTGGTTACGAACCTGATATTGTTCGCGCTCGCTTAAATCTCGGAGAAGGAGGATGGCGCGATGAAATTTGTCTTTGTAAAAGACTGGCAGAATGCGGATGAGGGCCAGAAAAGCGCCCCCATCTCGACGATGTATCCGGACGTTACCTAAATTGTGGGTGGGTATCCCCTGTTGAGCTGCCTGGAGTGCAGGTATCAGGTTTTCCGCGCCAATGATGACGTTTTCGATCGGTTGACCGTTTACTTCGCGGGTGGCATATCCAAGAATCCACTCAGCAGAAGGATTCATTTCTATTATTTTTTGATCGGGCCCAATGATGATGACACCTTCCCGCACAGATTCCTTGATGGTATCGGCGAGTGTAAGACCGATTGATTGTATTTCAATTTGTTCGAACAAGTTGGACGTCAGGGATTTTTGCTGGACGATAGCCATGATTGCGGCTGCTATTATTTGAAGGACCGGTAGAATGTTGGTAGTCGGACTTGATGCGGGGTCAGCGATGACGATCAATCCCGAAAATTTTCCAGGTTGGCCGAGGGGCGCTGAAGCCAGGTAGGTGAATTTTGCCGCTCGAGCTGCTCGCAGTAAACCGCAGGTGGCGCGTTTACCCGGGATCCAGAGGCGGGGATCCAAAATTTGGCTGACATCTGAAGGGGGGATGCGTTCAGGCAACTCCGCAGCAGTCCCCCAGTTAGCGATTCGTTTAAGACCCGGTGAGCGAGGGTCGACAACATAGATCGCCAGGATGGCGGCGCCTGAAAGCGTGTGTCCAGTTTGCAGGGCGGATTGGATGGCCTGTCGAAAGTCGCTTTCCTGGGTGGATAGAATTAATTTGTAGAGAAGGTCTAAAAGTCTGTTATGTCGTTGTTTTTCAGCTTGTTGTAAGCGATGAAGCTGCTCTTGCTCCAGGACGACCAGAGCGATCGAGCTTGGGGAGTTGAGGCGGTTTAAAGTTAAGAACACCTCAACTTTTGTGCCTCGGCGGGCATTAATACTGGTTGTGAAACTTGTGATCGCATTTCCTATGCCTTGAGGGTGATCCATCACCCCCAAAGCTGGTATCAAGGAGTCCAGGTTGAGATCTATCAATTCGCTCCGTGTAAAAGAAGTCAGTTCGGTAGCTTGGGCATTCGCAAGCAGTATCTCGTTTCCCTGCAAATCGACGAGCAAAGCTGCCTGAGGGAAAACGTCGAGAAAACTCTCAATCTCAGTAAGGGACAGCTGCCGACGCCGTAAAAATGACAATGAGGGGAGCATGTGTGAAAAATCTATGCGGGTTTAGGGGATTCCTTAACCTGACGAAGATGGGATGGCAGGATACCTTCCATGGATCTGTATTTTGCTACCGTACGTCTGGCGACGTGAAAACCCTGCTCGTTGAGCAGACTGACAATTTCATTGTCGCTTAGAGGTTTTTTTTCGTTGTCGATGATCTCTTTGATCACGCTGCGTATATGGAGACTGCGATCGAAGAATTTTGAGAGCGGGATAATGTGTCCATTGGGCAGCTGTGCAGCTTTGCTGGAAACTGCTCGTGAAATGGTTGATTCGTGAACATCCAGCTCCTCCGCCAATTTGGCCCGGGTGTAAGGACGAAGGTAACAATCACCATGAAGGATAAATTCACGTTGTAATTTGGTGATCCGGCGCATCAAGCGTACCATAGTATTGGCGCGTTGTTGAATACACTTTACCAGCAAATCTGCACGTTCCAAATCCGATTTCCACTGTTCGACTTTATCGGCAGGAGCTTGCCCGAGCGCCTGGCGGAAGAGTGGGTTGACTTGAAGCAACCCCAGGAAGGGTGAAACGATTTCCACGACCAGGGGGGCATTAGCGTTGCCCTGGAGTAAAGAGATGATCACATCCGGATTATTGTAAACTCTCGGGCTTTCGGCGGTCCCTTGACGGATATCGCCCCAATAAGCACGCCCCGGATATGGATTCAAGTTGTCGCTGATAAAACGGGCAATCTCCCTAACCTTACGGCTGGATATCCCTAGTAAACGACCTAGTTCGGTATATTGGTGACGGCTGAGTAATTCAAGCCCTGATTTGATGGCTTCATCTGCCAGTGGAGGCACGGGGAAATTTTCTGCCAGCAATTCCAATTGTACCAATAAGGCTTCCCGGGGGGAGGAGGAGCCAACACCTACAGGATCCGCCCGCTGGATAATGTTCAGGATTTTCTCAACCTTCCCAAGCGAAACGTGGTGGTATCGGGCGACTTCCAGAGGGGTGGTGTCCAGCAAACCATCCTCATCTAAATTGGTAAGCAGATGAGCAGCCAGGCGGCGGTCATCTGGATCAAGATCTGGGGCGATCTGGCGTAATACAAAAGTAGGTAGTTCCTCTTTTGCAGGTGTAAGGTTTTCCCCGGAGAACTCTTCAGCCGAAGATCTTCTGGATACATAAAAATCCTGGCGAGGAGAAACGAATATGATCGGTTCTTCCATGGAAAGTGATTTTGGTGTGCTGCAGCGTGGGCAGGGTTGCGAACCGATCAGAGGGCGATGGCAGGTGGGACAACGACGCTCCTCTCTTAACTCTAATGCTGGATTTTGTGACAGTTCTGTTTCGATTTTTTGATTTAGTTCAACCGCAGTAAGTTCGAGAAGCGACATGGTTTGAGCCAGGTGCGCGGTGGTGAGCGGACGTAATGTAGTTGCTGGACGGAGGATCTGAACTTGTAACATAATGATGAAATCCTTTGATGCTGCTTATCAAAATGAAGGAATCTTAAAATTGAGAATTAAACTCATGGAATTTTCTTCTCAGTAGAGACATATACACTCGTTGCAAGTTCCGTGCCAGCTGTTATTGAGAACCACCCCCTGATTAGATGTTTATAGCCCTGCTGACTAACCAGGGGGTGTAGTAAATCTTCTCATTTCAATTATCGCGAAAAATCCGAGCGAGTCAAGCGAATTGCATAATTGTTAGGTTTTCTGGTCATGGCTGGTCAGGAGCAGGGGCGACTTGAACCATAGTAGTAGACCCATCGGGGGCAGTAAGCATCACGGCGATGTGCTGCGCTCCCGATCTCGGAATTAAGATATAGCCAGAACAGCTGCCTACCCACTGGTTCTTAACCCCAGAATGGGGGTATAGGGTGCAGTCTTCGGGTATATCTTGTTTATTTGTATCTAATGGTTGATCGCTGATAGCCCAACCCGAGGATTTCCATAACTCTGCGACCAGGTCTGTGGTGGCCACGAACACCTGACCTTCAAATTCTGCCATTCCCTGGGGTATTTGGGAGGGGTTTGAAGAGGACTGAGACTTAGACGAAATCGGTGCACCGGCTTCTCCTGCTGGATTGATGGAGGAGGCTGAGTCTGGGACTTGTGCGGCATCTGTGAGGATGGATGCTGAGGAGATTTGCACAGGAGAACAAGCGGATGAAAGACTTAAAATGAACAACAATACCGGGATAAAAATAATTTTGCCCATCTTTACGCGGGCCTCCGATCTACTCTAAGGGGGGAGGTTAATTCTTTAATCTCCTTGCGGGTGAAGATGCAAGATTGGGGCCAAAATCGAACGAAGAGCCAATTAGCTGCAGTGCAATGGACAAAGGCTATCCTGCTTGAGATGACTCATCACCAGGTATCAAAGTATTCAAGCCCATGATACCAAGACAGGGTATTCGGGTCGAAGCCCATACGTTGACAATAACGTTCTTCAATCCCTCGACCGCGCAACCCCGGCGATACAAAGAAAGGCAACAAGAACTCGTGGAAAGGATCGCTAAACCCAGCGTTCTCAAAATCGATGATGCCTGCCAACTAGCGAAATCGGTCGCAATTGCGACCGATTTTGAGTCATACCCCCACCGCGACTCGAACGCGGGTATCTGCCTCCGGAGGGCAGCGCTCTATCCACTGAGCTATGGGGGCAAACAGCGACTAGATTTTACCATGAGTTCATAGAGGTCACTTGAGTATCAGTTTTGTTCGGGTCAGAGAGACTGAATGCGATGAGATCCCCAGGGCATCCAGGACTTCTTCAGGTCGCCCGGTGGCGCCTTCCCTGGCGGAAAGGCGCATGGACAGGCGTTGGCAGCCTGCAGCGGTATCGGGTAGCCTGGAGAGGTTTTCGATTAACGGACGAAGGTCATAGCCTCTACCGCGGCGCTCACGGTTAAGGTGATCCTCAGAAAGCAAGATTGCGAGCCGGTTATCAAGGTCGATAACAGACTCTAAGATTTCAGCAGCATACTCCGCAGCAGTGATCTGGGTTGGAAGGGCGGCTTCTTGTAAACCGACTTGCTCGAGATGGTAAATTGTAACCCCTGGGGGCAGAGTACTCTGAAGGGCGCTGAGAACTTCAGAAATTGGCATTCCTTTCTCCAACCAGACATCAAGGATTTCACCCAGACTAGTTATGCCCAGAGGAAGAGCGCAGGCTAGAATAATTTTTGGGCGGGGATTATATCCCTGGCTGTAGGCGAGAGGCAAACCTGCCCGACGGAAAGTACGTTCCCAAGTACGGTGGAGATCCAGATGGCTGGTATATCGCATCGCTTCGGTTTTGGAAAAGGTGATGCGCAGTCGGATTTGGTTGGTCATGGATGGCAGGCGGTTTGGATGGCTCGATCTTAGAGGTTAATCAAGGACTGCGACTTGCTCGATGAGGATGGTGTTGGACTTATCCCCTTTCCTCCTTGATTTAACCTCGGGACATCCCCAGGCTTTGCCAGGATGTTCGCGGCGAATATCAGCGAAGGTAGGCAAGATGCCACAGGCGAAGCATTGATTACGGCAATCAACCCGGGTATCTCCGGCTTGGCTCCAGAGATAATCCTCGGTGAGGAATTTCTTCCGGATGGTCGTACTGATATGTTCCCAAGGAAAGGTTTCGTCGATTGGGCGCTGGCGGTGGGTATAAAAGGCGGGATCGAGTCCCAAGGCTGTAAATGCCTCCCGCCAGGCCTGGAAGTTAAAATGCTCATGCCAGGCGTCGAATTTAGCGCCGTTCATCCAAGCCTGGTAGATGACTTGAGCCAGGCGCCGGTCTCCCCGTGACAGCCAGGCCTCTAACATGGTCTCTTCTGGATTGTTCCAATTGAGTTTAAGACCTTTGCCACGCAGTTGACGCTTCAATAAATCTTGTTTGGCACGGATGTTCTCGACGGTATCACACGATACCCATTGGAAAGGGGTATGAGGTTTAGGGACAAATGTGCTGACACCGGCATGGACTTTTGCGCGGTTCCCAAGGACTTTTCGTCCTTCAGCGAGGACGGCTTTACACAAATCAGCAATAGCCTGGACGTCATTTATAGTTTCAGAGGGGTGACCGATCATAAAATAAAGCTTGATGGTCGTCCAGCCGCGCGAATAGATTTCACGGGCGGTATCCAGGAGCTGGGGAGTACTCACCGGTTTATTGATGATCTCGCGCATCTTTTCGGTGGCGGCTTCAGGCGCCAGGGTAAAACCAGCGCGGCGACCGTCTTTTAGGGCGTCCATGAGATCGACGGAAACGGTCTCGATGCGCAATGATGGCAATGATATAGTGAGGTGCTGGCCCGTGAAACGTTCACTGATGGCACGAACCAAGTCAACCACATGGGTGTAATCTGATGAAGAGAGAGATAATAGGCCTACTTCTTCAAAACCAGTCTGCGCCAAAGCTCCTTCGATGGCTGTCACCACCTCCTCAACAGAACGCTCGCGCACCGGCCGGGTGACCATGCCAGCATGACAGAAGCGACAGCCGCGCGTGCATCCTCGCATGATTTCAATCGGAACGCGGTTGTGCACCGTGTTGATATATGGCACGATGAAGCGAGTAACCGGCGGGGGTAGCTGGGGGACAATGCGTTTGGTGACAGGCAAGGGCGCGGCCTCGAGCTGCTTGGTCAGATGGGAAAAGGTGCCGTCGGGATGATAATGGGCTTCGTAAAAGGCTGGCACATATACTCCCCAGAGGTTTGCTAATGCTTCAAGTAATTCGGGGCGAGGAGCAGCGCTGCGCCGCCACTCCTGGTAAGTGTCAACGATCTCGTGGATAACTTCTTCACCCTCACCGATCACAAAGGCGTCGATGAAAGCATGCATTGGCTCCGGATTGAAAGTGGCGTGACCACCAGCAATTATTAAGGGATGCTGGGTAGTACGTTCAGCCGAGAACAGGGGAATACCAGCCAGATCTAGCGCATTTAGGGTGTTGGTGAATAAGGTTTCGTATGGTAAGGAAAAACCGATGATGTCGAAATCAGCGAGAGGGTGTTTGGTTTCTAGTGAATAAAGGGGTATAGCAGCTGCCCGCATGGCGTTTTCCATGTCAGACCAGGGGCAAAAAGCGCGCTCAGCCAGGGTGTCATGGCGCTGGTTCAGCTGGTCGTAGAGGATGGCCAGGCCCAAGTTGGACATTCCTAGATCGTAGATTTCGGGAAACACTAGAGCCACACGAGTTTCGGTAGCGTCCCAATTTTTTACGATTTGATTGAGTTCTCCACCGGTATAACGACCCGGTTTTTGAACCATTGGTAAGATCCTTTGTAGGTGGAGATTGATTTCTTGGGGAGAGGACACCGTTAAATCCTTTGACTGGCTACTAGAATAACCGAATGGAAGAAAGAGGATATTAGGAGAGATTATATCAAAATAATTAAAAGGGTTTGGAGGCTTACTCAGCTGATCCAAACCCGGGGTGAAAAGCGCTGAAAACTCTAGAAGATCATTCAAATATCCATGGATCGAGTGAACGTTGCCAGGAAACCAATTCCTCGTTCTTGAACCATAGGGATACTTCAGCCTTCCCATTTTCAAGTGAATCGGAGGCGTGGGTTAAATTACGTCCCACTTCCAGAGCAAAGTCGTGCCGGATGGATCCTGGGGAAGCTTCGGTCGGTCGAGTCGACCCCATCGTCTGGCGAACGGCGGTGATGGCGTTAGGACCTTCCCAAACCATGGCCATCACCGGCGCAGAGGTGATGTACCTGATCAAGCCGTTATAAAAAGATTTTCCTTTATGAATAGCATAGTGGGTTTCGGCTAAATCCTGGCTGACATTCATGAATTTTCCTGCGACGAGCCGTAATCCCCGCCGCTCGAGCCGTGAGACGATTTCTCCGATCAGTCCCCGCTGAACACCATCAGGTTTCACAAGCACCAGAGTACGTTCCAAGTTTTCCTCCAGAGATCCTCGGGATTGATGAGGCGTGTATTTGTTTCTCCAGACATGGATATCACTATCTCTTCTTCACTAAACGCTTCTATTGAAGCAGCTCTTCTGCTTTCGTATAGGCATCCAGGGCTTTCTGGAGATGGTCGCCACGCAAGTAAGCATCTCCCAATAATTGTAAAATATCCAGGTTCTGAGGTTGATGAGCAACCATTTCCTCTAAATCGGGAATGATATCATCTAAGAGTTTACCTTCCTCAACCAGACCGGCATAGCAATCCAAAGCCTCATGGAGGTTTTCCTCTACGAGAGCGTTGCGAGCTTCGGCCAGGCGTTGGAGAGCCGGGTCCTGAGTAATGGCTTGCTCTTCTTCCACCACATCCACTTCGAGCCAGTTTTTAAAGTTTTCCAGGATAACCGGACCAATTCCAGGTACGTTCTGCAATTGCTCAAGGCTGGTAAAGGGACCATTAGTCTGGCGATAAGTGACGATGCTTTTAGCAGTAACGCTGCCTATGCCAGGGATATGTTCCAATTGGGAAAATGAGGCTGAATTAATTGGGATGTGAGGGATTGATTCGGGAATAGCTGCCACAGGTGGCTCTTCCTCTTCTGGCTCTTCGGGCTGTACTTCAATCTCGGTGACCTCTTCAACTTCGATGATCTCTTCCGGGGGAACCTCTAGCTCCTCAAGAACAGCAGTAGGTGGGTACTCTTCCGGTTCTTCTTCTTCGAATTCCTGTAACCATTCAGGGATCTGCTCCAATTCCTCGATTTCTTCCGCTTCGGTGGTTGGTACTATTGGAGGCTCTTGTGGAGCTGGCTCAATGCTTTCTTCGCCAACCCATTCGGGCGTTTCAATGGATTCCGGGACAGACCCGGTGATAGCGGGGGTCTGTGGTTCAACTTCCTCTTCGAAGGGCACTTGTTCGGCTTGAATTTCTGTTTCAACTTGGGGAGCAAATGGTTCTACAACTTCTAAGGGTTCAGCTGAGACGATTTCATCTTCGCTCCAACTGGCCTCTTCTTCTGGTATTTCAGGTGTGACCCGGACAGGCTGGGTATCACCTTCAATCATTTCAGTGACTTGGTAAATTGTTCCGGATTCCGGGGTGGAAGTAAGCTGCGGGGCGATCTCTTCCATACTTGGAACTTCCTGATCGGCTTCAGTCGTCCAATCACCAATTTCGAGCTCACCACTCTCGGCTTCCTCTCCTATACCGCTCAGCCATTCGGGGATATCGAAATCTCCAGGGGGTTCTGTCGAGACGCTTTCGGTTTCTAGGTCTGCTTCCAAAGGTGTGCTTTCAATAGGTTCCTGGATGCCTTCCGGGGGAGATTCCCCTTCCATAGCAGACAACCATTCTGGGAGACTCTCTGCTTCTTCATCAGATTCGACTTCTGTCAAGGATGCAGCTTGTAACCAGTCGTGAAGTGGTTCTTCTTCGATTTCCCCAGCTTCTAAGGGGGATGGTTCCTCGGAAAATTCACCTGCAACCATCTCCTGAGAAAATTTCGACAACCATTCAGGTGGTGTTTCGAAACGCTCTTCAGGAGAGCTGAACAGCTCTTCTTCTGGGGCACCCTGTTTAGCTGCTAAACCCTCCAACCATGCCAGGGCAGATTCTTGATCTTCACGATCAAGATCAGATATCGAAGCTGTTTCGATTTCAGGGGGTTCAGCGGTCTCGGAATCGAAGGTCTCTACCAGTTCGGGTTCTGGTACTGGTGGTTGTTCTTCTTTGGCGGATTCATCGCTCATGCTTTGTAACCACTCTGGGGTTTCAAATTCCTCTCCAGATTGATCGGCTTCTTCTTGCATCCATTCCGGGATTTGCTCTTCTTCGGGCTGTTGGCCAAGATCCTCGACCTCAGGTAATTCAGCCGCGACCTGCGGGGTTTCATCAGCAGTTGCTTCGACCTCCTCTTCGGGTGTTGGCTCACTTTCCTCTTGAGATGCCTCACTCATTTGCTTTAACCATTCTGGGACTTCGGGACTTTCTATCGCACCACTGGTCTCAGTCGACAACCATTCGGAGAGCTGCTCCTCGTCGGCTTCAAAGGGAGTTGCATCTACCAGGATTTCTTCTTCTTCAGGAATTTGCTCCTCAATGTCTCCAGGCACACCAGCGCCAATATCTTGCAGCCAGGCAGGCATTTCTGGTTCACCTTCTGGAGTTTCCCCTGTAAAGAGGTCAGATTGATCATCGACCGGCTGACCCTCGCCTATTTCTTGAAGCCACCCAGGAATTTCTTCTCCTTGTTCGGGAGCTTGCTCTTTCAGAAAATCGGGTTGGTAAGCAGCTTGATCGCCCTCAGCACCAGCTTTTGGAGGCGCCATCGAACGCAACCATTCTGGAATTTCACCGGGTTCCAACCCTTCTGGGCTTTCACCTTCAAAATCAAATGGGATAGGAGATTCTCCTTCTTCACCAGTACCATCTTCGCTTATCGTCTCTTCAGCTCCTTCCATCTTTATTTCAGGTTCTAATTCACGCTCAGGTTCAACAAAACTAGTGTCTTCCTGCGTAGCAGGAGTGCCCTCGAAAGATCCAACCTCACTTTCGAAGGGTGGGGTCTCACCAAGGGGCGAAGAAAGCCATTCTGGTAAACCTTTACCCACAGGAGTAAGGTCGGAAACGTCAACCCCGAGCGAAGTAGCCCAATCAGGTTGCTCCGATATGCTGGGAATCTGTTCCTGGATGGATCCATCGTACTTATCGATACTGATGGCAGCATCCGGAACCTGGTCGGCAGCTGGAATCTGGGGAGAGGTGAAGGCTGCGTACGGATCGAGAGCTTGCACCCGTTGTAAATATGCCTGCGCATCACCAGCACGTTCAGTTCCTGGCAAGATTTGAGCCAGGATTTGGTTGGCTTCCAGGCAGTAGGGCAGCTTGCTGAGCAGGGTACTGCAAGTCTCAGCGGATTCCAAGCGTTGACCTGTCTGGAGGTACATACGGGCAAGAAGGACTTGGAGATCAGGCCTTTGGGGATCTTCAGCCAGGGCAGCACGCAACTCTGAGATAGCTTGTTGATAAAGGCTCCCTCTGGCATACATGCGAGCGAGAGCACCGCGGGTCAGATGGATTTTTGGAGGTTGTATGCCATCTCGCCGGCCGTAAAGACGTTTGAGTTCATCTTGAATGGTTAGGTTTGAAGGCTGACTCTCAAAAGCACGTTCCATATGCCAGATGGCGGCATCCAGATTACCCTCGTCCTCTCGGATGATGCTCATCCCGATATGAGAAACGAAATCATCGGGCACCGAGGATAGCACCCGCTGAAGAATATCAGCGGCGTCAGCGTATCGTTTCTTCTCCAGGTACGCTTTCCCGAGGAGACGGTAGGTTGCTACCTCCTTGGGATAGATTTGTAAGATATAGCGACAATGAGCGATAGCTTCATCTATACCAGCGCTATCGATTAGATGATCAATCTCACGTAGATATGCTCTCAAAGAAATTTTTGCCATTTTTATACTCCCTATCCTTGGTGGTAAGGGGATATTCAGGGTGTGTCGCTCTTAAATATATCCATTCATTAGTATGCCCTATTCTACATGAAGATGCAAGGAAAATTTTAATAATTTTCGCGAATCTTTATTTCAGATGCACGAAATATACCAAACTGGCAAATCACAATTTCTAAACACATCCAAATCCTTGTGTATAAAAAAGGCTCCCCGCAGGTTCTTTCAGGGAGCCCTTCAATGGCCGCAAATCAGGAAGACAGGATTAAGTGAATCAAGAGCTAGTCGCCGATTGCAGGAGAGGCTTTTGTAATTTCAGGTGCAGTTCTTTTGCTTTGCATAATCGCCCAGACGAGTCCAGCAATTAAAAGCAAGATGGCGATCCATCCGATCAGTCCAAGGTTATCATAAGTTACCACGATTGGGGAAATAATCAGGGCAACCAGGTTCACTACTTTTATCATGGGGTTAAGAGCTGGACCGGCGGTGTCCTTGAAAGGGTCACCAACTGTGTCGCCCACAACGCTAGCTTTATGTCGTTCAGAACCTTTACCAAGGTTATTCGCAGGATCCCCCGGTTCATCTTCGATCAGCTTCTTGGCGTTGTCCCAGGCCCCTCCAGAGTTGTTTAAGAAAACTGCCAGAAGCTGCCCAGATAATATGATACCTGCCAGGAAGCCTCCGAGCGCTTCAACCTGCAGTACCAGACCCACGACGATAGGAGTCAGAACGCCAATGAGGGCTAGAGGAATCAATTCCTTTTGGGCTGCGCTGGTAGACAAGGCTACGGCTTTGCCGTAATCTGGTTTGACTGTGCCTTCTAAAACGCCTAGCTTAAACTGGCGACGAACTTCTTGAATGATCAGCGAAGCTGCCCGGCTGACTGCTTGAATTGTGAAAGAAGAGAAGAGCCAGGGAACCGCGCCACCCACCAGCATGCCGACAAAGACGCGCGGCGCAGAAATGCGGATGCCATAAGCCAGAGCGAGCGGATCGACCCGGCTCACATCCGTAATAAACGATCCAAAGAGGGACACAGCCGCGATAACAGCTGAACCGATGGCAATACCCTTAGTGATGGCTTTCGTGGTGTTGCCGACCGCATCCAGATCGGCCATGATTTGTTGGGCAGCTTTTGTATCTTCATCCTCCTGGTCGTGCCAGGCCATTTGCCCAATACCATTGGCATTATCAGAAATCGGTCCGAAAGAATCCATGGCAACGTTATTGCCAGTGAGCGTAAGCATGCCAATTCCGGTCAGAGCTACACCATAGAGTATAAAGGTGAATTGGGTTAACGGTTCAGAGGAAACGCTGCCAAAGATGAGAATTGAAGCGAAGATAGTGGCAGCGATCACGATGATCGACCAGACCGATGATTCAAAACCTGTCGAGACACCGGTGAGAATAAGGGTAGCGGTGCCTGTGTCAGCAGATTTCTTAATTTCTTTGACTGGTTTGCTGTGCGTGCCGGTGAAATAATCCGTCAGTCGGTCGATCATGATAGCGAGCAGCACGCCCGCCGAAGTAGCCAGAAATGGCCGCCACCAACCTCCCGTTACCCCCTGCATATAATACAACCCAATAGCGCCAAATAGAATTACCGAGATGCCAGCTGAAGAAAGGAAACCCGTGAAAATAGCTCGCATGGCATCACCGCTTTTACCAGCACCTCCCCGAACCAGGTATGTGCCGAATATCGAGGCCACAACCCCGATGCCGCGCACAAGCAGGGGATAAATGATCCACTCCAGGCGACCGGTCAGCGTCGTTAACGCCACCCCTAATATCAGGCTGGAGACGATAGTCACTTCGTAGGATTCGAAGATATCAGCGGCCATCCCCGCACAGTCGCCGACGTTATCACCAACCAAATCAGCAATCACTGCTGGGTTGCGGGGGTCATCTTCGGGAATGCCGGCTTCGACTTTGCCGACCAAATCAGCACCGACATCGGCCGCCTTGGTAAAGATACCGCCACCTACTCGCATGAAGAGAGCCAGCAAGGTACCCCCGAAGCCAAAGCCTAGCAGGGCGTCTGGAGCGGCAATCCCAAATATGATGAAAATAATGGTGCCTCCAAATAATCCCAACCCATCCGTCAACATGCCCGTGATCGTGCCAGCGCGATAAGCGATTCGCAAAGCATCACCGAAAGAATGACGAGCAGCAGAAGCAACCCGCACATTAGCCTGGACTGCCATGCGCATACCGATTTGGCCAACAGCCAGAGAGAAACCCGCCCCCATGACGAAGGCCAATGCCCGGCCAATGCCAATAATCAAACGAATCTGGGTTTGTTCTGCAGCGATGAGAGCGTTCCCGCAAGTTGTTGCGATTTGTAGGGTAGCACCCTTGAAGGCCATACAATACCATTCTGAGGCTTCTGGGGTGGGAGGCACGATAAAAACCGATGCAAACAAGGCGAGAGTGAGGATGGCTATCAAGGGTAAGATTGAATTGAGCTGCGATCGCAGGTATGCGTCAGCACCCTCCCTGATAGCATTCCAGACATCCAGCATAGCCCGGGTGCCTTTGTCTTCCTTCAAGATCTGGTTCCGTAAGAATAGTGCATAGAGCAGACCCAAGACGGCAATTCCTAGCACGCTAAAAATTGCCACTCTCTCAAATTGCGATAGCCCAAACATTAGGTTCTGGTCCTCCCGTGATATTTTCTATTCTAATTGACGAATCAGACTGAAGTCGTACAATTGACATGGCAAGGTGTCATTCTGAGGGAGCAAAGCAACCGAAGAATCCCTGAATTGCTCGATTAAAACAGTCGTAACATGGACTCTTCGCTTCCTTAGGCGGTTTAGAGTGACATTAATATAGCAAATTGTCCGACTTTGTTTTGGTTGCTCCATAAGTAAAGATTTATTCGGTGAATTGCAGGAATAAGGCACGCTTCCATCCTCTCCGCTTTCCTCCAACGAGCGAGTTTCAGAAATAGGTTAGTTACATGCCCTCCTGTAAAGTGTTGGTGAGAGAAATGGATTGTGTACGCTTTCGCGTACAGAGAAGCGCAGGAAAACCATCTATCCAGCATCAATACACCCGTCCTGAATAAAGGTTTCCATTCCGTGGTATAGCGGTCATCTGTGAGGGTTTAATCTGTCTCCAGACCATCATAGATACCCCTTTTATACTTCTTGCTGAACTTTTATCGGTAAACTCGACATATTGGACATTTTGATTTTACAAGCGAGAAGCAAAAGTGTCAAGAAGCGCAAATTAGATTAGCATTGTATTAGAACTAATTTTCACGCTTGACTTTGCTATCCCCTTTGTTGTATATTGATACTCGGAAATCGGTAGTGAAAGAGATAGAAGGAATTTCCTCAGAGTAGCTTGGCTACCAATAAACGCACAATAAGAGCACTGCCCTCCGTTGACGGGTGCCGTGCTTTTTGTTGTTAGCTTAATCGGACAAGTATAAAATTCTCAATTTCAGATGAAAGTGGATCAAGCAAATGGATAACAGCATCAAGGAGAGTAATTTAATGATCCAGGTGGAAGGATTAACCAAGGATTATGGCATTCGACGGGCTATCAATAATCTCACCTTTAACGCCGAGAGGGGTGAAATTCTGGGTTTCTTAGGCCCAAATGGGGCAGGTAAAACCACAACACTGCGAATTCTTTGCGGTTATATGCCTCCTACCCTGGGGGTGGCTAAAGTGGCAGGTTTTGATGTGGTCGATGAATCGATTGAGGTGAGAAAGCGAGTCGGGTATTTACCCGAGACAGTACCGCTTTATCCGGATTTGACGGTCTATGAATATCTGATGTACATGGCTGATTTACGCCACTTAGGGGATGCTGAAGATCGTATTGATGAGGTATTGGAAATTGTCCACATGGAAGAACGGGCTGACGGTTATATTTCAAATTTGTCCAAGGGAATGCGCCAGAGAGTGGGTTTGGCACAGGCCCTGTTGCACGAGCCAGAGGTGCTGATCCTGGACGAACCTACCATCGGTCTTGACCCGGCTCAAATTCGCGATGTTCGTAACTTGATACAAGAGATTGGCAAGGAGCGTACCGTTCTGCTTTCAACGCATATATTGTCCGAAGCCCAGCAAGTATGCGATCGGGTTTTGATCATCAACAAGGGTCGCATTGTCACCGAAGATACCCCCCAACGATTGCAGGGGCGATTGACAGGCGCCCAACGGGTGATCCTGAAGATCGGTGGTGATGCAGATGGAATTGAAAAGCTTTTAGATAAAATCCCGGGGGTGGCGCGAGTAAGTAATGACTCAGAGGGTGAATTTGAGTTGGAGACAGCTCCCGGTCAGGACGCTCGCTCAGAGGTCGCCCGGGCGATTGTTGAAGGTGGGTACGATCTATTGGAGATGAGGCCAGTAGGATTAAGCCTGGAAGATGTCTTCCTAGAGCTGACGCGGGAGGAGCCTACACCACCGGAGGTGGCAGAGGGTCTTATGGAAGAAGAGATTAGCGAAGAAATAGGAGAATAAGGGAAACTCTCATGCGCAATATTTGGATTATTGGAAAGCGCGAATATAATTATTATTTCGCTTCGCCGGCTGCTTATATTGTGGCTTTTATTTTTCTGCTGGTCTTAGGCGTTATTTTTTATGCCAACGTGGCCGCAGCGTCGTTGCAACAACAAGCTCCTGGCGTGGATATCGTGATTGGACCGATGATTACTTTACTCCTGTTTGGGACAGCTGCTATTACCATGCGCCTAATCGCTGAGGAGCAACGCATGGGCACGATCGAGTTATTGTTAACTGCCCCTATTCGAGATTATGAATTAATCATCGGCAAGTGGTTCGGTGGCTTTTTGTTTATGCTCACCCTGGTAGCGATCACATGGATTTTTCCTCTGATCTTGAATTTCCTGATAGATCCCGGCATTGATCAAGGTCCATTGATTTCGGGTTATCTGGGGGTGATACTTATCTGTGCGTCGCTTGTATCGATTGGGGTGGCGATTTCTTCTCTTTTTAGCAACCAAATCGCAGCCTTTTTCGCTACACTCGGAGTATTCCTGATCTTGTGGTTGGTCAATTTACCATCTCAAGCTATGGGCTCAACCGGAGGAAATTTGCTTTCATACCTGGATTTTAGCGAGCACTTTTTTAGCACCCTCTATCTGGGCGTGATCGATTTGAGAGATGTTGTTTATTATTTGAGCTTGACTGCTTTGTCGCTCTTCTTGGGTTCGGTTATCGTAGAAACAAGGAGGTGGCGATAATGAAAGGTCAATGGCGTAGATTTGCTCCGGCCGGTTTGTATATTGCGGTTCTGGCAGGATTGGTTTCTTTTGGGTTATATATCGTGCTTCGTAAGTTCACCCTGCCCCTGCAAATCAGCCTGGGGATGGTTGTAGTCGGTGTGGCCTTGTTCGCAATCCTGGACCCGGAACGGGTGCGGATAGCCCTGACCGGTCGCCAGGCGCGTTACGGAAGCAATGCACTGGTAATGACGCTGGCGTTCACCGGAATCTTGGTGGTGGTCAATTATCTGGTATATGGCCACCCGCAACGTTGGGATTTAACCGAGAACAAGCAGTTCACCTTGGCGCCAGAATCGATTGCAACCCTCGCGGAATTGCCTCAGAAGGTCCAGGCGCTGGCGTTCTTTACACCGCGTTTCAATTCCGAAACAGCTCAGGGGCTGCTCGACCAGTATAAATTCCGCGGTAACGGAAATTTCGATTATATATTTGTAAATCCGGAGGCTGATCCTATCCTTGCTCAGCAGAATAATATCACCCGTGACGGAACAATTGTTCTGCAAATGGGAACTAAACAAGAGCAAGTTACGTTAATAACTGAACGGGAGCTCACTGCGGGGTTGGTGAGGTTGATCAGCACCGGACCAAGAACGATTTATTTTCTAACTGGACATGGCGAATATAGCCCGGATGAAAGTGGTGATCGCTCATACAGTCAGGTCAAGACCATCCTAGAATCCAAGAACTATACTGTTAAATCTTTTAACTTGTTGGCTGAGAATAAGATCCCTGAGGATGCCCAGGTAATTGTGATCGCCGGACCCATGAAGCCGGTGTCCCAGGCTGAGGTTGAGCAATTGAAGTCTTTTGTGGATGGCGGTGGTAAATTGACCGTGATGGAAGAGCCCTTGCCGGTGACGGACTTTGGTCAGGAACCTGATCCACTGGCGGCTTATTTAACTCAGAGTTGGGGTATTACTTTAGGTAAGGACATCGTGGTAGATCTGACCTCCAACCAGCCCTTTTTTGCAGTAGCTAACCAGTATGGAGATCATCTCATTACGCAAAAGATGCAAGGGATAGTGACTTTCTTCCCAACCGCACGCAGCGTGACAATTGATACGGATCAGTCCGGCAGTAACGATGTGGAATTGGTATTTACTGCTGACCAATCTTGGGCAGAGACGGATCTGGCAGCGCTGGCTGATAACTCTCAAGCCGGTCAATCTCTCCAGGTTAATCCTGACCAGGGAGTGGATTTGATGGGCCCGGTTTCGATTGCGGTGTCAGGTGAAAACCTGAGTAATAACAGCCGGGTGGTAGTATTTGGCGACGCGGATTTTGCCTCCGATAATTTTTATAACCAATATGGAAACGGTGATCTGCTGGTAAATGCGATAGATTGGGTGGATGAACAAGAGAATCTGATCAACCTGACACCTAAGGATAATGTCCAGAGGTTATTGATACCACCTCAACCGTACGCCATGAACCTTATCTTGTTAGGGTCGGTATTTATTTTGCCAGGCTCAGTATTACTGGCAGGTGTTGTGGTCTGGATCCAACGGCGACGAAGAGGATAACGAGATGATACGCCGGACTACCTGGATACTGGTAGCGATATTCGTGGTGTTAATCGCGGTGGCCTGGATTTTGCAACGATCTTCGAACAGCAGCGAGGCAGGAGCAACTCCCACTAGCGAGGTTTCCTATTTATTCAATACAGGAGATCACTCTATTGTGGAGATGAGAATCTCTAATGCTGCAGGAGATGCTGTCGAGATGAAAATGAACCCTGATGGGTCGTGGAATCTGGTCCAACCGCAGGATAAAGAAGCTGATACCAGCCGAATCGAGTCGGGCATTTCTCAATCTGAGGGCTTACAAGTTGTATCCAGCCTGGATACTGGACTTTCCTTGGATGTGATCGGTCTTGATCCCGCTGCTTATGAGATATCGGTGATATATGAGGATGCCAGTAGCCAATTGGCATTGATAGGCGACAAAACACCCACTGGAAGTGGCTATTACGCCAAATTGGTTGATGGACCCATTCAAATTGTAAGCCCTTTCAGTATGGATGGAATCCTCGATCTATTGAAGGATCCGCCTATCCAGCCTACTCCTACCCCTTCCACTGAACCAGGGGCTACGCCATCAATGGAACCTTAATTTTAAGAAAAGGAAATCATAAGAAATTGGGTATTGATTTTCGATATAAAATCATGTATTCTGAGAGGGATTAAG
Organism: Anaerolineales bacterium; assembly: GCA_034430155.1. GTDB lineage: Bacteria > Chloroflexota > Anaerolineae > Anaerolineales > UBA4823 > DAOUET01. The sequence continues at coordinate 61,143 of DAOUET010000001.1, forward strand.
GGTGAATTGGGTAATTAATTTGCAGACAATCCATGTGAACTCCTTCAAAAATCCCATGGTGTGGTCACAAATTAGTTATGGGTTACTAGCTCCTGGACGTATGGGGCTATGGAGATAAGATGATAGACGAAGAATTATTGGATGCAATAGATGAACGAGATGATGAATATCCTGCCATAGCCCGGTTGATTGAAATGGGCAGGCAGAAATCTTATGTGACGATTGATGATATTCTTCGCTTCTTCCCAGAAGCCGAGCGAGATGTAGATCAGTTAGAAGAGGCTTTTGCTGCACTGATAAGCGCCGGTATCCCCTATGTAGATGATGCCACCATTGGCGGTCCCTCAGACGAGGAATTAGCTGAGGAGGAAGAGGCTGAAGAAGAATCTCAGCCCGATCTTTCAATCGACGACAATTACCTGTCGAATATTGACACAGACGACACGATCGGTTTGTATCTCAAAGAAGTTGGACGAGTACCTTTGCTCACAGCACAGGAAGAGGTCGAGCTGGCTCAAAGGATCGAACAGGGCCGCTTTTCGCGCGAGGAGCTGGCTCGAGGCAATGTCAGCTACAGACGGCGACGTGAGTTGCAGATCATGATAGAGGATGGCTGGGCAGCCCGTGAGCATCTCATCACGGCCAACTCGCGATTGGTTATCAGCGTGGCTAAGAAGTATATGGGCCGGGGTGTGCCTTTCCTGGACCTGATCCAGGAAGGCAACATCGGTTTGATACGCGCCTCCAAGAAGTTTGATTACCGGCGGGGACACAAATTCAGCACGTACGCCACCTGGTGGATACGGCAGGCAGTTACGCGGGCGATTGCCGATCAGGGTCGCACGATCCGCGTGCCGGTGCATATGGGCGACCAGATCAACAAGCTCCTGCGCATTCAACACCAGCTTACCCAAAAACTGGGACGTGACCCTACCGTGGAAGAGCTGGCAGGGGCCTTGGACGTTACCCCTCAAAAAGTGGAAAATATGATCCAGGTGGCGCGGCGACCGCTTTCCTTGGAAACCCCCACCGATGACGAGGAAGATTCAGTGCTTGGGGATTTCATCCAGGATGAGGAAATTCCCGCACCTGACGATACCGCCACCTATAACCTGTTACGTGAACACCTCGAGAGTGTGTTAGATGGTCTGCCGCCGCGTGAAGTTCGTATACTACAACTGCGCTACGGGCTTCTCGACGGGCAGGCTTACACTTTGGAAGAAGTAGGGCGCAAGATGGGCGTTACCCGTGAGCGCGTTCGCCAGATCGAAGCGCAAGCGCTCAGCCGCTTGCGGCACCCGACCATACGCCGCAAATTGCGAGAATATCTGGGGTAATTCGGAAGAATCGAAGCCATGTCTAAAAAGGGCAGCCTTAAAAGCTGTCCTTTTTGTAATTAATTTCCTTTACCTCAGACTTTATAATTAATTTTCATGGATTCCCGGGAAAGATACCCCTGGAGAGCAAAAAGGGGTAGGTTTGGGAATTGTGGGATATTTCTATGGTGGTCTGCGCCAGGTTGATCAGCCAGGGAGCAACACCCCATGCAGGATAAGCGCGTATCATGGGGGGGCTTCGCCTTGCCGTCTTTGCAGGATGTCGTGTTTATCAGCTTGTTCCTGGGAGTGGTGGGATTGGGACCGGGCTTGCTGAACATCGACGGCGACCTCGGCCGCCACTTGACGATCGGCAATTATATCCTCACCAACCATACCATCCCAACCATTGACTCCTTCTCGCATAGCATGGCTGGACAGGCCCTGACCCCGCACGAATGGCTGGCGCAGCTAGCCATGGCGCTGGCCTACAGGGCAGGGGGATTGAACGGCGTGGTCTTGTTTTCAGCTTTGCTGATCGCTATTACCTTTACGATGACTTTCCGGCAATGCCTTAAGCGCTCGCGATATTCCTCCATCTCTTTGGGTTTGACAATTCTGGCAGCGGCTGCCGCCAGCTTGCATTGGTTGGCGCGCCCCCATTTATTCACCCTGCTGCTGGTAGTCCTATGGACCGGCAACCTGGAGCGCTTGCGCCGGGGCCAGGGATTCCGCTGGTGGATAGCGCCCTTGTTGATGATCTTGTGGGCCAACCTGCATGGCGCTTTTCTGGCTGGTTTTGTCTTGTGGGGGATTTATCTGTTGGGCGAACTGTGGGACGGCTGGCTCAAACGGGCAGTCCGCATGGATGGGTTGGGAGGTCCCCAAAACGAGGAGGTGGGCACATCTGGGGATCAGTATCTTCGACCGGATTTCAATGCGCTAAAAGTCAAAAGTCAGTTGAAGGATTACCTGCTCCTGGGAGTTTTATCGTTCGCGGTGACGTTCCTCAACCCATCGGGATGGCATTTGTGGGGCACCAGCCTGGGCTTCTTGCAGAACCGCTACCTGGTCAGCCACACAGCCGAGTATCTACCCCCTAATTTTCAGGAACCCAGTAGCTGGCCTTTCTTGGGGTTGATCGTGTTGTCGATCCTGGTGGTGGGCAGGGCGGGAAAATCTATCAACGGGGCGCATCTATTGCTATTGGGCGCCTGGACGGCCATGGGGCTATTCAGCGCCCGTAACATCCCGATCTACGCCGTGCTGGCGGCGCCGGTTCTGGCAGAAGCAGCTGGTGATCGTTTAAGCCAGGCGCATGGGTTTGCCGGAATAAAAAACCTCGAGGGGCGCATAGCCACTATTCAAGCCAGTCTGCATGGTTATGCCTGGCCGGTGATGGCGGTTTTGGGGGTGGCGCTGGCGCTCTCCAATGGGGTGCGCTTGGATTTCAGCCGGCAGGGAAACCGATTTTCACCCCAGGTCTTCCCGGTCGAAGCGGTGGATTATCTGGAAAACCACCCGGTAAGCGGGCGCATGTTCAATTACTTCCCCTGGGGCGGCTATTTGCTCTACCGGCTGTGGCCAGACCAGAAAGTATTCATCGACGGGCAGACCGACTTCTACGGCGAGGCGCTGACGCGCCAGTACGAGCAGGTGATCACGCTTTCGCCGGGCTGGCAGGAAGTGTTGGAGCAGTACCAGGTGGAATGGGTAATAATGCCTGCGGATTCGGAATTGGGGAGGGCGCTCCTTGATGAAGCGGGATGGCGGGAACTGTACGGAGACGAAACGGGGAAGATTTTGGGTAAAAACCAGTAGAATGTAGTTTCACTCAATGAAAGGATTAATCATTTCGGGTAATATCATGAAAAATAATTCTAGGTCTGTTTTGGTACTGAAAAGAAATATATACTATATCGTCTCATTGTTCTTACTGTTATTGGTTCCAATTCTCTGGAATATTTCTCCGCAAGGGAAGTTTATCGGTTTGATCTTGATAATAATTTTTGGGGGTGTTCTGTTATTCAGTTCGAGGGAAATATCCATATCATTATTTCCGAAACCCATTCTACTTTTGTTGATTTTCTTCGTATACCAGTCCATTTTCCTGATTATCACCCCCCTTCCGCAATATAGCATTGAATTGGTAGCAACTAATTTCGCATTTCTTATATTTTTTGTTTTAGTTCTTGTTTCTCAAAAATTTGGTTGGAAAACGATGATATGGGAAAATGCATTAATCAGCGTAGCATTTCTTTACTCGTTATGGAGCATATCACGAATCTTCACCTTCTATATGCAATGGATTAATGGCAGTGGAGATTTATCGTTACCTCCCATTAGCTTACGAGTGTCGGGACCTCTTGTTGGTTCTCCTAACCATTTTGCCGGTTTCTTAAATTTAATCATTCC
>DAOUET010000002.1:0-26762 GCA_034430155.1 Anaerolineales bacterium
ACTGCAGTTGATTGCTGCGCCTGGGAAGGCGCAGGGCCTTCCACCGTTGGCGAAGATACCAGCGCGGGGGTTGCTGAAGATGATCCCCCCGAGACGCAGGCGGTAAATCCAAACAGGATTGCGATGGATAAGATCGCCAATCGACCCAATATTTTATACATGTTGACTCCTTTCAAGGTCATCATTCCTCCATTTCTGGAAACTCATATTCTTAACCAGCCGGTCTTAGAAAGTTGGTATCCGCTGGATCATACTGAAGGGATATTAGATTTCATGTAGAAGAGATTAAGTTATAGAGTATTATAGTCTGAATTATCTAAATCAGCCTCCTAGGATTCTAACCAATTAAGCTCCCCAAACTCAAAAGCCCATTCACCCCAATAACGAAAAATCCAGGCAATCATATTACCAACCGGTGGCATCCGAAAGTGCCGGTTTTCATCTACTTAAACAAGATCCTACTCAAACCCCCTAACTCAAAATAATCAACCAACCGGTCCGGGTTGTCAAATTAACCTGTTCAAGCGCGTGTGTATCGGGAGTGGGTCTGGCCTGGCGACTAAAGTCGATGCGACAAGAACTCAAAATCCATCTTTTGGCGGATTCAGAACCTGGCGCAGGCCAGGTTGCGTGTTTTTATTGGTGCAGATTTATCTGCTACTACCTCAAACCAATGCACCCTATTCAAGTCAGGTACTTTGAGATGGTATGCAAAACTTGAATGAGATCCAAATTCCTTCTAAATCAATTTTAAATAGGCGCTTAGTATACTTTCGTGGATTTGCTCAAACAGCTCAATTGACGGCAAAGGTTATTATCGCGGATCAAGTCCAGTTGAACCGTGCCCCAAATGAGAGCAGACTTCCTTGGCAAAGGAAATGGATATGGAAATGCTCGAACAAACCATCCTGGTGGCCAGTCCGAATTCGAATCAATCGAAATTGATTTGCGATTGCTTAAAAAAAGCCGGGTATCATGTTGTGGTTTCCGATCTGGGTCAAGGCGTGCTTGAGATAATCCGTAACCAGAGACCTGATCTGGCGTTATTGGATTGGAAGCTTCCCGATAACAGCATCCTGGCTGTAATCCGCATGATTCGTTCGGATAAGACGCTTCCAGATCTTCCAATTATTCTCAGGGGATCTGATATGAAAGAGGAGGATTTCATGATGGGGTTGGAGGCAGGCGCGGACTTGTGCCTGAAGGGACCCTTCCGCTCCAATATATTTCTCGCCCGAGTACGTGCACTAATAAGAAGGTATCATGCAACGGATCCGGCAATATGAAGGAATAATTGATCAACAAGCAAGTGGAGGTGAAATCTTGAGATACGGCAATTTCGTTAAAAGGCCCTACTTGGAAAGTCTCACAGGGACTTCAATAAATTTCGACGCAAGGAAAAGAAACGTTGGAGGTGCAAATTGAAAAAGAAAACTATGATAATTTCCGGAATTGCGGTTGTGGTCGTGGTTGCAGGTATCTGGGCATATCGAACCATGGCCAGCAGCCGGGCCGCGACGCAATCTGCGTTGCAAACCGCGACGGTCCAGCTCGGGTCGATTTCATCCACCTTGGCCTCGTCAGGAAATACGCGTTCGGGGCAGAATGCCACCATCGTCTGGCAGACCTCTGGCAAGGTCGGCGAAGTTACCCTCAAACCGGGGGATCTGGTACAGGAGAACCAGGAGCTGGCGGCACTGGATCCGAACACGCTGCCGACCGAGATGATCACCGCCAAACAGAACCTGATCAACGCCCAACAGGCGCTGGACAATCTGTTGAACTCTAAACTAACGCAAGCCCAGGCCCAGCAGGCTGTGGAAAATGCTCAAAAAGCGTTGGACAGCCTGAAACAGACCGCCCCTGAAAATGCCAGCCAGGCGCAGTTGGCCCTGGCCGACGCGCAGGATGCGCTCGTCAAAGCTCAGCGCACCCGTAATGCGATGAACTACCCCCATTCGACTGACAAGCTGGTGATTGAAAAGGCCCAGACCAACTACCTGCTGGCCAAAAAAGCCTACAATGAGGCCTTGAATAAATTTGACAAGGTGGATCAGAAGAGGCTGACCAGCCCTGAGCGCGTCCAGGCCCTGAACACCCTGGTGGCTGCCAAGCAGAAAATGGATACGGCCTTTGCAACCTATAACTGGTATCTGCTCGGCTATACCGATGCTGAGATTGCCCAGGCCGATGCAGCGGTGGCTGTGGCCCAGGCGAACCTGGAAAAAGCCCAGGCGGATTGGGATAACTTAAAAAATGGCACCAGCTCGGCTGACATCGCGATGGCGGAAGCGCAACTAGCTGATGCACAACGCCAGTGGGAGCGTGTTAAAGATGGGCCCAACCCTGAAGACGTCGCCGCAGCCCAGGCCGCCGTCGATGCTGCCCAGGCCTCCCTGCAACGCGCCCATCTACTGGCCCCTTTCACCGGAACGATTACCGAGGTGGATGTCAAAACCGGCGATCTGGTGAGTTCGGGGGAGACCGCTTTCCGCATCGATGACCTGTCCTCGCTCTACTTCGACCTGCAGATTTCCGAAGTGGATCTTCCAAGCCTGAAGGTTGGCCAGCAAGCCTCCCTGGAATTCGATGCAATCGTGGACAAAGTGTATACAGGCGAAGTGACCGAGATCGGCATGGTTGGGACGGTATCCCAAGGTGTGGTTAACTATCCCGTGACTGTGCGCCTCACGGATGCAGATAAGAATATCCTCCCAGGTATGACCGCTTCAGTTACCATCACCGTCGCCCAGGTCGATAACGTGCTGATCGTACCGAACAGGGCCATCCACACAAGCGTTGGCCAAAAAACCGTTACGGTTCTATATGAAGGCCAGCAATTTACCCTCCCGGTAACGGTGGGACTGACCAATGACACCAATAGCGAAGTAAGCAGCGATCAGCTGCGGCAGGGTGATTCAGTGGTGGTTAGTAGTACGACTACAACCACAACATCCAGCAATCAAAACGGAGGACCCTTTATCAGGCAGGGTGATTTCGGTGGACCTCCTGCTGGGTTTCCGTAAAACTGTTGAAGAATATCTGGGTGTCTATATGAGTGGCGGTCTTCGCATGTCTGACTTATACAGACACCCAGAAGCCAGGAAAAATTTGGAGGTAATATGAGAAAGATTTTGATAATCATAGGAGGAGTATTGCTGGCAGCAGTGATTGCTGCAGGGAGCTTCTGGGGTGGGATGGCATACCAGACCAACCAGGTCAACCAGATAAGCACCAACTTTTTCAACTCCCGCGGCCAGGGGAACAATGGACAAATTCCAGGAAACGGAACGGGCTTTCCCAATAACGGGCAGAACCCGGGCTTTTTCGGCGGCGGGGGAACTGTCGGCCAGGTGAAGACCATTGAAGGGAACGTCATGACGGTGAGCACTGCGCGCGACGTCACCACCGTCAACCTCTCCGCAACCACACAGATCGAGAAGCCTGTTTCCGGTACTATAGACGATCTTATACCCGGTGTGCAGGTGATGGTCACCGGCCAGAGGGATTCCAACGGGGAAATCATCGCCAGCCAGGTAACCATCCTGATCAACAATCCTACCGGACCGGTTAGTACGCCAACCGCGGGAACGGGGCCTTAATATGATCGATGTTAAAGACCTGACTAAGATCTACCGCCTGGGGATAGTGGAAGTGCCGGCACTGCGGGGTGTATCCTTCCACATCGAGCGTGGAGAAGTAGTCGCTATCATGGGGTCATCGGGCTCGGGCAAGAGCACTCTGATGAATATCGTGGGCTGCCTGGACCAGCCGACCAGCGGGCAATACTTCCTGAATGGCGAGGATATCGCTGGGTTGGACGAAGACGAATTAGCAGTAATCCGAAACCAGAAGATCGGGTTTGTTTTCCAAATGTTCAACCTGCTTCCACGCATGAGCGTGCGCCGGAATACGGAGTTGCCCTTGATGTATAATGGCAGTAATGTTCAGAAAGAAAATCAGGGACGCGTCGAGTCCATTCTGAAAGCGGTTGGTTTGGAAGACCGCATGGACCACCGGCCTACGGAGCTTTCCGGCGGCGAGCAGCAGCGGGTGGCTATCGCCCGGGCGCTGATCAACGAACCGGACCTGATCCTGGCCGACGAGCCCACCGGCAACCTGGATTCGGTCACCGGAGACGAGATCATGCACCTGCTGCTCAGGTTGAATGAAGAACATGGGCTGACCCTGTTGGTGGTGACCCATGACTCATTGATCGCAGCCCAAACCCAACGGGTGATCCACCTGCGGGATGGAATGATTGAGGACGGATAAAACTATGAAATTCTACCGGCTTATTCGTGAAGCATTTGAAAGTTTGAATGCCAACAAAATGCGTTCAATGCTGACAGTTTTGGGTATCGTGATAGGGGTTGCGGCGGTTATCGCCATGCTTTCCATCGGGCGCGGTGCCCAGGCCTCCATTGCCTCGCGGATCGAGAGCATGGGCACTAACCTGGTTTACGTCAGCCCGGGCAGCACCAGCCAGGGGGGGATACAAAGTGGGGCTGGCACGGCCGGCACCCTCACTCTGGATGACGCCAATGCCCTCTCCAACCTTCCAGGGGTGGAGGCGGTATCTTCGGTGACTAACAGCTTTGTACAGGTGGTATACCAGGGGCAAAATACCAGGACGCGACTTTTGGGGGTCACGCCCGATTACGTAACGGTGAGCTCCCTGACCCTGCAAGACGGGGAGTTTATCTCTGATCAAGACCAATCAGCCCGCTCCCTGGTGGTTGTGCTGGGAAGCGCAGTAGCGCAGGACCTGTTCGGGGGAACCGGCGGGGTAGTGGGGCAGAGGGTACGCTTGAATGGGCAGCCATACAAGGTGGTCGGGGTGCTGGCTAGCAAAGGCGGGACCGGGTTTTTTAACCAGGATGACCAGGTATTCATCCCGCTTTCTACCGCTCTCTACCGCCTGGTAGGCAATTCCCAGTTCCGCGGTTCGAGCGTGATCAGCCAGATCACCATCAAAGCCAGCAGCGCCAATGTGGTTAATCAGGTGGTCAGCGAGGTGACGACGACCATGCGCGACCTGCACGGCACCATCGCAGGGGCGGATGATTTCACCGTTACCAGCCAGCAGGACACCCTGGCAGCCGCCACCCAGGTGACCGACATCCTGACCCTTTTCCTGGGCGGCATCGCCGGCATCTCGCTGGCGGTGGGCGGAATTGGCATTATGAACATCATGTTGACCACCGTTTCCGAGCGCACCCACGAGATCGGCTTGCGCAAAGCCGTGGGGGCCAAACGACAGGATATCCTTATGCAATTCCTGGTCGAGTCGATGATGCTCAGCCTGCTGGGCGGCCTGATTGGGGTGGCTCTAGGCTGGGGCATTGCTCACTTGATGGGACAGGTCCAGTTCAGCGGCAGTACCATCACCCCGGTGGTGGGATTGGACAGCGTGCTCCTGGCAACTCTTTTCTCGATGGCAGTTGGGCTTTTCTTCGGCATCTACCCGGCCACTCGCGCTTCGAGGCTTCAACCAGTGGAAGCCCTGCGATACGAGTGAGAAGGTTTGCCAACACTGCCCTACAGGGGAAGGCTTTTGCTTACCAAAGGAATATCTCCGGGCCAGGCTAACCAGGCGCCCGTAATAACGTTGATGAGGGGAAAAGCCGCCTGGATACGGCCTGGAAATATGGTTTACAGGTGATGCTTAACTGCCAGTGATACATCTCTTTAAGTAGCCGCCAGCTCCCCCTGCGACCGGGAGGTCATGCCCGCCCACAGCTGGCAAATTTAACGGTCTACGGTCTCTTCCAACTGATAGCAGAAGCCCTCTATGACCTGCTAGTTTCCCTGAGCGATACGGGTGCTCACCGCTTTATACCACCCTGTAATAAAACGAGTCTGCTAATCTAAACCGCAACAACAAGCTGGTTGATCCAACCAATAAGGATAGTTCTTGCAGAGCCTGATCGATGGTTGTGAACCTTTCTGTGTGGATATCGCTCTCATCTTCTTTGAACGCCTGGAAATGAGATTGCAGAGTTTCATATCGATGGCGTAATAGTTGCACGTATTTATAACAATCGGCCATCACATCTGGTTTTGCTTCCTCCACCATGAATTTCAAAGAGAGAATTTCATGATCCAACCTCAACATCTGTGATTCAAATCTCAGTATATCTGCGGATCTATACATAATAGAATAGCCTCCCTCTCGCTAGAAAGAGATATGCCAGATTGGTTGATTGTCAAGAGCCCCGAAAAACAAAGGTTTCTGGGCCTCGCAGTTGCCAGGAAGATCGTACCTTTGAAAAAAAGACCGCAAATAAGTAATTTGCGGTCTTCAATGTCTTGATAAACTTCCGGATCTCTTTAATGAGCTTGATAATCACCGCTTCAAGAGACAACCAAATTGTTTACATATTATATATTTATATTATAGCAGGATTTTCTAAGAAATCAAGTTAAAATTATCTTAATGTCGTTGCCAAACCAGTTTGCGTATCGAAACAAAAGATCCCCTGGGAACCTGGGTAATTCGAATCAGGATTAACCTTTCGGCTCACCCGTGTATTTAGTCACTTGACCTTTAGTTTTCTAAGGGCTAAAATGAGATCAGAATGGACGCTTGTTGCAACTGGTACCTGGTAATTGGTGGGCGATTATCCCGTGATCCAGTCCTTTGGCCTTCAGGTCAAATGCATGTTGATATAGGTGTGGTGACCTTAGCAATATCCAAACCACCACACCTATTGTTTAATAGGATATCCTATCTTAGGAGTTTTTTATGACTGATTTCCTTTTTCGCGGCTCATTAGATCAGGTGGACCATGATATCCACGAACTTACCGAATTAGAAGCAGAACGCCAATTTCAGAAAATAATTCTGATTCCCAGCGAAAGCAGCGCACCCGCAGCGGTCAGAGAAGCAATGGCTTCCTCCTTCCAAAATATCTATGCGGAGGGCTATCCAGAGGAAAGCACTCGCTGGTTAGGGGAGGCTGAAATTCTGGATTATGCCTCCCGTCTGGCCGATTTTCGCCGCTATTCTGATCCCCGTTATTATAAGGGAGTGGAATATGCTGATCTGGCCGAAGCACTGGCCCGCCGGCGTTGTGCCGAGCTGTTTGCAGCTAACGGCCTGACCGCTGACGATCTCTATGTAAACGTGCAGCCTCTTTCTGGCGCACCGGCTAATAATGCCATCTACCACGCCCTGGTTCAGCCCGGAGAGACCATCATGGGCATGAATTTGTTGCACGGCGGGCATCTCACCCATGGCTCCTCGGTCAACAGGTCGGGCAAGTTCTACCACGCCGTACACTACACGGTCGACCGGGAAAGCGAGCGCATCGATTATGACGCTGTGGAGGAAGTAGCCCGCCAGAATAAACCCAAGTTCATCATCGCCGGTTACTCCTCTTATCCCTGGAGCGTGGATTGGGGGAAGTTCCGGGCTATTGCCGATTCGGTGGGCGCTTATCTCTTCGCCGATATCGCCCACGTAGCCGGATTGGTTGCTGCCGGGGTTTACCCATCTCCAGTTGGTTATGCCGATGTGATCACTTTTACAACTCATAAGTCGATCTGTGGCCCGCGGGGTGCCTGTATTCTAACCAGCGACGCTTCTCTGGCGCGCAAGATAGACCGGGCGGTGTTTCCTGGGGAGCAGGGTGGTCCCCATGTGAACATTTTTTGCGCCATGGCAGTCGCTTTTAAATTAGCTCAGACCGAACAATTTCACCAGTTGCAGGTTCAAATATTGAAGAACTGCGTAGCGCTGACCGACCGTTTGCGAGAACGAGGCTTTCGCATCCCTTATGGTGGCACGGACACCCATTTAATGAACCTGGATTGTAGGTCAGTCAAAGGAGCAGATGGCAGTGCTCTCTCGGGTGATCTGGCGGCGCGCATCCTCGATATCGCCGGGATTGTGGTCAACCGCAACACCATCCCGGGGGACGTCTCGGCTGCCAACCCATCGGGCATTCGCATGGGAACACCCTGGATCACACAGCGCGGTTTTGAGGAAGCTGAGATAGTGCAGGTAGCCGATATTATCGCAGAGGTTTTACACGCTTGCACACCTTACAGAATCACTGGGAAGCGCGGTTTGGTCCAACGGGCTAAAGTCGATTTCTCAACCCTAGAAGGAGCTAAGATGCGCGCTCGCGATCTGGTCAAATACGCCGGCATCGATTACGAGCCAAAGCCCCACGGGTACCCGCATTTCTATTTCCTGGACGATCAACCCACTGAAAGTGATGGTTGGGTGGCCTATGACTTGCAGGGGGACCAGGTGCGCCAGTTCCTCGATTACGCCCTGAGTTGCGAGGTGAGTAACTTGCAGCCGGGTGAGAGCACGGTTACATGCCTGCATACCAACGAAGGTTCGCTGGAAGGCGCCCTCACCTGCGTTTCCGGGTATGAATTCCAGCTGAGCGTGCCAGTCTTTCAGGCGAGTCTGGCGGCCAGCTGGCTGCGGGACCTTTCAGATGGTTATATCGCCTTCGATGACGATTTCCTCAAGAAGCTGCCTGGGGCGGTGGTTGTAAAGGAATCGGTTAAAGATCCGCTGCCGAAGGATTGCAAAGATAAACCCGTCCTGGCCCCTACCCACGGGACCGAAAAACCCTACTTTATAGGTATCACCCAAGGTGAGGGTCAGACCTTGCCGGAATTTTCCTGGGAGGAGGTACAGGGAGATTTACGCCGGACCCCCATTTACGATATCCACAAAACCTTAGGAGCCAAATTGATTCCCTTTGCGGGTTGGGAAATGCCGGTGTGGTACAGTTCAGTCGTGGATGAGCATCTGGCAACCCGCCAGGCAGCTGGACTCTTCGATGTGGCTCACATGGGTGTCTACCAGGCGGAAGGCCCGGATGGGGCTGCCTTTCTGGATAGTGTCTGCGGCAACGATATTGGAGGTTTGGGGGTGGGAGAATCGCTCTATACTCATTTCCTCGACCCCGATGCCAACGTGATCGACGATACCCTGATCTACCGCCGGGCTCCCGAGAAATTCCTGGTGGTCGTCAACGCTTCCAATGACGATAAGGACTGGGCCTGGTTGAATGCAGTTAAGGCCGGCCAAGTCCTGGTGGACAGGCAGCGACCGTGGTCAAAAGCCTTTGGGCGCAAAGTCGTGTTGAGAAATTTACGCGATCCTGAAGAAGGTGCGGACATGCGTGTAGATATTGCGTTGCAAGGACCGGGTTCACGCCAAATCCTGCTGGCTTTAGGTTGTGACGACCAAGCCCGCCAACGCATCATGGCTCTCAAACGCACCCAGTTAAGCGAAGACATTGTTGGTGGTTTCGACCTAGTGATCTCTCGCACCGGTTATACCGGTGAACGCATGGCATTTGAGCTGTTTGTCCATCCCCAGCGAGCCGCAGCGCTTTTCAAGGCTTTAATAGAGGTGGGTGAGCCTTACGGTCTCAAACCCTGTGGGTTGGGAGGGCGCGATTCGCTGCGAACCGAAGCCGGACTGCCACTCTACGGGCATGAAATGGGCGGTGAGCTCAACCTAGGGGTTGGAGAGGCTGGTTTTGGCTCGTATGTCAAGGTTTACAAACCCTGGTTCATAGGCAGACGGGCATACCTGGCCGCAGAAGCCAAGCGCACGGGGGTGGTGGTGCGTTTTCGCTTCAACGAGAAAGGCGTACGCATGGCTCACCTGGGGGATCCGGTTATCGATAAACGCAGCCGGGTTTGTGGAACAGTGACCAGTTGCGCCATCGACAGCCAGGGCTATCTGACCGGTCAGGCTTTCCTGGATATAAAAAATTCGGAGGAAGGCACGCCCATTTTCATTTATCAGGGTGCGCCTAGTTCTGCAGGCAAGGCGCCAGCGGATTTGCTGGCTGGCGACCGTGTCAACCTTCCCACAACGGCGACGGTGATAAGCCGCTTTCCGAAGTGAGATGGCCTCCACCAGGGCAGTGGTTTTCCGCTGCCCTGATTTATCTAAAGAATTAAAGTAGAAAGGAGATAGACATGCAGACCCCATGGGGTTATCGCTACGCACAGCGCACCCATCAAATGGCCAGCTCTGCCATCCGGGAGCTCCTTAAAATAACCGAGGCACACGACCTCATTTCCTTTGCGGGAGGTTTGCCAGCTCCGGAGGTCTTTCCGGTTGAAGCCTTCAGCAAGGCATGCGAACGTGTTTTGAGGGATTTTGGATCGAAAGCGTTGCAGTACAGCACCACCGAGGGATATCTGCCCCTGCGCGAGATGGTTGTGCGCCACACTTGGCGTTATGGCATAAAGGTAAATCCAGATAATATTTTAATAACTTCTGGGTCACAACAGGCTTTGGATCTTTTGGGAAAGATATTTATCAACCCGGGAGATCTCATCCTAGTGGAAGCCCCCACTTATTTAGGCGCGATTCAAGCTTGGAAAGCCTATGGCGCAGAATTTGTGCCAGTACCGGTCGATGAACACGGCATGATGATGGATGCTTTTGAAGAAGCCCTACGGGCAGGTCCAAAGTTTATTTACGTGCTGCCCAATTTCCAAAACCCGACTGGCGTTACGCTTTCGGAAGCACGCCGTGGTAAGCTGATCGACCTGGCCGATAGATACGGTTTGCCTATCGTCGAAGACGATCCTTATGGCCAATTGCGCTACAATGGTTCACACTTACCTTCGATTGTTGTCATGGACAGTAAATTGAGAGATAATGGCGAAGCCTGCTACCGGGGTAACGTGATTTATCTCAGCACCTTTTCGAAAATTCTAGCCCCGGGCTTGAGGTTAGCCTGGGTTATCGCGCCTCCCGAGGTGATCTCTAAACTAGTACAGGCCAAGCAAGGCGCCGATCTTCATACCTCCAGCCTCAACCAGATGGTGGCGCATGAAGTCTCACGGGGCGGTTTCCTTGATAGACATATCAAAGTGATCAAGCGCGTTTATGGTGAACGCCGGGATGTGATGCTGGAGGCCATGGAGGCTCATTTTCCGGCTGAGGTTAATTGGACTCATCCAGAAGGCGGTTTATTCCTTTGGGGAACTCTGCCAGAACACCTAAATTCAATGGAAGTGCTGCAAGCCGCAATAGAGCATAAGGTGGCTTTTGTATCTGGAGAACCGTTTTACCCCTGTGGGGGAGGCCAGAACACCATGCGCCTTAATTTTTCTAATGCCACACCGGAAGATATCCGCCTGGGAATTTCCCGACTAGGAGGGGTATTGCACGAGATGATTGGGAATAAGATGGTGGTTTAACTAGAGCCTAGGATTTACTTCCCATACCTAGATGGCACTTCTTGGCTTTTGCTGTTTCGGAGATCCCTGGCGTTTCAGAGCAAGAGCAGCTTGCGACGTTGCGCATCAGTTTGCTTTCCCCGATCATGGCAGCTTTCCTCAGTGAGAATGATTGTGCCACAGTTTGAAGTCTCGCAGGATCGAACTGCCCACGAATTCCTTCAAGATCGAGTTATCGGGAACCAGGGATTTATCCAGGGGGAGGAACCACTCGATGAAAGCCAAAAGCCGTTTGGCTTCGATATATTCCGGCGTGCCAAAAGGGACCTGGCGTAAGAGGGGTTCTGCCAGCGGTTTGAGCACCGAGAGTTCATAAGCCAGGGCGGAATTGAACATCACATCGGCATTTTCCTGGTAAGGGAAGATATAGCGTTTTTCCCCCCTTCGAACGGATTCCCAGCGCTTGATAGTCTGCTGGGCGCTATAGCCACGTTCTCGGGCATCTCTGACGATACGCCGTATCATGCGGGTATCGGTGGTAGACACCCGGTTGTGACGATCCAGGTTCAACTGGGTGAGGGCAGATACATAAATACGAAAAGTCTGTTGGTTGGGGATATCCGGAATCAACTCCGGACTCAACCCGTGAATGCCTTCCAATATGATGATTTCCCCGGGAGCGAGTTGCACAAATTCGCCTGGCTCGCTGCGACCGATCTTGAAATTAAAATGGGGAATTTGGATCTTCTCCCCGGTGACCAGTCGGCTGAGGTCTTCTTCTAAACGCCGGCGGTTTAACGCCTCAATTGACTCAAAGTCATATTGGCCATGCTCATCCAGAGGGGTATCTTCCCGGTTCAAGAAGTAATTATCCATTCCGAGAGGGAAGGTGGAGACGCCATAAGCCAATAGTTGGACGGTCACGCGTTTGGCGAAAGTGGTTTTTCCCGAGGCGGAGGGGCCTGCGATCAAAACAATGCGGACCTGGTTGGTGCGGGCAGCGATTTGGGCGGCGATATCGGCGACATGTTGTTCATGTAAAGCTTCTGATACCAGGATAATTTCCTGGACGCGGTCTTCGTTGATGGCGTCATCGAGAGCACCCGCGCTGGAAATACCCAAGCGCCACAACCAATCACCATACTGGCGGAAGGTTGCCAGCAGTTTGGGATAATCGGGTAAAGGCAGCAATTCGGTTGGACGGTGCCGC
Organism: Anaerolineales bacterium; assembly: GCA_034430155.1. Taxonomy (GTDB): domain Bacteria; phylum Chloroflexota; class Anaerolineae; order Anaerolineales; family UBA4823; genus DAOUET01. The sequence continues at coordinate 12,389 of DAOUET010000002.1, forward strand.
CTGGGAAACCGCAGGGTGAAACCATCCCCCGTCGCTACCAAGCCGAACCAGCGCAGATAACCGGAAGAGGGTACCATGTAGCCGTGGTAATAATCGTGGTTGTCCTTCAAATCGTAGAGGGTCAGATAATCTTTAGTGCGGTGGGTGATCAGGTGAACTTTATCATCATGACCTTTCGATCTAAAGTATTCGATGGCAACTTTGAGAGGCACCTGATGCTTGGTGAGGGGCAAATCTTGGTCAACGATCTCCTTCATGCGGTTTTCCAGGAGGGCCAATTCATCAGAGGTCAAAGGGGGTCGTTGCGACACCTGGCAGAAATAACCACCGGAAGAAACCGAGTGATCGATGGTCAAGACAGAGTCGGGGAACAGTTCCTCGAAAGCGGTTTCCATCAAAAAGGTCAGGGACCGACGATAGATGCGCATGCCATCCGCCTCGCCCATAGTAACTGGAGAAGCTCTTACATCCATATCAACGGGATAGGTCAATTCGCGCAGCTGGTCATCGACGATAGCACCCACCACAGGGGGCGCATCAGCCTGTTGACAGGTATTTAGGAATTCGCCGATGGTTGCACTCCGCGGTCCTGACAAGACGCGCCCATCGGGAAGGTGTACTTCAACCGTAGAACGAGGTTCAACGAGATGGATTCTTTCACCCGGTACCGACATAAATGAACAACCCTCTTTAGAATTTACAAACCATACCCTCCAAAGGAGCCTTATGTGAGAAAAGGTTTTTCGGGTATCACCGCCTGGAAATTGGGGGTAATTCCTTAGTTGGAGGGGTATTTTATCACTTTAGCTGAGGTTGGCAATGAACACATTTGAAAGATAGATTCGGTTAAGTAGAGGCCAGTTTGGCCGGTCTCCCGGCTAAAGATGAAGGTCGTCCCAATCCCCAGGATCGGGATATCGGTAAGTTCCCATACTATTGTGATGGCTAACGGTAGGAAAAGGATCTCCCCGCGGAGATGGGCTGCGCGGGGAGAAGGTCGAGAGCGGTCTGAATGTATTAAACCAACCGGATGGGATTAATGTTCCATATCTGGTCTCCAGACCTCCCAAACCCGGCCAACCAGATCAGGCCCGGGCTTTAGGGTGAGCTCCCCTGGTTCCCAACCGGCAGGGGTAGCTTCAGCGCCTTTGGTGGCGCGCACGTGTTGGAATGCGTTAATCTGGCGGATTGTTTCCGTAATCTTCCGGCCGACCGGTGGCGTGAGCACTTCCATCCCCTGGATGACGCCATCCGGGTCGATGATGAAACGACCGCGTAATTCTACGCCTGATTCCTCGTCGTATACGCCAAAAATGCGCCCGACTTTTCCGGCTGCATCCGAGGCCATTTGGAAGGGTACACCCCCGTCTACCATCTTAATCAGCTCTTTGTCGTTCCACATTTTATGGACGAATATGCTGTCGACACTCACGGAAATGACTTCAACTCCCAATTGTTGAAGATGCGCGTACTTGTCAGCGACCGCTGACACTTCAGTAGCTCAAACGAATGTGAAATCCCCAGGATAGAAGCAAAGCAGTACCCACTTGCCCAGGTAATCGGATAGTTTGACGCTGCTAAACTCACCTCTATAATAGGTGGGCGCTTGAAAATCCGGGGCTTTTCCTCCCACTTTAACGGTCATGATAGCCTCCTTAAAGCTTGGTTCAAGGACGGATTGATCGGCACCGCCGTCGTTGGCTGTTTCCCCGAGGACGGTTCCGGTTGGTCTTGCACATCCGATGGGTTGGTCTGACATAAGCCCTCCTGCTGATCAATGCGGCGTTCGGAAGCAATCAGGCTTCCGGAAGGCCAGGTAAGTTATTGATTTTAACGGACGTAATCGGCCACACAGCACAATACCAGCTCTTTTGCTGCTTTCACTTCGTCCATACGCCCAAATGGGGTATTGTGTGGGGCGCTCTTGAGCACTTCCGGGTCATCTCGGGCTTCTTGAGCAATCCTGATCATCGCATCTGTGAAGGCGTCGAGGGTTTCTTTGCTCTCGGTCTCGGTCGGTTCGATCATCAGGGCTTCGTGAACAATCAGCGGGAAGTAGTTCGTCGGTGGGTGGAAGCCAAAATCCATCAGACGCTTGGCGATATCCAAAGCATGAATATCCGGTGCATCTGGCCAGCGGCCTTCGACCACAAATTCGTGCATACATATGCGGTCATAAGGGACCAGGTAGGTGCCTCGTAAACGCGCCAGCAAATAGTTGGCGTTTAAAACCGCGTGCTCAGAGACCGCCCGGAGACCCTCAGATCCGTGCATGCGAATATATGTATAGGCGCGCACGATCATGCCGAAGTGACCGTGGAAGGATTTCACCCGCCCAATGCTCTTGGGTGGGCTGATAAATCCAAATATGGGGGACAGGTCTTCATCGCCCTCTTCGATGATGCCAACCAGTGGGTCAGGCAGAAAATCTACCAGATGCTCTAAAACCGCGATCGGACCGGAGCCAGGGCCACCACCACCATGAGGGGTAGAGAAGGTCTTGTGCAGGTTGTAATGTAAAACGTCAATGCCCAGGTCTCCAGGTCGGATGATTCCCAGTAAAGCATTCATATTGGCACCATCACCATAGACTAACCCGCCCGCCTGGTGAACCAGTCGGATAACTTCTTCGACATGCTCGTCGAAAAGCCCGAGGGTATTAGGGTTGGTGAGCATCAGACCGGCCAGGGAGCTGTCGCATTCTGCTTGTAAGGCATCGAGATCGATGTTCCCACGCTGATCCGAACGCAGTTCGACAACCTGCATGCCGCTCATGGCAGAGGTGGCTGGGTTGGTGCCGTGAGCCGAATCGGGAATCAGGATCTTTGTACGAGAGAGGTCGCCTTTGGAGCGATGGTAAGCACGTATGATCAGCACACCGGTGAGCTCGCCGTGAGCCCCAGCCGCAGGTTGTAGGGAGACGGCGGCGTAACCTCCAATTTTCTTGAGCCATTCACCCAGCTGGTACATGATTGCCAGAGCGCCCTGGATCGTTTCGATCGGTTGAAGTGGGTGCAGATAAGCTAATCCTGGTATGCGGGCAGTCTCTTCGTTGATCTTGGGGTTGTATTTCATGGTGCAAGAGCCAAGCGGATAGAAGCCGATATCAATGCCGTGATTGAGCTGCGAAAGGCGAGTGAAGTACCGCACAACATCCACTTCGGAAAGCTCGGGGAGGGGTAAATCTTCCCGGGTAAAGTTCTCAGGCAGGGGGGTAGTGGGGACATCGGGTTGGGGAAAGCGGAACCCAACTCTGCCTGGTACGGAAAGTTCGCACATCAGGCGCTCAGCCATTAGCCACCTCCGTCAACGTTTCTGCCAGAAAGTCGATATCATCCTTACTGTTCATCTCGGTGACTGCCAGAAGAGAAAATTTTTCCATCCCGAGGTAATCCGTCCCTAACGGGTAGCCGCCCAAGATGTTGTTCTCCAGTAGGTGTTCGTTGAGATCGGCTGCAGGGAGAGGGCACTCGATCACAAATTCGTTGAAGAAAGGTTCAGGGGACCATAATCGGAAACCCGCGATGGCTGAGATTTTCTCAGCGGCATAGTGAGCTTTGTGGTAATTGAGCTCGGCAACCTGGCGCATCCCATGTTTACCAAGCAAGCTCATATAAACTGTTGCAGCCAAAGCCATCAGCCCCTGGTTGGTGCATATATTGGAAGTCGCCTTTTCCCGGCGGATATGCTGCTCGCGAGCGGTGAGGGTGAGCACATAACCACGCTGGCCGCGATTATCGACCGTTTCGCCTGCCAGGCGACCGGCCATCCTGCGCACGTACTGATTGCGGGTAGCAAAGATCCCCAGGTATGGACCGCCGAATGAAAGCGGGATTCCCAAGGGCTGTCCTTCACCGGTGACGATGTCGGCGCCAAATTCACCCGGAGGTTTGAGGAGAGCGAGCGCCAGGGGGTTTACCGATACACCCAGCAAGGCTCCTGCCCGGTGGACTGCTTCTGCCAAAGCGGTGTAATCGTAGATACGGCCAAAGAAGTCTGGATATTGAACCATAACCAAGCAAGTTGATTGGTCGATAAAAGGCAGAAGCGATTCGGGACCGGCAGTCAGATCCAAATGGGGGTCATCCCCAAAGATGATCACATCCGAACCACGCGTATAGGTTCGCACGGTTGCCCGGTATTGGGGATGCAGTCCAGGAGAGAGCACCACCTTGGAGCGCTTCCCACGGAAATTGTGGAAAGCCATGTTCACCGCTTCAGCCACTGAGGTAGCGCCATCATAATGGGAGGCGTTGCTCACATCCATGCCGGTCAGGCCGGCGATTAGGCTCTGGTATTCGAATATTGCCTGCAAGGTGCCTTGCGAGATTTCGGGCTGGTAGGGTGTATAAGCCGTATAGAACTCTCCACGCCGCAAAATAGCGTCTACGACTGCGGGTACATAGTGATCGTAAGCGCCTGCCCCTAAAAAGCAAACCAACTCGCGGGTGGTATCGTTACTCCAGGCGATATCCTGTAACTCGGCCAGGACTTCCATTTCAGTAAGTGCAGCCGGAAGATCCAACTTTGGGAAACGGTGTTCGGCCGGAACATCCTTGAAAAGATCTTCCAGCTTCTCCAGACCAATTTCAGCTAGCATTGCCTCCCGGTCAGAATCTGTATGGGGAAAGTACATTTCACTGCTCCCGCTCATCACAGAACTTTTGGTAAGATCCTGCGTCCATTAATTCGTCAAGTTCAGCCAGATCGCTTAGTTCGACCTTGAGCATCCAGGCCTGACCGTAGGGGTCACTGTTAACCAGTTCCGGTGTATCGGGCAAGTCTTCATCATTGATGGCGGTGACCGTTCCGCTTACGGGCGAATAGACATCCGCAGCTGCCTTAACCGACTCAACCGTTGCACAGGTATCTCCCTGGCTAAGCATCTCGCCAGGAGAGACTATGATCTCGACATAGACGATATCTGAGAGCTGCTCCTGGGCGTAATCGCTGATGCCGATAATGCCGATATTGCCATCGACTTTAAGCCATTCATCATTTTTAGTGTACTTCAATTCTGGGGGAATATTCATGGGGTAACTCCTTCGGGTGTAGGATAAGATGGATATAGAAAAGAGACGCACGCGTAGGTTGCGTACGCCTCTGTCATAAACCTGAGAGATTCGCGCGAAATGTCAACAGCGCTTGCCCCTTCGGTGCTCGGGAAATAAGGCACGAGATCCTTCCCCGCCGACTTTCCAGAGGTAAACGTAATAGGGTCCTTTTACCTGAGAGTTTCGTCTAGATTCTTTCTCGTCTAGACTTGCCCCTTCGGTGCCCGGTAAGAATTACGGGTCTCTTCCCTGTTTCCGTTAAATTGTCTCAATTCATTCTACGAATTAATTTACGAAAAGTCAAGTGTGAAATGTAATATTATTAGGACTTACGCAGTTGGATGGTCGCTTGCGATATTTTGGGATGCTTCAGTTGGCTTCCAGGGTACCACGCACCCAATCACCTACCAGCCAATAGCTGAAATCCTTTCCCTGGCTGCATTCGATGGCGCCGATGACACCGTAAACCAGGGCGCCTAGTGGGATAAAGCTCAATACACATGCTACCGGGAAACATAGCAAACCTATCAGGATGGCAGAGAGAACAATGCTGACGGTCCAAGCGATAGCGACGATAACGCCTCCTCCTACCCACCATATCAACTGGAATATAAAAGATTGCATCGATTGGTAAGCCACATACCGTGAGCGATCTTTGAACACCAGATAAATGATAAGGGCAGCTACTGGACCTAGAAATCCGGTGACCAGATTCGCTAGGATACTTAAATGCGCCAGCATGGCCCAGGTCTTTTCGTCAGATTGAGAGAGTCTTTTAGATGGTAACTGGGGTTGGAATTGATTTTCCATGGTCTTATCTCCCCTGTTTATTCTGGATGTAGATGATTCATGGAACGGATTTGTCTAGTTGAGAGGTAGGGGCTAAACAGGTTGAATTTATTATAAAACAAATCAGCCTCCCCAAGGTTGGAAAAAGGGAGGCTTTGTTTTTATTTATTTGCGGTTAAAGGGTATGGTTAAGCCCAGCCTTGATTGCGGACCAGGTTGGATATTACGGGGATTTCCACTGCTTCGCCTTGATAAGCTTTGTAAGCCCAGTAAAGTTGTACCAAGAGTCCTAAAGGCCAGATACAAAAACCAACTAGGAAGGGGCTGGTAATGGTTACGACCACATAAAATGCCACTCCCCAAACAAGGGCTTGCATGTTGTGCGATCTGATAAACGGCCGGTCCTTCTTATCCTCCAGTAAAAGGATGATAATGGGTATTAGAGGTGTGAATACATACGCTAATGCGGCCCATAACTTATCATCGCTGGTAGCTTCGGTTGTGATCTCAGGTGTTTCCATTTGCTCGGACATAAATCTTTTCCTCCGTGAAGTTTTAAATTTCCCCGCTATTCGGCGGGACCTGACCATTCAGATAGCGTATATCAGCCTTCTGGGATCTAGCAATCGTCCGCCTGATCCAAAACTGTTAACCCCGATAATGAGGCAGCGTTACGGATTTCGCGGATTTTAAAGAAAGTCACACTATAGGCTCCCTAGATATCCGATCGAAGGGTAACTTAGCGCTGATCAATGGCGCAGAAGGCCCGGGAGAGAACCGCGGAACAAAATCGATTTTAATTAGAATTGTTGGCTGGCACTTTATAGAGGTAGGACTTACGCAGTTGGTGGGATGATGGGGGTGTTTGGGCAACGCCCGCCCAAACACCCCGATTTTCCCCTGAACTGTGTAACTACTAAGAGGTTAATCAGTGTAAAGTGTCAGGTCCCCGGATGGGGACTCCTGCAGGCGTAATTGGCGTAAACCCTGTTTTGACGGACCTCTTAACACTTCGCCATCTTTATCGTAGCGGGACCCGTGGCAAGGGCAAATATAACCATCCTGGTCGGGGTTAACCAGGCATCCCAAATGGGGACAAACCGTGCTTAATGCCAGAAAACCTTGGGGAGTATGGGACAAAACTGCCTCCGACTGGTTGATAAAGGTGACTGATCCCAAAGGATAGTTCTCTGCCGGACCTAGATCGAATTGAGTGGGGGGTGGATCTTCAGCAGGCGCTGCAAAAAAGCGCAGCAACCCACCCAATCCCAGCAGCCCACTGGTCGCTAACAAAGCTTTACTGAGCAGGTTTATGAAGTCTCTTCGGTTGAGACCAGGCTTCTCAGCGCTCGACGGCGTGGCAGGCATGGCAATACTTTGATTCTTGTTCATCTGGTTTTTGCTGGCAGGTGCTATCGGTTACCAGAGGCAGCGGATATTTCGTGCCGCTAACCTTGGCAACCAGTTCAAATGAGCCATCGGGCTGCTGGCGGATATTCCAGAATGGCTCATCCTTTTCGGTGACCATGATGGTATCGCCCAGGTTTAAATCAACCACGGGGTTGAGGAATGCCTGGCGCAAGGCGATATCGTTGGGGTCGCTGATGGTGCGGGTTAGGGGAGGCTGGTCCAGGGCACCATGGCAAGTGAAGCAGCGCACATATTCCACTTGTCGCTGGTTGCTGTGTAAATCGCCATCCCCCATGGCTTCCTTCCGGGTATGGCAATCCACACAATCGAGCTCCCACTCACATTGGGTGAACTGGGCAATGGGCTGGTAATAATCATGAAGTCGATCTTCGGACTGGTCGTGGCGAGGGTGGAATTGCATATCACCCAAATCATAATTTCCGCGGTTGTGGCAGGTGTTACACTGGCTGTAAGGAATGGCGGTGGTCAGTTGGTGAAATACCTGGTTCAAATCTCCTCCGGAGGTGGGAGTATGACAGGCGGCGCACCCGCTGAAGCGAGCGTATTCTGCTCCCGGTGAAGGCTCAGACGAAAGGTGGCATTCTAAACAATTCTCTGCAAAGTTCAATATTAGGCTGGCTGGAAATGCTTGCGGATCGAATCTCGCCAGGGAAGGCAGGCTGGTGGGGGAGCCACCTTCCAGATCCTGGACTGCGAAGACGCCGTAGTGAGCCGTCAAATCGGGCTGGGCACCGAAGGTGTAGAGCACCTGGCTGATAGCCCCCGCATAGGTGGCCTGGAGGCTTGTGAAGGTTCTTTGGATGTGGTCGCGATTTTCACCTGGGTCACCGCTATGGCAGAGGTCACCACCACAGGAGGTTTGCACAACGGTCAAATCTGAAGGGTTACGTCCACCACGCAGGGTGCTGTGGGCCAGATTAGCCTCAAGCGCCAGGCGCTCACCGCCGTGGCAGCTGACGCAGCCGAAAGTATTGACCGGATGAGAGCTGCTGATCTCCGGCAGGTCGCTATGGCAGGTGAGGCAGTATTCGGTCTCGCCGGTTAATGAGGGGGTCAGGGCTATGGGATGGGGTGAGCGAGCATAGCTCCAGGCCGCCGCCAATAAGGCAACCAGCAGGGAAATAGAAGCAAGCAAGGTCCAAAGGCGATTCATACGACAGAGAGTTTAGGATCCCATCAATGCCAATGTGGTGAGTCCCAGCAAAGCCAGCAGGGAAAAAGCCCCCACGATTTGAGCTAGCCGCCCAGTAGGGGGGAACCAGCGACCCAAATCGGAAGGTTCTTTCGCCGGCGGGATGAAAGGGATCAGCGCCAACACAAGCACCAGAGCAGCCGGGAGCAGGACCCCAAAGATCAAGGGATCTCCCCATCTGAGCAGCTGCTGGATCCACAAGAAGAACCAGGGGGCTTGCGAATCAACCGTTGATTCCGCCACCCTATCTAGCGGAGCGGCGATCGGGGCTGGCCAGAAGGAGGCTAGCAGGATTAACCAGACTGCGACCAGGATGGCAGCCAAGATTTCCCGGCGCACCAGTTCATCCCGTGAGATCCGTTGGCCCTCGGTACGCAAACCTGGTGGTGGGACCGCGATGCCGCCATCTCTGCGAACTCGAAAGATATGCCAGACGCCAATGCCGATCAAGGCCAGGGTTAACCCGAAGATGTGCCAGGCGTAGAAGCGAATCAAGGAGGCTCCGCTTATTCCCGAGCCGCCCATAACCAGGCCATAAAGCCCGCTGCCAACCAACGGGATGGTTTTAAGTAAGTTTGTACCGGCAACTAAAGCCCAATGGATGCCTTGATCCCAACGCAAGACATATCCACTGAAATCCAATAATAAGGCTAAGATCAGTAAAGCCAGACCCAACAGGTAGTTCAAACGGCGTGGCCGGTTGTATGCGCCGGTGAAGAGCACCCTGAGCAGGTGGATAGAGGCGCTGACGACCAGCAATTGAGCTGCCCAATAATGCAGATTGCGCACAAACCCGCCAAAAGGCACCAGGTAAGTGAGCGACTGGATGGATAACGCCGCTCCGTCGGGGGTGGGGATGTAATAGAACATTTCCAGGATGCCGGTAATAAGCAGCACCAGCACCAGGAATACGGAAACCCCTCCAGCCCCCAGGGTGTAACGAAAACGGGCCTGGCGTGCAGGGATTGTGGGAGGGTGCAGGTGGCGAAAAAATGAAGGGCGCATTTGACCTATTAGTTGGGGACCGACCAGCCTCTAGAAATACCGTCGGAGAGCAGTATGAGATGTTGGAGGGGAAAACACCTCGAAGAGTTCACAAGTTCCATGCGAAGATAAACATCAGGGTAAATAAACTGCTGACGATCAATTGGCGGACCCCGATAAGGGTTGGTTTAACCCCAATAGCCGGGCGCAGGGTGCCCCAGACGGTCTCAGCCCATTGTAGCGTGTAAGGGAGGTAGATCAGCGCAGGAAGGGTACCGGATAACGCCAGAGCGATAGCCAGGATCAGGTTGAAGGAGGTGTAAAGTAAAGCCCGGCGACCCATGCCAATGCGTGTAGGCATTCGGGGCGTGGCGGGTAAGCCGCGTTGCTCCAGCCGCAAATAAGCATAAACGATGGAGGCGGCCGATTGCAGCCAGGTCAACCCCCACAACCACCAACCAATCGCCAGGGGTCCTCCTTTAGCGACCCACAGGGCTGCGGGTGCGGCCAGGGCTAAGACACCGCTGGCGACCACTTCGACACCCAGCTGGCGACGTTCGGCCCGGCGGCTGACTAAATATAGGTGCCAACCGAAAACCGGTAACCCCGGCAAGGCTAATAGTAACAGATAGGCGAATCCTCCCCGGACCAAACCGATCAGCGCCAGGGATCCGATTAAGCCGAAAATTACGATCCAAAACCAGGCGGCAAACAGTTCCACTCTGGATCGCCGGTGGCTGTAAACTTTTACCAAAATCGTGACCGGCTGCCGCACCAAGAAGGCCGCCAGGGCGGCTAATATGAGCAATAAGGTGGATCCCGACCAACGCCCTCCGGCGAATAGACCTATCAACAAAGGGCTGATCAAAAACACCCATGAGCCGTGGTCAGAGGGCAGGGCGACGTGTTTACGGAAGATCTTTTGTGAGAGGTACTGGATGGAGAGCGCCATGTTTTCCAGCAATTGCTGTCCTTAAACCTTCAGCAATTGGGTAAGAGATCCCAATACAAGATGATATTTATCCAAATTATATACGCTTGAGTGCAAAATCCCCAGGACGTTTGTCACGCCCTGGGGATGACGTATGTCTGACATGCACAGGTTAGCTACCCTCTGACCGCCCAGTTCCTGGATGGGATAAAAATGAGTTACCTGGCTAACGCCATCGAAATTTTATTTCTTATGGCCCCTTCTGGAAGGGCACCTATCCAACGATCGACAATCTGGCCGTTCTTTACCAGCATCATGGTTGGAATGCTCTGGATACCGTAGCGTTGGCTAATATAAGGGTTTTGGTCCACATTGACTTTCGCGACCTTCAAGCGCCCGTCCATTTCCCTGGCCAGTTTTTCGAGGATGGGTTCCACCATGCGGCATGGTCCGCACCAGGGTGCCCAAAAATCCACCAGTACGGGAAGGGAGGCTTTCATAACCTGGCCCTCGAAAGTAGCATCGCTGACGGCGCGGGGAGAGCCCCCAAAAGAATGGGGAGGGACTGAGGGCCGATCGTCCTGGTGGGAGGAGGAGGTGGTTAGCGGTTCGGGACCTTCACCTAAAAGATAGGCAACCTTCCGGTCGAGATCGGTCGGTGAGATCGATTCCGCCTTGCTCAAGACCTGCCCTTGATGGATGGTGACTATCGCCGGGGTCCGGGAGATCTGGTACCGACGGGTAGTTTCCGGGCTGTCCTTTACCCGCACTTTAACCAGCAGGATTTGACCGGTCTTGGCGCGGGCCAGATGGTCCATGGCCTGCTGCAGCTCAGGTGAAGTCTCACCGTCAAGGAATACCAGAGCAACCGGCAAACCGGCTGAAAGCACACGTTGGATGCTCTGGTCGGTGGTGGTTATGGGAGTATCAAATGAACGCATATATAAACCTTCCATCTCATCAATTAAAGATGTCTCAATTTTAACGGGATCTCATCTGAATAACGTCAGATAGAAGTAAGAAGAATGTATGCGCCGAGTTCGGGTTTGGCGGAGATCCCCGGAGGCGCTTGGCAGCGGCAGCCTGAGGGTTGTCTGAAAAGAAAAAGGTAAATACCCCAACTAAATAAGCCAACTCGGATTGACCATGTACTGGCATATAATCGATTTTCAATGGAAATACATCTCTTCCAGTTATGCGTCTGTCTTAGGACTGGGAGGCATAGCAGGACTTCTGGCTTTTGCAACCGGATATTACCTTGTAAATCGACCTACCCAGCGCATGAAGGCCTTAGGGGATGCTATGAGGGCTAGCGGGGGTGCTCCCACGCCAGATCAGCTGGCTGAAATGGGATCTCTTGGAAAATCGGTCGCACAGGGTGGGCAAATCACGGCGGTATTGATGGCCCTGGCTCTGGTGGCGATGTCGGTTGCCCAGTACATTTCCTTCTGATTCTATTATTGGGTGGTTTCGATAGAGGGGATTGGGGGTTACTTCGGAAACGGATAGCTTTTGAGGGTTTGACCGTATTACTACAATGTTAGCGGGGACGTTTTGATTTTCCCTCACTCCAACCCTTCGACAAGCTCAGAGCAGGTACTCTTCCAAAGGGCGAAGAGCCTGGGACACGGATTGGACGGATGAACGCGGATAGTGGGTGGGGGGTCAGATCGAAGAGAAATCGGCCGGTTAAAACCGCCCTACTGGAGATATTGCCGCTGGTCTTATCGCCCTGGGGTGGGAACGGAGTCCGGTGGAAGATGAGCGACCGCGCGGCAGGTCTGTCAGTTTCCCGACAGCCCCCGCACATACCTTCCTTGAGCTTGCCGAAGTCACGACCGGACTTGCACCGGCTAGCAGACGATGACTTTCAGGACACACCAGCGACTGGTTGGGCTCAATAAAACCAAATGCCTATGTGAATTGGGAATGCAGTTCATCGGGGGGTAATAAATCCATGCCCACCATAATTCACAAAAAGATAGAGTAGGAGATCTTTAACTTGCACTTTCTGATTTATTTGACATTTCGATGATTTGTGCCACCAGTTCTTTTAGCTGTTCTAAGCTATTGTAGAAATGGGCATATTGCCTGCGCGAAGTTTGATGGATGTTTGTGCCTTCAATTGCTATTGGAAATATTATTACGCCAATTGCTTCTGCGATGCCAAGCTCATAATAGCAACTTGGTCGTTCTTAAGATAAATCAGCAAGAATAAAAGAAGAATTCTGGAAATGGGTATTCCGGTGATTTCGATCAGTGAATCCGGATGATGCCGATCACCCAGACTGGTCATGCCGATCGCCTGTTCTGGTGCATGGCAATCGCCAGTCAGGGGAGAGATGGCTGGATAAGCAATCATAACGCTAGTTGTCATGGTTGTTCAAGGGGGAATGGACTTTTCGCATAGAATCTCCTGATAAATTGAGCCGGTAGGCATTGTGGATGAGGCGGTCAAGGACCGAATCGACGAGGGTGGGGTCGGGGATGCGGGCGTGCCATTCGTTCACCGGGGCTTGAGTGGCTCCCCCAAGGGGTTGTGTGCGAGGGATTTTTAGTACCGATAACCTGAGTTAGCGATACTGATTACAGTACCAATTGCCTCGCTTGCGGGTAGGTCAGAATCTCATAAGTGAACGGTTCGGGGACCTGGTTAATGAAAAGAATCAAGAAGGCTCCCAGAGGAGCCTTCTTGAAACCAGAATATTTTCGAAAGAACTAATCAATGGGCGTGGTGGGCGTGACCGCCGCCTTCTTTATGCTCCCCCAGGTACTTCTCAGGATCTTCATCGAAGGATGATTTACAGCCTGGCGCACAAAAATAATATTTCTTTCCATGGTATTCGGAGGTCCATTGAGCGGATTGCTCATCCACTTCCATACCACAAACCGGATCGATTGCCATAAGTATTTTCTCCTTATTTCTATAAAATCTATCAGAGTGATCTTATTATACCGGATTAATCGGATTGTAAACCAAAACAAACCATTAAGAATATCCGGTGACGATGAGTCTCCAGACCAAAAAAGTTCGAAATATCTGGTGGCAGGCTTCCTCCGTGAGGGCGGATTTAAAAAACGATTAGGTATAATATGTGTATCAAATTTATCGAGGATAGGATGATTGCGATCGTATTGAGCGGAGGCGCTAATTATGGCGCACTGCAAGCCGGCGCGCTGGAGGTGCTCTATTCCCATGGCCTTCGTCCGGATATGTTGGTAGGGGTATCAGTGGGTGCCTTGAACGCCTCCTGGTTGGCTGCTAATCCGACTTCAGATGGCGCCCGGCAGCTGGCTGATATCTGGCAAAACAGCGCTCCTGATTATTTCCCCCGGTTGAAGATTTGGAGCATGTTTTGGCGTTTTGTGCAGGGGAAGGATAGCTTGCTCTCAAACGCCCACCTGCAGCGCTTAATAAAACTATGGTCTCCAGACTCGCACACCTTTGGGGAATACCAGCACCCCTCGCTCTACATTGTGTCGGTGAGGTTGCCAGAAAACAGCCTGTATGTCTTTGGAGACGACCCAGGGCACCGAGTATTTGATGGATTGATGTCCAGCACGGCCTTGCCTCCTATTTATCCCCCCTGGCGGTTGGACCAGGTGGATTATGTAGACGGGGGTATCCTCTCAGACCTGCCTCTACAGGTTGCCATCGAGCGAGGGGCTAAAGAGATATATGCCCTGCAGATCAAACGACCTGAACAAAATCATAAAATTCTCTCTCGCAGAGCGCTTGACCTCGGTCGGCATGTGCTATCGGCTATCGTCAGCCGCAATGCAGACCTTGAAATCCAGATGGTGCGATGCCAGCCTGATATCCTGCTGCACAGGATCTCACTCTGGCCGAGCAAAGACCCGGGTTTCTGGAATTATCACCAGGCAGAGAAGCTGGTGGGGGATGGACGCCAGGCCGCGGCTCGATTTATTGAGAGTATGTCTGGTAAGACCGATTCATAACTGCGTAGGGGGTCAATCCTGATCAGGTGGTTC
>DAOUET010000003.1:0-5753 GCA_034430155.1 Anaerolineales bacterium
CTATGCCCTGACATACCCGCGAAAACCGCCCGGGCTTCCTCTCCTTGGAAAAGGCTGCGAGCCAATCCATTGGCTGAGCGGATGGCTTTCAATCCGAAGCCGGTTAGCAGGAGGGGGTGGCGTGGTGGTATAGGTAACGGCCCCAGTAGGTCCTCGGACAGTTCTCCCCAGTGTTTTGCGATGGGGAACATCAATCGGCGGTAAGCCGGGCCATCCCCCCCCAGCCTGGTGGCAGTAGATTCCAGCGATTTTTCGATCAGCACTGCCCGGCCTCCGTCCAGTGGGTGAGCCAGAGCTACCGGTGGCTGAATCCACTCCACCCCATATTTTTCCAGGGGTATGCTGCGCATGAAGGGCGAGCCTAAGCCTAAGGGATGTATGGCGGAACACATATCGTGGCAAAAGCCTGGCAAGGTAACCTGCATAGAGCGCATACCCCCTCCAACCGTATCTTTGGCCTCCAAAACCAACACACCATAGCCCTTGCGGGCCAGGGTGATGGCAGCCGCCAACCCGTTAGGGCCAGCGCCCACCACCACGGCATCGTATGCTGAACTACTATCCATTGTTAGGTTCCAAAAACGATCTTGTCTAATCGATAATTCACACTAAATACCAGCCATCGATTAAGCCGCCTCACGCTTGAAAATTCCTTTCAACCAACGTGCCGGTGCCATCGCAAGGTATAGTCCGGTGCGGATGGCGGCATTTTGCCACAGATTGCCAGCCTGCGACCATTGTACGTGTGAGTCTACCAGTATATTCTTTTGGGTCACGCTCCCGCTAGCGCCGAAATAAGCTGCCAGGTTTTGCAGGGTTTGGTGCCAGAAGGCGTCTTCTGACTTGTGACCGAACCCCAAGCGGAAGCTAATCTCGTAGAGCGGATCGTTGGCGCGAAACAAGGCCTGTATCTGAGCGACGGTGCCGCTTTCCTGGAAAGCGCTGAAAGTGATCATCCCGGCGAACATGTGCCCCTCAGGAGTCATAAAAGAGAAAGACTCCTCATCGGCGTAGATCACCATCACGCCAGTAGAAATGAGGGGCATACTGCCCGGTCCCTTCACCCCACCCGGGCCAGCCAGGTTGAGCAGAGCTACATCCCCCGGTTGCATACCCCCAACCCGTCCGTAAAAACGGTAGCCTTCCGGCCAAAACTTTGGGAAATTCTCCTTCCAGGCCTTGATCAGATCCTGAGGGTCTATATTGACCCCTTCTAACCTTATGCGATAGGTCTTCTGCCACATCTGACCGAAACCTCGCAGTGGGCTGGAGAGCTGGCGACCATCTACGTTGAGGTTGATCCCGGCGCCAGCATCCGAAACTTTGAGCTTGTCCACGGGCTTGGCCCAGGTGGATTCAACATCTCGCTGGGATGGTCCCTTTGCTTCTGTAGTCATTACTACCTCCTAAAAACGCACGGGTGTGCTTATCTTATGATTTGGTTATTTCTAAGTGATTTTCCCTGTCTAGGGAACCATCGAGTGAATCTACACTGCAGCAAGAGCCTCGGATTCGCCGTCCAAGATTGCGATTGCCTCGTTCAGGCGGGTGAGTTCGAAGATCTGGCGATAGTGTTCATTCAATCCATAGGCTAATAAACGTTGCTTCTGGCGGTTGGCCCGGATCAGCAAGGTGACCAGCAAGCCGATACCCGAGCTGTTCATATATGAAAGATCACTGAAGTTCAATATGATACTGCGGGCTTGCGCCTTGGTGGCCTGGTTGTAGGCTTCCATCAAGGCTTGTTCGGCTTGGGCGTTGATTTCACCGTGTATGTCCACCACAAAAGCGGATGAACTGGCTTTACGGACTTGGGTGCTAAGGTTGGCAACTGACATGTTTCCTCCGATAAAAATAATATTATGATTGGGTAAGGGCAACTGCGCTGGCCTCATCCGGGTACAGGGTGAGAAAATCCACCAGGCGGGTCACCTGGAAGATCTCCACGTAGTGATCGCTCAACCCGTAAACGGAAAGTTGGCGGTGGTTCTTACGAGCCAACACCATCAAGCCGACGATCAGAGCGATCCCGGTGCTGTTGATATAACTAACATCCGTAAAATTCAAGACAATGTTTGCCGGGGAATCCTCTTCGGCTTGTAAATACGTCTGGTTGAGAGCGGTTTCAGCGAAGGCATTGATCTCTCCGTGCAAGTCAATCAGTGCGGCATCGCCTTGACGGCGTACCGAGGCTGAAAAGGGTTTTGTGGTCATGCCTCTCCTTTCAAATCAAAATATAACTTTAGGATGTGGTGAGATTCGGTTGAGATGACCTCCATATCATCTACCATGTTCTCAATCAGGTAAAGACCCCATCCACGCGGTGACTGCAATCCTTGCAGCTTGGCTTCCAGGTCGGGTACGCCTGTAGGAGCCAATACCTGTCCGCTTCCATGATCGGTGATGGACACGCAAAGGCGTTGGGAGGTTGTGCTTACCTGGATATTGACGGGTTTATCTTCCTGATAATGGTTGCCATGTTCCATGGCATTCATGGTCGCTTCCGCCACGGCGGTTTTCAGGCGCTCCAGGCGTTCCGGGTGCATACCTAGTTCTGCCACCACCGAGGCCACTTGCTCCATGGCCTGGCGTTCGTTGCCTGGGGCACTTGGAACGCTTAGTTCGATTAGCAGCCGTTCCTGGACATCTTGGGGCGGCTCTGGGTTTCGCTGTAAGGTGACAAAGGTCACGTCATCTTCCTGTTCCCAACCTGAACCGGTAAAATCGCTCAATTCGCCTAAAAAGCACTGCACCAGGTCATTGTTACACCGATTTTGGGTCAGGATTTGACGGAGGAGAGGAAAGCCGAACATATCTTCATCGGGGTTATGCGCCTCGATCAGGCCATCGCTGTAAAAGAATACACTGTCGCCGGGGGCCAGGGTGGTTTCCTTCTCCTCATATTCCATATCCGGCATCAAACCCAGGGGCATACCCCGGGCGCGCAACTCAACCACCTGCTCAGAATTACTCTGGTAAGGCGGTGGGTGACCAGCATTTGCGTATCGAAGTTTTCCGGTAGCAGGATCAAGCAAAGCATACAGGCAGGTGATGTACATGTTAGGAGGGATATCTGGGACGAGCAGGTTGTTGGCCTGATAAAGTATTTGACCTGGAGATCTCCAGCGTTCGGCCGCTGAGCGTAAGATGCTGCGTGTAGTAGCCATCACCAGGGCAGCCGGAACGCCTTTATCGGTCACGTCGGCGATAACCATGCCCAGGTGACCATCCGGGAAGGGAGTGAAATCGTAGAAATCCCCGCTCACGGCCCGTGCAGGTTGCCATAAGGCGGCGATCTGCCAGCCATCCAATTGGGGCAATTCCTTGGGGAGCAAGGTTTGCTGGATCACCCGCGCCACCCGCAACTCCTGCTCGATGCGCTCACGCTCACGAGCTGCGGCTTGCTGCTGCTGTACTAATTGGGCCACGCGCAGCGCTGGGGCAGCCTGGGTGGCCAGGGTGTTGAGTAGGCGCCGGTCGTCGGTGGAATAATCTTGCTCGCTCCGTCGTGGACCCAGGTTAAGCATGCCGATCAATTCCCCCTGGCTGACCAGGGGCACGATCAGCTTTATCTGGTTATTCTTGAGTTGGTGCAAAGCAGGCGAATCCATATTGAGGCGATCAACCTCTACCACACCCGAAGCGCTGAGCAAATAAGCGGAAAGTGGATCATTGGGAGCTAGATCCAGGTCGATCATCTCCACTGGTGGGAGTTCGGTCGTGGTTTCCAGCTTCTCTCCGCTAGCCGCCTTGGAGCGAGGCTTGGGAAAACCGGTAATTGATTTCCATAATCTGGTTATCATTGATTTGATTTACTCCATTTATTATCATAATTGTATAAATTCAGCGTCTCCTAAACGTTACGAGAAGCGTTACGAAAGTGATGAATCTTTCACCTAACCTATCCATCCCGCTCCGGAGCGTGTACCTAGGGAGATGAATTGAGTCTTTCAGCTCCGATCCCGCCACTCCCACTCGGCAGTGTGAGTGCGGCTAAGGGTGCGCCACTCGGGTGAGAGCGGCATGACCCCCAATTCAGCCACGATCTTACGGGCGGCCAGTCCCAGAATGGCCGTGTAGGTAGGGTAGGAGATCTCCAGTTCAGCCAATTGTTCAACCCACATACCAGCCGCCATACCCGCAGCGACCATCTGGGTTACCTCGACAGCCTGCTCACCAACCACGTGAACGCCCAAGATTCGATGGGTTTCGACGGAAACGATCAGCTTGCAGAAGCCCTCGGTCAACCCATCGATGACCGCCCGGTCCATGTCGGTATAGGGGATCTTGGCTGCGACGTAGTCCCCTTCAGCCTTGGCCTGGCTTTCAGTTAACCCCACACTGGCATATTCCGGATCGGTGAAGCTGCCGTGGGGAACGATCAAGTGGTGGATAGGTTGCCCTATACCTAACACGGCATTCTCCGCGGCAGCACGAGCCTGGTAGCTGGCACTCTGAACCAGCATCATGCGCCCGGTGATATCGCCAGCGGCGAAGATGTGGGGCATGGAGGTTTGCATGTAATCGTTGACGGTGATGTAGCTGCTGTGAGTCTCGACCCCGGCCGCCGATAAGTTGAGAGAGGTCACGTTTCCAGGCCATCCAGCCGCTATAAGGACCCTTTCGGTATTTACCCGAAGAACTTCCCCACTTTGGGTATAAACCAGGCTCAGCCCTTCCCGCTCTGGCTCGATCCGCTGTACCCCCCCAATACCGGTGAGAATACGCACGCCCCGTTTCTGGAAAGCAATCTGCATGGCTTGAGAGACATCTTCTTCTTCCGCCGGTAAAATGCGTGATGCGAGATCCAGCAGGGTCACCTCGGTGCCAAAGGCTGCAAAAATTGAGGCCAACTGGCAGCCAGTGGCAGCCGCACCGATGATGGCCAGCGAGCGCGGCAAAGCGCGCAACGACCACACTTCACTGTGGGTCAGGGCTAGATCGGCTCCGGGAAAGGCCAGGCGGCGAGCCTGCCCGCCTGCACATATGATGAACTTTTTCGCGTCCAGCCTTGTGACCGAGCCATCCTGATTATCTTCGGTAGAATTCAAAGCGAGGGTGTGCGGATCGACGAATTGCGCCTGCCCCACAGCTTCATATACTTGTACACCCGACGATTCAAGGTGATTAATGAGCTGTTTTTTCTCATGTAATTGATAAACTACCTGTTGGGTGCGCTTCATCAGACCGGAGAAATCCAGTGCAGGACGCTCTGCATACAGGCCATAGCTGGCGAAGTTTTCGCTGGCACGCATTAAGCGAGCGGCACGGGCCAGCACCCGGGTCGGAACGCAGCCATCGTTGGTGCAGGTGCCCCCCAACCTATCCCGCTCAATCAGGGCTACCGTGGCGCCCAGCTCACGAGCCCTTAGCGCGGCGGTTACTCCCGCTGGACCACCGCCGATTACAATAACATCGAACATAAAGCGAATTCTCCTTCTATAGGGTCCATTTCAGCTAGCAACGGAGGGCGTGTAAGATCTTCTTTCACTCTCAACTCTTTGCCTCCTCTGGGTCACGCAGCCATAATGAGGCGTTTTCAGGTTGCAGGGTATCCATCGTAACGGCTATCAGGCTTCGGTTGATCTCCTCCAAATCCACCTCCTGGCGCAAATTGGAGGTGAAAGCCTCCAGCGTCTGCTCAGCATCATACTTATGCCGGTAAAAACGGCGGTCTATTTCGTTTTGGAGGCGCTTGCGTAAAGGGTTGAACAAGGTAGCGATCACCAGGGTGGAGATCACCGTCACAACCG
>DAOUET010000004.1:0-6584 GCA_034430155.1 Anaerolineales bacterium
AGGTGTGGCCTTAGGCGCGATCTTCTATTTCGGTGTGCCGACCCTATATCGCCAGATTGTGGAACCTATCCAGGAAAACGCTACTCAATTGAAGGCGTTAAGCGCGCTTCAAAAACAGGATAAAGAACAGGTCACTCAGCGTTTGGAAAGCCTAACGGCGCGCATAGGAAATTTGGAAAAGCAAGCGGATGCAAACAAAGAAGCCATGGCATCTTTAGAGACCCAGCTATCGGAAGAGGCGGACCTTCAAAAGAGTGGGCTCTCCGAAATGGAGGCTAGATTGACGAGTTCTATCGCCCGTCTCAACAGCATCCAAGGGCAATTGGATAATTTGATGACTTCCTATGAGGATCTCTCAAAGGTAGTAAACCAAACCGGGAAAGAGATTGAGGCACTGAAGTCTGAAACCGCGCAAGAAGAATCTCCATTATCCGGGCTGCAACAAGAAGTGAGTGCATTAAAGGTGATGGAGTTACTGACACGCAGTCGCCTTTACATCTTTCAGAGTAATTTTGGATTGTCTGAGCGAGATGTGCGGGCTGCCAGGGAGATTCTGGCTGAGATTCGCACTACAGCACCAGATTTTAGGACGGAAACAATGCGAGCTGTGCTTACGCGGCTGGATCTGGCGCTTGAGAATCTCCCCAGCGCGCCCAGCCTGGCTGATGATGACCTGGAAATTGCCTGGCAATTATTAGTTGGGGGTCTGCCCGTGGAAGCTGCTCAAGCCTCTATTACGGCCCCAGAAGTTACAGAGTTGCCTGCCAGCGCAACCTCCAGCCCGACAGGAACACGGTCAGTAACTGCAACACCTGAATTAACCAGTACACCAACACCGTAACGAGGAACTGAAATTAGATTCATTCAAAAGTTGTGGAGACAAAGGTTTCTTGAGGCGTTCGGATGGGCAAGGCCAGTCCAGACCGTACAGAAGATTTGTGCATCTTTTATAAACTCTGATCATTATCAAATGGAATTATCTTAGGAGGAAAAGAGTATGAATGAAACGGATGAAGAGGTTCCCCAAGCGGAAGGGCTTCCGGAAGAAGAGAAACCGAAGGGTCTGGAGGATCTAACCGCGCCAAAAGCAAAGCCCGAGACTCGTTTTCAACGCTTCCTGCGTCAAGCATTTCTCTGGCTGGCTGGTTTATTGATAGTATTTGGCTTAGGTGTGCTGGCAACGGTGTTTTTGCTCTACCAACCTACGCGTCAGGAATTGACCGACATCACGGGGCAATTAGATCAGGCAAACCAGCAAATCACTCAAAAGCAAGGTGAGATTGAGGGTCTGAAACCGCTGGAAACCAAAAACAAGGAATTGCAGGGTAAATTAGATCAAGCCAATCTGCACATTGTGATCTTGAGCGCTCTTTCGGATGTGAACGCAGCACGCCTGGCGCTCGCCAATGATGATCAGGCCGGTGCAAAGGTGCATCTGACGAATACCCCTAAAACATTATCAGATTTAAAAAGTCTGGTGGGCAGCAATCAGACGGAAAAAGTTACATCGATGCAAGATCGATTACAATTGGCGGTTGGCGAGATGAGCACCAATAAATTTGCGGCCAGATCTGATTTGAGCGTTTTGGCAGAGGATCTGGTGCAATTGGAAAACACATTTTTTGCCACGCCTTGATAACGGAGCCCAGGCATTCCTGATTGATATAAGTCAAGGGGAGATGAACCCAGAATGTAGACAAAAAAGTAAATAGCGAACGGGGTTCATACTGCCTGGATGAGGATATTCAAAACTGGCGATCCAGCGATCGCCAGTTTTGTTATTCTTCAGGGAAGAATCGTCTGGGGTTGGTTTTTTAGGCTGCCTGGATATGTATATGGGACAGCCCCGGCTAATGGAGCAACCAAAACAAAGTCGGACAATTTGCTATATTAATGTCACTCTAAGCCGCCTAAGGAAGCGAAGAGTCTATGTTACGATCGTTTTAATCGAGCAATTCAGGGATTCTTCGGTCGCTTTGCTCCCTCAGAATGACACCTTGCCATGTCAATTGTACGACTTCAGTCTGATTCGTCAATAAGATCCAAGTAAGCGTTATAAATTTTGGGGTCAGCTCATAGCGGGCATGATTTAATGGATGCCCAGGTAAAGGTTAATAGCGCAGCAAAGCCCCGATACCTCCAAAATCAACCTGATCACCAATTTCGTGTATGACTTCCACATCACCACCATCGAGCATCACCTGACGGACAGCCAGTTCAACCGCGTCAGGAATTTGGTCAAATTTATTACCGCAGAATGGGCATTGATAGACTTTTTGGGCGGTGAGGTAGCCGCATCCTTGGCAGCGATAACCAGGGGCACGGAAACCTTCGCGAATAAGCAAAGTTTGCACACGACCTTCGTGGACTGCTGCCAGGGTATCATCTAAGCGTACGACGCCACCACGCCCTTTGGCTGCAGCTGTAATAACAGCCTGCAGGAGCTGAGTTTCGCGTCGTCTCTCAGCCTGCCGCCCGATTTCAAGCGCCTTTCCCTTCACTTCGGCGTGACTGGCAGTCATGCTAATGGGAAATGTTCCCACAATCAAGCTCTGCCATGATTTGGGCAGCTGGTAACGGAAGACAGCCAGGTTATCTTCGGTACCACCGATAAGCACACGTCGCACGTTATTCTCTGCGAAGAAATGGGATGCAAAGTCAGCAGATTCTCGAATGTTACGTTCAGCGACCTCTTCTGAATAGTTAGTTTGTCCGGCAACACCACCACGCCGGCCAAGTGCCTGGGATCCTCCGCCTCGTTTAGTACGGCGCACACTTTCCCCCACAACGCCTTCTTGCTCGCGTAGTTCTCCCAGGTGGAAGTAAAAAAGGCGAGCGCCTTGCTTATCTACTACCGCAACGCCATAACCCCCATAAGAGTCGAGTAAATCAGCCAGCGGTTTAACATGAGGACGATTGCTGATACGCAAGCGATCACGTAGAGGTACTTGAAACGAATAGGTTCGCAGGTATTCTTCTTGTGCGCAAGAAAATACAGCAACGCTACGTCCAGACCAATCGTACTCATGATCGAAATAGCGTTCTATAGCATTGAAGTCATCTTGAAAGTCAATCTCCTTAAGCATATTTCGCATACGAAGTTTATAAGCGTCGGCACTTCCCTCGGCTGGATCTGTGTTCAGGTATAAGCTGATCACAGGGTGTTCAGCTTTGTATTCCAATAATTCTTTTAGATCTTGTTCAGTAAACATAGTGGCCTCCTCTTTTCGTTTTAACCAGCCTTCTGCTGAAATCCTATGACTCATTGAGAGCAGAAACTGAGAAACGTAAACCAAATATTTGGTGTTACGGCTGACATTTTTTGCTCTGCTAGGGACGCTTGCCGAGGGTAAGGTCGACCTGCAGTTCCTTATCTGCGCGCAAAATGGTCAAGGTAACCGTATCGCCAGGTCCCTTGTTATTGAGGAGATAGCTTAACAAATCACCGAATACAATCACGGGTTGTTCATCGACCGCGATGATCAAGTCTCCTCCAGAATTCAAGAAAGGTATGGCGGTCGTGCGTGTTCCGCTATGCAAGCCAGCTTTTTCAGCAGGGCTATTGGGAGTAATGGAGGTGATGTAAGCACCTGTGGCGCGCGGCAAGCCAAGGGCTTCTTGCTCGATAAGACTAATATCATCCAAACTGCTGATCCCCAGATAAGGATAATCGTAATAGCCTTTGGATATCAGATCCGGAATGACGCGCTTCACGATGTTGATAGCAATGGCGAAGCCAACACCTGAGTTGAGGGGTTCTTCTGCGGTTGTGAAATTTAAGGTACGGATAGCGCGGTTGATACCTATAACATCCCCATTGAGATTTAACAAAGGCCCCCCTGAATTACCAGGATTAATGGCAGCATCGGTCTGAATGATATCGCCGGCAGTGAATAAACCACCTCCAGGTGCTTCATGAAGGGATCGTAGTGTTCGCCCTGAAGCCGAGATGATGCCGACGGTCATGGTGCCATTGAGCCCGAAGGGATTGCCGATAGCGATAACGGTTTGACCGACATGGATCATTGAGGAATCACCGAGCGGGAGAGGGAAAAGCTCTTCAGTGGGGAGATCTACTTTGATGACAGCCAGGTCGGAGTCTTTATCCGTACCGATGGTCTCGCCGCGAGTTTTATTACCCGAGGGGAAATCCACCTCCAAATCCGTGATGCCTTCGATAACATGATAATTAGTGATGATATGGCCTTGGTGATCGATCACAAAACCTGACCCCAATCCGGATCCATCCTCAGTGAGGACGCGAATGGCAACTACCCCAGGGTTGACTTTATCATACAGAGCAACCAAAGAGTCTTCCAGCGAGACCAGATCCGGCGTGAATGAAGGGCCAGGAGAGGGGCTAGACTGAATAACGGTTTTGTCGATGTTGAGGGCGGTTGATAGTGGTGCTGGGGTATGGTTAAGATTTTGTAATAACGGCAACGATAAAGTTTGGCAAGCTATAACGGGGATAAGGAAGAAGCAAGACACCAATAATAACTTTTTTACTAGATTCATGGATTTGCATCCTTGGCTGACACCACCCTCGGTTAATCGATTAACGTCCCAGATCCCCCCGGCGGGAAGGGGTTCTTGAGTTACTTCATCTTTGATATTTCTTCGAAGAGTTCTCGTTGGTGCTGAGTGAGGTTCTGTGGAATTTTAACACGAATACGCACGAATAAATCGCCATGTTGGGTTGGTTTTCTAAGGTGGGGCATACCTCGACCGGCGAGCCTGAAAGTCTGACCAGGCTGGGTCCCAGGGGGGACTTTAAGGAGGACATTACCACTTAAGGTGGGTAAAGTCACTTCGCCACCCAAAACAGCCTTGAACAGGTCGAGGGTGACATCGGTATAAAGGTGGTTGCCCTTGCGCTCGAAACGATGATCATTGGCAACATTGACGACCAGGTAGAGGTCTCCTTTGATGCCTTGTGAAGCGGTGGGGATGGCATCAGCTACGCGAATTTTTGTATTGGTGCGCGCTCCTGGTGGGATTTTTACCTCCAAGCGACGTCCATCTACCTCGATGCGACGGGTAGTGCCTTGATAGGCCTCCAAGAGACTGATGGTGACCGGTTGTTCGAATGTCTGACGTTGTGGGCGAACAGCTGTTCTTGTAGACCAACCTGAACCAGGGTAACCTGTTCCTTCTGTTGGAATACCCCCGAAAATTCGGCGAAAGAATTCTGAAAATCCTCCCAGGCCAGCCCCCCCCAAGATGTCCTCCAGATCACCCATCTCAACACGCACCCCCCCGGTGCCGGGCGTCGAGGTGTACCATTCATCCCAATTGAATCCGCCCGGTCTGCCACCCTGCTGTCGCCAGTTATTATATGATTCTCCCAGTTGGTCGTAACGGGCGCGTTTTTGTGGGTCGCTTAAGACTTGATTGGCTTCGTTAATCTCTTTAAACTTTTCCTCTGCCTGGCTATTATCGGGATTGCGATCGGGGTGATACTTGAGCGCCAGTTTACGATAAGCGCGTTTCACCTCGTCTTCGCTCGCATTGCGGGCAACGCCGAGGACCTTGTAATAGTCTTTATATTCCATATGTCATTCTAGTATTGCGTCTCTGTGGAGAGAATACTTGAGAGAAAATTCCTCGACTGCTTCAGGAGACGTCAATTTACCTCAAGAGACAGTGATTACACCGGGTGACCAGGTTGATTCTGTAATCCGGCGACCTTGCTATTAAATTGTATGCGAGCAGGGTACCAAGAGTCAAGCATATCAGGGGATATTTATATAAATCTAATAAATTTCTATTTACCAGTGTTCTCATTGATATGAATATCGTGAGAGTGGGGTTCCTCTTTCACTTGCCACATAAGGGTGTTCGGCATTTACCTGATGGAGCCCCTCTCCAAACCAATCATCTCCGTATTCCGTATGTGAAGTATGCGATTGGTCCGAAAAAGTTTATAAAGGAAAGGGCGGTCCAGACAGGTTTGCTCCCACGGATTTGTTCAGGCGGTCTGCGGTAGATATCCAATAGTGTCGCGCAGAGTAAGGAAAGCTGCACGGTACTCAGGATAGTCACTGCAACCCTTTGGGTTACGGTCAAATCCGTCCATCTTTTACGAGTGTACATTTTACCTCCTTGAAAAGCCCTTCGACTTATTGTGCTGTGGATGCGATAAGCATATAGATGCTCCTGCCAGGAGAGGAAAGTGGTTTAGTGAAGCAATCTTGTAACGGTGTAGCGGCGATAAGCCCGAACTCAAGTCAATTATATATCTGGATCCCTCGGAGATTGTTGGTCAATCCCCAGGTTTGATACCAGTGAATATTGAGCGTTGATCCGGATCTATGAATATCCTGGGTTGAAATCCCACCTCAGCGAGCATTCCCAGTCAGACGTAACGGGGAAACAAACCCATGATATGGCGATCGTAGACAGCTAGGACCGAACCATCCGTATCTTTTATGAGATAAGCAAAGTCGGTGAGGTATGTGTCATCTTCTCGATCGGGGTCGTAGGTCCATGCTAGGTAACGCAATCCTCGCCCGTGACGATCATGACCTCCATGCTTCGTCGAGGGTTTGAATGTTTCCCGGACGAAATCGGGCACGAACATG
>DAOUET010000005.1:0-20504 GCA_034430155.1 Anaerolineales bacterium
TGTTGGGGGTTATTTGGGGGGTTGTGGGGCGGCCCCACCCCCCCAAACACCCCCACATCTAACCTTTACCACGGGGATTTCCAAAGATCCAAAAATTTTATCCTTCAACTATCCAGATCACCTTCCGGGCAATTTACTCGTGATAGAATAAATATGTAATGGAAGTTTCTTCTCATCTTCAGGCTATTCTAGATACTGCTCCCACCAAACCCGGCTGCTACTTAATGAAAGATACTGCCGGGAAAGTAATTTACGTGGGAAAGGCGATCAATCTCCGTAACCGCCTGCGGTCTTATTTTCACACCAGCACCCAGGAGAATCCACGAACGCGTCACATGGTGCGTAACATTACCGATATCGAATGGATCGTGGTTGGGTCGGAATTGGAAGCCTTGATCCTGGAGATGAATCTTATCAAGAAACATCGCCCGCACTACAATGTGCGCTTAAAGGATGATAAACGTTACCCCTATGTAAAGGTACATTGGGCGGATGCCTTCCCCAAAGTCACGGTAACCCGCCAGATCGTCAATGACGGATCCCGTTATTTTGGTCCTTATACCAGTGTCTGGGCTGTTCACCAGACCTTAGACGTTCTCAGGAGGATTTTTCCATATCTGACTTGTGATCGAACCATCACGGGTCAGGATGAGCGGGCTTGCCTGTATTATGACATTAAGCTTTGTACGGCCCCGTGCATTGGAGCCATCGATCAGGCAGGTTATCGCCAGGTTATCGATGATCTGTGTAAATTCCTGGAAGGACGCACAGAACCAATTGTTTCTCGCATGCAAAAGGAAATGGTCCAGGCAGCTGTTGAACTACGTTTTGAACGCGCTGCCACTCTGCGCGATCAACTCCAGGCCATCGAAAAAGTGGTCGAACGCCAGAAGATCGTCTCATCAGAATATGTGGATTCGGATGTGGTCGCTATGGCTCGATCTGACGGTGAGGCTTGTGTACAGGTCTTCTTCATCCGGGCTGGGAAGTTGATCGGGCGCGAATACTTTTTATTAGAGGGCGCTGATAATAGCCCGGATGCAGACGTGATTGCCGAGTTCCTCAAACAATTTTACGATCAGACGCCCATGGTCCCTGCCCAGGTAATGCTACCTCACGAGGTAGAGGAAGCCCAGATAATAAAACAATGGCTGAGCTCGCGCCGAAATGGGCAGAAAGTCGAGATAGTGATCCCGCGTGAAGGGCAGCAGCGCGAGTTGGTTCAAATGGCTGCAGAAAATGCAGCTGATACTCTGGCTGCCCTCAAGGCGCAATGGCAGGCGGATCGACACCGTCAAACTCAAGCGCTGGCTGAATTACAGCAATATCTTAATCTATCCGCTCCCCCGAACCGGATTGAATGTTATGATATTTCGAACACGCAAGGCACTGCTGCGGTCGGCAGCATGGTGGTTTTTGAACAGGGTGTGCCGAGTAAAAGAAATTACCGGCGCTTTAATATCCGCAGTGTCAGAGGCCCCGATGATTTCGCCAGCATGGAGGAGGTGCTTACTCGTCGTTTCAATCGCTGGTGTGCTTCCCAAGAGAGCGCCGACATCCCGGGTAAAAAAGTAGACCAGGCATTCGCTTTGTTGCCGGATTTGTTGCTGGTGGATGGGGGAAAGGGCCAATTGAGTCGTGCGGTGACAGTATTAGAGCGCTTCAACTTGCTAGAGCATATCCCTGTAGCTGGCCTAGCGAAACAAAACGAGGAGCTCTTTGTGCCGGGACATTCTGATTCTATATTGCTGCCCCACCAATCCCAAGGCTTATTCTTGGTGCAACGCGTACGAGATGAAGCCCACCGCTTCGCCATCACCTCTCATCGGCAACGACGCACTAAGGCAGGTTTGGCATCCCGGTTAGATGCGATCCCAGGGATTGGTCCGGTACGCCGTAAGGCCCTTTTGAATCATTTTGGTTCTATAAAAAATATCCAAGAATCTTCCGAACAGGAGCTAACAGCTATCCCCGGTATCACTGCACAGATCGCTCTTGCGATCAAGGAGCACCTAGATTGACCGGTTGGGCTTCTGGATCGCCGCTGACTGGTCTGGAAATTGGGGGGCAAGGGCAATTGCTAAGCGATGATTTATTTCGCCGAAATACCTAAGGACCCTTTTCAAAATGAATTGCTTCTCTAGAAGAGAGCAGTTGCTAGCGCCCTGGATTAGGAGTATGTCATGGCAAAGAAAAAGAAAAAAGAACTTTCTAAATTTGAAAAACGAAGGTTACGCTCACAGCAAATTATCTTTATAGCTATCGCTTTGATCATTATCCTTTCAATGGTAATTTCATTGATCGCTAGATAATAAATCCATCTAGGTACTGACCAAATCGGGATCCCCCCGATTTTCCCCTGAACTGCGTAACTACTAACTATATACGCTGCTTGCCCTCCTCTTGGAGACCTTTTTTCTACGAAGTCATCACGTTTCCATTTTGAGCAAATAAGAACAGCATAAACCGGAGGGGAAATTTGAATTAACCGGCATGGCTATCCTCATGCAACAGCTCCCGACAGCAGGGTGTATGTCAATTATTAGGATGTACTCACGGAAAAAGTTCTCTGGATAGTTGGGTTGCAGATGTGCTATCCTGCTCACTGGTGAGTGACGGGAACGCAACCGGGACACAGGGCGTTTTGGGCGGACCGATGGCCCCGTTGAGAAGGCGAAAGCCAAGCTCGATCAATTTTTTGGTCTACCCGTCGGATAACCTCATCTGGGACAGTGAAAAAGCTAAGCCCGAATTGGTTTGTGAATCCTGTAGCCCATCATCTGTGACCCAGTTATCCAGAGAACGAAGCCAGAGTTGCGAAAGGAGAGTACATTTAATGGCTGATGCTCCGATAGTGACCTATGAACGATATTTGGCGTTAGATCTCCACAAACACTACCTGGTGGTGGGTGGCGTAAACCATCGGTAAGAGATCATTCTTTCGCCACGGCGAGTGGATTATCAACAGTGGGAAGGGTGGATGAAAGCCAATCTAAAATCAACCGATGCAATCGTACTCGAAGCTACCACCAATGCTTGGCAAATCTATGACCAAGTGGTTCCTTATGTTGGACGGGCTGTAGTTGCCCATTCAGGGTTAGTCAAGCTAATCGCCTACGCCAGGGTCAAAACCGATAACCGCGATGTGCTGAACCTGGCAAGGTTATTAGCAGCAGGTCTGATCCCGGAAGTGTGGGTACCGCCTCAAGAAGTCCGGGATTTGCGTGCCTTACTGGCGCATCGGCTGCATATGGTCAAGAGGCGGACCATGCTCCGCAACCGACTGCAGAGTGTTATCCATCGCTATAACCTGATTCCTCCAGTTGGAGACTTGTATGGGAGCACTAACCGGGACTGGTGGGAGCAAATGTCTGTATCAACCGTTGAACATTTGCGTATTAGACAAGATTTGGTTACCTTGGATCACCTGGAACCCCAGATCGATGAGTGCGAAGCGGAGTTGGAACAGCTCAGCGCACAAGAGCCGTGGTGTGATCAGATCGTGTATTTGTTACAATTTTCTGGCATCGGCTTGCTGACCGGGATGACCGTTCTGGCAGCCATCGGCAATATCGAGCGCTTTCCTACAGCCAAATATCTGGTCGGGTATGCTGGCCTGGGTGCAGGAGTTCACTCCAGCGGAGACACCCATCATACCGGCCGGATCACCAAACAAGGTCGCAAAGACTTACGCTGGGCGTTGGTAGAAGCCGCCTGGAGTGCCGTACGGTGGGATCCGTATTGGAAAGCCCAATTTGAGCGTTTAGCCAAGCGTCGGGGTGAAAACAAGGCGATTGTAGCTATCGCCCGTAAGTTGTTGACCGTGATCTGGCATGTACTGACCAAGAAGGTAGCTAACCGTCAGGCTAATCCTGAGAAAGTGGCTAATAAGCTCTTTCGCTGGACTTGGAAGTTGGAAGCATCCCAACGTCGAGGTCTCCAATCTCGCCAATTTGTGCGTTACCAGCTGCACAAACTGGATATCGGCCATGATCTACAGATGATCCATCTTGGCGGTAAGAGACGTTCCTTGCCTCCGTCTGATGAATTATGGGACTTGCTCCCAAACTAGACGGCGGCGGTCTGACTAGATTGACAATCGAGAACTTATCTGGCCCACGTCAAAAGAAAGCTGTCGGTTGGGTGGGGTTCAGATTCCTGACTCCCGAACTGGCCATCGAACATAGAAAAAACTACCCTTGACAGGGTTCATCATTGGTCTGGGGCAAATGGGGTTTGGGGTGTTGTGCGCAACGCAAAGCGCTGCGCACAACACCCCAATTTCTTCCCAGATTGGGGGCAGGTGATAAACTAACCAGCAATCTGACATGCACCCTCGACAGTACACCTATGTGACATATTAATGTATAATTAGGTAGATTAAGGTGATTTAATCTTCGAATCCAGAAAGGGGAGGTGGTCATGGGAATCTATCTACTGGCATGTGGAAACCCGTTTGTAAATACTGGATTATTGTGCTTGATATCAATAATTGAATAAGTTTGCATGACGGGAAAAGTGTTCAAACTCCTGTTAAGCACCGGTTAGTTGATTACATGAGATAAAAAAATGAAACCAAATCGTCTCACCATCCTTCTTACTTTGCTGATTATTGTCTTAGCTGCCCTTTCCCTGTCCGGTTATCAAGCTAACTCCACCCACAGGTTTGTGGTTCTGGCTGGAAACCATCTACAAGCCGCCAACAGCATCTGCTATGCATCTGGAGATAGCGGTGGTGGTCCACCTGGTAACGATATGCTTACCCAGGTGGATTTCGACCTGGGTACTGAAATCCCGATAGGATCACCCGGGACAAATTCCTTAGAGGCCATTGCCTTTCAAGCCAGTACTGGTATCCTCTTTGGCGCCAATGCAGGCCAGCTAGGCACGCTCGATCTAAGCACCGGAGCATTTACTCCAAATCCCAACACCTTTGGGATTGGAAATGGCGCTCTGGGTCCTATCAACCTCAGTGACGCCGATGGATTAACTTTTGACCCTTCGAACGGAATCCTCTACGCCTCAGATCGCCGCTCTGGAGGCACAAACGTAGATTTACTCTTTCAAGCCGACCCCGCCAGCGGGCTGCATGTAGAAAATGCCTTCGGTCCAGGTGTGGATTATGTCATTATCCAGCCGGACATGGGGCTTTATGACATTGATGATCTTGCTATTGACCCGGTTGACGGACAAATGTACGGCATCGCAAATAACAGCGGTTCGGGTGACCGGCTGGTGAAGATTAATAAGTTCACAGGCGCAACTGTTGATGTTGGGTCTCTAGGCGTAAACGATATGGAAGGGTTAACTTTCGATCCAACCGGGCAACTGCTGGGGACCACTGGCAAGGACGGTCCTACAAGTACGAATAACAAGCTTTTCCGCATCGATAAGACCACTGGAATTGCGAATGTGTCCACCGCAAAACCGCTCACAGTCGCTGGTGACTATGAAGGCGTCGATTGTTTGACCTCCTGGTCAGTGGTGCCTACACCTACACCGACAACTACCGAAACGCCAACGCCTACAATGACTGGCACACCCGTACCTTTGCCTACCCCGACGCCCACTGTACCAACGGCTGTAAAGCTATTATATTTCCAGGTGGAGGGCGTCCAGGGACGCCAGGTAACCTTGAAGTGGGCGACTGCCTCGGAGGTTGATAACTACGGCTTCAAGGTCTACCGGTCTTCAGTAAATGAGTACCTAAGCGCCGACATGATCGGGATAAAATCTCCAGTTGGAGGTATCGGCGGAGGGAACTATACCTATACCGATACAGTTCCGGGTAACGGGCTGTGGTATTACTGGCTTACCGATGTCGACACGCACGGACTAGAGACCGTTCACGGTCCGGTAAACGCCAAAGTTGTTGGAGGTATCAGTTCTACGGGCAATCTGATCTTTTTGCCGCTTGTGATACAACCGTGAACTTTCTAGGACGGATGGCTTTTACCCTGACCCTGCTCGAATTCATGGTCGCACCAGGCCCTCTGCCCAGAACAGTTCAGACGGATAAGGGTTCAAACCCAATCATCTCCGGCACCCAAGATGGATTATCCATTGACTGGAACGCCTCTTCACTTCAGATCTCCTCACTGCCGGGAGGGCAAAGCCGACTAACCATGTCTGGTTTTGAGCAATTGAGGCAACCAGGTGTGCCTGAAGTCCCCTTTGCAGCTGTCCTGGTCGCCATCCCCCCTGGAGCAAATCCCACGCTGGAAATCCGTCAGGTCGATGAAAGTGCTATGTACCTCCCGGCGTCGGTTGCACATGCCGGGAAACCTGAGGGTGTTCTGCGCGCACCTGACGGTCAGGTCATTGGGGGGGCATTTACCTCTGTATCTGATAACGTTGAATTTAATCGTCCGGCACTTGCTTTAGAACCCCTCGGCTTGCTCCGAGGGGTGAGCATCGCCCGCCTGGTCTTCTACCCGGCCCGGCCGAGAGGATCCGAACTTCGCCTAACCACCCATGTGCACGCCATCCTCCACTTCAATAGCCCAGAAGCAGCCCCGCTTTTAACCAGCTCCTCTGCAGATGCCATGCTGGAAAGGTTGAAATCAGCAGTGGTCAATCCCCAGGATATCCAGCCCAACTTGGATACAGGGCGGGTTTCCCAAACAGGTTCCGTCAAATTAGGGAGCAATACACCTAAAGTCGCGGTGGAAGTGAATCAAACTGGCCTAACAGAAATTACCTATGAAAACCTTTCCGCGGTGGGTTACCCGGTTACCACTGCCCACCCAAACCAGTTACATCTCACCTTGGCTGGTAAAGAGATCGCTTACGAATGGGATGGTGATAGCGACACCAGCTTTGAGCCAGGCGAGCGTCTGCTCTTCTATGCGGCACCACGTTTTAGCCGTTATTCACCATTTGATGTGTACTTTCTGGAGGAAGGTAATTCCCCTGGTATGTCAATGGAAAGCCGGTCTGCAGACCCGCTAGGCTTACCAGCCGGGGTCGCCAGGGTGGAAATCACTGCCGAGGAAAACCGGATCTACACCCCAGACTGTTTTTGCGCCCCGATCCCTCCCGGGCGCGATGGCGATCGCTGGGTCTGGGATCGCTTGCAGCGCGACACTCATCCGACCCAGTCATATTCCATCGGACTCGCAGGTGTGGATCCATCTCAACCAGCCACGCTCATCCTCTGGTTGATTGGCTTTACAGATGTGAGCGCTAAACCCGATCATCACGTCCAGGTAGCCCTTAACCAGAATTACATCGGGCAGGTTGAATGGGACGGCAAAGAATCTATCAGCGCGGCTTTCTACTTTCCTGGATCAATGCTGATAAATGGGAGCAACTCCTTAACCTTGTCGCTACCAGGCATCCCATCCGTTGAGGTAGAAGGTGCTTGGTTGGACGCTTTTTCGATTGACTATGGCCGCGATGACTCTTCATCTGGGGAGTCAATTTTCTTCCGCGGAGAGGAAGCCTCGCATACCTATACCATTAGCCTGGACTCCTCTCAAGGATTGCGCGCATACGATGTCACCGACCCAGGGAGACCACTGCGCTTGAGCGGATTTACCCTTGACACTTCCGGCAAACTCACCCTCGGTGATGGGCTCGTCTCTGGAAACCCGCATTATTGGATTACCAGTGAGGCCGGTATTGCCAATCCAGAACGCCTGCACCTGGTCCCTGCTTTGGAAACTGAAGCAGATTTCAGCGGTGCGGATTATTTGATCATCTCGCCCGCAGAATTTGTCCCTGCTCTGGACGATTTAATCTCTCTACGCCAGAAGCAAGGTTTGAGGGTGGCACAGCAGGACCTTCAAGCGATTTATGACACCTTCGGTGATGGACGCCCCGATCCAGCAGCTATTCGTAATTTCTTGGATTACGCCTATAATTCCTGGGATCCGCGACCAACTTATGTCCTTCTGGTAGGGGATGGCACTTCCGATCCCAAACGCTACAACCCGGAATCATCAGCGACGATCATTCCCCCTTACCTGGTCGATGTCGATCCCTGGGCAGGGGAAACTGCAGCCGATAA
This sequence comes from Anaerolineales bacterium, assembly GCA_034430155.1. Lineage (GTDB taxonomy): Bacteria > Chloroflexota > Anaerolineae > Anaerolineales > UBA4823 > DAOUET01. The sequence continues at coordinate 8,012 of DAOUET010000005.1, forward strand.
CCGCTACGTTACGGTCGATGGCGATGACATCCTTCCGGACATGTTGATTGGTCGTTTGCCGGCCAATAACCTGGCTGAAGCCCAAACGATGGTAGCAAAAATCGTGGCGTATGAGCAGGCTGCTGAACCCGGTCCCTGGAACAGTCACATCACATTTGTGGCAGACGATCCGGATGAGGGGGGTAATTTTCCGGCCTCTTCAGAAGCCTTGATGACCTCTTTTGTCAAACCTCCCTTGGTTTCACAGCGCCTTTACTACACGCCTCCCACTTTCAGCGCTGAGGAAATCAGCAAAACCCTCTTTCAGGATTGGAACGATGGCACCGGCATAATCATGTTCACCGGTCACGCTTCTGTCCACCAATGGGCAGCTGAACGGTTCATCCACTTAGAAGACATCTCCGCCCTGAAGAATAAAGCCAGGTTGCCGGTGGTGCTCGAAATGACCTGTTTTACCGGATCTTTTCAGGTCCCGGCTTTCCCCACTCTTGACGAAGCGCTCCTACGCTATTCCGATGGTGGGGCAGTTGCTGTTTGGGGTCCAACCGGATTAGGAGTGGCCACAGGTCATGAATCGCTGGCTGAGGGTTTTTATGAAAGCATCTTTCAGGGAGGCCAGAGAAACATTGGTACAGCCACACTATCTGGAAAATTGCATTTGTCAACTCAAAATCCCGGTTCTCCTGACCTGATCGATACATTTACCCTGCTGGGAGACCCAGCAACACGTTTAAATCAATCACATACCCGCTTAATTTACTTACCGCTGGTCCAATAATGATTACTGTGAGGAGGGTCTATGTTCAAATTCAAACCCGCTAGCCTTAGCCTTGGGTTGATAATCAGCCTGGTTGTAATCCTGGCGATCCTTCCAGGCCGGGCTTCGGCCTCGCTTCCGCTGGCAATCACTTTAACACCTACAACAACCCAAGAGCTACCGACGAATACACCCGAAGCGCCCACGAACACGCCAGTGGCACCAACAAACACGCCGGTGGTGCCGACGGCAACCGCTACCAGCGAGGTGCAACCTCCCACCCCCACTCCAACGCCAACCTCTGTTCCTCCAACGGAAAAGCCGTCAGAGCCAAAAGGACCGGAGCCGACAGTCCGGCTACCTCTCCTGCCGGTTACGGGTGATTACCCAACCGCCCCGCCCCAGGCTGGTTCAAATTGGCTCGGGCTGCTGGTGATTCCTTTGCTTGGGCTGATCGTGGGTCTGGCGCTTGGCACCGGTATGGGATCAAAGTTGAGAAAATGGCTGGGGTAGAGAATCAAGGATTGCTGATCCTCACGCTTTTCACGCTGATAGTGGGACTGGTGACGGGCATTGCCTTTGAACCCGGCATTCACAAGAAGCTGAGTGCTACTTTGCCAACCTGGATTGGTATTTGCCTGACCATGACCACATTAGCGCTGATAGTGGGGACTATCCGGCTTCCTGCCCCAGGGAGGCCTGCTCCTCCATCCTTGGAAGAGGAGCAGGCCTTAGGCGCCCGCTTGCTGGCTGATGCGCCAAATGGGCCTGATCCTTCACAACCACACTCCGGACAAGAAATAGTTCAGCATGAGACCATCTCATTTGCCCATAAAACCCCGGTGCCCTCCTTTTATTCACCGCGGATCCTTTCTAGCGATGGGGGCGAATCAGGGATGCAAACCGCCATAACCCGTCTGGTCATCCCCTCATTGCATTTGGATGCCAGAGTTAAGTCTGTGCCATATGATGGGTTCACGTGGGATATCACTGGCCTGAACGGGGATGTTGCGGTGCTTGAAACCCCCTCGGGTTTGGATACAACCAACAACAATGTCTTGGCGGGGCATATCAGCTTGAGCGATGCCAGTAACGGTCCTTTTCGCTATCTGTTTATGCTTTTGCCCGGAGAGCAAGTCAAAACATATACCGAAGATAGCATGTATACCTATATTGTCAGAGATCAGGATGTAGTTGATGCGACCGATATTTTTGTGATGTCAGCTTCTGATAAGCCGGTTCTTACCTTATTGACATGCACGGATTGGGATGAAAATGCTCACAGTTACCGACGCCGGAGGATTGTATTGGCAGACCTTGTCGATGTGGCGCCTCTAATCCACAATAGTGCCCGTTGAGACGACCTTCACTATCGCCCCCTCTCTAGAACACCGGTTTCCCGATTTGGGCAACATTGGAGCGCTACACAGGCTATTTGCATCAATAAGGGCATACCCCCCAACAACTCCCCAGAGGGTTTTTAACTACATAACTCTTGTATCAATTGAATGGCGAGAAAATACCAAGTCATTCGATTTACTTACACCTTAACGGATTTCAGCAGGCAGGGAAAGTCCCTGAGACCCCTGGTTTATCCCTGCTATCTCGAAAGTCCAAGTGTATGTTTGTCCATCGACTACCATCGAGGCTGTGTAGCTAGCGCCCGGCACTAATGGTTCCCTGGGGATCAATACGATGGCATCCCTGTAGTCGAGGACGGCGCGTCCCATATCCTGGGCAACCTGGTCGGGGTTGGAATATGTAGATTCGGTAAAAACACAATTTTCGAGAGGCGTCTTATCTCGGAGAAACATGTGTGAGTTAACTACTGGTGTGCGGTCTCCCGCTCCTATCTGTAAAATGATGGGCAAACCACTTGGTACGCCATAGCCGGGGCAGCTGCTCAAAGGATCTGGATATTCACCCCAATAATCACTTAGAGGGACAACCGCACCGTTTGCAGGCCACATTATCGGAAAATTAATCGCAAGGGGGATTTCACCCAGGCCGCGCAAGACATCCATGGTTGCCCCCATTTGTAAGCCCCCATCCGCTTCTCGGTAGCTGCCAAAACCCACCTCTTGCAAAGCGGGGTCCAAAATGCCCAAGGCGTGAAAGGGGGCCTGCATCCATACGTCAATTGCATGTTTATCGTTTGATTCGACATCATAGCTGGCCATCAGGTTGCCTGATTGGGCCGCAGCCCGCCCTTCGGGGGTATACCATTTGTTGTTGAGGTCTTCACTGTGTACCAGAATGTCATTTTTGACGGTATAGCGTGCGTGAAACTGGCTACCGACACTCCACTCGGCGTTTTCACTTACTGGGGGTAAATTAGCCAGGGTACGGTAGTAATTCAAGTAATCTAACCAATCGGCTGCCGTGGGGCTGTCCTGAGTCGTCCCTTGGACCACCAAGGGCAGGCTTACTGAAAAGGTTTGCTTGATTTCAGCCTCAGCAGCTTTCTGATAAGCAGCCGAGGAGCTGTCTGTAAGGAGTGCTAAGCTGAAGGTGAACGTAATGATCAGCAGAGCAGTTATTTTAAGAATGTGATTGGCAGTGTTTATCTCATGCATCTCGGATCAGCAATAAATAGCTATGATAAAGATATACCAGTTCCCAGCTTAAAGAACAGCCTAAAAGCCCAGGTAAACCCGATTATTATTCTAATTGGATTTCTTTCTGCAATCCACTAAGAGAGGATTAACGAATACTTTAAGGAGATTAACGAAGCCCTCAGGATCTGTTAGGAGCCTTTGATCGCAAATCTCTAGTCGTTTATCCCTACTGCCCCTTTATATTTTTTTCAACAACTCAGGAGCGTAGAAAATTACCCCCAAATTCTCGCCGGAGGCAACCCGAGAATTTTTGTCTCTTGACGATTTATGATACCCACCGTAAAATAGATTTATAAAAGAATAACCTTCACCAGCAAGGTACCTCATCCCCCGGATGGGAAGGTTTAATGGCGAAACCGGTGAGAGTCCGGTGCTGTCCCGCAACTGTAAAGAGCATCTGTTCTTCTTGAGCGAAGTCAGGTGCTCCAAGCCAGGCCGCCCGCCTTGAATGGGTTTGCCACAACCTCGTGGAACGGAGGTGGGAACAGCGAAGATACTAGTTGAATTCCTCTGAATCTCCACCCCTGCCCCGGCGACAGGGGTATTTTATTTTTGATCGCTTAAATTCCTCGCCGCAGTTTTGAGATGGGCGCATTAGAACCATAATCTTGTAGCTTTCTTCACCATCGGAGGCTTTTCCAATGAAGCGTAAATCAATTAACACTTTGGGTTTGATGCTATCTGCACTCGCGATTCTTCTGGCGGGTTGCGCTAATCAACAAACACCCATACCCCCCACTGCTGAACCCACCGCTGTACCGCTGGTCTTCAGCGATGGTCTTGGGAGAAATGTCAGCTTGCAGGCACCTGCCCGGCGGGTGGTATCGTTGGCACCCTCTATCAGTGAAAGCTTATTTGCCGTCGGCGCCGGAGAGCAAGTGGTTGGTAGAGACGAATTTTCTAATTATCCTGCAGATGTAGCAGATTTACCTAGTGTAGGAGGCTTCTACAGCGATTACAACTATGAGGCTATCGTTGATCTACACCCCGATCTTGTGCTTGCAGCTGAGATCAACACTGCAGAACAGGTCAAATCCTTGGAAGACCTCGGTTTGACGGTTTACTTAGTCGCTAATCCAACTTCGCTGGATGAAATGTACGACAGCTTAGATACGATCGCTCGCCTGACCGGGCACCAAGCGGAAGCCGCGGGACTTGTTGAAAATTTGAAGAGGCGAGTCTCCTCCGTAGAAAGTAAATTGTCGGGCATTGATCAGAGACCAAGTGTTTTTTATGAATTAGATAGCACCGACCCGAACGCGCCTTACACAGCTGGTTCCGGTACATTTATTGATACTTTGATAAACCTGGCCGGAGGCAATAATATTGGCGCCAATCTAGAAGGTCAATATGGTCAGATCAGCGTTGAGGAACTACTCATTCAAAATCCTGACATTATCCTGCTTGGCGATTCAGCTTATGGTGTTACCCCCGAGTCGGTTGGTCAACGCCCCGGATGGGAGACGATGGAGGCCTTCCAGAATGGGAAAGTCTATCCTTTCGATGACGATTTGGTAAGCCGTCCAGGGCCTCGCCTGGTAGATGGCCTTGAAGCATTGGCCGCAATTATTCACCCGGATTTGTTTAAATAATGGCAGCTCGGGATTACGACAATGACAGCCTTTCATCATGGCGAGACGAGGCTTCACCCGATCTGGGGTTAAGCAATCAAGTTGGGATAGGCATGGGGATAATAATGGCAGGCACCATTCTTATCATAAAGTTCAATTTATGAAGGCGTTAAATCGTCCGTATATCCTCAATTTCTGGCTTTTAATCCTGGCTTTGCTGTTAAGCGTGGCGATTGGTGCTGTGTTCGTGCCACCCGATATTCTCGCACGGATGTTTTTCTCCAGAATCCCAGGTGTTGGGCTCGTGCAAAATTGGCCAGAAACCCTCAACGTTATTGTCTTTCAGATTCGCCTGCCTCACACCGCCCTGATCGCCCTGACTGGAGCGGCCCTGGCAGGTAGCGGTGCAGCCTACCAGGGTCTCTTCCGGAATCCGTTGGCTGATCCTTACTTGATCGGTGTGGCCTCGGGGGCTGGATTAGGTGCGGTAATTGCTATGGCTTTTCGTTGGCCCAGTGATTGGTTGGGGCTTTTCACCGTGCCAATCGCGGCATTTGTGGGCGCTGGTCTGACTGTTCTAATCGTGTATAGTCTGGCTCGTACAGGCAACGCTTTACCGACGACAACCTTGATCTTGGCTGGGGTCGCGGTCGGTTCTTTTGCATCCGCGCTGACTTCCTATTTTATGCTGCAGTCAGAAGGGCAAATCCACCGGGCGATTGCCTGGCTGTTAGGGGGCGCTTCCCTGAGCGGTTGGAATCCTGTATGGGCCGCCCTTCCTTACATCATCCTTGGTTTGGGCGTGCTGGTCACAGCTGGCCATGCACTCAATGTGTTGCAATTTGGAGACGAGCAAGCTCAACAACTTGGCCTGCCGGTTGAGCGCATTAAAGTGCTGCTCCTGATCGCAGCCTCATTATCAACAGCAGCCGCAGTTTCATTTTCTGGGGTGATTGGTTTCATTGGCTTAATTGTCCCTCACCTCGTCCGCATTATATGGGGAGCAGATTATCGCCATCTTATACCGCTTTCAATTTTTGGCGGCGCTACCACCTTATTAGTAGCTGATTTACTTGCTCGCATCATGTTGGCACCTCAGGTATTACCAGTTGGCATCATCACTGCTTTAGCTGGTGCACCTTTTTTCTTATGGGTATTGCAGCGTTCAAAGCGACGTGCGTTTTGGTAATTAGAGAAGAAATCATTCCTACGCTCACAATCCTTATTTGGGGAAATTCCTATGGTTATCAGGAAATATCGCCATGCTCTCGGTAAAGTCTCTCACAGTTAATTATGGACCCATTCCTGCCTTGGTAAATATTTCGCTGGATGTCAATCCGGGCGAAATCGTGGCGCTGATCGGACCAAATGGAGCGGGGAAAACAACCCTAATCCGAGCTGTGAGCGGGGTGGTGCCGGTATCAGCCGGTTCGATATTTGTTTCCGGATACAATGTCTTAAAACTTTCCTTTGCTCAGCGAGCGCGTTATTTGGCAGTGGTCCCCCAGGCTCGTGATCTCCCTTCCGTTTTTACGGTTTGGCAAACGGTACTAATGGGTCGAACACCTTATTTGGGGTGGCTGGGGCAGGCTAACGCAGCAGATCGTCTGCGGGTTCGTTGGGCTTTGGAACGTACCCAAATACTTCCATTGGCAGAACGGAGGGTGCACGAACTATCCGGCGGTGAGCAACAGCTGGTGCTGCTGGCGCGTGCTTTGGCTCAAGAAAGCCCAATTATGCTGTTGGATGAACCTACGGCTCACCTGGATCTGAAGCACCAGTCGAACTTGCTCGACCAGGTGCGCGCATTGGTCGATGAGCAACACCTGGCCGTGTTGATGGCAATGCATGATCTGAATTTAGTTTCCCTTTACGCTGACCGGGTGGCGCTATTGGCTAATGGCCAGATGCGAGTCTTGGGGACTCCTCAAGAAGTCCTTTCCGCACAATATCTCAATGAGGTCTACCAGGTGCCGCTACACATCATCCCTCATCCTGATTTCGGGAACCCATTGGTGTTGCCGGATGGCAGCAGGGGTAAGAAACCTGCATCGACAAAAAACGAAATTGAAACTGATAGTGGGGAATCCGGGGGATCTGATCTTGTGAGTCGATAAATGATTCGTAAATCACTGGGAAGCAGGTATCCCCTCGCGCTGGTGGAGCGGTTACAGCTTTAACCACAAATATTGGTATGGTTCTAGGGTTAATGTGAGGTTGTTCCCTTTTGCCTCTGGTAAATTGGATCCAGAAAGCAAACCTTTAGGCTTGCTCAGCCGATCTCCTGGCAATTGAACTTCAAAAATTTGAGCCCTCGGGGAAAGGTTATTGACGATGAGTATCTTTTCCTCTTGATAGGACCTCAGATAAGCAGCCACGGATTTCAGATCAGATTTTACCCATTTAAAATCCCCAAACCCAAAGGCCGAGTGTTTTTTCCGAACCGCTATCATTTTGCGAATAAGATTAAGAAGTGAGCTCGGGTCAGAGCTTTGCGATGAAACATTCACTTGTATTGGGTCATAAGGTATGCGGTTGATCAGCGGGGAATACAAATCTCGGGGGTCAGCTTTTGAAAAGCCAGCGTTAAGTCCCTCATCCCATTGCATTGGTGTGCGTACCCCATTGCGATCTGGCAGCCAGATATTGTCTCCCATCCCAATTTCATCGCCATAATAGATGATCGGCGAGCCGGGCAATGTGAACAAAAGTGAATTGGCCAATTCGATCTTGCGCCGGTCGTTATCTAGTAGCGGCGCTAACCGCCTGCGTATACCAAGGTTTAAACGCATGCGCGGTACCGGGGCGTATTCCTGCCACATCCATCGGCGTTCTTCTTTGGTGACCATTTCCAGAGTGAGTTCATCATGATTTCGCAAGAAGGTGCACCACTGACAGTTTTCGGGTATAGCGGGCGTCCGTTCTAATATCCACTCAATTGGGGTGCGATCTCCCTGGCGGATAGCCATAAAGAGACGAGGCATTAAGGGAAAATGAAACCCCATGTGAAATTCGTCGCCTTCCCCAAAATAAGGCCTGACGTCTTCGGGCCACTGGTTGGCTTCGGATAAAAGAATGCGATGGGGGTATTGGTCATCAAGGAAACGGCGCAACTCTTTTAGGTAAGCATGGGTCTCTGGTAGATTTTCGCAGTCCGTCCCTTGGCTTTCAAACAAATAAGGCACGGCGTCGGCTCGGAAACCATCAACACCCATATCCAGCCAGAATCGCATGACCTTCAACATCTCTGAGCGCACTGTTGGGTTATCGTAATTAAGATCTGGCTGCGATGAATAGAAGCGATGCCAGTAATATTGACCCGCGACTTCATCCCAGGTCCAGTTTGAAGTCTCCGTATCCAAGAAGATTATGCGGGCATCTGAATACTTCTGGTTTGTATCGCTCCACACATAGTAATCACGATAAGGGGAGTCGGGATGGGCGCGCGCAGATTGAAACCAGGGGTGCTGGTCTGAAGTATGGTTAAGCACCAGATCGGTAATGATGCGCATGCCCCGGGCGTGGGCTTCTCCCACCAGTTCCTTGAAATCCTGGAGGGTACCGTATTGAGAAAGGACGCCGTAATAATCTGAAATATCATAGCCATCATCTTTCAGTGGGGAGGGGTAGATGGGCAGCAGCCAGAGGCAATCCACACCCAGCTCTTGCAGATGGTCCAATTTCCGCATCAGGCCTTTAATATCGCCATGGCCGTCACCATTGCTGTCAAAGAAAGCACGGACATAGACCTCATAGAAGATGCTGTTTTTATACCAGAGTTTATTTTCCATGAATCTGCAAGCTGTTAACTTGATGAGTTATCCCATTACATCCCGGCTTTTCTGAGAAATGGCCAGGGAGCAAGGGAATAAGCACCATAGTGGTGGGGTCATGACCGTCACCACTATGGTGTTTCTCTGGTTTCTTAGCGATCATATTACCGTGGGGTTGAAGGTTTTATCCTTTTACCGAACCAGCCAACAATCCACGTACAAAGTACCTTTGGAAACCAAAGAACACGATGATGGGGATAATCATTGAGACGAAGGCCGCCGCAGTAGTTAGCTGCCAGCCCGAACCCAATGATGTAACCATGTTGGCGATCTGGTAGGTTAATACTGGAGTGGTTCCACCCAGAAACACCAATGCAACCAACAAGTCATTCCATACCCAAAGGAATTGGAATATGGCTAACGAGGCAATCGCAGGGGTGGCCAGGGGAATCGCTAAACGGATAAAAGCTGTCCAATGGGAAGCACCGTCCAGGTACGCCGATTCGAACAAGTCGCGCGGTAAGCTCCCTAGGAAATTGCGCATCAAATAAATCGCGTATGGAAGGCCAAATCCCGTATGGAACAACCATACCCCCAGGAAAGTACCGTTCAAACCTAGCTGTGCGTATATTTTTGAGATGGGGACCAGCGTCATTTGAAGGGGTACAACTTGCAAACCCACCAGGATGGCGAATAACCACTGCCGGCCTTTAAAGTCTAACCAGGAGAATGCATAGCCAGCGAAGGCTGCGAATAGGAGCGGTAGGATCGTCGCTGGAACGGTCACTCCCAGGGTATTGAGCATGGCGCGTCCCATCCCACGTGGGTTGAAAAAATCGCTTAGGTTGCAATTTAGATCCAAGGCTTCCTGCCCGGTCGCACAGGCATTCCGGTAATTGGTTGTGCCGCGGTAGCCCATAAAGGCATCGATGTAATTATCTATAGTAAAGCGGGGGATCACTTCGATGCCGGATAATCGTTTAAGGTAGGTAGCGATGTCGGCGGCAGCTTGAGGATCTGGCACAGGCGTATCTCCCATGTGAGGTTGCCCATTGATATCCTTACGTAGAGCAGCCAGAAGCTGTAGAGAGCGCGGGAATTTCCCCACCAGATCTGGGTTAGACAAATCTGCGGTAGATATTGCCTTCCCATCAGTCCCATGGCAGCTGGCACAATATTGGGCATAATCCTGTGAGCCAGGCGGTGGAGATAACACTGTCCACCAACCCGAATCATTAACTACCTGAAAAGGTCGTACAGAGGTGATCAAGAGGCCGAAAGTCGGGATTAACCAAACCAGGCACAACCCGATGATGGCGACGTGGATGGGTATTTTGTTCAGGATTCGATTTATTCGTTCCTTGTTCATCGGATGGCCTCCTGTTCCAGGAATCTCCGGATGTTAAGGATGATGAATGGGATGATCAGCACAATAAGCACCACCGCCACGGCGGTTCCGCGCCCAGATTGAAAGTTAGTGTACATTTCTGTGTACATACGGTTGGCGATCACATCACTTCCGAAGTTACCTCCGGTCATAACATATACCAGATCGAAAAGCTTTAGCACGTTGATCACCATGGTGGTAATCACTACAACGATGGTCGGCATAATGATCGGGACCATGATCTTTGAGAAGACCGTCCATTCAGTCGCCCCGTCCACGCGGGCGGCTTCCAGGAGTTCGGTGGACACTCCCTTCAGCGCGGCGGACAGGATGGTCATAGAAAATCCTGTCCATATCCAGGTACCTACCACGATCATGGCGATTGTGTTGATTTGTTGGGTTTGTAAAAAGGCAATAGGATGCCCGCCCAAGGCTGTGATGATGGCGTTCAACAAGCCGATCTGAACTTGCTTGGTACCGAAGGCGTAAACGTACTTCCAAATGATGCCGGCACCCACAAAAGAGATTGCCATTGGCATGAAGATGATGGCTTTGGCGGCCGATTCGTATTTGACTCGGTCGGTCAGAACGGCAAACAGCAATCCCAGGAGCACCGTACCAGAGACCATCAGGATCACCCATTTGATATTGTTGCCGTAGGAAGAAATCCAGAAAGAATTCCATGCTGTTTTAATCGAACTTAAATCGAGCTCGGCGGTTAAAGCGTAGTGATAATTCTCGAATATTCCCCAGCATGATTGTCCTGCGACGCACGATGTGGCTGCCGAGGCGGTACTGTCCTTGTTTTTTAGACTCAATGAAATGGTATTGATCATTGGGTAGACGATAAAGATGGTCATCACTATCAAAGCAGGGGTTAAATACAACCAAGGGGCAACCTTGCCCTGCTTCATTATTTGCGGAACTCTTGGGGTTGCCATGCTGCATCTCCTTCCTTACTTCACTTTTTCCTGAGTAGGCTCTATGACTTCCCTAAAAAAAGACACCTAGATAAGAGCCTCTGCATATGTCTACTCACTTCTATGGAGAAGGTATCGTTACTCGCCTCAAAAAGATCGGGGACACCTCAGAAGAGAGGTATCCCCGATCGGTCTAGAATGGTCTATTTCAGCGCTTCGGCTTGGACCGCGGCGGCGGCAGCCAGAGCGGTATCCAGGTCGGCGCCGTTGACGTAATCGACGATGGCCTTCCACTCGGCACTGCCAAAACCTCCGGGGATGGAGTCACCGATATCAGGGGTGAAGCCTTTGGCGTTAGCCAGGATATCGGCCTTCTTTTGCAGAGCGGGGTCAGTATAGGCTTTCTCGCCGGCCATGTTGGGGGTCAGGTCAAAGCCGACCTCGGCCCATTTCTGGCCGCCCATGTCGCTGCTCAGGTAAGCCACGACGGCCTGGACAGCGGGGCTGTCGGAGAACATCATCATCCAGTCCGAGCCGCCTTGCAAGCCCTGTGCACCGGGCACGCCAAAGAAGTCGTAGTCGGTGCCGTATTGCAGGCTGGGGTATTGTTCGGCGATGGCGCCACCGGCGAAGCCGGATTGCTTGACCATCATGGCTTCGGGCGGGTCGCTGAACACCTTGTAAATGGCATCCAGGAAGGCGGTGGAGAGGGTACCTTGGGCGCCGCCCACGGTGTACTTGGGATCCTTGGCCCATTTGCCGTAGATCTCGTAGGCGGCTTTCACGCCTGGGTCGTTATAGGGTACCGTGCCGTTGATGATGCCCATCACGTAGTCGGGTCCTTGTGTCACCAGCAGGATGTCCTGGATAAAGTCCGAGCCGGTCCAGCCGGTGGCATCGCCCGACTCCATGCCCATAGACCAGGGCACGTTGCCGTCGGCCGCCATCTGGTCTGCCAGGGCAGTGAGATCGTCCCAGGTGGTGGGCACCTGGTAGCCGAGGGCTTCGAAGTTGACCGGGCTGTACCAGATGAGGGTCTTGGGGTCGGCCTTGACGGGTAAGCCAAGCCAGGTACCGTTGACGGTGCCGATGTTCTTCCAGAAGTCAGCATAGTTCGCGGCGTGTACGCCCAGGGTGTCCAGGGGTTTCAACTGGTCCTGGTATTGCTCCAACTGGGTGACGTTCCAGAAAGTGATGTCAGGAGGTGTGCCAGCCTTCACCCGGGTGTCCAGCAAAGCCTGATCACGGGTGGATTCGGGCTTTAGCACGATGCCGCATGCATCCACCAACGGCTTGAGGATGCTGTTGAGGTTCTCTTCCTCTGTGCCGGACCACTGATAGAGCATGGATACTTCATCTCCCGATTGCGCACCCATGCAGTCGATCCCCATGGCAGCGGGTTCGGTGGGCGCCATGGTTGCTGCTGCTGGTGGTGAGGTGGGGGGTACTTGGGTAGGCGCTTGTGTA
>DAOUET010000006.1:0-3546 GCA_034430155.1 Anaerolineales bacterium
TGGTATGGCAAAGAATCTTCGCCCACAATGATCCCGGACAATTTGGTCATAATGTGGATCATATTTTGTATTACGTGAAAAGCGACGCTGCGCCTTTCAATACCCAATACATTCCATATTCCAAGGAATATGTTGAAAACTTTTACAAATACATTGAGCCGGAAACAGGAAGATGTTACCGTTTGGTTACGATGAGAAGTCCTCACCCGAGGCCCAATCTGATGTATGGGTACAAGGGTTATAAGCCACACCCAAATGGGTGGGCTGTTTCTCTAGAAGTAATGGAGCGACTTGATAGCGAAGGCAGACTTCAATTTCCATCAAATCCTGATGGTCGAATACAACGCAAATATTACTTGGATGAAATGCCGGGAGCGCCTGCTCAGGAATTGTGGACTGATATAAATTCGTTGTCAGCCCAAAGTGATGAACGAGAAGAATATCCCACCCAAAAACCTGAAGAGCTTATTGGACGAATTATCAAAGCTTCCTCCGATCCAGGTGAGACTGTATTAGATTGCTTTTCTGGCTCAGGTACAACCGCCGCTGTAGCCCAAAAGCTCGGCCGGCGCTGGATCGCGGCTGACATCAACAAAGGGGCGATCCAGACCACCGCCAAACGATTGCAGACTATCATCCAGGAGCAGGCCGCAAACCTGAGGGCGCGCCAGCTTGAGTTACCTAATCTGGAGAGCAGAGACGATGATCAAGCGACAGCCCAGCTCTCTTTTACCGTATATCGCGTTAATGACTACGACCTGCAAATCCAGCATAACGAGGCGCTCAACCTGGCCTGTGAACATCTGGGCGTCACCCGCACGAAAACGGACCGCTTCTTCGACGGCACCTTAGGCAAGCGGTTGGTAAAGATCATCCCGTTCAACCACCCCCTGACGCCCCTCGACCTGGATGAAATCAAACGCGAACTGGAGAGCCACCCGGAAGAAGGGCGCGATGTGGTAGTGGTTTCGTTAGGCAAAGAACTGGCCGCCGACGCCTGGCTGGAAGACTGGAATCGCTTGCGGTCGCGTGGCGATGTGCCAAACAAGATCGAAGCCATCGAGCTGCGCACCGATGCGCGGGTGGGCGGCTTTTTCACACACGAACCGGCTCAGGCCGAAGTGGGTATCCGGCGGGAAGGCGCGCCGGGAACCAGTGAAGAAATATGCGTAGAGATAGCCAATTTCATTTCCCCAACCATCCTGGAGCGTCTGCGCCAGCAATCCGGCGTTTTAACGCCACAAATCACCGATTGGCGATCGATGGTGGATAGCGTCATGATTGATCCTGCTTACGATGGGGAAGTATTCAATATAGCTCTGGCGGATGTGCCGGAGAAAAAGAATGACCTGGTAGCCGGCAGCTACCGGCTACCTGCGCCGGAGGGAGAGACGACGGTGGCGGTCAAGGTTACCGATATGCTTGGGGAGGAAGTAGTGGTGGTAAAAAATTTATAACCTACCGGTACCGTTTGTCCTGGTCAGGTATGACGGTCGCCCTTAACAGCACACCTGTTCGATTGACAAAGGATCGCTTTGATGCTATATTTTTATAGCATATATGCTATAATACGGGTTTCTAACGCCGGGCAGAGTCATGTGGGAGATTGAATATTACGAAAGACCCAATGGGCGCTGCCCGGTTCAGGACTTTTTGAATGATCTTTCGGTGAAGGATGAATTGCCCTTCGTTCTGAGAAAGATTGATTTAATGGCAGAATACGGCTACCGGTTGAAACGACCACACGCAGATTATTTACGTGATGATATCTACGAGTTGCGAACCAAAACCCGAAGTGGAAATATCCGGTTACTATACTTTTTCTTTCTCAGAGAGAAGATTGTGTTGACCCACGGGTTTCCGAAAAAAGCCGGCAAAGTAAGTGATGCCGAGATTGACAAGGCCATCGAGTATCGTAAGGATTACTACCAAAGAAATCAGGGAGCAAAAAAGTGAAACATTCTGAGTACAAGCAGATTGCACGCCAAAAAACCGAATACCAGAAAGTGGTGGACGAACTGCGGCTTGTATTCGCATTTGGGGATGCCGTCTTGAGCGCCCGGCTTGATCGTGGATGGTCACAGGCTGAATTGGCGCGGCGAAGCGGGACTAAGCAAGCCAATATCTCACGGATTGAAGCGGGACTGGCGAATCCCACTCTCAATCTCGTTCATCGATTGTGCCAGGTATTGGAGATTGGTGTACATTTCTCTCCCAGACCGGAACGACCACCCATTACCTATGCTGATGAACCCACTCGCCAGTCAAAAAACGCTTCACTCCTGATAAATAACTGGCCGCAACCGCGGCAATTGGCCGATTGGGAGACGGCCTCCAGACGGACTATGGTTGAAGAGGCCCAGCCATGATTCAGCATGTCTGGTCAGTAGTCTGTCAGAGTACCAGCATAGATACTGATACCAACCGGATCAGCCTGTTCAACGTGTTGGAAAATCTGACGATCTTTAACCAGCCGGAAGAGCCGATCACGCTCCCAATTGGTTTCGAAATTTTCACGCTCTGGACACGCTCCCACGTCGATCAGCCGTGTAAGGGGAGGATGCGGGTTTATTACCGCCATCCATCGGGGGAGACTACCAATCCATTCGAAGTACCGATTGACCTTTCCCAGGTGATCTACTTCCGTTCTCGGACGAGATCGCAAGGGCTGGCGCTTACAACCCCGGGGCGTTATGTTTTCCTGGTAGAAATACAAGATGAGGGGGAAGATGCCTGGCGAACAGTGGCTGAACTGCCAGTGTTGGTGAATTTCCAGCCACCTGATCTATCCAATACGGATGCTGTATCCGAACAACCCCAAACTCAGGCGGGATAAGAGAGTATCAATACCCTAGGCCTCCTGGATTACGAATTCCAGTATTTCAGGTTGTTATCTCTACTGTTCGCGTACTGATAGGTGATATGGGGCAAAGTGCTGGCAGAGTGTCTGGAGTCATCTTAGCAGTCAATTGGCTGCCAAAGGTTTTTCGACAGTCCCAGTTTACAAAAAATGCACTACTTAATGCAACAGGTCCCTGGTTTGATTAATTTCAAAAATTGCAGACCGGGGACCCGCTTCAATACTAGAAAAGGGATTTGATCTATGGTCGGGGCGCCGGGATTTGAACCCGGGACCTCTTGCACCCCATGCAAGCGCGCTAGCCGGGCTGCGCCACGCCCCGAAGATGCCCAGATTATAGCGCGTTCCCGGCAATCTGGCAACTGACTTGTGACCATTTTTAGTAGACAGGTTTGATTTATAATCAAACCAATGCGTGCTTGGGTAGGCCTATTCTCCATTCTTCTGTTAATTGCATCGTCAGCTTGCAATTCGACTTTGGGGTCAACGGATTCGGTGATCCCTTCGCCCTCAGCAACACCTGTGCTGCAACCTGTTTCTATGGTCCCTACCGACACCCCCGTGCCGCCTCCAAGCCCTACTCGAAAACCAGCTGCTTCATCGTCACCAGTGATCACGTTGGAAAGTCCTGCCAGCGAAGTGCCCTCCTTGAAGTTGTGCTCGCCGCTGGTTATGCACCCACTGGC
>DAOUET010000007.1:0-21686 GCA_034430155.1 Anaerolineales bacterium
TAGGCGCCAGCGGTCCACTAACCCTGCCCGAGGGACTGATGCGCTCCTGCAACCCTTACTTCTACCATATTGGACTGGACCTCTACAATCAGGGACTGACCAGCGCGGTCTCAGATATGGCGCGTAATTTCGGTTTAGGCAACCCAACCGGCATACAACAAGTTGCCGAAGAAGATGGTCAAGTTCCTGAACCCGCCAGCGAGATAGATGCCACCAATTTAGCCACCGGTCAGGGAGATTTATTGGTTACGCCCTTGCAGGTAGCGGATTTCATCGCAGCGGTCGGAAACGGCGGTAGGCTTTATCGCCCTCAGGTGGTCGAGCGAATCGCTCCTCCCGATGGAGACCCGATCTTTGCCTTTAAACCCGAAGTGCGCGGCACCCTTCCCATCAGCAAAGAGACCATCAAGATCATTCAGGAGGCTCTGGTAAGCGTGGTGGAAAACCCGCGCGGCACCGCCTACCACACATTCCTAAATTTCCCGATCCCTATTGCTGGGAAGACCGGTACAGCTCAAAACCCCCCACGCGACCCGCATGCCTGGTTTGCAGGTTATACTCTCGCTGAAAAGCCAGACCAACCAGACATCGCCGTGGTGGTGATCGTTGAAAACATCGGTGAAGGCTCACAGTATGCAGCCCCCATTTTTAAGCGTGTACTCGAGTCCTATTTCTTCGGCCAACCGAGGACCCCTTATCCTTGGGAGTCGCAGATCGGGGTTACCCGCACCCCCACCCCAGAAGTCAGCGAGACGCCTTCACCTTGAGGTGTAAACGAACCTAAAGTTTGAATATGAATACCAAAACCAGATTGAAAAAGGTCCCTTGTCCCCACTACGCGGTTTGATCGTTCGATCACAATCCGGTTTTTACACGGTAGAAACCGAAGTTGGAAAAGAAGTCGTCTGCAAATTGAGGGGGCGTCTGAAGCAAGTTGCCCGTGAAGGTGATCTGGCTGCGATCGGGGATTGGGTGAGAGTGACGATATTGGATGACCAGCGGGGCATGATCGAGGAGATCGAACCTCGCCAGCGAATGATCGCCCGCATGGCTCCCACTCCTGGTGGTGATTACCAGCAGATTATTATTGCCAACCCAGATCAAGCCATCTTCGTCTTTGCCAGTGCTGAACCAAAACCGCGCTTGCGAATGCTAGATCGCTTCCTGGTGATCTCCGAAAAGCAGGAAATCCCCGCCATTATCGTAGCGAATAAAATCGATCTGGTTGGTATAAAAGAAGCCCAGTCTATTTTTGAGCACTATCGGCCGATCGGTTATCCTGTGATTTACACCTCGGCGAAAACCGGGCAAGGAGTGGATACCCTCCACCAGCATTTGACCGGGGTCGTCTCGGTCATGACCGGCCCATCGGGAGCGGGGAAATCTAGCCTGCTCAATAGAATCCAGCCAGGGCTGGGCCTGGAGGTAAAACAAGTGAGCCAGGCAACCGGAAAAGGCCGGCACGCTACGGTTGCATCTGCGATGTTTAAATTAATCGGGGGTGGTTACGTTGCCGATACACCCGGCATTAAAGCGCTGGCTTTGTGGGATATCGAACCGGAAGAGCTGGACGGTTATTTCCCGGAGATAAAACCCCTGGTGAGGGACTGCCAGTTTAACGATTGCACCCATCTACACGAACCAGGTTGCGCCGTACAAAGGGGCGTGGAAAGAGGGTTGATTCATCCTGAACGATACCTCTCATACGCCCGGCTTAGGATGGGGGACGAGGACTGAGGCGCACTTTCCAGAGATCAAAGGGGGACCTCTGAGAGTGGGGCGTCGAAGCAAGTGGTAAGAGGCGCTCAAGCCAAAAGATAAGAGCGTGATTAATCTGGGTTAATAAATTTGAACTTTTTATCTAATTATTAGTATAATAAGTAGCACTGGTACCAATGATAAATGCAAAACGCTAGCGATCAAGAACTGGTACTGCAGCTCCAGGCAGGCAGGCTGGATGCCTTAGGTATACTTTATGATCGGCATCGATATATGGTGTACCGTACTGCCTTAGCGATTGCCGGAGAACCTGAAGCCGCAGCCGACTTGCTGCAGGATGTTTTCCTACGGCTCTACCGTTTCGCTGAACGCGTTGACGACACCCGCCCGTTAGAGCCATGGCTATACCGCGTCACGACCAATCTGGCTTATACCTGGGTAAATCGCCGTCATCGTTGGTTCAGCCCACTAGAAGACATCGCCGAGTGGCTGGCAGGCAATAAGAAACAAACCCCCCATTATGCCTCTGAATTGGATGAAGAGTCTCAGCAAATACAGCAGGCTGTGTCCAATTTGCCAATCCAGCAACGTATTGTGATCGTTTTGTATTACATCAACGATCTTTCCTTACAAGAAATAGCCGAAATATTGGAAATCCCGGAAGGCACCGTAAAATCTCGATTGCACTACGGACGCCAGGCTTTAAAGAAAACCCTGGGGTTACAAGAAGGTTTGATTCCGGCGATTCAGTATGAGTTTACCTAAGGGTCGTGAGTGAGAGATGGATGCCATCGATAGGAAAATAAGGCAAAGCCTTAAACATTGGGTGGGTGGTCAACGGCCGCCGGCAAATGAGCGAGCTCGACTTATGGCCGAAATCGCCCACTCAAAACTGAAGGCTGAGAAACCTTCCCCTATGCTGGTCGTTGAAATCCCAAATGAGATATTCTCATGGGCGATGGTCTACTCCTGGGAGAGAGGCGTGGCCGCTCTGCGCCTGGTGAGTTAGCCAAAGAGCTTCCGGAGCCCCTTAAATTCACTATCAGGGCTTCGGAATTTTTGTTTTTAGCGAGCGTAGGTTAATCGTAGGGATTCCGTAGGGAAATCGTCAGGTTGCTTGACTAATTAACACTCTTATGCTATATTGAAAAGGCTGTAAAACAGCCTTTGCCTGTCAAAATTCTTAAAGCAGTCCATTATTTACCATTCGTACATCTACATCGGTTATAACGCTTGAAAGGAGGTGAGGCCTGTAAGCTGATGGAAGCTTCTTACCAGCGCTCAAGCGCTGAGCGAGACACCTCATTTTATTCCCCCAAACTCCAAATCCAAAATCCTTTAGGAGGAGAATATGCTTAGCAGTAAAAAATTTATGCTTGCTTTCGGTCTTTTGGTCATTGCCAGCATGGTTCTGGCGGCTTGCCAGCCAGCAACCGTGCCAACACCCGAGACAATTATCGAGACAGTGGTCGTGACCGAGATGGTGCAGGGCACCCCCCAAGAGGTTATCCAGGTGGTTACCCCCACACCTGAACCGACCGGGCCACGCACCCTGGTGATCTGTATGGGCCAGGAGCCTGACACCCTTTACGTCTATGGCGGCGCCATGCTGGCAAAGAGCTCCGTCTTGGAAGCCGTCTTCGATGGTCCCTACGACACCAACTCATTCAGCTACCAGCCGGTTATTTGGGAGAAGCTGCCCAGCCTGGCTGATGGCGACGCAGTGCTCAACGCCGTTACGGTCAAGGAAGGCGACACAGTTGTTGAGGCTACC
Source organism: Anaerolineales bacterium (assembly GCA_034430155.1). Taxonomy (GTDB): domain Bacteria; phylum Chloroflexota; class Anaerolineae; order Anaerolineales; family UBA4823; genus DAOUET01. The sequence continues at coordinate 3,494 of DAOUET010000007.1, forward strand.
AACCAGGACGTGGTTCAACTGGAAACCGGCGTGATGGTCATCCCCGCTGGCGAGAAAGAAGCCGTCGAATATACCGGCGGTGAAATTCAGCTGGACCAGCTGGTGGTCACCTTCAAGCTGCTGCCCGGCTTGATGTGGTCTGATGGTACACCGCTGACTGCAGCTGACTCGGTTTACGCCTTCAAGCTGTATTCCGATCCCGACACCGACCAACCCAAGTTCGCCACCGAGCGCACCGCTTCCTACGAAGCTATGGACGATGTCACCACCCAGTGGACTGGTTTACCTGGCTACAAGGATGCCACCTACTTCCTGAACTTCTGGGGGCCGGCACCCGAGCATATTTGGGGCCAATACACCGCCCTGGAGCTGAACGAGGCAGAAGTATCGGCACGGGCACCGGTCGGCTGGGGCCCCTATGTCATCGACGAGTGGACCCAGGGCGACAACGTCCGCATGCACAAGAATCCCAACTACTTCCGCGCCGATGAGGGCCTGCCCAAGTTCGAGAACCTGGTCTATCGCTTCGTAGGTGAAAACTCCAACGCCAATATCGCCGCAGTCCTGGCTGGCGAGTGTGACATCGTCGACCAGACCTCCGGCCTGGATGACCAGAGCGAGCTGTTGCTCGAGCTGCAAGGCGCTGGCCAGGTTAATGCCACCTTCGTCACCGGTACTACTTGGGAGCATGTGGACTTCGGCATCCAGCACGTCTCTTACGATGACGGTTTCAGCCTGGCCGGTGGCGATCGCCCCGACTTCTTCAGCGACGTGCGCATGCGCCAGGCTTTTGCCATGTGCATGGATCGCCAGGCATTGGTCGACACCGCTCTGTTTGGACAATCCATTGTGATCGATACCTACCTGCCACCCCAGCACCCCCTGTTCAACTCTGAGGTGGCTCACTACGACTTTGACGTAGCAGCGGGCATTGCCTTGCTAGAAGAGGTCGGCTGGATGGATGACGATGGGGATCCTACCACACCCCGCGTGGCTCAGGGCGTGGCCGGCGTGGCGGACGGCACCCCGCTGACGGTAGCACTCGAAACCACCAACGCCACCCTGCGCCAGCAGGTGACCGCCATCCTCCAATCTTCAATGGTGGATTGCGGTATCAACGCAGAGATCACCCTCTATCCCTCCGCCGAGTGGTTCGCAGATGGTCCGGAGGGCAAGCTGTTCGGTCGCCGCTTCGACCTGGGCGAATTCGCCTGGCTAACCGGGGTAGAACCGCCTTGTGACCTGTACAAGACTGACGGCGTCCCCGGTCCGGTGGACGGCACCTGGACCTCGATTATGCATCCGGAAGAAGGCGCGCTGACCTTCCCGTTCGGTTGGGGTGGCCAGAACGATCCTGGATACTCCGATCCGAACTACGATGCAGCCTGCAACACCGGGCTCACATCCCTACCGGGTCAACCCGAATATGAAACCGGTCACAAAGAAGCTCAAAAGATCTTTGGAGATGACTTGCCCGTGGTGCCTCTGTTCTTGCGCTTGAAGCTGGCGGCCACCCGCCCGGATATGTGCGGCTTTATCATGGACCCGACCTCCAACAGCGAGATGTTTAACATCGAGGAGTTTGATTTCGGTCCTTCCTGCGCCAGCCAGTAATTCGCATTGGCTGAGGCTTAATGACAGTTATCCGAGAGCTGATCCAACGACCACTATGAGGGTTTGTAAAGCGTTGGCGTAACTCTTGGACATTTCAAACCAGAAGTGGTGGCGGTCTCCTGATCGCCACCACTTTCTTGATGACCAAGAGATTATAGATTTATCTAACTCAGGCGTTAGGCAGCCAGGGTTCTCCCGAATCAATAGGTCAGATCAGTATGGTATAATATATTAAAACCATTTGAGGACTTATCACATACTATTTAAGTGAGCGCTCGGAAACTCAAGCCAGCCTATTTTCGGTCATGTCATTCTGAGGAACGGAGGTGTTGGGCGCTCTTTTCCAGCACCGGCGTGACGAAGAATCTCCCCAATCGGAACAAAAGCGAGATTCTTCGTCGCCGGAAAGAGCACCGGCTCCTCAGAATGACATTTCAGAAGGGTATTTCAATAAGTGATCCGCATACCAGAGTAGTTTCCGAACGATCTCTTTAAAAAAATTGAATTGAACCTTCTACCCAGGATTATAGTAATTAAATATAGCACAGCCACTGCTGAGCTAGGTCTACACGCTAAATTGGCTCCAGAACAAGCGACCACTGCGAAACTGCCCCTTTGGAAGGAGTAAAGCCTTTATGTCCAGTTACCTCATCCGCCGCGCATTTCAAATGATCATCGTAGTCCTGTTGGCCACCGTGGCGATTTACGTCATTCTCAACGTAGCGCCAGGTGGTCCACTTTCTGGCCTAAAGCTGGCTGCCGATCGAAAAACACGGGTCAGCGATGCCGATATTGCCCGCCTTGAATCATATCTGGGATTGGATAAACCCATGGCGTTGCGCTACCTGGTCTGGCTGATAGGTGATGATTGGATTGGCGCCGATTGGGTATACGCTGGGCTGGGTCAATACAAACAACAACAGATCGGCCGGAACGGCGAGCCCATCTTTAAAATCGATCGCGACAGCGGCGAAAAAACCTATGTCTACGAGCGTTTTCGCTTTTGGAGCAATCCTGGCATAGCCTTACTCAATGCAGGCTATAACTTGTGGATTTGGGGCGACCAGGTGGATCAAGCTGCATACACGGCTGATTCGATCAGGGTGAAACCTCCCACTACCGCAAAACCGCCAGATGACGTGACGATTTCGGGCAGAGTGGTATCTCAAAGCGGGCGGGATGTGATTATCGAGGATCTGAACAGTCGTAAATATACTATTTCCACCAGCCCTGAGACTCAATTCAGCTTCCCTGAGGGAGAAGCCGAACCCCGTCCGGAAAAGGGCAGTTGGCTGAATATCTCCTGGCTTACCGGGCCTGGAGGCCTGCTGGGTCAATACGCTGGTTTCCACGGGACCACCCACGGCATTTTACGCATGGATTTCGGCTTTTCCTGGAAGCTGGCCCCCAGCCAGCCTGTCTCCGACCTGATCACGAGCCGCCTGGGCAATACCCTGATCTTGATGAGCACCGCGGTCTTCCTTTCTTTGCTGATCGGGATACCTATTGGGATTTACTCAGCAGTTCACCAATACAGCAAGACCGACTACGTGGCCACCACCTTTGCCTTCTTCGGTTCTGCCATGCCGATATTCTGGTTTGGCCTGATGCTGATCCTGGTATTCTCCTATCAATTCCATCAATGGGGGCTACCCTATATGCCTACCGGAGGGGTTTCCCTGGTCAGACAAGCGCCAGAAGGAAGCGTGGAGGCGTTATTAAATACCACTCCAGGTAGCCTGGTAGATCGGGTTATGCATATATTTTTACCTGCCATAATGCTGAGCCTGCTGTACATGGCTGGGTGGAGCCGTTATTCACGCTCCTCTATGCTGGAGGTGCTGCGCCAGGACTATGTGCGCACAGCGCGGGCCAAAGGTTTGATGGAACGAGTTGTGATCGTCAAGCACGCCCTGCGTAATGCCCTTATACCGGTGATCACCATCCTGGTCTTCGATATCGCCGGCATCTTCAGCGGAGCCATTCTGACGGAAACGATCTTCAGCTACCCAGGTATGGGAAGACTGTACTTCGATGCGCTGGGGGCGAATGACTGGCCGGTCGTCATGGCGTATTTATTCATCACCGCAATACTGGTGGTGGTAGCCACATTGGTGCGTGATATCGTCTATACCGTAGTAGACCCGCGCATTCGCTTCTCTTAACCGCTCCCGGATTTTAAGAAAATGGTTTTCAATCCACCAAATTTATTTCGACTTTTTGGAGATTTATAAAATGGCTGTAGCTGAACTCGAACGCGAAGCCCTGGCGACAGTTGAAGAGGAAAGTCCTTGGATGGTCGTCTGGCAGCGCTTCCGCAAACACAGACTGGCCCTGGCAGGCATTGTGACGATCACCGTCATCGCATTAGCTTGCATTGCCGCTTCATGGGTGGCACCCTATGACCCCGTCCGGGATATATCCCGTGACGTCAATGGACAGATTCTCAAAAACGATCCTCCCTCCACGGAACACATTATGGGAACTGACAATATCGGGCGAGATGTATTCAGCCGCCTATTATACGCAGGGCGAATTTCGCTATCGGTAGCCTTTATCGTGACCTTCGTCAGTATTATCATTGGCGTGCTTATCGGGGCTTTCTCGGGTTACTATGGTGGCTGGATGGACGACATCATCCAGCGTTTCACCGAGTTCATGATATCCATTCCAACCCTACCGTTACTGCTGGCCTTTTCGGCTATCTTGCGCAACATTAACGTCATCCCCTGGCTGTCACGCGAGTGGAACAGCGCGGTCATCATCACCGTCATCTTAACCGTCTTTGGCTGGATGGGGTCCGCGATTTTGATCCGTGGGATGGTACTTTCACTGCGCAACCAGGAATTCACGGAAGCCGCCAAAGCGCTTGGTATGAATAATATCAGCATCATTTTGCGTCATATGATCCCCAACGCCATGGCGCCCATCATCGTCTCTGCTACCCTGGGGCTGGGATCCGTTATTATCATTGAATCAGCTCTCTCTTTCCTGGGCTTTGGCATCCAGCCCCCGGTTCCCACCTGGGGCAATATGCTCAACGAATACCAGAACGAAATGTGGACACAGCCCGCCAAGGTTTTCTATCCTGGTTTGGCGATTTTTGTATGTGTTCTGGCATTTAACTACATCGGCGACGGCTTGCGGGATGCCATGGACCCTCGATTGAAGCGTTAATGTCGCCAAATCTACCCTGTTTTTTTAGAAATCCGAACGGCGCGTGCTATCCAAGGCGCGTGCCGTTCATCGCGGCTGGATGACTTATATTTCCTCCTCTCTTCTAAGATGGATATCTTTTAAGGCACAGCGTGTATACTCAACCCTCCTCCCCCTCTATTCTTAAAATGGCGGGGGTGTCCCTACTGTTCCTGATACCGTTGATCTATGGTATCATCGCTATGAATACAGGCGATCTGTTATGGATATCGCCTGTCTTTAATGCCCAACCGAAAACCATCCTGATCCACTGTTATGGGGAGGACATTACTTTAGAGCCCGGTACCCAGCATTTTGTCCAGGTGACGGATCTGGTTAATAGCGCTTTATCGGGAAGGAAACGCTGGGATTCTCTGAGCCTGTCAGATGTCACATACCAGGATTACCAGAATGATCCGAAGATGATGGTATTGGATTTATTCTACAAAGAGACGGTACGGGTGCATTCACGGTATAAATTTTTTTCACACGTAAACGAACTTATTATCCCTTTGGAGGGACGTCACGCCGAAACGAAGGCTATCTTTGGCCGCTGGTTGGACAATCCAGCTGCCGGATCTTTTCACGTAGAAACTACAGCACCTCTGGTACAATACTTGACGTCGCAGGGATTGTGCTCTCAACCCTGACATCAGGAAATTACCTGAAGTGCTGAATATTATTGAGAGGCATGCTGTGAGTGAGCAAAATTCCCAACCTTTACTCGAGGTGAAAAACCTCAAAACCTATTTCTTTACTGAAGATGGTGTGGTTAAAGCTGTAGATGGCGTTGACCTGAACGTCAAACCGGGCGAGGTGCTTGGGCTGGTAGGAGAATCTGGCTGTGGCAAGAGCGTCACATCGCTATCAATCATGCGCCTGATTGGAATTCCAGGCAAGATTGTGGAAGGGGAGATCAAGTTCGAGGGTCGTGACTTGCTGCATATGTCCGAGTCCGAAATGGTGGATATGCGAGGCAACCGGATTTCCATGATCTTTCAGCAGCCCCAATCCAGCCTTAACCCCGTGTTCACGGTAGGAGATCAAGTAGCAGAAGTACTTCAAATCCACCAAAACATGGGACGAGAAGAATCCTGGGAGCGGGCGGTAGACTTGTTACGCTTGGTGCGCATCCCCGATCCGGAGAAAAAAGCGCATGCCTTCCCCCATGAGATGTCTGGGGGGCAGGCCCAGCGCGTGATGATCGCCATGGCGTTGGCTCTAAACCCCCAGCTGCTACTCGCAGATGAGCCAACCACCGCCCTGGATGTCACCATCCAGGCCCAAATCCTCGACCTGATGCGAGACTTACGAACTCGCATGGGCACCTCAGTGATCTTGATCACCCACGACCTGGGAGTAATCGCGGAGATGGCCGATCGCGTGGCAGTGATGTACGCCGGGCGCATCGTAGAAGAAGCAGTGATTGAGACCATCTATGAAAAGGGCCTTCACCCGTACACCCAAGGATTGATCGCTTCGATCCCGGTATTAGGTAAAATCCAGGATCGCCTGGATGTCATTCCGGGCAGCGTGCCAAACCTGATCAACCTGCCCCCGGGATGTAAATTTGCTCCACGTTGTCGTTCCAGAGTGAAACATAAATTAACCATCTGCACCGAAGTCGAACCAGATTTGATCCCGGTTTTACCCAAACATACCGTCCGGTGCTGGCTTTATCAAAACCAGGAAGAAAAGGGGCATCATGCCCCCCTGCGAGCCTCAGAAGTCGGCCCAGTGATCTAATCCCGCTATTTGAGAGTAAAGTATGAATGAAGAACCCATTAAAAGCAAAAACGGAAAGGAAGACCTTATTCAGGTCCGGAATCTTGTCAAGTACTTTCCTGTGCGGGGGGGTATTTTACAACGCGTAGTCGCCTGGGTCCAGGCGGTTGACGATGTCAGCTTCAGCGTGAAAAAGGGGGAGACCTTGGGACTGGTAGGCGAATCCGGTTGCGGTAAAACCACGGTTGGCCGGACTATGCTCCGGCTGATCGAGCCAACCGGAGGCCAGGTCATCTTTAAAGGAACAAATATATTCGATCTACGGGGCAACGATCTCAAGAAAATCCGACGCAACATGCAGATCATCTTCCAAGACCCCTACGCCTCGTTGGACCCGCGCATGCCGATCGGCGAGTCAATCGGTGAGGGTCTCAAGATTCACAACATCGGCTCACCCAGAGAGCGCTTTGAACTCGTGATCCAAAACCTTCGCAAGGTAGGGTTGGAAGATTACCACGCCCGGCGCTACCCGCACGAATTTTCTGGCGGCCAGAGGCAGCGCATTGGGATCGCCCGCGCCCTGGCATTGCAACCCGATTTCATCATCTGCGACGAACCGGTTTCAGCGCTGGACGTCTCGATTCAATCCCAGGTGCTTAACATCCTCAACGACCTTCAGGGCGAATTCGGCCTGACATATATGTTCATCGCCCACAACCTCTCTGTCGTAGAGCATATTTCCCACCGGGTTGCGGTCATGTACCTAGGGAAGATTGTCGAGATGACCAATCGCGAAGAAATCTACCGCAATCCATTACACCCTTACACCCAGGCATTGATGTCTGCTATTCCAATCCCCGATCCCAATCTCAAGCGCGAACGGATTATCTTGCCTGGGGACGTGCCAAGCCCTTTGAACCCCCCTAGCGGTTGTCGCTTCCACCCCCGCTGTCCGGTCGCAATGGAGCACTGCTCCATTGAAGAACCGCCTTTTATCGAGGTGAGCCAGGGTCACTGGGTAGCCTGCTGGCGGGTGGAATGAAGGACCATTCCTTGAGGAAAGAGCCTCATTAAAGGGTGTGCGCCTGGCGAATACCTACCGCCAACATACTGGCATATCGCTCCATTATTATTGACGATCATAGTAAAATAAGGCAGGCGTTTCGCTCCGGACTCGGTTTATTGAGTCCGGAGTTTATTATGGCTGGGATCTCCCCAGAGGTAAAGCCCTGCTGGAAGCCACAAGCTGGTCTTTTTATGAGAGGCTCCCAAGTTTGCGCGTGGACTTTAGGACCAGATTGGCTAGTAGTTACGCAGTTCAGGGGAAAATCGGGGGGGACATTGCCAGCCTCATAAGGGGTATGATACAATACGTCCCGCCTGGCGCACCCGGGCGTCTCTATTGGGGCGTGGTGCAACGGTAGCACAGCGGACTTTGGATCCGTTGATCCTGGTTCGAATCCGGGCGCCCCAGCCTGTTTGAATGGTACGGATTGTTCCAGTGCTCAAGGAAGTACCAAAAGGATATTGGGGTAAGTTTCTCCTTGTTTGGCGAGTCACGCGCTACCTGGTTGGCAACGCGTCGCTCGCTTATTTTAATGTGAGGATTACACAGAAAAATACCCATCACTTGCCGAGAAGGAGGCCATGTGATGGCATCTCTCGCAAACCAGTCTTTTCTAAACCGTCTTAATACCTTGGAGAAATAATGAAAATTACTGCCGTTATCTTAGCTGCTGGTCAGGGCACACGTATGCACTCAGCGACGCCTAAAGTTTTACACCCTTTACTCGGGCGCCCTATGGTCTGGTATGCTCTCGAGAGTGCCCAAAAAGCAAGTGGATCAAAACCCGTATTAATTATCGGCCACGGAGCTGAAGCGGTTCGACAAATCGTTGGAGAAGCTGCCCATTTCGTCTTACAGGAACCTCAATTAGGCACCGGGCATGCCGTACAGCAAGCCGAAACACTATTAAAAAACAAGACTGACCTTGTGTTAGTCACCAGTGCAGATATGCCATTGCTGAGCGTTAAGACCTTAGAAGACCTCATCCAAACTCATCAGAGGGGACAAAGCAGCTTTCCTCAGCCTAGCCCGATCACCATATTGACGGTAATTGCCGAAGATGCGCGAGGTTTCGGCCGCGTGATACGCACATCTGAAGGCGAGGTAAAAGCCGTTATTGAGGAAGCCCAAGCAAGCAAAGAACAACTTGCCATAAATGAATTAAACGCCAGCGTTTATTGCTTCAATGCCGACTGGCTATGGGAGGCTTTAGATCGCATTTCGCTTTCTCCAAAAGGTGAATATTATCTAACTGATCTGGTCGGTATAGCCGTTGATCAAGGTCTTCCGGTACAGTCACTGACACTTGAGGACGCAAGCGAAGCATTGGGCATCAACACACGCATTCATCTCTCCGAGGCCGAAGCCATTTTACGCCGCTGGATCAACCAACAATGGATGCTTTCAGGGGTGACAATGATCGATCCTAACACCACTTACATCGAGTCCGGTGTTGAAATCGGTGCGGACACCCTGATATGGCCCAACACTATCCTGCAAGGAAATACTCGCATTGGCGAAGCCTGTACTTTGGGACCGAATGTCATACTTCGTGATAGCAAGGTTGGAAACCGCTGCAAAGTGTTCGCTTCGGTATTGGAAAAAGCCATCATAGAGGATGAAGTTGATATCGGCCCATTCGCTCATTTACGCAAGGGTGCCCACCTGGCAAACGGAGCGCACATGGGAAACTTTGGCGAGATTAAAAATTCTTACCTGGGACCAGGCACCAAGATGGGGCATTTTTCATATGTTGGAGATGCGACCATCGGCGCGCAAGTCAATATCGGCGCCGGCACCATCACCTGCAATTTTGATGGGAAGAAGAAAAATCCAACTGTAATTGGAGATGGCGTTTTTATCGGCAGCGATACTATGCTGGTCGCACCCGTAAAACTTGGAGATGGCGCACGCACGGGCGCTGGCGCCGTGGTAACCAAAGACGTGCCCCCTTATACATTGGCCGTCGGCGTTCCAGCGCGCGCCATAAAGAAAATTGATAAAAGTGATAAATAACCTGCCACTACTTTACCTGACGCTTGCCATCATTCTGTCCTTGGACCTACTCATCGTCGCAGCGCGCTCGGGGATGCTGCACACTAATCTCGCTCGCCTGCTAGCAATGCGGGAACAGAATCCAACCCAAGTAAATCGCACCTTGAAGGTCTTGAACTCGCTGGCTCGTCTGCGCGCCAGCTTGCATTTGACTCAATCTATCCTGCGTTTTCTATTGGCTGGCCAATCTATATTAATATTTGTTCCCCGGGCTGCGAGCGCTTCAGCAGCTTTGTACGGTTTGTTTGTCCTTCTGGTCGCCAGCCTGGTCCTTTTCTGGTTGGAATGGCTTGTGACCAGGCTCATCGCTCTGAATCCTGAAACCTGGGCTTTACGGCTTACTCCTATTGCGCAGATCGTGATGTTCGTCCTCACTCCTTTCGTAGTCCTGCCGTTCATCATTTCAGGCAGGTCTGAAGAAGCGCTGGAAGGAATTGGCTTGGTAACCGAGGATGATTTGATGACTCTGGTTGATGCCGGGCAACAAGAAGGTGTTTTTGAGAAAGGCGAGCGAAAAATGATCTTCTCGATCTTCAGATTGGGAGACACACTGGCAAGAGAAATCATGATCCCCCGTATCGATATCCTGGCTCTCGAAGTAGATACTCCCTTGCTGGAGGCAGTTGATGCATTGCTCCAATCGGGCTTTTCGCGCGTGCCCGTTTTCCAGGAATCAGTGGATAACATCCTTGGGTTGCTCTATGCCAAAGATCTTCTACGGGTCTGGCGCGAGGGAAACCAGCTCGATTCTCTCAAGGATTTGCTCCGCCCCGCATACTTCATCCCCGAGGCCAAGAAAGTGGACGAATTACTGGCAGAAATTCAAGCCCAACGTATCCATATGGCTATCGTGGTGGATGAATACGGCGGCGTCGCTGGTCTGGTTACCTTGGAAGACATCGTTGAAGAAATTGTAGGCGAAATCTTGGACGAATATGACCAGGCTGAAGAATTGCTGTATCAGGTGATCAACGAATCTGAATACATCTTTCAGGGTCTCATCGATCTGGATGATTTCAACGAGATAATGGATAGCCAACTACCAAGAGACGAAGCCGACACCCTGGGAGGTTTTATATATAGCCGCATCGGGCGAGTTCCGAATGGTGGAGAAAGTGTTCAAGTCGACAATTTAAATTTGACGGTGGAACAGGTCACCGGGCGGCGTATTCGTAAAGTAAAGGTACAGCGACTAACTCCTGCTCCCGAGAATGGAGATAATACAAACCATGTTGAAAGATGAATTACGCAAGGAATTGGTGGATGCTGCCCTGCGGGTGCGCCGATGGGCTTATGCCCCCTATAGTGGTTATTCGGTTGGAGCAGCCGTGCTTTCCGACTCCGGGAGGATTTACGATGGAGCCAACGTAGAGAACGCCGCCTATCCTACCAGTATATGTGCCGAGCGCGTCGCCATCTTTAAAGCTATCTCTGAAGGTGAACGACACTTCCTGGCTATTGCAGTAGCCACGGATAATGGCGGAACTCCTTGCGGTTCTTGCAGGCAAGTAATGGCTGAATTCGGCCTGGACACGCTTGTGTACCTTGCAAATGGGGAGGGAGAAATCGTTCAGGAAGCCACAGTGGAGAGCTTGCTTCCCATGGCATTTAGGCCTGGAGACTTAAAACGCCAGGCTTGAAACTTAAAAAGATCAGATCCTATTAAGGTCCCCTTTAAAAAGCGCTTCACCAATTAGGCGCAGGCGTTGCCGTAGCCAATAAGGTTTGGACGATCCAGCCTGCAGTCCCATTAGGAGCTTTTACATGTACCCAGATTGCCCCGCCCTGGTCGACAGGTTGATCGGTTAGCACTTGAACCAAGGTACCATTTGCCAGGAGAGCAACACTGGCCGCTTGAAAGCCGGGATTATCCCGCAAGTGAGCGCCACCGGCCTCACCGGCATCTACCAAAGCCAATATCGGCGTAGCCGTTAGAGTGGGGGTCAGGGTCAAGGTAACGGTGGAAGTAGGAGTGAGTGTTTGTGTCGGAGTTGCAGTGGGTGGCACCGGCGTGTTTGTAGGGGGGGCCGGGGTGAGCGTGGGCGTTGTGGTAGCTGTTGGAGTAGGCACTAAAGTTGGTAACGCAAAATGGCCTCCGAAAGCCGCTCCTGCTCCCGTAATACCGATCAATATTATTACACCCAACAATGCAACCACCCCTCCCAAGGTATAACCAAAGATCGTCAAAGGACGTAACCCCAGGATCGCCAGGGTGAGCGCGCCTAACAACACACCCCAGGCAAGGTGCATGGCGAAGACCACCAACCCATCTGGAAACAGGTGAGGGATTCCACTGGTCAATCCGATTCCAGCAGCCACCAGGGGAAGATACAGTTCATAAGCAAGCGCTACGCTCGGTAAGACTGCACTACGTTGAGAGCGAACCATAGAAGCCGCAGTCAATATCGCCCCAAGCGCCAAAACCAGAAAGTTTGTCCAGGAAATTTGTGCAGCTATATGTGCCTGTTTTAAATCAAGTGGCGACCACAGGCGAGCTGCATAACCAGCCAACAAGCCAACTGCAAAAACGAGCAGGCTTCCGATAGCCATGCCTATCAGGCTTCTTACAAAATGAGATACCGATCCAATCACAGTTCCTAAGGAGATACCCACCACAGGTGCCATTAGCGGAGCCAGCAAGGTTCCCAAAATCAACAATGGCGGAGCATCTAGAAGCATGCCCACACTGATGACAGAACCTGCCAACAATGAAAACAGGAAAAAATCGAAGGATGGTGAAGCACGGTGTGCAATAACATCCAAAAACGCGGCGCGTTCATCGGCCTCGAGCGGTGCCAACAAGCGGCGCGCTCGACGGCGTCTGGCGGGTGGAAGACGGTCAGGATCGTCGGGGTATTGTTCAGAGTTAAATTGGTTCATTTCCGTAAACTGGCCACAATCCGTAGAGGCTTTTCTAATAATTCCAGAGCAGCAAATACGTCTGGCACCACCAGATCAGCGGCGAGCAGTGTTTCCATGGCCACTCCCTCTCGTGATAAGACACAAATTCCCAGGGCCGCGGTCGCGAGCATCCTGGCATCGTTGGCTCCCTGACCGATAGCCACAACATGATCTGCCCCCAAATTGCCCACATACTGGGCTTTTTGTTCGGCCTCATCTCCGGGGTGGAGCCGGATAGCCTGCAGGTTTAGCTGGTTATCAATTATTCCCTGGCGCCCATGTGTATCAGCAGTTATGAGATGCACCTTGAGACGGTCTCGCAAGGCGCTCAGATGGCGTACTAAACCGTCCAACAAGTGACCATCCAAAGCCAGGGTGCCGTTCACATCAGAAACCAAATGCTCTAATTGGTATGTGCCTCGGCCGGGAATGTTCAGCTCAATCATGAAGGTATTATACAGGAATTTAGGTAGTGCAATTCAAGGGTTTGCCAAGGTGTCAAATATAGTAAAATACCCGCCAACACCTTCTTTCCTATCTTTAATGATGTTATGAGAGCGCACTAAGATAGGTTAAATCGCTAACACACATATATAGAATGAAACCAATCTTATGAGCATTCATCTTTACCAGCGCATCTATATCAGCCTGCTGCTCTGCCTGGTCCTAGTCTCTTGTATTGGCAGCAAAGATGGCTTACTCCCCACTGGCACACCCACACAGATTGATGAAATTCCTACCGTCACCCTGGCAGCAACAGAAACCAGCCCGCCGGAAGCCACCTCCACTTCTTCTCAGCCCGCTATGGTCGTGTTACTGGCTCCCTCAGAGGCACAATCAAACCAAATTGAAGACTTGGTTGCCACGTTAACCGATCTAGCTAGGGCGGATGGACTGCAATTCAATATTCAGCAATCATTCTCCTCAGAAGATTTTTCCCCCAAGATACGCCTGGTAGTGGCAATGGCGCCTGACCCTGGCATTTCAAAGCTGGCGGAGGCTGCACCAAACACTCAGTTCTTAGGGATCGGCATTCCGGGATTAAAACCGAGCGACAATATCAGCCTGATCGGACCCGATGGAGCTCGTCCAGATGAACGCGGCTTTTTGGCAGGATATCTAGCAGCTGCCATTACACCCGAGTGGCGCGTAGGCGTGATTAGCGTCAGTGATACAGTCGAGGGCGTGACCACCAGAGACGGCTTTCTTAACGGTGTGGTTTATTTTTGTGGGTTGTGCCGTCAAACCCATCCACCTTATTACAATTATCCCTTGTTTGTGGAATTACCCTCCGGAGCTAGCCAGGCTGAGTGGCTGGCTTTGACAGACGTGCTCCGGGATAAATTTGTCAAAACAGTATACATTCCACCTGGAGCTGGCGACCAGGCCCTGCTCAATTCTCTGGCTCAAGCAGAGATAAACATCATTGGAGGCAGCGCCCCTCCCCAGGCAATTCGCCAGCATTGGGTGGCTTCTATCTATTCTGATTACATTCCAACCTTGAAAGAGATATGGCCGCTGCTCTTAGCTGGAAACGGCAATATGACACGACCAATGTCACTATTCATCAGGGATATCAACCCAGAGCTGGTCAGCCCAGGACGCCTACACCTGGTTGAGGGTATGTTGAAAGACCTGCAATCCGGCTACATCGACACAGGCGCCCAGCAATCGCCGATCGAGGGCGGCGAATCCTCACCATAGGGTCTTCATTTCACTATCGTCAAAGAGATAATGGGGTATTAATGATCCAAGAAAAGTGTCAATCCACACATTGTTAACCTCTTTATTGGTTGACAACCTTGCAAAGAATGATAATAAACGCTATACTGTAATAAGAAAATCGGCGCACAGAGACTTTTTTTTTGGGGTAATCCAATCAAGCACTAAATAAATATTAAGTCTTTTATAAAGGAGGTATGCTTATCCGCCAGGTTCTGATCTCCTAAATTTCCCCCACATAAGAAAACCAAGACAACCTATAACTCGAATTACTTTTCAGGAGGAGAATACCATGACCAAGAAAGTCTATACGTTGTTAGCGCTGATTATCCTCGCCGCCATGGTTCTAGCAGCTTGCCAGCCGGCTGCTACCCCTACGACGGCACCCACTGCTTTCCGGGTTGGTTTTGTCACTGACACGGGCGGCATCGACGACCAGAGCTTCAACACGACCCAATGGAACGGCGTCTTACGCGCAGAACAAGAACTAGGCGTCGAGGCAAAATTTATCCAGTCCGATGAAGCCACACAATACGAGCCAAACCTGACGGAATTTGCCAGCCAGGGCTATGACCTGGTCATTGCCGCCGGTTTCTTCCTGGGCGGCGACCTGGCCAAAGTAGCGGCTCAGTACCCAGACGTAAAATTCAGCATCGTGGATTATGCCTACCCAGACCCATTCGGCGTCCCCGAAGGTGTGGTCGGTAATAGTGAATGCATCCCCAACGTAGAGGGTCAGGTTTTTAAGACGGACCAGGCTGCTTTCCTGGCGGGCTACCTTGCCGCAGGTATGACCAAAACTGGCAAATTGGGCTACTTCGGGGGATCCAAGATCCCAACAGTCACCATATTCGGCGTCGGTTTCCAGATGGGTATGGATGCTTACAACCAAGCCCATGGCACCAATGTAGAACTGATCGGCTGGGACAATGCCACCGGCGAAGGGCTATTCACCGGCGACTTCACCGACCTAACCAAAGGAAAGGAAGCCACCGAATCCCTGTTTGATGAGGGCGCAGATATTTTCATCCCGGTCGGTGGTTTGATCGGATCGCCAGGCTTTGATGTGGCCCGCGAGCGGGGCGGGTATGGTATCTGGGTGGATACCGATGGATATAACCTGCTGACCGAGGCTCAGGACGTGATACTGACCAGCGTCATGAAAAAGATGGACAACTCGGTGTTCGGTGTAATCAAGGCTAGCATGGAAGGCACCTTCAACGGCTGTGGCGTATACACCGGCGACCTGAAGAACGATGGCGTCGGCCTAGCCCCTTACCACGATCTTGACAGCGCTGTTCCTGCGGATTTGAAGGCAGAGGTACAGGATCTCCAGCAGAAAATCATCTCTGGTGAGATCACGGATACGGGCTGCATCTCGTACCCCCAATACTGCCCACCCGGTCTTTACGGAGAATAACCCCTATCTAGCTTAGAAAGTATGAGATCAGGCGGTGTCAGGTCTAAACCTGGCACCGCCTTGCATAAGACCCAGAAACCGCTTGATGCACATAGAGGCTGTCTCAAGGCAGCGACTCAAGGAGAAAAATATGCCTCCACTGCTGGAGCTGCGAGGTATCACCAAAAGGTTCCCGGGTGTATTGGCTAACGACCGCATCGATCTGACGCTCAACCAAGGCGAGATCCTGGCACTGCTGGGGGAAAATGGAGCGGGTAAGACCACTTTGATGAATGTGCTCTACGGACTATATGCCCCAGACGAAGGTGAGATCCTTATCCGGGGGTCCAAGGTGGAAATCACAAATCCCCGCGATGCTATCGACTTAGGTATCGGCATGGTACACCAACACTTTATGTTGGTGCCGGTCTTCACCGTGACAGAGAACGTGATGTTGGGAGTCGAATCGGTAAAGTTTGGTGGATACCTGGACAGAGAGGCGGCTGCGGGGCGCATACGTGATATATCCTCCCAGTTTGGATTGAGAGTCGAGCCTGAGGTGCTCGTCGAGGATCTCCCGGTGGGTGTTCAACAACGCGTGGAAATTATCAAAGTCCTCTACCGCCAGGCAGATATCCTGATCTTTGATGAGCCAACCGCGGTGTTGACTCCTCAAGAAGTAGACGAATTGTTTAAGATTATTCGCTCCCTGGTAGAAAAAGGGAAATCCTTGATCTTCATTTCCCACAAGCTGCACGAAGTTCTGACTATTGCTGACCGGATTACCGTACTACGCAACGGACGCGTGGTGGGGACTACAACACCTGACCAAGCAACCGAAGGAGCGCTGGCCAGCATGATGGTGGGTCGTGAGGTGATCCTGACCGTTGAAAAAGAACCAGCAGAACCGAATGGAGTCGTCCTGGAGGTAGAGGGTCTAAATGTGCGGGATGATCGCCACCTGATTGCAGTTAATGATGTCAGTTTTCAACTGAAAGCTGGCGAAGTCTTGGGCATCGCGGGTGTGCAGGGCAACGGGCAAACAGAGCTGGTGGAAGCGCTCACCGGGCTGCGGGAGGCTGAAAGCGGCCAGATAACCATTCTGGGGCAGGATACGACAAATTTATCACCGCGCCAGATATGCAGGATCGGCTCTGCACATGTCCCTGAAGATCGCCAGCGCGATGGATTGGTGCTTGCATTTTCTGTAGCGGACAATCTGGTTTTAAACACCTATAATGAACCCCCCTTTGCCAAAGGTCTTTCCTTGCAGCACAAGATCATCGAAAAAACCGCCCAAGAACGTGTAGATCAATTCGATATAAGGACACCCAACATCTTTGTGCCGGTTTCCAACCTTTCCGGCGGGAACCAGCAAAAGGTCATTGTTGCCCGCGAATTTTCAAGACCTATCAAATTACTGATCGCCTCCCAACCAACCCGCGGCCTTGATGTTGGCTCTGTCGAGTACATCCATGGTCGCATCATCCAGAAACGCGATGAAGGTTGTGCCGTGCTCTTGGTTTCGCCCGAACTGGACGAGATCATGAGCCTATCCGATCGTATAGCCGTCATGTTTGAGGGGAAAATCCTGGCTATTTTACCGGTTGAAGAAGCCACCCGGGAAAGGTTGGGGTTGCTGATGGCAGGCATCCTGGAGGCAGCACCGGCATAATCGATCCGGATGGGATGTAAAAACGATCACTCCCAGGTTTAAGATAGGAGATCATCTTGAGCAAAGTACCAGAAAATTCCCAAGACGAGCAGCTCCCAGACGATAAAAAGCCAAACTTCCTTCAAAGGCTCTTTGTCAGGCAGGGTGTTCTATCAGCCTTGTGGATACCCCTACTTTCTGTGTTTACCGCATTGATAATTGGAGGCGTTATCATTGCCGCTTCATCTCCAAACGTATTGCTTGCCTGGAGAAATTTTTTCCATGCCCCCATCGAAGCGCTTTCAATAACCTTCGGATTAATATTCGACGCCTATTTAGCTTTGTTTGTGGGAGCCTTTGGAAGCCCGGCGAGTATTGTGGATGCCTTCAGGGTGTGGAGCGCAACTGGTGAAAGCAGAGCTCTGTTAGAGGCTTTTCGACCATTTAGCGAGAGTCTGGTGATTTCTACCCCCTATATTTTTGCGGGGTTAGCGGTTGCGCTCGGATTTCGAGGAGGCCTGTTTAACATTGGCGCAGAGGGCCAATTGTTTGTCGGCGGCCTGGCTTCAGTTTACGTGGGTTATGCGATAAAGGGATTGCCAGCCTTAATCCACCTGCCACTGGCGATCTTGGCGGGTATATTGGCCGGAGGGATTTGGGGAGCGATCCCGGGATATCTTAAAGCCCGCACGGGGGCACATGAAGTGATCAACACGATCATGATGAACTACATTGCTTTCCGACTTACCGATTACCTGCTGCAGGGTCCTATGGCGCGCCCAGATGGCTTACCGATCACGCCAGAAATCGCTCCATCCGCATATCTACCTGCTTTATTCCCCCGTCCCATGCGGATTCACGT
>DAOUET010000008.1:0-1535 GCA_034430155.1 Anaerolineales bacterium
ATTCACTGAAAGCGGAAGGACGATGCGAAAGAATATTCCATATATGCTGCACCCGTCTATCACCGCGGATTCCATTATTTCGTTGGGCAAATAGCTAAAAAAATTGACAAATAGGTATATCGAAATCGGTAACTGAAGCACCGAATAGGCGACGGTCAACGCAAGCAGATTGTCGTACAGACCAATTCGCTTGAATATCAGGAATTGCGGCAACAACAGTATCATCTGCGGTATCATGATACCGCTCAGGAAGATGATGAGAGTCAAGCGACTCAATTTCCACTTCATCTTCTGTACGGCGAAACCAATCATCGAACCGAGGGTAAGGATCACGAAAAGTGCTGAAAATGTAGCCACAGCACTGTTCCGCAGGTAGAACTGGAAATTGCCGCGGATCCATGCATCAACATAGTTCTTGAAGTAGAACTTCTGCGGTAGTTCCAGCATTGACCTCTGAAACTGATCGGGCGATTTTATCGAAGAGAGCAGCATCCACACAACAGGTGATACTTCCGCAATGATAAATATAACTATGCACACTACGATGATGATTCTTACACCCGGTAGTCGCTTCGCGACAGTTTTATACACAGCGTGTTGTCTCCTAACTAGAAATCAGCCCTATTGAAATGGTTGGCTATCAGTGTGACAACCAGAGCCTCAAATAACAGAAACATAGCCAATACGCTGCCGAATCCGTACTCGGAATAGTAGAAAGCTGTTCGATACATATATAGCGGCATGACGAGAGTGACGTCACCGGGTCCCCCGGAAGTCAACATGAATGGCGTGTCAAACACTTTCAACGAATAGTTAACTGAAAGCACGATGCAGGTGATTATAACGGGCTTGGTCAACGGTAGAATTATATGCCTCAGCAAACCGAACCCCTTTGCCCCGTCGATCCTTGCCGACTCAACAATATCCGGCGGTATCGATGTGAAGCCGGCATAGAAAATTACAACGTAGAATCCCACTCCTCGCCATACATCAACCAGAGAGACCGCCGTTAAAGCAGTCTGCGGGTCACCAGCCCACCCCCTCACGAGAGATCCCAAATGTAGTAGAACGAGCAGGCTGTTCAGTAAACCGTTTTGAGGAGTAACCGCGTAGATTTGTCGAAAAAGCTCCGCGACTGCTATGGATGGTAGCACAACGGGGATGTAAGAAACCACTCTCATGGAGACCGAAAATTTTCCAGCGAATGATGCGATAGCCAGCGCCAAAAAAAAGCCCAGAATCATATGACTTGGCGTCACGATCAGGAAGTAATATAGCGAATTGTAAAACGCCTTTAGAAACTGTGCGTCCTTGAATATCTTCAAGTAGTTGGACAAGCCGACATACGTAAAATCAAATCCCAACATGCCTTTAAAGAGGGAAAATACGAAGGACATGATTATGGGAACGAACTCAAAGGCGGTAAAAAGAAGAATTCCCGGCAAGACAAAGAATAGGATCGCCTTCCTGTCTCTTAGGACCTTTTCCACCTTACCTGTTCCTCATAGACCAGCGGCACAACCAAGAATACAATC
>DAOUET010000009.1:0-26303 GCA_034430155.1 Anaerolineales bacterium
ATGGTGATGCCCGGAGACAACGTCAATCTGGAAGTGCAGTTGATCGTGCCGGTAGCCCTGGAGCAGGGTTCCAAGTTCGCCATCCGGGAAGGCGGCCTGACGGTGGGCGCGGGCGTGATCACTAAGATTTTGGAATAAAGGAGTAGCACTGAGTCGGGTTTGGATTTGGTGCTGATGTGTAATTATGGCTTCTAAAAAAGGTGTTCGCCCGGTGATAACCATGGAATGCACGGAGTGTAAATCACGCAATTACACCACCGAGAAGAATCGTCGCAATGATCCGGGCCGTTTAGAACTAAATAAGTATTGCCCTTGCTGCCGAACACACCGGTTACATCGCGAGACAAAATAGCCGATTGGCCAACTGTTGCTCGAAAGCCAGCAAGCAACATGGTAAAATTTATTATAAATAAATACCTGACTGGACTTCTATTGACCAGTTGACCAAAATCACAGGCCAGTAGCTCAATTTGGCAGAGCACTCGTCTCCAAAACGAGCGGTTGTGGGTTCAAGTCCTACCTGGCCTGCCTAAAATCGGGCAACGCCGTCCACAGAGGCGGCGTTTTGCCCGTAACTAAAGAAAGAGTGGTGTTTATCTGGGTGGTACGTTTCCCAAATATTACATCAGAAGGAGATTTAGGTGGCAAAAGCCGAAAAAAAAGGGACCCGTAAACAACAAAATGCGATCCAGCGTTATATGCGAGAAACTACTGGCGAACTACGCAAGGTGAGCTGGCCGACCCGACAAGAAGCCACCAACTTAACCGTTATTGTCATCATCGTGATTTTCGCGATGAGCGCTTTCCTTGGAATATTAGACCTGATTTATTCGCGCTTCTTCGCCTTTATTTTGGGTACATGAGCGCGCCAGGTAATTGCAAATACAGTAGCGGAAAATGCATAAATGCTCACCAATGGTAGGATAGATGACCATGGATATTACTGACGGGCAAGAACAACCCAAACAATCTGCCGAGGCAACCGATCAGGAAGAGCCTCTTACCTTCAGTGAAGAAATCGACCAGATCATTGAAGGTATTGACGACACTGAGGAGACGCCAGCGACAGAGATTGAAATAGAACAAGAGGATGATGGGCGCGCCTGGTACGTGGTGCATTGCTATTCTGGCTACGAGAACAAAGTTCGCCACAATCTGGAGCAGCGCATCGAGACGATGGGGATGAAGGATAAAATTTTCGACATCGTCGTCCCTACCGAAGAAGAGATCGAAGTCAAGGAGGGTAAACGGCGAACGGTTGAACGGCGTGTATTCCCCGGATATATCCTGGTCAATATGATCATGGCTGAAGAATCCTGGTATGTTGTCCGGAACACCCCAGGGGTGACCGGTTTCGTTGGAATGGGTAACACACCCACGCCATTACGCCCTGAAGAGGTAACCCAGATCATCAAGCGCATGGAAGCAGAAGCGCCCCGTATTAAAGTAACCTTCAAACCGGGTGAACGCGTCCGCATTGTTGATGGTCCCTTCAACGATTTCCGCGGAACTGTTTCTGAAATCGATATGGAACGAGCCAAGGTGCGCGTGATGGTCAACTTCTTTGGCCGAGAAACGCCGGTTGAACTAGACTTCTTACAGGTAGAAAAAACTTAGCAGATTTTAGCAGGCCTGAAAATATCAGGCATCCTGAAGCGCCGTGAAGATCGATAAACACGAGTCGCTTAAATCAGTGGGAGGGTGCAACCAGATCACCCGCCAATACCACAAAGGAGAGTAATTGTGGCAAAGAAACTTAAAGCAATCGTACGTCTGCAAATCGAGGCTGGCAAAGCTAACCCGGCACCGCCGATCGGGCCGGCTCTGGCCGGGCACGGTATAAATTTAATGGCCTTCTGCAAAGAATACAACGCCCGCACTGCAAACCGACCTGGAGAAATCATTCCCGCAGAGATCACTGTTTATACTGACGGATCTTTCACTTTCATTCTCAAGACACCGCCAGCTTCTGTATTGTTGAAAAAAGCAGCTGGCGTTGAAAAAGGGTCTTCCAATCCCCCTCGTGAGAAGGTTGGCAAGGTGACTCGTGCCCAGGTTCGCGAAATTGCCGAACAGAAGATGAAAGACTTGAATGCCATCGACATCGAAGGGGCCATGCGGCAGATTGAAGGTACCGCCCGCAATATGGGCATCCAAATCGTAGATTAGCAAACCGTGGGAGGGTGTTTTACCGCCCGTTCGAACCACAAAGGAGCACTGATGGGTAAACGTGGAAAGAAATATCAAGAAATGGCTGCGAAAATAGACCGCGATCGCCAATACGAACCAATGCAGGCCATTACACTCGCCAAAGAAACCTCATATACCAATTTTGATGCTACCGTCGAGGTACACATGCGCCTGGGCGTTGACCCGCGCCAAGCCGACCAACAAGTGCGTGATGTGGTCGTGCTACCCCATGGTTTGGGAAAGACGGTACGAGTCTTGGTTTTCGCCCAGGGTGAGGGGGCCTCTTTGGCTCGTGAAGCAGGAGCAGACATTGTGGCGGATGATGATGAAACCATCCACAAAATACAGGGCGGCTGGACCGATTTCGATGTGGCTATCGCCACCCCAGATATGATGGGCAAAGTCGGACGCCTGGGGCGTATCCTGGGCCCGCGCGGTTTGATGCCCAACCCAAAAGCTGGCACGGTAGTACCAGCAGATGATATCGCCCGTGTGGTGGAAGAATCTAAAGCGGGTCGAGTTGAGTTCCGCATCGACAAAACCGCCAATCTGCACGTAGCGATCGGTAAAGTCTCATTCGACCAAAAGGAGCTTTACGAAAATATGGCGGCTTTGTTAGACGCGATCAAGAAAGCCCGCCCGCCTTCCTCTAAAGGCACATTTATGAAGCGGGTAGTCTTGACCACTACTATGGGTCCTGGGATAAAGGTCGACCCTATCCAGGCTCAAGCAATGGAGTTACTGGAATAGAAACGCTCTGGGCAACAACGGGACAATAGGATACAATTGCTAATCTAAAGATGTCTTGAACTCGACCTGCAACCGGCTTCAACCGGATGATACGCTTCACCACAGACAGCAGGAGCCCCTGGCCAGGTGCCATGAGGCTTAATCTCCCGCCGAGGTGAGGACCACTCCAATGCATCTACACTTCCGCACCTGCGGAGAGGAGAGTCTTTGCCCGGCAACAGTATAAGGCAAAGATTTTTTTATTAGAAAGGAGGTGTTAGCACTTTGGCCATAACCAAAAAGCAGAAAGATGAACTTGTCGCCCAATACCAGGATTGGCTGACCAAAAGCCGGGCAGTTTTCCTGGCGGAATATTTAGGGTTATCCATGAAGGAAATGGAAGAGTTGCGCGGAAAAATCCGCGAGGTTGGCGGTGAATTTCACGTCATAAAAAACACCCTCGCAAGAATCGCTTTAGAAAACGCAGGCTATCCCTCATCTGACCAATATTTTGAAGGTAGCACTGCAGCAGGTTTCGCTTTCCAGGACGCGCCCAAAATAGCCAAAACTATGGCAGATTTTGCCAAATCGGCTGAATCTCTAAAAATTAAAGGCGGCTTCCTAGATGCCCAGCAGGTGACCCCCCAGCAAATCATTGCACTGGCAGAGTTACCCCCATTACCTGTCATGCGTGCCCAATTACTGGCCACCCTGATGGCACCAGCCAGCAAGCTGGCCCGCACCCTCGCAGAACCGGCCCGTCAGCTCGCTTCTGTAATTAAAGCTTATGCCGATAAAGAGGCCGCGCCAGCAAATGCATGACCCCTTGATTTGCGGGTAAAGCCATAAAAATTTACGATACATTTGTTATTGCACACTGAACACAAATTGTTAATATCTGTCAAAAGGAGTATGTCAAAATGGCCGATCTTGAAAAAATTATCGAGCAACTGAGTTCTCTTTCTGTGCTCGAAGCTGCTGAACTCGTCCAACAATTAGAAGAGAAGTGGGGTGTTTCCGCAGCTGCACCGGTAGCAATGGCAGCGGTGGCACCTACCTCAGCCGCCGGAGCTGCTGAACTCGAGGAAGAGAAGACAGAATTTGATGTGATCATCAAAGAAACCGGTCCTAAGAAAATTGAGGTTATCAAGACCATTCGCCAGCTAACCAGCCTTGGATTGAAAGAGGCTAAAGAACTAGCAGAAACCTCTGGCGCCAAGGTAATGGAAAGTGTCGGCAAGGAAGCCGCCAACGATGCCAAATCCAAACTTGAAGCCGCTGGCGCCGTTATCGAAGTTGCATAGCTTTGCAAAGGACATCCCACAAGGCCGCATTTTCAGGCGGCCTTTTTTCTTTTCCCTGCCTGTGGTATATTCATGGAATGACAAGTAATTTATAAAACTTGTCCCTGCCATTTTAGAAGATGGAGGGTTTATGAGCTCACGAATATTAATTATTGAAGATGATGAAGCCATTTTGAAATTCCTGCGCCGTGGTCTGGCCTATGAAGGTTACCAGGTAGACACGGCTGCTGAGGGCCAATCGGGATTGGCATTGGCCCGGGACAATCCCCCAGATTTAGTGGTTTTAGACCTGATGTTGCCTGGCATCGACGGGTTAGAGGTATGCCGACGCTTGCGAGCAGGTGGCCCGATACCAATATTAATTTTGACGGCCAAGGATACAGTTAACGACCGCGTCTTAGGGTTAGATATGGGTGCGGATGATTATATGATAAAGCCATTCAACCTGGATGAATTATTAGCGCGCATCCGGGCATTACTACGGCGTGCCCAACCCAGCCGGCCACAGGTGCTTCGTTTTGCTGACTTGTCCCTCGATACTGGCACCCGCCAGGCCTACCGGGGTGAACGCACTATTTCGCTCACTGCCAAAGAATATGAATTGCTGGAACTTTTTATGCGTCACCCTCGCCAGGTTCTTACGCGGGACATGATTTTTGATCGTGTTTGGGGTTATGACTTTGGCGGCGAGAGCAATATCATCGAAGTTTATATCCGCTATTTGCGCCAGAAATTAGAAGCCGAAGGGGAAGATCGCCTGATTCATACGGTGCGCGGTATGGGTTACGTGCTGCGCGAACCCGGATAATATCTATATGTCATTACGTGCCCGTCTAACTCTGTTGTATGTTTCCTTGTTAGGTGGGATACTGCTCATCTTTGGTATTGCAATCTATGGGTTGGTCAGTGTATTTCTGGTCAATCAGCTGGACGAGACTCTGATCCAAACCTTTGAGGATCTCCGCCAAGAGATTTCTGTTGAAGAAATCGGCAATCTCAACGTGCTTCACTTACCGTCCCTGGATATTACCGGTGATGTTTTCGTACAAGTCTGGGGCCGAGATGGGGAACTACAATCATCAAATATCCAGCTCAAACAACCACTCGATCCTGCCGAATTACAATCAACCAAACCAGTCATCCGAGATGTGCGCATACAGGGTGTCCATCTACGCGTGTTAACCGTTCCAATGCAGCTGGGTAACCGGCCAGTCGGCACCCTGCAACTGGCGACTAATCTCGGAGTGGCCGACGCTACCCGCAACACTTTGCTGACTGTTCTTATAGTAGGATCGTTGATTGCGATATCCCTAGCTGGCCTAGCTGGCTGGTTGAGCACGGCGCGCGCTCTATCCCCGCTCCAACAAGTAACCGATACCGCCATGCAGATCACACGCGCTGATGACCTCTCACGCCGGATCCTTTACCAGGGGCCATCAAATGACGAGGTCGGTCAGCTGATCAACGCGTTCAACCAGACCCTGAGCCGTTTGGAGAATTTATTCAACACCCAGCGCCGCTTTCTGGCTGACGTGGGGCATGAGCTGCGCACTCCTCTGACAGTGATCAAAGGCAATGTGGACCTGATGCGGCGGATAGGCGATTCAGACGATGAATCATTAAGCGGGATTGAGAGCGAGGTAGATCGCCTGACCCGTATGGTTGGCGACCTGCTCTTGCTGGCACAGGCTGAATCTGGAAAAATCCCACTTGATTGGCGCATGGTGGAACTGGACACCTTGCTTCTTGAAGCCATGCAGCAAATGCGCGTGTTGGCCAGCGATCGCTTGAGCTTACGCCTGGGCGATATCGACCAGGTGTTGGTTTGCGGTGACCAGGATCGCCTCAAGCAAGTGCTGCTCAATTTAATTGGCAACGCTATTAATTACACCCCAGCTGGAGGCGAAATTGTACTCGGCTTAGGAAAGGTGGGGAACCAAGCCAAGCTAACCGTGAGCGACACCGGTCTTGGCATTCCAACGGAAGACTTACCCCATGTGTTTGAGCGATTTTATCGCGGGGAGAAATCGCGAACCCGTTCGAGAGATGGCAAAGGATATGGTTTGGGACTTTCGATTGCTTATTGGATTATTCGCAACCATGGGGGCAGAATAGAGGTTGACTCAAGGGAGAGCCAGGGGACGACGTTCTGCGTTTGGCTACCGCTATCCGAAGGGGATTGCGTGAGTCAACCGGCAACCAGCAACGAACCTTGAAATAATAACCCGTCGGAGACAACCCCCGGAAGGAACTCCGGGGGTTGTCCTATAGTCAAAATACTACCCCCTCGATGTGACAGACATACTCCAAAGAATCACAAAGGAGCAGCTGTCCTAACGCCTGGTCTTCAAACTGGATGGATGACCGCTTCCTCCGTTACCACCTGGCCGGGCACTCATGGAGACAGGGTGGTAAGTAGGTTCAGGCCGCGAATAGGCCGACTCGGGTTGAGGCGCAGGTTTGGGAGCAGGGCGATAATAAGAGGTGTTCGTCGCAGCCGCTCTGGACGGATTGGAAGGCAACGCCGAGCGGTTTGCCAGCGAGCGGAAAGCCCTGGCGGAGGGCAATTGGTTGCGGCCCAGGCGGTATTCAGCCTGGCTGAAGAGACGATCCCCGGCAACCGAGAAGGTACCGATAATCAATACCCGGATCAGCCACACCAGAATCGCCACGAAAATAGGCACCACCCGCAAGAGAGTCTCGCGAGAGACGACAGCGTTCCCAAGAGTCTCGTGGTTGAGGATGGCGATGGAGACACCCCACCAGGTAAGCATGGCATTCATGGTAGCCGCCAGCAACCAGGCACCGAAGAGATACCAAACTTCGGCAGGTTCGTCTTCACCTTCCTCGGGTGTGAACAGACGAGCAATACCGGCAAAATCGATGCCGCAAAAGGCGATCGCCAAGATGGTAGCCCAGCGGATGCCGGCAAATTCCGGATTACCGAGTAAATCAGAAAGGGCGAAATCGGTGGTACTGTAATTAAAAATCTCAAACGCCAGCAGGGCAGTGATGATGATCACGCCGAATGCTAGGCCACGTTGCAACCGAAAGCTGCTGAGCAGAGCGCCCATATTTTGACTGCGTTTATGAGGGGTATTCATACTGTGCCTCCTGAAAGATATCGTCTCGGGCGGTGGTGTGAATTGACGGGTCAACCATGACTCACACCAGAGAACAAGACGCCATCCCTGATAAGGTAAACAATCATTCAATAGATAGATTGACTTCAGGTACCTGGCTAAGGTCCACTGGAATCTCCAGCCAGATGCATTGCAATGAACTAACCATAATATAGAACATTTGTTCTCATTTGTCAAGAGGCAATTTCAGAACGATTGTTCTTGACAAAATAGAACATGTGTGCTATTTTATCGTGGCATCGGATTCTTGTCAATTGCAACTGAAATGGAGGTTCTATGGGATCAGCACAGCAATTGGTATTCCCCGGCGCCATCTTCGGCAGCCTGATCCTGGCCGTGTTCGCATTCTTGGTCACTGCGGGCGCCAGTCTGCCAGTGAACATGGCGAGCCCAGCCTCGATTGAATTAAATGCCTCTATTGCAGCGGCTTCATCTTTGACCACCCAAGAGAACAACCAGTCAGGAGGAGTAAATATTGAGGCTGAGAGTCAAGATAAAGCCAGCACAGAGGATAAGAGCGGTCAGGGTAAGTGCAGTCTTAGTAAAAAATTTCCTGATAAGGTCCGCCAATGGTGTGACTTGATTACAAAGTACGCCAAAAAAACCAACCTGGAGGCGGACCTGATTGCGGCGTTAATCTGGCAAGAAAGTGGGGGAAATCCAGAGGCATACTCTGCCAGCGGTGCTGTGGGATTAATGCAGGTGATGCCTAGCGACGGCGTTGCCGCCTCATTTGTATGTAAGAACGGCCCCTGTTTTGCCGGTCGACCCACGATTGGCGAGCTCCAAGACCCCCAATTCAATATCAAGTACGGGACAACCATGCTAGCGGGATTGGTAGCGAAGTATGGCGACATCAAAGAAGCTCTCAGATATTACGGGCCTAGAGACGTTGGCTATTATTATGCCGATAAGGTGTTGGGGATCTACCAAAATTATCGAAAATAAACGCTGAGGAATTATGCAGTCCATCTATCCTCAAAAAAAGGGGGGCGGCTCTAACCAGCCACCTCAAGTGAGGCTCGTCTGGTGAAGGCCTCCCTATCTCGCAAGCCTCTTCGGCAGAAATCAACAAATCAGGAGCGAGATAACCAGGAGTACTTCAGACC
Source organism: Anaerolineales bacterium (assembly GCA_034430155.1). Lineage (GTDB taxonomy): Bacteria > Chloroflexota > Anaerolineae > Anaerolineales > UBA4823 > DAOUET01. The sequence continues at coordinate 8,476 of DAOUET010000009.1, forward strand.
CAGCTCCCGGCGAAACCTTTCTGGGCTGTTGAACTTGCTCTACATAATGACCTAGAAAATGACTTTGGAAACTCAAAGCGGATTGGCATTCCTCCTAAGGTCAACCCCTCTCACCCTTACAAACTAAAGAACAAATATCAAAACCGGTAATCACTCCCCATCTTGTGAGATCAAATGGAAGTGTAAATAAGGGAATTCCTGGTGCTTACCTCCATTGACGATCAGACGGTAACCGCAGCGTTCTAAATCAAATTCCGCGACCAACTCCTGAACGGCCCGCACCAGGTCGACCCAGAAAGCCGGCGGCAAATTATCGGCTTCTTTAAAGCTTGCGACCGCCTGCCTGGGCACAATCAGGATATGCACAGGATAACTCGGATCAGGATGGAAGAAGGCAGTGAGGGTTTCGGTCTCACCGATTCGTTTTATAGGAATAACAAAACTCATATGAGCAAACATCCAACGAAGGATCGCAGCAACCAGAGGCGAGCGCGATAAGCACCTCAACAGTGACATAGGTGATATTCACAGGCAATCATCGCTTAACCAATTCGAAAATAAGGGTAAATATTTCCCGGAAATTTCTTGAGAAGATAATGGTTTCTAGGGAACAGGGTTCAATTATAGTGCAGCCAACAATTTCTCACCAAAATATGAGGGGTTGCTGGCTTGAATGGTAAGGTCGGTGGCACCATGAAATGCCAGGAAATTCCTCATGGCTTCAGCGAGAGCGGCTACCAACTCACCTTCTAACTCAATGCCGGGCTCAAGGAAAAGGGCTTTCAGGCGCAGGAGTCCCTTTCCGCGTTCCAGTTTAGGGTCAAAACGCCCAACCAGGCGGTCTTTATGCAAAATTGGCAGGCAAAAATAACCCCAGATTCGTTGGCTCGCCGGTTTATAAGCTTCCAAGACATTGGTGAAATTCCAGAAAGCCTCGCTGCGGCCTCGCGCCCAAAAAAGATTATCGAATGGGCTGAGGAATGTGGTATGTCCGGGCAAGATGCCACCATCAGCTGCCTGCTCAAGAAGCGATATGTTTTCGCGGTGTACCATCAGAGTATGCACTTTTCCATCTGCCAAGTGGGCTTTGACAGGCAGGCAGACTTCCTCAGCATGCATTTCTTCCACATAAGGTCTTACGTGGGTGCGCTTCATGAAAGCGTATTCGGCGACCTGAAAGGGCTGGAAGACACCCAGCGCCCGGGCAGCCCGTTCAACCCAGAAGCGGTCACGCTCCTCCCGGGTTGGCTCGCTGGTGTCCACCCAATCGGGCAGCACCCGCTCGGTCAGGTCATAGACGCGCTGAAAGTTAATTCGCCCCGCGATCATCAGGTCGCCATATGCGTAGAGGTGTTCGAGCGCCACTTTGGCCGGCTTCCAATCCCACCAGCTGCCACGTTTTGGGCCATCGTATTTAAAATCGCCGGCCCGTACGGCGCCCTTCTGGCGGATACGTTCTAATGCATCAGGCAAGAGGGCAGCGTGCTGGGGGTTTGAAAGCCAATCCTGGAACCACTTACCCGGCTCTTCTCGTAGCCTGCGCTGGTGGGGCATCTGGTAGCGGTATTCCGTTAAGGGTATGAGGCTAGACGCGTGCTGCCAGCCTTCGAAGAGACAGCGCTGACCGGGCTGGTATACCAGGTGGTCGAGATCGGTGGGGTCATAGGCTCCCAGGCGACTCCACAGCACCAGGTAGTGGCTGCGCTGGACCATTTGCAAGGTGTCAATCTGGACACAACCCAGCTGTTCGACGATTTGATAGATCTCATCGGAGGTCGGGGCGGTCCCTCGTTCAAGCGGCGCGGTTAAGCCTTGAGCCTGTAAAGCCAAAGTGCGCACAGCGGAAAGGGGGTAGACAGGGTTTGTCTCTCTCATAGGATAAAGGGATTGGCAGGATCGTTGTTGTCGATTAGGATATGCGCACTGCGCCGTGGGCGAACAGTATGTAAGTAGATATACTGTCCGGGAAAATAACGCTGCTCATAGCGCTCCAGCAGCGCCGGGTTAGAGGTGAAATGCCGCTCGTCTCGCTGGAGGGCGCGCTGTAAAGCGACATTGAAATCCACTTCTAAGAAAATTCGATAATCCCAGTGGGGAACCAATTCAGGACGCTGTAGGAAAACACCGTCAAAGAGCAATACCGCGTCCGCTGGCACCTCTTGAAATGATGTATAGACAGGAGAATCCGTCCTGAAATCAAAGATTGCTAACCGGCAGCAGCGATCTCCTCCTGGGCCAAGCGGTATGAGCAGGGAGTCCTTCAATGCAGTGTAGTTGAAAGAATCGTAGTAATAACCCTCAGGCGAATGGCGACCCCGACGATAATGCATGGCGCGCGGTCGGTGAAAACCATCCAGGGAGGCGCGGAGGACAGCCCGGCCGCGCATCTCAATCCGGGCGGCCAGCTCATCGGCAAGCTTGGTTTTACCGGCCGCATCGATGCCGTCAACCGCCACCCTGATCGGATGAGGCCACTGGATAGACAGGATCATGCCGACCAATTGCGCGAGCAGCTGTTCACGGTTCATGGAAGGTCCATCCGTAATCCAGAAGCTCACCGTTCTGGTAGATGAACTTGGCCGAAAAGAAACCGGGTTGATACAGCCAGGGCAGGAAAACGCGGTCGCCCTCCCACAGCTGCAGGTCAAGCAATTCAGAATCGTCAACCCACTTGAGAATCCCTTCTGGGGAATCGATCAGTCGGCCTTCAAATTCATATACCACAAAGACGAAGGCATACCAATCTTCATCGTTGAAAAATTTTGGAAAAGTAAGCACCCCTTTTAAGAGCGGATTCCGAGCTATCAGGCCCGATTCCTCGCGAATTTCCCGGACGGCGCATTCTTCCGGGGTCTCGCCAGGCTCCAGTTTTCCACCCAAGCCATTCCACTTGCCGGCGTGCATGTCGTCTTGCTTCTTGACGCGATGGATCATGAGCGTTTTACCGTCTCGTTTGAGATAACACAAAGTTGCCAGTTTCATGACACCTATTCCCATGGATTTTCCATGGTCTGGATGAGAAGCGGTCGTCCGATTTTTAGGTTAGGCCGGCGGGTTAGCAGCCAGATCACTAGGTCAGCAATGTCTTCTGGGTAAAGACATTTGGAGTGATCCAGACCCGGCGAGTTCTCTGTCATTTCAGTAACCACCATACCCGGACAGACCGTATCTACGCGAATACCGTAATCCTGGTTCTCGCGCTGGATGTACTCTCCTAGTGCATTGAGAGCGTGTTTAGAGACTCCATAAGCGCCATCCCCAGTGTAATATTCTAGCCCGGATTCGGAGCTTATATTGATGATATGCCCCCCTCTTTTAGCCCTCATCTGAGGCAATACAGCCCGTGCCATCAGGAAAGGTCCTCGCAGGTTCACCGCTAAGACGTGATCCCAGGAATCGATATCGTGCGTGTGTATAGGAGCACCGCCATCGATGCCGGCATTATTGACCAAGATATCAACCTTACCATATTCCTGCAAGGCGGTCTTTACCACCTGGTCCACTTGGTCGGCCTGGGAGACATCCGCCTGGAGGGCCAACCCGATACCGCCAGCCTGCCAGATGGTCTGAATAGTATCGTCCAATGGAACTTTACGCCGCCCACAGATGACCACTTGAGACCCAGAGCGCCCCAGCGCCAGGGCAAGGCCGCGACCAATGCCAGTGCCGCCGCCAGTTATGATAGCGGTTCTATTCTCCAAACTCTGCATAACTCACCTTTAGATTAGTGATGATCACCATAAACAGGGCTTTTCCTTTGGATGAATCTGACTGGAGGTTTTGGGTGGAGAGACTCTTCTCAACCCCTAGCAAAACCTCTACCTGCGGAATTCCTGAACAAGGTAAAAGTCGAAGGAGAGATGGGAGCTTCTCAACAACCCTCTCACGAGTGCATCCCGGTCACTGCAACAACGCCCTGCACTTCAGGTAAAATCCGCTGCCAATGAAGCCCTTCCAGAGGTGCAGCCAGCAGCTGGCCATTGGAAAGCACCGCCAGCAGCTGCCCTTCCAGCTGCACAAAGCGTTCGACCATATGACGCCGCCAGGGGACTTGCAGTCCATCAGAGGCGAGTTGCCAGGTGCGGCCACCATCAAAGGTGCGCTCGATGCGGCCGTTCCGGTCGACTCCATCGGCTGGGCCGAGCACCATATGGTCGGGATCGAAAGGGTCAAGCCAGACCGCCCGGCAATAGCACGCCGGGTAAAGATGCTTCCAGGTTGTGCCTGCGTTGCTGGAGCGATACAGACCTCCACCTGTCGGAGCAACCACATGGTCTGGCGAACTGGGATGGACCGCAATGGAGTGCACATCGGAATGCACGAAATCCCTCCTAGGGTTGAGGCTGGGACCGCCGCGGCTGCCCTCGGCCTGCCTCCAGGTTTCCCCACCATCGTTGGACATCAGCACCCCGCCGACCTCGACGGCGGCGTAAGCACACTGACCGTGGAAGGCAAAGCCGCGCACGCAGCCAGCCTCAGGAGAATAAGGTAACGACCAGCCATATTCCCGGCGCATTTCCGCCACTTCGGGGCACTCTCGCCAGGTTTTGGCGCCGTCCTGCAAAAGGAATATGGCGGCTGGCTCAGTACCGGCAAATTCATAGTCGGGGATATCCGGGTGGTAGGCCAACCAGCGTACATGCTTAATAGTCAGTCCCTCGCTTGTCTGATACCAGGACTGGCCCAGGTCATCGGAACGGAATACGCCATTTCTTGTACCCGCTATGATGACGCCTTGACGGGCAATGACGCTGGTGATTGGCTGGTCACTCAGATTGCGGCGTAGCTCGGTCCAGGCAGCGCCCTGACGTTGACATACTACCAGACCGCGGGACGTGGCGAGGAGAATAATATCGGTCATCTTTGAGCTCCTTTGGTCACAAACAGATGTCCATGGCGATTATAGGTCATTTCGAGCGGTGCCGGGAAATGCGACTGCAATCTCATCAAAACTGATCTAGAGCTCTCAGGGCATCTGCCGAAAGCTCAACCTCCAGTGCTCCCAAGTTCTCTTCAAGATGCGCCTTGTTGGTGGACATGGGGATAGCGATCACATTTGACTGTTGGATCAACCAGGCCAGGGCAATTTGTACCGGTGTTGCTGCATACCTGGCAGCCATGTGTTTAAGCCGCTTATCTCTGGAAACCCGCCCCTTTTCAATAGGGGTATAAGCGGTCAGCAAGATATCGTGATCCTGGCAGTACGCCAGGACGCCATTATTTACATATTTGCGATCATACAAACTATAGGGCACCTGATTGGTAACCAGTGGAGTGTGACACAAATTGATGGCTCTTTGCAGTTGGATCAGGTTAAAGTTGGATACCCCCAGGTATCTGACCAGACCCTCATCAACCAGTTCGTTTAAGGCTTTAAAAGTCTCCTCAAGAGGCACCCGGCTATTGGGCCAGTGGATCAGGTAAAGATCCAGGTAATCTGTTCCCATCCGCTTCAGGCTGCCTTCCAGAGCAGTGCGCACGTCCTGATAGCGCAGGCGAGTGTGATATACCTTGGAAGTAATAAAGAGATCTCGGCGGGGAAAGCCTTTGATCGCTTTGCCGACCAACTCTTCGGTATGGCCATCAGCATACATTTCGGCGGTATCGATATGAGCGTAGCCTAATTTCAGAGCGACCTGGATGGCAGCGATTACCTTTTCATCCTGGGCATAATTCGGGGACATGCCGCCACCCATACCCCAGGTGCCCAAACCCAACACCGGGATTTTAAAGCCATTGTAGAGTGAGACATACTTCATCGGTAGATACTTGCCGGTTTCTTTCTTATATGATTATCCTAAAACCTTTTTTAATTGTCTTGGGCACAACGGCAGAGGTATTCTTATATCTCACGGTTTAAATCAAACCCCAGTTCCTTAAGGATTTCATCCTCGCCGCGCTTTCGATCCTTCTTACCAAGCAAATCCTGCCAGAAGGCTTCATCATAGCGGCGCGAGCGCACCGGTAGTGGCATCGGTACACCCCAACCCAATAGCAACACCTCCTCCTTGGGCTGCAGGCGAGCCAGCATACCCCTCAGAGAATCTCTTCCTGCCAGGCCCGAGAGAACGGCACGGATGTCATCATCATCGCCCAGCCAGCCCGAAATACGTGTCCCTAATTGGGACATGACTTCGTCGTAAATCTGGGAAGGACGTTGGTCAACGATCAGCAATGTGACGTAATACTTGCGCAATTCCCGGGCGATGGTGCTAAAAGTGGTCTGAGCAGCCATTTCGCGGTTGAGCAGCTTGTGGGCTTCTTCCAAAACGATCACCAAAGGGCGCGGTTCTTTTTCACCTTTGCTGCGGAATTCGTTGGTACGCGTTTCCCAAGCTTGGCGGATTCGGCGGGTGAGCAGGTTGCTGACCAGCAGGTAATCCAGGTCGCTCTCGAACCGTCCAAAGGAGAGCACCACGTGCTGGCCAGCTTCGAGGGCTTTGATTATCTCGCTAATAGAATCAGCTGCTGGATATTCAACAATATAAGGTTTACGGAATAAAGGCCCGAGTTTCGAGTGCAGACCCTTAGCAGCCTCCGGGTGGACACCAGATCGAAAAGCCCATGCTTCGACACTATCTGGAGCCGGCATTTTCTTGCCATCTTCGCTTTCTATCACCGCCCCTGGTTTAAGTTCCCTGAATGATCTAAACCAATCATCGCGGCCAAAGGTTGCCACCAACGCATCAAGTGTGGTAGGGGTGGTTTCGCGCAAATTTAGTTCACCGGTGAGCATTTCGATATCCTCGGGTTGTATATCGCGCGTGGCAACCTCCAGGTTGAAATCAGGGTTCATCCTACGGATTTGGGCACCCTGGCCCAATCCCACCACTCGTACCTTGCTTGAGAACTTGGTCTTCAAGCCGATGACCCGCTCGCCCGTATCGGAGGCGGTGTCATCCAGGCCGTATTCGTTGTGCATGTCAAAGACAAGCACAGAGGCGCAGTTGTAATGGATCAACCCGGCCAGCACCAGACGCGTGAGGAAAGATTTTCCGGTGCCAGTGGCACCAAAGACGCCTGAGGAACGCTGTACAAAACGGTCTAGATTTAGACAGACAGGGTGATCCTGCTCACGGGTATAGCCGATGACGAAATTACCTTTTTTACCAGATTTACCGAAGATCTCGGCAATGTCGCCCGAGCCAGCCAACCTCACTGGGGCGTGATGGGGGGGCACGCTTTTGACCGGGAGTGGCCACGGCTCATCTCGCAGCCCCAGGTCTATAGATTCACGCCATTTAGTATATTCGGCGCTGTCCAATGCAGGGCCACGCTCCATCATCAAAGCTGGCATGACCTCTAGGTTAGTGTACAAGGTCTGCCCGTGTAGTAGGCCAGCTAACTCCGCAGGCAGGCGTTCTTCGCTTTGTTCATCAGCGAAACGCGGGTCTGTAGCGCCCAACTGCATATCGGTCACTAATCCGTAGAAGAGCCTCTCCCCGCTCTCGATGACTACAAAAGCTCCCTCCTGCACGGTGTGGGACGGCACGGTCAGGCGCACACGCAGGTTCTCTTTCAACCCACCGCCCACAACATAACCGATCATTTCACGACTATCAGCCATGATGTCTCCATTGAATTTCATTTTCTACTACAAAGAAGGCCAAAATACACGAGGATATTTTTAGAAAATTAATAAAGACATTCCTTCCCCTTTGTGCGTTTTGTGATTAAAACCTCAGAACATCACTCAAAGCGCCCAGTACACTTATTAGATTGGGATAATCATCGCGCAGCAAAATGATCAGCTCCCGGGTAGCGGACTGAACCCAGGCAGGGTCTCCGCAGGTTTTATGGGCGGCCTGAGCTTGTTGTAAATGAGCTGCCAGCAATTCTCCGGTCGGTAATTCGTTTGCCCGCAGGATATGCCGAAAGTAGCCAAAACGACCGGCGCTGGTAAAGTGGCAGATTTCCTGGTCGCTACAGGCATAAATCACATCCAGGCTGAGCGGCGGGCGAGGCGGCAACAGGTGAGAGATACGCCCACCTTGCCGGTAACCGAGGGTGAGCACGCCCATCTCGACCGGGACATTGCGGTTCAGGCGATTATCGGCTAGGATAGCTTCGCTGATACCCTCGGCGGTGACCAGCTGGCGCACCAACCCATCGTCTTCTATATGGATATCGTGGATCAAACCGTAAATCTGGTAATCATCCTCCAAAGGTACCCTCACCAGCGCTCCGAAAGAGGGCGTGGTCAATTGGGAGACGCGGCACCCTACAACAAAGCTGTTGGTAGTGGCCCGCAACAAACGTCCGATTTCGATGCTATCCATCATCCTCCCAAACCTCCGTGATCTAAACCCGGTATCGAATTAATTTTTTAGTGGTCCATATCTGCTCAAAACCAGCAGGGATGGCTGGTTTACAGGCGGGTCTTACCTGGCAAGTCTTTCAGACCTTGTTTTTGTGATAGACCTAAAAGATTCACACCATGACGGCGCAGTTCCATAGTGATCATCTGGGTGACTTGTTCCTTCTCTTGCAGGGTGACGATGGCGGTTTCGTGAGCGCGATGCAAAAGATAGGGATAAGGGCGCGTTCCCACCACCCGGCATTGATGTACGAGTATTGGGTGGAGATTATTTAACATGTCGGTGTTTCTCGCTACCCAGGCGGGGATTTCGACACGCGCCAGCCAGGGATGCCCCTCCCGTCCTACATTGATATAGAAGAAGTGTAAAGCCAGATCGCCAGTATAAACCTTGGCCGAAGGTGACTGCACGGCAAAGACCGGCGACCGGGCGCCTACTTCCAAGAGATCCTTATAAAGATCGATATCGAATACGCCCCGCAGGGGGTGCAGGCGCTTGATGTCCGCCAGTTCTATTTCAGGGGTCAATGCTACCTCCAGCAGACGGACGACCAGGGCGGTGCCAGGTTTGTCCACGTAGCCGGCGGTGGTCACCCCGAGCTCCTGCATGCTGGCGAGCACCTCCAGGTACTCCGACAGGCTTTTCTGGAACTCGGAGGCCTCCTCGCTATCAAGGTCACGCGGCCCGTAAATCTCCAGCAGCCCGTCCGTGAAAGTGATCACGGGCGGATCAGCCTGGGCGGCCAGTTCCGCCAACAGCTTTCGCTCACCCAGGTCGCGCCTCAGGGCAATGGTGGCCTCAGAGAGGGCGCCCGTATGGTTGTAGAGGTCGTCGCCGTAGAACAGGCGGCTGAACACATGAGTGCTCGGCGCCTGCGGAGCTCCATATATCATCTGGATAGCACCAACATTGATGAGACCAAATTCCACCTCGGCATGGCGATCCGGGATGATCTGAGAACCATCCGCTGCCAGGAGGGTGGCTTTTTCAGGCAGTGCAAGTATAGAGAATTGCCCGTCGAGGGGTCCTTCGACAGGCAGGGCGCAGCGCAAGGAGGGGTCGTGCTGGCGCGCCGTCCGTTCGGCCTTGTGACGCAAAGGCTCAAGGTCTTGCGCGTAGCTTTCCAGCAGGGCGCCCGCCTTTTCTCGCAGCCCTTGCAGACGTTTCTCACGTCCAGCCGCATTCTCCCCCAATTGCTGGACTTGGTCACGTATTTGCTGAAAATCCAGGGACATATATTCGCCTTGAGAATGGATACAAAAACCGGATGGAAATCCGGCAGATCAGAACAATTGTTTGAGATATTTTAAAGCCTGATGGCTAGGGGCGCAAGGGGCTATAGATAATTTCTTTGGGAGGTAACTCAGGGCTGGGCTTTTTCGATCATGTACAAATCTCCATGCCCATTAGATGCGTACAGCCGACCCGGAGCCAGCGCACCACCGTTGATTTTTTTAGTCTTGATCCGACATCTTCGCCAGCCAGAGTGGCACCTCGGCGCAGGGTGAAAGAGCAAAACAAGTCGGGTTGGCTCCAAACACAAAGCGGGACTTTCACCCATAGATATTCCAGATAAGCAGGCCAGAGTGAGGTAGGTTGGTCAACCGCCGCCAGGTAGGGATTACGCAAGCTGCTCAAAGGTCGGACGAGATGGGTATAGGCAAAACCGAAAAAGTGCACCAGCGACAGGGCTAGCTGTTAATCAGCCTGTGGAGCAGATAACTGATCGTAATTTCCTTTGCCTTGCTGGATAAATATTTGTAGGATTTACCCAGTTGGAGGTCTTCTGGGCGCGACCGGCAGCGTGAAAACAACCCTTGTGCCTTCACCGACCACCGATTCAATACCCACCTGCCCGCCTTGAGCTTCGACCAGCTGTTTGACGATGGACAGACCTAGTCCGGCGCCGCCGGTTAGACGCGCTCGCGATTTGTCCACCCGATAGAAACGCTCAAAGACGTAAGGCAAGTGCTCAGGAGCAATGCCTATGCCGGTGTCCTGCACGCTGATCTCAACCTGAGAATCTGAAGCTTTAGCCGAGAGGCGGATTTCACCGCCAGGCTGCGTATTGGTAATGGCATTGGTCAAAAGGTTTCTGAGCACCTGGACCATACGACCAGCGTCAACATAAACATCCGGCAGGCTGGGAGGTAGATCGACTTCAACCCGCAACCCTTTTTCGCTCGCCTGGGGTTTCATCGGGTATACGGCTTTCTCGACGACTTCTTCGATGTGAATTTGTTGCAGCACCAGATTGAGCTGACCAGCCTCAGCCAACGCCAATTCCTGCAGGTCATCCACCAGTCTATTTAGCAGCATGGCTTCTTCGTGCAAAGAGGCGATGATTTCAGGCTTGGGTTCGATAAGTCCATCCAACAGCGCCTCCAGATAACCTCGCACGTTAGAGAGCGGTGTGCGTAATTCGTGAGCCACATCAGTGACCATGTTTCGGCGTAGTTGCTCCATACGTGCCAGGCCATCAGCCATGGCGTTGAAAGCTTTGGCCAGCTCACCCAGCTCCCCACTGGTATGCACCGATACCCTGCGGCTGAGATCCCCTCTCTCCATGCCACGAGCGGCGGAGGTGAGCGCATCGATCGGACGCAGCAGACTTCGGGATAACAGTAAGGTCAGCAGCAAGGCGACCAACCCGGCTGCGCCAATAGCCACTAATAACGAGCGGTTGACCGAGCTGGTAAAGCGGGACTCAATGGCTTCAAGACTGCTGTCTTGTAGGGGTACCAGATAAGTGAGGACGGCCTTGCCCTCGATCAAGAAGGCTGCAAAAGGTTTAGAACGCATTGTATCGATCTTAGACCCCAACAACTCGCCGGTTGAATCAGCTATGACATTGCCATCCAGGTCAGCCATGACAAAACGAGCTCGGCTAGTCCTGCCCATGCGATCAAGCAGGGTTTGGATATCATCCCAAATCTGGCGTTCGCCTCTGTGCTGGGCTAGATATTTATTAATAGCATTGATTTTCGTTTCGAGGTTGAAATTAGGGTAATCTAAAATAACCTCAACGGAGCGACGAAACTCGCTGGTAGTGGAGCGGCTGGCGAATATTGCCACTGTACCAACCGCAACAGTGACCACGATGATAAAAGTCAGGAGCAACCTAACACGCAGGCTATTGAACATCGCAGGATCCCTCGAACTTATAACCCACCCCATGTACAGTCTGGATGTAGCTGGGGCTGGAGGAGTCTGGCTCGATTTTCTTACGCAGATTCATCACATGTACATCCACAGTGCGCTCAAAGCCGCCATAGTCGAAACCAAAGGCATGCTCGAGCAGCTCCAGGCGGGAAAAAACCCTGCCGGGTTGCTTCATCATGGTCTCTAGGAGCTTAAACTCCTTAGGAGTCAAATGGACTGGCTCACCAGCCAGGCGAGCCTGGTGGCGTACGAAATCTACAACCAGATCCCCATAACTCAGTTCAGGCGGCCCGGCTTCTTCCTCCGTACTGGCGCGCCGCAGCACCGCCCGTACCCGGGCAACCAACTCGCGCGGGCTGAAGGGTTTGGTGACGTAATCATCAGCCCCGAGATCGAGGCCTAACAGCTTATCGTCCTCTGTGGATTTAGCGGTAAGCATTATGATGGGCACTTTTGATTCGGAGCGTATAATGCGGCAGACATCCAGCCCATCTATCCTGGGCAGCATAAGATCCAAAATGATCAATCCGGGTAGTTTTCCTCGGGCGATCTCCAATGCCTGGCGCCCATCATAGGCTGCCAGCACCCGGTATCCATCTTTTTCCAGGTATAGCCTAATCAAGTCAACCGTTTTGATATCATCATCAACAACTAAGACCAACGGTTTGATTTTGATCATTGCAATTGTGGAAATTAGTAGAACGAAGTACTAGAAAGGGAAGTGTGCGAGAACAGCAATCCAAGCAGAGCGCCGATACGCGTTTTATGAATTATAAACACAATCAATTCAGTATAACAAAAAGATTTAAAGGAATTATGAAGATTAGATAAGCGGGTTGGCAAAGCAGGTGCGATTCTGTCGTTGCAATAGGAACACTCTAGGGTAAAATGGGACAATTAGCACGGCGAACCCACTTGATAAACGAGACAAGGAATTGAATTTGTTTTTCTGTTAATTGCGCGGAAAACTCGCAATCAGCAGAAATGATAGAATATGATCCGAGATAAACCGGCCTAAGTATGACTGCCATTTCGAGATCTGTAACCCACTCTTCTGACCATCTGCGTCCTTTCGATCTCGGTCGAGATTTGAACGCGGTTGCTAACCTGGTGGAACAATGTTTCGCCGAAACACTGGATCCAGATGGAAGGCGCTACATCCAGCATATGCGCTCGGCTGCCCGCAACACGCGCTACCTGCGGTGGGCCACGGTCATGGCGGGTAGCATATCCATGCCCCTGACCGGTTTTGTATGGGAAGATAACGGCTATCTAGCTGGCAACCTGAGCCTGATCCCGTTTTTACGCCAGGGTCAGCGCATTTATCTGATCGCCAATGTGGCAGTAGATCCCAATTACCGCCGCCGGGGTATCGCCCGATCCCTGACCCTTACTGCCTTGGACAACCTCAGACAACGAGGCGCTAAAGCGGTTTGGCTGCAGGTCCGCCAGGAAAACGCCATCGCATTGAACTTATACCGGTCGCTGGGGTTCCAGGAACAAATCCAGCGTACAACCTGGGAAAGCCAGGAGAGGACAAGCGGATACCATCTTGACGAGCCAGAATGGCTGCCCACGGGGGTGAGGATTACTTCCAGGGAAGCGCGTTTTTGGCCAAAGCAACTGGCTTGGCTCCAGTCTCTCTATCCCCCTGAAGTCACCTGGTACCTACCTTTTAACCTTTACAACCTGCGCCCGGGCATTTGGGGAGGTTTAATGCGCTTATTCAGCGGTGCCCCCATCAGGCAGTGGGCGGCACTGAGCGGCAACCAATTGCTGGGTATTTTAGCCTATCACCCAGTACCTTATTATGCCGATCACCTGTGGCTGGCCGCACCGCCAGAATACGAAGATATAGCCGTGCGAGCATTGCTACACCACGCACGCCAGCATTACAACCGCCGGCCGTTGAGTATGGATTTCCCTGCAGGTCACAGCTTACAAGCCTTTCAAGAAGCCGGTTTTCGCATTCACCAGACCCTGGTCTGGATGGAGATAAAATTCGGGAATTAGCACTAAAGCAAGGGGGGCTAGATAAGAGCGAGCATCCCATATAGGAAATTTGAGAGAAGGCTATGATCGGTACTGTACGAGTTGAAAACTTATCTAAAATCTACCGGGTGCACAACCGCAAAGGCCTCTTCAAATCCGAAAAGAGCTCTGTAGAAGCGCTAAAGAGCGTAACCCTAGAGGTGGACCAGGGCGAGATTTTTGGCCTACTTGGGCCAAACGGCGCCGGTAAGACCACCCTGATCAAAATCTTGACCACTTTATTGCTGCCTAGCGGAGGGGAGGCCTGGGTGAACGGCTACAACGTGCAACGCCACGAGAACGAGGTGCGCGCCACCGTGGGTTGTATGTTAATGGGTGAGCGCGGTTTGTACTGGAAATTGACCGGGCGCGAGAATCTGGAATACTTCGGGGCGCTTTACCATTTCTCCCCAAGCAACCGACGTCAGCGAGCGCAAGAGATCCTCGATCTCTTAGGCCTCGGAGATATTGCTGACCGGACCGTGGAGACTTATTCATCAGGCCAGAAAATGAACTTGGCCTTTGGTAAGGCTTTGATTAACGATGCGCCTCTGCTGGTCTTAGACGAACCGACCAACACACTGGATGTCCCTTCTGCCAGCGAATTACGCGCCATCGTTCGCAAATTGAACGCTCAAGGCAAGACTGTCATCTATACAACCCACATCATGACCGAAGCAGAAACCTTGTGTGACCGCGTGGCCATCATTGATTACGGCCAGCTATTGGCCTTGGGGACCGTAGACCAGCTCAAGGCCTCCCTCAAACGCGATCAAATCATCCGCTTTGAAGGCGTTATTCCCTCAAAAGCTTTCACGGCAGTACAGCAGCTGCCTCAAGTGCAGCAGGCTACCCGTACATCTACGAACGGCGGTAACCTGCTCACAGTGGTAACCGGTAACGGGCATGCAATCTTGCCTCAGCTGATCGAAATCCTCACCGCTAACGGCACGCTGATCCAAAGCATAACACCCCAGGAGATCACCTTGGAAGACGTCTTTATCGCTAAAACCGGCCGCACGCTGGCCGAGGATACCCGGGAAAAATAAAGTGACCGGCTTTAATCCTTCTCTGCGTACGAACCTTTCTGTAGTAATGGCCAGCGCCCGCATGAGGCTGATCAACATCAGCCGCTACCCAGGCCAGCTGGTGTTGGATATCGTCATCCCAATTGTGTTCGCCGCCATGCCGATCCTATTAGGGCGGGCGACAGCCGGACCTAACGCAGGAGAGGTTTTCAAAGAAAACACTGGCACCAGCAACTACGTGGCATACATGCTGATCGGTGCCAGCGCATTCACAATCGTCTCTTACGCCTTCTGGCATATCGCCTACTGGTTGCGGTGGGAACAAGAAACTGGAACGCTGGAGATTTTGTACCTAAGCCCCACCCATCGCATCTGGGTAGCAGCTGGCACAGCTCTTTACAGCTGCCTGCGGGGAATTTTCTCTGCGCTGGTGGCATACCTTTTGGGTTCTGTGATTTTAGGTGTGAACCCGCTACAAGGCGATATCGGCCTGGCATTCCTATTCATCCTGGTCGGCATCATTCCCCTCTACGCGCTGACATTACTTTTCGGGGCAGTGGTGTTGAAGGTCAAAGAATCAAACGCTCTGATCAACCTGATGCAATGGGGAGTGAGCTTCCTGATGGGGGTCTTTTTCCCGATCACTGTCTTCCCAACTTTACTCAAAGTGATGGCGCTTCTCTTCCCGCCCACCTGGATGACCAATGGTGTGCGCTCGGCACTGTTAGGGGTGGGTTTCTTCTTCGGCAGCTGGTATAAGGATCTGGCTGTGTTATGGGGTTTTTTGCTGTTCGCACCCTTATTCGGATACTGGGTATTCACCAGCGCGGAAGCTTCTATCCGTAAGAACGAAGGAATGGGCCAGTTCTAGGCGGAGAAAAAAGAGCATTCGCATCTGGCGATCAAATTTACGCCAGAAGGCCTTTGCAATAATGCTCTCACGAACCTCTAAACCTGAGAATGTGAAATAAAAGCGAAATGACAGATACAGAACCTACATATAAAAAGGGAAATTTAAGCAGCTATTTCAGTACCTTTTGGGCGATGGCTAACAAAGAGCTCACCATCATGGCCCGCTACCCGGTGGAATTCATTGCCTCCTTTGGGCAAGTATTTATCATCGTGGCCGTTTTCAGCCTGGCAGGGTTGACCTTCAGCAGGCGCGGGAATTTTGGCGAAACTAGCAACACTGCCGGAGTGGTTATCTATGGTTTTGTGCTGTTCTTGTTCCTGAGCAACACACTCTGGGACATCGGCTACAAGGTACGCCAGGAACAAGTCCAGGGAACCCTTGAGCAACTTTACTTAAGCCCTGCCAGCAAATTCGCCAGCCTGATCTCGCGAGTAACCAACACACTCCTCTGGACCAGCTTACTCAGCCTCGCCGGCGGAGGCTTGATGACTTTGATGATCGGGCGCCTGCCTATAAAAAACCCCTGGTTAGGCCTATACTTGCTGGTTATGGCTCTAGCAGGCACTTTTGGGGTGGGCTTTGCCTTTGCAGCGCTTACGCTGCGCATTAAGGAGACCGCTCAAACCATGGCGAACATGCTGCAATTTGGTTTTTTGATCCTGTGTGCTAACTTCTTCCCCTTCGCGGCTTTGCCACCCATTCTGCGTCTGATTTCGAGAGTTATCCCACTGGCTTACGCCGTGGACGCATTTCGCTCCACACTGATGGGCTACCCTGCTGGCTTCCCGGAGCTGGCTCCTATCAGTGTGGAAATCGTTATTGTGAGCGCTTTCGGTGTGCTTATGCCTATCTTAGGCTATTACCTTTACCGGCGCGCTGAAGATCATGCCCGAACAAGTGGAAGTTTATCAGCATATTGACGTATACCTACCCGAGCCGTGCCATTGAGACTGCAGCACGAACATCCCTGGGATTTGTCGCCAAAGGAAGCGCGCCGCCTCCAAGAGCAACTGCGTACCTACATCTCGATCGAGGCGCTGCCAGAAGAAAGGATCCAAACTGTTGGCGGGGTGGATGCCAGTTTTAGCAAGAGCCGCCTTTACGCGGCAGCGGTCGTGCTGGATTATGCCAACCTGGAGCCTATCGATCAAGCCAGGGTCTCGGCGCCTCTGACTTTCCCTTACATACCTGGCCTGCTTTCCTTCCGGGAAGCACCGGCTATCCTGGCTGCCCTGGCGCGACTAAACAGCCTGCCAGACGTATTAATAGTAGATGGACACGGTTATGCTCACCCGAGGCGCTTTGGGGTAGCCTGCCACCTGGGTGTGTTGTTAGATTTACCCACCATTGGCCTGGCGAAATCGATCCTGGTCGGGCAGGTCACACCCCTAGGCGAGGCCGAGGGCAGCCGTGCAGAAATATTGGAAGGTAAGCAGGTATTGGGCCTGGCGTTGCGAACCCGCGCTCATGTCAAGCCGGTCTACGTCTCCATTGGTCACCGGGTAGATCTGCCCTCAGCTGCTCGAGTTGTGTTAAACTGTAGCACAGGCTACCGCTTGCCACAACCGGCGCGGTTGGCTCACCACCTCGCTTCAAGAAAAAAGCTGGGATGATCAAGCACATCCGCAACTCGTTCATCTAAAAGAATTAGAGAAAGGCACATTATCATGAACCGCTTTATTATCCGTTGGGCGATCAACGCCATAGCGCTCTACGCAGCCATTTACTTTGTTCCCGGCATAAACGCCCAAAGCACAAACTGGCTATCCATCATCTTGTTGGCATTAATCTTCGGCCTGATCAACGCTCTACTAAGACCTTTATTAACGGTGCTGACCTGCCCGTTGATCGTTTTGACGCTAGGGATTTTTACTCTGTTCATAAACACGCTTTTATTCTACCTGGCCGGCCTGGTGGGTACTTACTTCGGTGTAGGATTCACCGTAAATGGCTTCTGGCCGGCTTTCTTGGGAGGGGTGGTTGTTAGTGTGGTAAGCATCGTCCTTAGCCTGCTGCTTAAGGAAGAGTTGAGAAGACGCTAGAAGTACAAAATTTATTTATCCTTTTGCCTGTGTCAACCCAAAGTTAAAATGTCCTATTTTCTCCAAAGTAGAGATGTCCCCTTTTTAGGGAACATCCACCGTAATCGTAGAGCCTGTGGGAAAGTGGTCAGTGTTCTTCTGACCACTTTCCCACAGGCTATCTTGTACTCATCAATCGGAGGCTGCAACAGGTTCATATAGCGTTCATGGATCAGATCGATAGCCCGCTGCTCTACTTGCGGATCCAAACGATTGTTGCTCGGCTTGCCACGTCGTTTGCTCACCAGACCTTGTGCTCCTCCCTGGCGATAGGCTCGATACAGTCGCTTCACGT
>DAOUET010000010.1:0-99912 GCA_034430155.1 Anaerolineales bacterium
CATCATGACCAACGCCCATAACACTGTGCTCTATACTGGTGTCACCAACAATTTACAGCCGCGCGTGTTTGAACACAAGTCGGGCAGAGGCAGCGCATTTACCAACAAATATCACATTCATAAACTAGTCTATTACGAAGTAGGCAAGGATGTCAATGTCGTCATCGCTCGTGAAAAGCAAATCAAAGGCGGTTCACGGCAAAAGAAGATCGACTTGATTAACAGCCTCAATCCAGAATGGAAAGACTTGTACGAAGATCTATTTGGTTAGCTGTCTTCAGTCGCCGGACAAACTAGATCAAAGATCTGGGGGTTGAATCCCCACCAACAAAGACCCCAAGTCGCCCGGCGGCGACTTTCAGCTTCATCCAGCCCGCCTCAGGCTTTGGTTCCCTGGCTCTGGCGGGCTTTAGCTTTCAGGGGCGCTTCTGCCAGGGGGAGGTACAAGCTGACCTTCCGGTAGCGTCTGCGCACCCATAAGATAATGAGAAGCCCGCCGGCTATGGCTGCGCCTAAGGCCAGCAACCCGCCCTCCGGACCAAAGGCGCCCCCGGTCCACACCCCCGGCCCGCTTTGCAGGGGACTGATAAAGGTCGCCGACCCGAAATCCTGACCGCTAACTGGAAAACCATAGACATTGCCCTGGAAGAAATTCCAGCCGATGTGAACGCCGATTGGGATTGACAGTTCGCCGGTGAGCAGGTACCCCATCCCCAATAAAAACCCGCCGATCAAAGAGATGTTGAAACTGCTCAACCAGCTGGAATGCGGATTGTTGAGATAATGAACCACCCCAAATAAGCATGAGGATATCAAAGCAGCCGCCAGGATGGCCAAATGGGGGCCCAGAGGCCTGCTATTGAGCCCTTCGGCCAGATTTTGCAGCTGGTAACCCCGGTAAAGAAGCTCCTCGGAGAAACCGATGGCCACGAAGGTGACCAGGGCTACCAAGATGAGCACCCCGAAAGAGTCCCCGGGCTGACGAGTCACCAGGAGGCTCTGGATGGTCACCCAACCAAAGGCCAGCTCTACCAGAAATATAGAAGTGATTAGCCCAGCCCCTAAAATGATCCCGAAGGCGAAATCCACCCACCAGTTGGGGTTAAAGTGAAATCCAAAACCGGTAAAGGGGCGCCGGTCGAAGACCCGTCCGGCCAGCCAGACGCTGGTGAAGGTCGCTACCATCAAGGCAAGCCATAAAAACAGCGCCAGAATGGGGGTCTGGAAGATATATGCCTGGAGGCTTTCCAGGTTGGCCAGTGCCTCCTGAGGTACCCCCGCCTGAGCCCTTAACATGCCTCTGGCAAGGGCTTCAACCAGAGTCTCCAACAGCAGTGCCAACACCCCGTAAGTAAAGAACTGCCCAAAAAGACGCCAAAACGCCCGCAGGCGGCTTTCACCGGCATTCCAAAAAACCTTCAGGATAATATGCATGAGGCTGCTCCTCGAAAGCGCCTCCGCTACGCTTTCTAGCTCGGGTAACCTTACCCTATAATTCAGCTTTCCCCCGGGCGAGCTGCCCGGCTCACCCAACGCCAGCTTTTCTTAGCCTCCCCCCGGGCTTCCCCTTCGACCTCCACAAATAGATTAGCCTTTTGGGCCTCAAGGGCCTGCTCGTAAACGCCCAGCAATTTCTTCGCCAGGGTCTGGATGGCAAAAGATTTGGCTTTATTGGCTGCGGCCCCCTTATAACGCCACAACAGTTCCTTATCTTCCAACACCAGCTGGATCGCCCGCCCCAGCGCCTGGCTGTCGTCTTCAGTAAGCAAACCCTCTTTATCATGTTCCAGAACATCTCGAGTGCCGGTGGCATCTACAGCCACGACCGGCAGCCCGGCAGCCATGGCTTCTATGGTTACCAGCCCCTGGGTTTCGGAAACGGAAGCAAAGCAAAATAAATCGGCTGCTTTCAAGTAGGCAGGGATCTGATCAAAAGCCAGCATACCGGTGAACTCCACTTTACCGCGCAAATCCATATCTGCAACCAGGTCCTGCAGTTCGGCCCGTTCAGGACCGTCGCCGATGATCACCAGGCGAGCCTTTGGGTAGTTACCCGACACTGCCTGGAAGGCTCCCAGCAATGTCCCCCAATTTTTTTCTTTGGCCAGCCGCCCAACCGAAATCAGGACGAAATCGTCTCCCCAACCGCGTTCTTCCCGAATATGCCCTCCTGACAGGTTTTGATATAGCTCCAGTTGGATGCCGGTAGGGATCACCGTGATGCGGTTCTTCACGCCATAGTCGTCCATCAATATCTGGCGGGTGCTCTCGCTGGGCGCCACGATGTGCTGGCAACGCCCAATGTAAAATTTCAGCCAGGAGTCGATGGTGTCCTTGACAAAGTCCTGGACGAAATCCTGGGATAAGGGGAAATAATGGCTGTATTCCCGGTAACGAGTATGGAAAGTGAACACCAAGGGCAGGCCGTATTCCTCGGCTTTGTTGGCCGCGGCCTGGCCAAGTAGAATTGGATGGTGGCTGTGAATCACGTCCACCTTGAGCGGGGGGAACAGGTTATCGATAAAGGGCGAGAACGGAATGGTAGCCGGGAAATCGCCTGGCAGACCAAGATTCAGGGCTGGATAACGGAAGATAAAAGGCTCTTGATCCTCATAGTTGGGGGCGTTCTGAGCGAAGACGAAAACGATATGCCCGAGATCACTGAGCGCCTGGCGAAAAGCGCTCACAGAGTGCACCACCCCGCTGATGACCGGGTAATAGGTATTGGTAAATTGGGCAATATGCATGGGCTGATCCGCTTACCTGATAACGCCAGGGCTCAATTTAACCTGCCTGTCATCTAACTGCGCTTATCGGACCTGGTCAAGGACAGGCCTGCTTTCTTTCCGCCGTAGATAAACCTGGTGAGCGTAAACCACCATCCCGGCGCTCCAGGTGAAAGGCGCTTCAGAGGTGTACCACAGACCAGAAACGTAATCACCTCTTGGGTTGTAGACCTCATGTACCGTGCCATCCCTGACGATTATACTTGAGATGCGATCCAAAAGCGCCTGGGCCTGATCCAATCGTCCCACCCGGCACAGGGCGATGACGTGCCAGGCTCCCAACCACAACCAGGCTGCGTTGTTATGGTAATACGCCAGCCTTCCCAGTCGATTTTCAATCGCCACAGAACTTCTGGGGTAGGGTGGGAAAACCGGCTTGGTGGGTACCGGGTCAGCCATTGCGAAGCGGTCCATAGCATCCAAGATCGAGCCAGCCTTTTGGGCGCCGGCCAGCCCCCAGGCAATCGCCATTAGATTGCCGCTGCTACTCAGATTGTCATAATCCTCACTGGTGACGTAATATCCCAGGTCAGCCCGCCAGAAATGGGCCTGGATAGCCCCTCCCACCCCCGCAGCTTTCTGCCCGTAAAAACCGGCTTTCTCAGATTTGGCGGTGCGCTCTGCAAAGGCCGCCATCTCCTTGAGGGCCTTCCAATAAACTATATTGGTGTACAAAACCCGGCCGGTCCGGGCGATTGAGTCTGCCCAATCTGCATAGGCGCCTTGTTGGAGCAAGCCATCCTGATCCAGGATAAATGCATCAAACCAACCCATGGCCCGCTGCAGCGAACCCCAGTGCCTCTCGGCTAAAGCATCATCCCCAGATCGGTCCACGTAATTCAAAAGGGCGATCACCAATAAGGCGTTGCTATCCAAGGAGACGGTGTTATGACCGGAAACATATTTCGGCTTCAAGGGCGAAACGATTGGCTGTTCTCTCCGAAGGAGAGCGTGAAAAAAGCGATCCAGTGTTCGGGTGGAGCCCACTTTAATTGGAAATTGCCCGGAGGGCAGCTGGTTGATGAGAAATACCTCCAGGGATTCCTTCACAGCCTGGTACTCTCCCAGCTCTACCATCCCATAGCTGGCAAAACCGAGATCGCGTCCCCATGGCTCCCGGAAGTTCCGGCGTCCCGCACAAAGCACCAGCTTTTCGCTCCCATCAGGAAGACCTCTTTTTTCGATCCCGGCTCGCAGGTTAGCGGCTGCGATTTGAAAACCCAAAAATTTTGAATTTGACAAATCATGGCCTTCGAAAGATATCTCCCGGTATCTCAAGGGCGGTTGTCTCAAAATATCCCTGAAATAACGGAATATCCGCCAGGATACGATCGCCGAAATCAAGCCTGCCAGGGCGCTAATCGATATGGTGGCTACCTGGAGGTACCAGGGGGTCTTATCTTTTTTTAAGTGATTCATCTTCCTAATTTTCTTATGCAGCTGCTGGCAGGCCTAAGTGGGATAACAACCTGCTTCCACCTACCATCCGGGTGTATGTCTGGGGCAAATGGGGTTTGGGGTGTTGTGTTGTAAACTCACCCCCAATCCGAGATGCACCCCTACCACCCCCAACAGTGGCAAGGCTGGACCTCATAAGCATAATAAACTACCGGTAAAAACCTTCCAATGTAGAAGTAGCTGGGAACCATCCGGTTCCCAGCTACTTCTGCTTCAGCCAATGGAAGCCTTAGAAGAGCCCGACAACTTTACCTTCTTCATCCAGGTCTACATCCATAAACACTGGTCTGGAGGGTAAGCCTGGCATGGTGCGCATCTCACCCAAGAGCGGGAAGATAAAGCCAGCGCCGACGCTGGCGCGCACCTCGCGGATCGGCACCACGAATCCTTTGGGCACGCCCTTGAGATTGGGGTCATGACTGATGCTCAAATGGGTCTTGGCCATGCATATCGGCAGATCCCCGAAGCCGGCCTTTTCGTATGAGGCGATCTGTTTTTCAGCCAGAGGGGCGTAATCGACGCCCTCAGCTCCATAAACCCTGTCTGTGATGGTTTCGATCTTCTTCTTGATAGGCCAGTCTAAAGGATAAAGGAACTTGAAATCGCCGGGCTGCTCACAGGCTGAAACCACCGCTTCACCAAGTTGAATGGCGCCAGCGCCTCCCTCGGTCCAATGGTTGGAAGGTACCGCGGCATAAGCCCCGGCAGATTCAGCCATGCGTTGCACCAATTTTACCTCGGCATCCGTATCGTACATGAAGCGGTTGATGGCGACTACTACCGGCACGCCAAACAGCTTGGCAATTTCGATATTCTTGGCCAGGTTTACCCCGCCCTTTTCTAACAATGCCAGGTTTTCTTCGGTGTAAGCCTCATCAAGCGGCCGGCCAGCTACCACCCTGGGTCCGCCACCGTGCATTTTCAAAGCCCGGATGGTAGCTACCAGCACTACCACGTTGGGGACCAACCCAGAATAGCGGCACTTTATATCGAAGAATTTCTCCATGCCGATATCGGCCCCAAAACCAGACTCGGTAACGACGTAATCTGCCAGCTTCAAGGCTATCTGGTCCGCGATGATGCTGCTGTTGCCATGCGCAATGTTGGCAAAAGGCCCGGCATGCACGAAGGCGGGGGTGTCCTCCAAAGTCTGCATCAGGTTGGGCATGACCGCATCCTTCATCAAAACGGTCATGGCGCCAGCAACGCCAAGGTCCTCGGCTGTGACCGGATCTCCGGAGGTATTCTGCCCGATCACGATGCGAGCCAAGCGCGCCCGCATGTCCTTCAAGCCGGTGGTCAGTGCCAGGATTGCCATGACTTCGCTGGCAACCGAGATATCGAAGCCGGTTTCGCGGGGGAAACCATCCACTTTCTGGCCCAATCCCACCACGATCTTACGCAATTCGCGGTCGTTCACGTCCACAACCCGGTTCCAGGTGATGGTATAAGGATCGATATTCAACGGATCCAACCCGGTTACCTTTTTGAAGCGTTCGCCGTAGTTACGTTCGTGCATGATGCGGGCGTCAATGGCAGCTGCTAAAAGGTTGGTAGCTGCGCTGACCGCATGGATATCTCCAGTAAGGTGCAGGTTGAAGTCCTCCATTGGCACCACCTGGCTATAACCACCGCCGGCTGCGCCACCTTTAATCCCAAAAGTCGGTCCCTGAGAGGGCTGCCTGATGCAGGTGAAAACCTTCTTACCCAGATGAGCGCCCAACGCCTGGCTCAATCCCACCGTGGTGGTGGTTTTTCCTTCTCCCAGTGGCGTCGGTGTGATGGCAGTCACATCAATGTATTTACCTTGGGGGCGATCCTTAAACTTTTCCAGCACGTCTAAATGGACTTTGGCTTTATATTTGCCATAAAAATCCAGATCGTCCTCGCTTAAACCCAGCAGGGCTGCCACCTCTTTGATCGGTTTCATGACAGCCGATTGGGCAATTTCAATATCACTGGGTACAGGTTGACGAATTGTAATCATGTGCCTTTCTCCTATAAGTATTGTTTTATGGTTTCGTGAAAATGTACGATATGCCTGCGCATCCTGCGCTCAGCTTGCTCCTCGTCACCAGTTTCGATTGCCCGCAGGATATCGGCATGGGCAGGTATATCAAGGTCCTCGGGTTGGGCATAAGCCAAGGCCAGATACCAGATACGCAAGGACAGATTGTTAAAGCGGTCTAATTCGCTGCGTAAAAAGCGGTTTTGAGAAGCTTTGGCAAGCAGCCCATGAAACCTGCGATCTAAAGCCATCAGCTGTTCCTTATCATTCTGGGCAGCTTGCTGGCATTCATCGACTAAGGCCTTCATTTCATGCAGCTGCTGGGATGTCGCCCGTTGCGCGGCAAGGCGGGCACAAAGGGCTTCCAATTCCACCCTAATTTCGTAAATTTGGGTCAGGTCGGTGATGGCGATATCAGCGACGAACATACCCCTGCGGGGCGAGGCGATAACCAGGTTTTCAGATTGTAGCCTTTTCAGCGCCTCCCGGATGGGAGTCCGTCCGAACTCCAATTCTTCCATCAGGTCCACTTCGTGGATAAGCGCGCCTGGTCGCATTTTCAGCGTGACGATATCCTCTTTAATGCGCTGATAAGCCTTTTCGGCATCAGTAAGCGTCATCTGATTGCCACCATCCTGAAACAAACCCGCCAAATTGCCTCCTCCTCAGGGCCAATAATTAAGCAGCGCTAGTTTTCTGGCGCTTTCGAAAGGCTGAAATCCAACGCATACCGTATTCATCCCGTCCCATCGCCAGGTCAGCAGCCAGCACCGCAGTGATCACTTCGGTCACAAGCGGATTGGTTATTGGGCAGGTCAGCCCAGCCTGGATTGCCATGGCGATAAAGGCCGCATTGATATATTTACGATCCGGCAGGCCGAACGAGATATTGCTGGCGCCCATAGAGAGGTTTACTCCCCATTGCTTGACCACCAGCCTGATGGTCTCCAATGCTATCCAGCCTGCCTTGCTATCTGAACCCATGGTCAATGCCAGGGGGTCGATAACCAGGTCGGCGAGATCGATTCCAAATTTATCGGCCCGATCGATGATCTTTGCCGCCACATTCAGGCGTTTTTCAGGCGTGTCCGGAATGCCGTCTTCATCCATGCAAAGCCCAATAACCGCCGCCCCGTGCTCTTTTACAATGGGGAACACCGCGCTCATCGAGCGTTCTTCACCGTTTACCGAATTCACCAGCGCTTTGCCCTCATACATGGAAAGCGCGGAAGCCAAGGCTTTGGGATCCGCCGTATCAATGCTCAAGGGCACGTCGCTGACCTCCATTACCACCCGCATTACATTCATAAGCAGTCCGGGTTCATCAGCGCCAGGAACTCCCGCATTGATATCAAGGACCGCAGCACCCGCGGCGACCTGGTCAACAGCATCCTTGCGGACGCTGTCAAAATTCCCTTCCTGCAGGGCAGCTAGCACCTGTTTGCGTCCAGTTGGGTTAATGCGTTCGCCAATGATTACAACCGGTAGGTCACGGCTAATCCGTACGGTTTTCGTCTTGGATGAAAGGGTCGTCGTCAGGTTTTCTGCCATGGTTATCTATTTTCTCTGGATCGAATCAGCCCCTCTGATTAATGCACCAGCACTTTCAACCACTCAGATTAGCGCGGCGCCATAACATGCCTTTGATATCAAAATCTTAAAAATGCCCTGAATTCCGCAATTCTTCAGGAACGGTCACGTGATTCCGCCCTGATTAGAGCCTCCGGCATAATCCGGGGTACTGGCAGAATCAATCAGCTAACTCAGCCGCCCTTACCGTGTTCCTCAATAGCATAGCAATGGTCATTGGTCCTACGCCACCTGGAACTGGGGAGATAGCTCCGGCAACTTCCTTGACCTCGTCGAAAGCTACGTCGCCAACTAAACGGTAACCTTTTTCTTTACTGGCATCCTCAACCCGGTTCACTCCTACGTCGATGACGGTAGCGCCCGGCTTAACCCAATTACCTCGCACCATTTCAGGCCGGCCGATAGCCACAATCAACACATCGGCCCGGCGGCAAACTTCTGGCAGGTCGCTGGTATGTGAGTGGCAAATCGTCACAGTCGCATTGCGTTTCACCAATAGCAATGCCACCGGCATCCCCACGATGTTAGAGCGTCCCAATACCACCGCCTCCGCTCCATCCAGCTCTACTCCGGAGGTTTCCAACAGGTAAATCACGCCATCCGGCGTGCAAGGGACGAACAGAGATTTACGGCCCTTCTGGGCCAGACGCCCGATGTTAACGGGATGAAATCCATCCACATCTTTCTCGAGGCTGATGGTGTTGAGCACGCGCTCTTCATCTAAACCTTCCGGCAAAGGCAGCTGCACCAGGATGCCATTGACCTGTGGGTTAGCGTTCAATTCAGCTACCAACTTTTCAAGCTCTTCCTGAGAGATATCGGCAGGTAAACGATGGCCAAACGATTGGATGCCCGCTTTTTCGCAGGCCCGCTGTTTCATGCGCACATAAACTTCCGAAGCCGGATTTTCACCAACCAGTACGGTAGCTAAACCCGGGCGCGACTTACCCGCCGCCATTCGCGCGGCGACCTTCTCAGCTACCTCGGCACGAACTTGGGCAGCAATGGCGGTTCCATCAATTATATGAGCTGTGGTTTTAAGGGTCATATTTTCCTCCAAACGTAGGATGTATGCTATTCTATCTCGATGTAGTACCGGTTCAACAAATAATAGATTTAGGATTTACGCAGTTGGTGGGAGGATGGGGGTGTTTTGGCGGGCGTTGCCCGCCCAAAAACCCCCCAATTTCCCCAGAACAGCGTAACAACTAAGATTCTAAAATTTAGACAAAAATTATCATGATATACCGAAAATATATCAGGTACACTTATTATAATATATATTCTGGTCGATTTGTGAAAAAGACCTCAATCGAGAGCCTTTCCGGACGAAAATTTTGCAGGTAAAATAGATATATCTATAATATTTAGGACTTACGCAGTTGGTTGGAGCACGGGGGTGGTTGGGCGGGCGGTGCCCGCCCAAACACCCCCGATTTTTCCCTGAACTGCGTAACTACTAATATTTTAGGTCAGTCAGCATGTGGAGATCAAGATATGATCATCGTACCCGATGAATTACTCGGAGAGGGTCCTGCCAACAGCCCAGAACAGAACCTCCCTTTAAGCCAAAAGGCGTATCTGCAGATCCGCAGAATGATCGTCACCGGTAATTTGCCTCCGGGGGCCATCCTCGACGAGAACATGCTTCAGCGAGAATTAGGCTTCGGTCGTACGCCTATCCGGGAGGCACTGCAACGGCTCTCCTGGGAAAAGCTAGTGAACATCCTCCCCCGCCGTGGCATCTTTGTGACCGATATCGGCATCACCGACCTGCAAAGACTGTTTGAAATGCGCACAAATCTGGAGGGTCTGGCTGCCCGCCTGGCTTCTCAGCGAGGCACGGAAGAACATTGGCACCTAATGGAAGTAGCTCTCGCAAAATTTTCCAGCCAGGAAGAGCCTCAAGACATTGAGAACCTCATCATCATCGATGAGTTATGCCACCAAATTATTTACCGGGCTAGCGATAACAAATTCCTGGGAGACACTTTAGAAGCGCTTTATGCGCTTTGTTTGCGATTATGGTTTTACTTCCTTCCCAATTTAGGTGATCAAGTTGGGCTCATCCACCAGCACAGGAAGGTTCTCGAGGCCTTGAGAGGCAAGGATATCCAAAGCGCGGTCGGACTACTGGAACGCCATGTCCTTGATTTCCAGAATGAACTCCAGGAGGCTATGTTAAATTCACCCATACCTGGATAGCCCAAACCTGCAGGTGGCCTTCTTTAATCTATTTAGATGGCATGGATTACTCAAAATCGACTTAATTTTTCTATAGTACAATTTTAATTTCGGATTGTCCTATTTCATGGCTTCCACTTTGGAGTATGAAGGTTAATCTTCATCCGGCTTTCAGGATACATCATAAAAAGCATTTATCAATCTCACTGGCTAAATCAGATCACGGGGTGATCTTGGGAGATAACATTGGTCAAATATGAGATCCTTTATTGGTACGATATACCCCTTCAGGTGCGCGTAC
The DNA here is from genome assembly GCA_034430155.1 of Anaerolineales bacterium. Taxonomy (GTDB): domain Bacteria; phylum Chloroflexota; class Anaerolineae; order Anaerolineales; family UBA4823; genus DAOUET01. The sequence goes on from DAOUET010000010.1 coordinate 10,328, forward strand.
AAGCTGAAAGCGGTCGTCTTAGCAGGCCTCTGCCTCCGCGCTTTCAAACCGCGATTGATAATGCCGCCATACAGGCCGGGCTCACTGGAGATGATGCTTATAGCGACCTCTTCAAATGGGGCCAACCCCAGGAACGACCGGGAACGCCAGATCAGGTCATCCAGGCGGTAGTCAGCGAGCTAGAGGCGCAATACCCCCAGATCGATTGGCACAAGACAGCCGCTGCGTTGAAGAAATGACTTCTGACCAAAACCCTCAGGGCAGTCACCTGGTGATCCTGATGCCTTCTGGCCGGCGTGGACAGGTATCTCACGGCCAATCCTTATTGGATTCTGCCCGCCAGATGGGTGTTGAAATTGAGAGTATATGCGGGGGACGACTGACTTGTGGCAAATGCAAGGTTCACGTCGAAGAAGGTAATTTTCAGAAGCATGGGATCGTCTCGCAGGCCAAGCATCTCAGCGAGCCTAGCGATGAAGAACGCCTGTTGCTGAAGCGCATGCACAGCAGCGCCGACCGCTTATCCTGTTCAGCCTACGTGCTGGGCGATTTATTGGTCAGCGTGCCCGAAGAAAGCCTCGCCCAAAAGCAGATCGTCCGCAAATCGGCCACAGAACGGGTAATCGAGGTGGCTCCGGCTGTACGCCAGGTTTACGTCGAAGTGGACGAAGCCCGCCTGGGTGAACACCGTGGCGATTGGGGCCGGTTGCAATCCGCGCTGGCTGAACAATGGAATCTGACAGACCTCTCCATTGATCTGCAAGCGCTACGGCGACTACAGATGGCTTTGCGAGAAGGAAAATGGGCTGTTACCGTCATATTATGGCAGGAGAAGCAAGTCTTTGACATACAACCGGGCTACCAGGAGGGAGTTTACGGCCTGGCGGTAGATATCGGCAGCACCACCGTGGCGGCCTATCTCTGTGACCTGCGCACTGGCGAGCTGTTGGCTACCGAATCGATGATGAATCCGCAGGTTTCCTATGGCGAGGATTTGATGAGTCGCATTTCTTACACGATGAGCAATGCTGATGGCCTTGAAAAACTAAACTCAGCGATCATCAATGCGCTCAACCGTCTTGCAGGGCGCGCCGCCCGGCAAGCTGGCATTCATACCCGCCAAATACATGAAGCGGTCATGGTCGGGAACACTACCATGATCCATATCTTGTTAAACATAAATCCTGTCGAGCTGGGCAATGCCCCCTTTGCGCTGGCAAACCGCGATGGTATGGATCTAAAAGCTCGTGACCTGGGGTTGCGCCTGCATCCGGGCGCCAATGTCCATGTCTTGCCATCTGAAGCAGGTCATGTCGGCGCGGATAATGTCGGCGTCTTGATCGCTGAGGAACCCTATCGCCAGGACGAGGTCGTGCTCATTACTGATATCGGTACCAATGCGGAAATCGTCCTTGGGAACCGGAATTGGATGTACAGTGCTTCCTCCCCCACCGGTCCGGCTTTTGAAGGCGGTCAGATATCCTCCGGGATGCGCGCTGCGCCGGGCGCGGTTGAGCGGGTCCGCATCGATGCCACCACAAAACAGGCCCGTTTTCGCGTAATTGGAGAGGAAAGTTGGTCGGATGAGTGGCGCATTGGTCCTGACCAGCCAGTGGAAGCCCAGCCACGCCAGTTAGCCAGCGGCATTTGCGGTTCAGGGATCATTGAGGCTGTTGCCGAAATGTACCTGACGGGGGTCATCACGCCAGATGGGCGCATTAATCCTGAAAACACCAACGACAATATCCAATGGGATGGCAAGAAAGCGGCCTATATCTTGGCAGATGCCGGGCAAACCACCACCGGTAAACCCATTTTGATCACCCAGGATGATGTTCGCAACATTCAATTGGCTAAAGCGGCCCTCTATGCTGGGGCCAAGTTGCTGATGAAGCGCGCCGGCGTGAAGTCAGTCGACCGTATCCTCCTGGCCGGCGCTTTTGGCAGCTATATCGACCCCAAATATGCCATGATCTTGGGACTGATCCCTGATTGTGATCTCAAGAAAGTGTATGCGGTAGGTAACGCGGCTGGCGATGGGGCTCGCATCGCCTTGTTGAACCGCAAGAAAAGGGCGGAAGCTCAAGAAATCTCCCATTGGGTCCAATATATAGAAACAGCGATAGATCCGGACTTCCAAGCCGAATTCGTTGGCGCCATGCACCTGCCGCACTCGAGTGACCCATTTCCCCATTTGCAGGGCATCCTGGTTGACGCGCCGCTACCCATGCAAGCAGTCAAAGGTAGAAAAAGGCGCTACACCAGGACTAAGGAGCATTGAGATTTATCCAACTACAGGTTTTAGCCTTCCATTCCACGCGTTTCCTGATTAAAATCAACCCTCATACGAGGTGAAGCATGAACGACGAAATCAACATCAAAGAAATGAGCACCGACGATATCTATGAGTTAATGAAAGAAGACCTTTATGATGGCTACGCCGAAGAAATTGTCGAAGAGGTCAACGAACTGCTCTCCCGCGGCCTTTCACCTTACGAAATCCTCACCCAGGGCTTGGTTGCTGGCATGGACATCGTCGGAGTAGACTTTCGCGATGGCATCCTCTTCGTGCCAGAGGTGCTCATGGCTGCCAAGGCTATGAAGGCGGGAATGGTGGTATTGCGCCCGCTTTTAGCTGAAACTGGTGCCCCAAAAATCGGCACTATGGTGATCGGCACGGTCAAGGGTGATATCCATGATATCGGTAAGAATTTAGTCGCCATGATGATGGAAGGCGCTGGCTTCGAGGTTATCAATCTCGGGATAAATAACCCCGTGGAAAATTTTATGGCGGCCATCGAAGAACACGATCCAGATATTGTCGGCATGAGCGCACTGCTTACCACCACCATGCCGTATATGCGGGTGGTTATCGAGGCCCTTAAGGAAAAAGGGATTCGCGAGGATATCATCGTCCTGGTCGGAGGAGCACCACTCAACGATGCCTTCGCCGAAAACATCGGAGCGGACGCCTATTGCCGGGATGCTGCCGTGGCGGTCGATACGGCCAAGAAATTCATGGAAATTAAAAGAGCTAAGGTGAATCAATGAATCCCTTGGAACCCCTTTTGAATGAGCAAGAAGTCGTCTTGCTGGACGGCGCTATGGGGACCATGTTGATGGCAGCCGGTCTGGAGCAGGGCGCTCCGCCAGAAGAATGGAACCTGCTTCACCCAGAAAAAATCTGCGGAGTACATCGCAGCTATATTCAAGCAGGCGCCCGCATTATCCTGACGAATTCCTTCGGGGGCAACCGCTTTCGTCTTAAACTGCACAATCTACAGGAGCGGGTGACAGAGCTGAATAAGGCCGCCGCGATCATAGCCCGGCAGGAAGCCCAGGTTGCCACTCATCCGGTACTGGTAGCGGGTTCTATGGGACCGACCGGGGAATTGCTGGAGCCCATGGGTACCATGACCTTTGACCAGGCCAAGGCAGCTTTTGCCGAACAGGCTGCCGCCTTGGCAGACGGCGGTGTCGACCTGCTCTGGATCGAAACCATGAGCGACTTGAATGAAGTCAAAGCTGCCATTGAGGGTGCTCGCTCGGTTTGTGACTTGCCGGTAGCAGCCTCTATGACCTTTGATACCCACGGTCACACCATGATGGGCGTCAAGCCCTCGCAAGCCGTCGAGTTTCTGCGTAAGTATGATCTGATCGCCCTGGGAGCTAATTGTGGAAACGGTCCTGCAGAAATCGAGGGCATCATCGCAGCCATGCACACCTTAGCTCCCGAAATCCTGTTGATTGCCAAATCAAACGCGGGTGTGCCCAAATGGGTCAATAACGAACTGGTTTACGATGGCACCCCGGAAGTAATGGCTGCCTACGCTCGCCAGGCGCGCCATTTAGGCGCAAGGCTCATCGGTGCTTGCTGCGGAAGCACCCCTGCTCATATCCGCGCCATGGCGGACAGCCTGGATGTTCATGCTCCTTGACCGCAGGTCAGTTGAAGAAGGCGATCAACGGGTGACAAGAACCGGGGGCTGCCATCAAACAGCTCACAGGGTCAGCTCGCCTGTAAAAGAAGGAAATGGTGGGAGATGAGCATGGGCAGGTGGTTTCGAAATCACCCCCACCTGTTAGAGCGTGCCTACCAGACGACCGCCTGGTTGTTCCTGGGGCTGCGTCCAATAATCGCTCGTTTAGGATACCAGCGGCTTGATCGCTGGTTTAGCCTCTTTGAGGAACCTCCCAAAAAGATACTCTTCGACTGCCGCATGTGCGGTCAGTGTGTTCTGCACCAGACTGGGATGACCTGCCCCATGACCTGCCCCAAATTCATTCGGAACGGCCCATGCGGGGGCGTACGCCCCAACGGGAATTGCGAGGTGAACCCTGAAATGAGGTGCGTTTGGGTGGAGGCCTACGAGCGCTCTCTGGAAATGCCCGTCTTCGGGATTGAAATGAACCTGCTCCAACCGCCGGTTAACCACAGCCTGCAAGGATCATCCGCATGGGTCAATTTAATAAGCGGGAAAGACAAAAACCTGCCTACCGGCTGGGTGAATCTCACGGATATCCCCGTCGTGGGTAGTGAAGTCCCCCCGATTGATAGAGCGATTTGAGGTTATAGATCATTGCTTAAATCAGAGCAATTTGAAGAAAATAATTTCGTGATGGCTGCTTTGGATAAAGACCTCATATCAGGAAGCCGGCTGGAGCGTGTTCTAAGATCAGGCCGGTTTGCAGTTACTGCTGAATTAAACCCGCCTGATAGCGCCGACCCGCAAGAGGTCTATGACGCTGCCGTAGTGCTATCAGAGGTCTGCGATGGCATCAACGCTACCGACGCTTCTGCCGCTCACTGCCACATGTCCAGCGTGGCTATCTGCGCCTTACTGACCCGGGGTGGTTACGAACCGATCATGCAGGCTTCCTGTCGTGATCGCAATCGCATCGCTCTCCAGGGTGATATCCTGGGTGCGGCAGCCATGGGTGTTCGGAATGTGCTGTGCTTAAGCGGCGATGACGTCACCAGCGGCGACCAGCCCGAAGCCAAACGAGTCTTCGATTTCGATTCCCTGCAATTACTCCGAACGATCAGGGTTCTGCGGGATGAGGGTATGTTTCTCAGTGGTCGTAAGCTGACCGTCGCCCCGCGGCTCTTCCTGGGAGCCGCCTCCAATCCTTTTGTGCCGCCATACGATTGGCGCCCATTCAGGCTCGCTAAAAAGATCGAAGCTGGGGCAAACTTCATCCAGACCCAATATTGCTTTGACCTGCCTCGTTTCCGCCAATTTATGGAGCAGGTCCGCCAGATGGGTCTACATAAGAAAGCTTACATTTTGGTTGGCGTTGGACCCCTAAGATCCCAACGAGCTGCTGAATACATTCGCAGGGAAGTCCCTGGTGTGGTAATCCCAGATGAGATCATCGAGCGTTTGGGTAAGACTCCCTCAGATAAACAACGCCAGGAAGGCAAACGCATCTGCGTGGAAATCATCCAGCAGGTGCGTGAAATCGAGGGCGTAGCCGGGGTACACGTCATGGCGTATCGCCAGGAGGAATTGGTCGCTGAAATCATCCAGGAAGCCGGTCTGCTACCTCGTTCTAGTCAGCAAGACCTTGGCGGGATCAAGAAACTTTACCGACCCAGAAAATGGAAGCGGTTCGGTCATCCATAAACCAGATATGAGTACCCCCGGTCTGCTTTAAAAAGCCTTGTCATCAATTTATAATAGAGCTCGAACATCAACTTCGCTCTGAGGAGCCTCATTTGAAAACCGAACTCTCTTCGAGGAACAAAACCATTTTTATCGGCCCAGATCACCCATTCACGATTATTGGCGAACGCATCAATCCTACCGGCAGGAAGAGGTTGGCTGCCGGGGATTTCAGCCGGGTGATCAATGATGTCATAACCCAGGTTGAAGCTGGCGCCCATATGTTAGATGTAAACGCCGGCATCCCGTTAGCCGACGAACCTGCCATCCTGGCTGAAGCCATCATACTTGTTCAGTCCTTGAGCGACGTTCCCCTTTCTATAGACTCTTCCATCGTTGCTGCCCTCCAGCGTGGTCTGGAGGTCTACCAGGGCAAAGCGCTGGTCAATTCGGTCACCGGTGAGGAAGAACGCCTGGAGGCGGTGCTGCCCCTGGTGAAGAAATACAATGCGGCAGTGATTGGCATCTCTAACGATGAGACCGGCATCTCAGAAGACCCCCAGGTGCGCTTCGCCGTCACTCGAAAAATCGTCCAACGAGCCATGGACCACGGCATTCCACGGGAAGACGTGCTCATCGATCCCCTGGTGATGCCCATCGGGGCCATGCGCCAGGCGTTTCATATCTTGCGCCTTGTACGGGAGGAATTGGGTTGCAACACAATCTGTGGCGCCAGCAATGTATCCTTTGGATTGCCAAACCGTGCGGCACTCAACGCCACTTTTTTACCCATGGCCATTGCTGCAGGTTTGACCTCAGCTATCACGAATCCGCTTGAACCTGAGATCAAAAGGGCCATCCTGGCCGCGGATGTGATGATGGGAAATGACGATAACTGCATCAATTGGATTGTGTCTAACCGCCGGGAGCTTGCAGACTCTGAAGGCGCTACCGGCGAACCTCGCCAGCGAAGAGAACGTCGCCACCGCAGGGATCGATGAGTATGGCTGGGACCGCCTTCATCATATGCGGAGCCTTAGGGCGAGAGGTTCTGGACATCATTCAAAAACACGGTTGGGAGGTGGATGTTGTCGGCATTCCAGCATTGGATCACATGGTCCCTGAACGGATCGCCCCACATGTGGAGAAGCGCATCCTGGCGTTACGCCAGCAGTACCAGCGCCTGATCGTCGTTTACGGTGATTGCGGTTCAAAAGGTGCCTTGGACCAGGTGCTCGCTCAGCAGGGCATTGAACGCATATATGGACCCCATTGTTACGAAATGTATGCGGGAGAGACTTTTTATGATCTCATGGAAGAACAGCCCGGCACCTTTTTCCTGACAGACTTCCTGGTACGCGGCTTTTATGGCACGGTAGTCAAAGGCATGGGATTGGATCGCTACCCACAACTAAGGGGGGAATATTTTCGAAACTACAAGCGAGTCGTTTATCTCATCCAAAAAGAGACGCCCGAGTTGCTCCAAAAAGCGCAAGCCATCGCAGAATATTTAGAGTTGCCTTTGGAATTCTGCCAGACTGGCTATGGCTCTCTGGAAGAGCGGTTGGTAGCTTTGATGGAGAAAAAGTAGACCAGACCGTTTTTCCACCTCTGGAGACAAAAGAAGACTATGGCCCGTACATCCCATAAGCTCAGCAACTCTTTCGAAGGCGCTCTCGCCGGTGGAGGTGATCCAGCCACCTCACCCCTTTACGTTTTCGGGCCTTTCCTTAAACTGATCGTCGTCGCTGGGGTGGCTCAAATCACCTTCGGAGCCTCCGTATGGCTGGTGGTGCTGACTATTGCAGTAGTTTCAGCCATGTATCGCCTGGTCATGCAGTGGGTAACCGATGGCAGCGGCGGCAGTGGTTTGAGTGAAGATGAGTTTGGGGGTTGGGCAGTCAAGGTGAACGCCGCCATTACCTTTATCGAGTACACCCTGACCTTTCTGGTGAGTATGGCTGCCATGGTAACCTTTATTGCTGATCGTATCCCCGCCCTGAATGACAAGATCCTATGGATCCAGTACCGCACCCTGGTTGCCATTGGCCTAAGTGTATTCACCGGTTGGCTGGTCAACCGGGGCCCTAAGATGGCGGCGCGCACCTTTGGTCCGGCTACAGGTGGCGTTTTAGTACTCTTATGGATCATGATCATTGCGACCGTCTCGAAAATGGGCTTCCACTTACCATCCTTCAATCTTTTGGCCTTTAACGCCCAAAATCTCAACTTTACATTGAGCGGTTATGCCCGTATTCTCGCAGTCATGACTGGCATCGAGGTATTCGCCAACCTGGTTGCTGCTTACGAAGGCAAGCCTGAAGAAAAAAGCAAAAAAGCGTTCAATAGCTTGTTGATCATAATGGGCACCACTGCCATCACCATGCTCATTGTTGGCCCGGCTATTCACCAACTATCCAATCCATCTTTAGCAGAGGTTTCCGTCTTCACACAAACCATGGATCGTCTTTTGCCTGATCCGCTACCCTATTTTGGCACCATCGTGGGGATCGCGGTATTGATGTCAGCCTCCGCTGCCAGTGCTCAAGGATTGCAAAACCTGTCCTTAGGGCTATACCAGCGTCATTACGTGCCTTACTGGCTAGGCCAACGAAATATCTTTGAGGTTGCGGATAAACCGGTTTGGATCGAGGTCTTTATCGTCAGCTTGTGCTTTTTCTTTTTCGGCACTCAAGAAGATACTTACCTGGCGATATACGCCGCCGGGGTGTTCATCCTTTTGAGCATGACCGGATGGGCAGTTACTAAGCGTCTGATACGCCAGGCGCGCTCCCGCTTTTCTTTCACCAGTCTGGTTCTGATCGGTGGCACTTGTCTGGCAGCGCTGCTGACCAGCGCTGCGACCGGGATCATATTCGGTGAACGTTTTCTGGACGGCGCCTGGACCTATCTGCTCTTCATCCCCTTCCTTTACGTCACCTTTTCCTATTTCCGAAACCGCCTCGGAGAACCCACCCAGGAAGCCGATTACCTTGGACAGCTGGATGCGGCCCAACTAGCTGGCTTCGGTTTCGGTCAATATCCCACCCCGGAGTTCGTCGCAGGCAACGGGGGAGAAGCGCCTGCTGAAATCACCTGGCAGCCAGAACCGATCGAACAGAGCAACTGGCGGGAGATGAAGGTAGCGATTCAACGCATTGTGGTGCTGCTGGATGGCTCATCTTTTGCTGCCCAAGCAATACCGCTGGCAAAAGCTATCGCCCAGGCCACCTCCGCTCGTTTAACTTTATTTTCCGCTATCGAGAATGAATATCAGGTCGAAACCGAGAAATACAAAGAAATCCAGGTAGAACGCCAGGCATACTTACAAAGCCTGGTTGAGGAGCTACAATCCTCGGGTCTAGTCGCAGATCATATGGTTAGCGCCGGTTCCACCGTAGAGGCAGCTGAGGCCTATGTGGCCGACGAGAGCGTCGATTTGGTCATCACTACCACTAGAGGAAAGTCGGGCGTGCCTCATTGGCTCAGCGGAGGGGTTTCAAGCAAACTGGTGCAACGTATCAATAAACCGGTCTTGTTAGTAAAAGCAATCGATCAGCAAACACCAAAAACCCCTGGGGTGAAACGCATACTGGTAGCCCTAGATGGGTCGATTTACTCTGAACGGGTCCTGCCATACGCTCGCGCCCTTGCCCAAGCTTTTAGGAGCGAACTGGTCTTGATTTCTGTTCCTGCGGTACCGCGCATGAAAGATTACCGTGCCGCCGCTGAAATCGTCGACACCTTGAGAATAAAAGCCGATACTAACATGCGTAAGTTTCTGCAGGCCGTAGCCCGGTCTTTACGCGCCGAGGGGATAAAGGTTCGCATAATCGTCACCGGTTCCATTCCAGCACGCACCATCCTATCAATTGGAAAAAAACAAGACGCAGATCTGATTATGATGACCTCTCATGGTCGTGGTGGCTTGGAATTGTTTATGGTGGGTAGTGTCACCCAGAGAGTGGTACAAAACACTCAGACGCCAGTATTTATCGTACCAATCCTTCCCCAATAGATCCAGGCCACCTTCCTGCAGGTTTTCATCCCATCCTCTTTAATTGACTCCGGTGATCATCTTTTGGAGGTCTGGTAGACCTCCATTCCAATTCAGCCTTAACCATTAGGGCATGATTTACGGTTACAATTAAAGCCTGGCGAGCTTCATACAAGGTTACATCGGCCCGCGTCGTAGATTGAGGCAGGCAAATTCCCAGGAGCAGGGGTTTGGGATAAGGTCACGCAGGTTATGAAATTCCAAAGAGTATTAATCACCATTATTTGTTTGCTAGTCATCGCGATTCCTGCGCAAACTGTGACAGCCCAGGGTCCATGCGGAAGCTCGTATGTGGTTCTTCCTGGCGACACGGTCGGTGAAATCGCCCTCTTATGTGAAATCACGGTTGCCAACCTCCTAGAAGCCAACCCTCAAATATCCGATCCCAATCGTCTGTTAATTGGTATGACTCTGTCAATCCCATCTCCCCAAGAACAACCCTCCCCTAGGGTGACCATCTCGCCTATTTGCGGACCTCCAGGTACGGAATTGTTGGCTATGTTGCAAGGCTTTCCACCCGATTTGATCGTTGAAATCGGTGCAAGCCGAATCGATCAAACCCCCAATGATTTCGAGAAGATTCGCACGGATTCCCAAGGCGGCTGGAAGACCTCAATTACCATACCGGAATCAGCTAAAGAGAAAGAAGCCTGGGCAGTGGTGGCTCAGTCGCAGGCCAGCAGTGCCCGTATTGAAGAGAGCTCTAACTTATTTTATGTAACTGGATCTCTCGATACAGGCGCAGCTACCACCTATATCGTCCAACCGGGAGACACCCTGCGCTCTATCGCGGTTCAATTTGATAAATCCATCTCGGCCATATTAGCTGAGAATCCCGGAATAACCAATCCCAGCCTGATTTATGTGGGTCAAAGGTTGAACATTCCGGGTAAGCAACCCGGTCAGCCAGCCGTCGCTATCTCTCCTTCATGTGGCCCAGCGGGAACTGAGGTTCAGGTGGTGATCACTGACTTCCCAGTAAATTCTCGCATTGAGGTCGGCGTTGGGCAACAGGGTTCCGCTGAAAATATCGTCAACACTTTATCCAGCAGTGCGAACGGAGGCTTAGAGACTCAAGTCATCATCCCCCATGATGCTCTGCCTGACCAGCACTGGCTGGTATCCGCTCTGACACTCCAAAGCCCCGTGATCAAGGCAAATTCAAACCTCTTCTCGGTGATCAAGACCATCGGTGTGGGTGTTCCTACCACTTACATCGTCCAGCCAGGAGATATGCTGGGGGAAATTGCCACACGCTTCGGCACCTCGGTTGCCGCTATCCTGACTGCCAACCCCGCCCTCAGCAATCGCAATTCCATTTCCGTCGGCGAGCGATTGGTCATTCCAGGACTGATTCCCGTAGTATCTATCACCCCTGAACGCGGCCTTTCTGGTACCCAGATTCTAGTAGAAGTCACTGGTTTTCCCTCCAATACTCTGCTTGATGTTACTCTTGGAAAGCGTTCTTCACCGCCACTGGTAATCGGTACATTTCGGACCAGCTCAAACGGCACCCTTACAACTCAAGCGCTCATTCCTAAAACTGCAAAATTCAACGAACGCTGGGAAGTGGTTGTACAAACCTCCAAAGGAGCCAAGATCGAGGCCACCTCTAATGAATTCACCGTCGTCAGAGTCACCCAACCCAAACAACCTGTGATAACCATCTGGCCTCAGGATGGCCCTGCAGGAACGAAGCTCGATGTTGTCGCGATGGGTTTTCCTGGCTATGTCAGTGTCGAAATTTATCTAGGAAGGAACGAATCTGATCTCGAGATCGTCGATACAGCTCTGACAGATATTAATGGTACTTTTTACGCTCAGATCACCATCCCAAGCACTGCCCAACCGAACGAAAAGTGGATCGTTCTTGCCAAAACCGTTACTGGGGCCAATCTCGAAGCTGCCTCGATACCCTTTTCCGTTTCACCTTAAAGATGTTATTTAGGCGCTTTTCTCTATACCTTTTACCCCCCACACCTATAAACTCCATAATATAAGGACGTGGGGGAATCCCTTTATACAGGGTCGAATCCTTACAGCGGGGTTGATAAAACTACCCATCTCGAGAATCGTCTCACATAAAAATTTGAAGTATAAACGAGATTATGCTTCAAATTATGGTACAATTAATCATGAAGAATAGTTCCTTGAATTATCTCTGATACCAAATTACCCGCCGTCCATCTCAGCCATCAAAGACTCTTGAGAGTTGTTTAAACTGCTACTAAAGTAGTAAATTGCCTATGTTATAACGCGCGGCTTTATCCCGTTTTCGGGTACCAGCCAGAAGATTACTGCTGGGGGAAAAAGCTCTAACTGCAGTCACCTTCAAGTAACCAACAATGAAACGGATCAGAGAACCAACTGTGCAAGAGCTTCTCGCACTGGTGAATTTGTCCTGAATATTAATTTACTTGGTATTTTTGCCGATGACCGATCAATTAACCTCACCAGCATTGAAAATCCTGAAAAACCGGATCGACATCACCCGGGTGCCGTTCAGTGACCGGGGTTCTCGCTTGCTGGTATATCAGGAATCCTCTAAGAGCCGTCTATATGTCAAGTTGGCTGAACGGCTGACCGGTCTTGAGGCTAATATCGAAGCTTATCTGCGCCGCCCTCCATTCATTCGCAACCTGTGCATAGTCGACGAAAATGGACAAGCCCTTGAGTTTGAAGTGGTTACTTTTCCCCACATCATATACTTTAAGACCCGTTTGGGAGACTTCGGATTGGTCTTCCATGACAAGCGCACCCTAGTGTTCGGATTACCCCCCGACATTAACGCGGGATTGCGCTTTCACGTATCACCGCAATTTTGGCAGGAAATGCAGCATGGCGGTGTATTTAAAGCCGTTCGGAACCTAGCTTATTCAAGCAACAGCGAATCGCTCAGCAATCAGATCAAGCCTGAGGAGGGGGGTTATACAGTTGAATTTATTGTAAAAGCTTGCGACGACTGCGCCATCACCATATCTATCGGTGAACAATTGGACTTGCATAACGATGCTTCGGCATTCTCAGTGTGTGCGACTGCCGCCGAAACACGCTGGTCGAACTGGTTCAACCGGGCTCCCGAAGTGGATGAACCCTATCGCGATACCTATGCGTACGCCTGGTGGATCATGGCGAATAATCTGATCAGTCCCCAAGGCCGGATCGTCCACGAAGCCATGATGCCCTCCAAAGTCAGCTACGTAGGTTTATGGCTGTGGGATAGCGCTATGCACACACTTGCATACCGGCATGTTGACGCTGAACTGGCTCGAAACCAAATTCGTGCGATGCTGGCATGCCAGCTTCCTGACGGCATGTTGCCAGACGCCATCTACGATGAGGGCGTCGTGGCCGAGATTGAGCATCCCATCAGGGCTGAAGTCACTAAACCTCCAATTTTAGCCTGGGCTGCCCTTAAATTAGATGAGACCGATCCCGATCTGAATTTCTTGCAAGAGATATATGTGCCGCTGGTTCGCTGGAACGCCTGGTGGTTCAGTATGAACGATGACAACGCCAATGGCTTGGCACAGTACAACCATCCTTACTCGTCTGGCTTAGATGACAACCCTTTATGGGATTACGGTATGCCGGTTGAATCTCCCGACTTGAACACCTATTTGTGTGTACAAATGGGTTCTTTGGCTGTGATCGCCGAGAAATTAGGGATGGAAGTCGAGGGCGCCATGTGGCGACGGCGGGCTGCTGCCATCGTTCGCCGCATGATCGAAATTTTTTGGGATGAAGATGCAGGGATTTTTCGGGCTTTACACGAAGACCAACCTATCCCTGTGATCACCCCTTTTAACCTCTTCCCCTTATGGACCGGTCAGTTACCAGAGAGGATTCGCGACCGACTGATCGCCCATCTGATGGACCCTGATGAGTTTTGGGGAGATTATGTCATCCCTACCGTGGCCCGCAACGACCCTCATTTCGAGCCAAACAGGATGTGGCGCGGCCCGGTATGGGTCAATATAAATTACTTCTTTATCGAAGCCCTTTACCAGATCGGCCGCAATGACCTGGCTCAAGAGTTGATGTCTAAAACGCTGCACCTGATTATGGCTCAGCCCAGCATTTTCGAATTTTATAATGCGACAACCGGTGACCCACCAGCCAAAGCATCTGACACGTTCGGCTGGACCGCCGCCATCTTCATCGATCTGGCCATCCGGGCTAGTCGTGAACATGCTAGCCAGTAAGGATCGAGTAGATTCTATCCAAGAGCACCTGCGTTCCTGGGGAAGAGAAATTCATGTCAGATTGTCTAGATGAGATTGCAAATTCTGAGCGCAAACTCATCATTGCCTCCAATCGAGGTCCGGTAACCTTCGAAGAAGACGAAAATGGGGTGTTGCAATATCAACGCGGCAGTGGCGGTCTGGTCACGGCGCTGACCGGTCTTGCCCGCCAGCTCGATGCCAGCTGGATCGCGTCCGCCCAAACCGAGCAAGACAGCCTCTGGGATGAGGGCGATATTCCACTGGGTGATGATGGCAATACCATTAAAGTGAAATTTCTCTCGCCTGAACCCGAGGCGTATGAAGGTTATTACAACGTAATCGCCAACCCTTTGCTGTGGTTCTTACAGCATTCCATGTGGGATGTGCCCCGCGCTCCGGTAATTAATCGGGCGACCTGGAATGCTTGGGAAAACGGCTATGTGGCTGTCAATCAGCTCTTTGCCGATGGTATTGTGGCGATTACGCGGGGTGTTTCCCACCGCTCTTTGGTGATGGTGCAAGATTACCACCTCTATCTGGTACCCCGTTTCCTGTCAAGGCAACTGCGCCGGCGAGAACGTCCTACCATCACTCACTTCGTACACATACCCTGGCCCGGGCCGGAATACTGGGGTATTCTCCCGCCAACCATGCGGCAGGCCATCGTAGATAGTCTGTGCGCAGTAGACATCCTCGGCTTTCAAACCCGCGAAGATAGCCTAAACTTCATCCGCACCTGCGAAAGTTACCTGCCATCCGCCGATGCGAACTTCAAACGAGGTCGTATCTGGTACCGCAACCACGCCACACACGTGCGAGACTACCCGATATCCATTGATGTACAATCCCTGCGAGATATGGCTGCTTCCCACGAAGTCGCCGAGCACCGCTCCGAAATCCAGGACGAGATTGGAGATATGCAACTTGTCCTGCGAATCGATCGTATTGAGCCCAGTAAGAACATCATCCGTGGTTTCCAGGCTTTCGAGGAGATGTTGGATCTCTACCCCGAACACCGGGGTAAAGTCAGTTTCCAAGCCCTCTTAGTTCCATCCCGTATGGATGTCAGCGAGTACCAGGAATACCTGGACGAACTCCTAGCAGCGGCAGGGCGGGTCAACGCCATACATGGTGACAGCGAATGGGAACCAATCCGGATCCGGACCAGTGAGAATTACCCCCGGGCAGTGGCAGCCTTACAACTCTATGACGTTCTGCTGGTCAATGCCATCGCCGACGGTATGAACCTGATTGCCAAAGAAGGTCCGATTGTCAACCAACGGGATGGCGTACTTATTCTCTCCGAACGCGCCGGTGCCCGCCAGCAACTGGAGTCTGGCGCCACCATCATTTCACCATGTGACGTTTATGCCACCGCCGAGGCTTTACACCAGGCCCTCGTGATGCCTAAAGAAGCACGACACGAGCGTGCCTCTCGATTGCGTATGCTCATCGAACGGGATGACATCAATGATTGGCTTTGCCGCCAGCTAGATACCGTTTCTGAACTGGATTTGTAGGGATGCCTGTAAAACGACCTGCTACCGCCATCTTGCATTATTCTGCTCCTCCGATTGTTGGAGGGGTTGAAGCGGTCATTGCCGCCCACGTAAATGCATTCGAAAATGAAGGCTATCCCGTGACCGTGGTGGCAGGCCGGGGCGACCAAGAAAGCCTTTCGCCAGGCGCTGACCTAGTCTTGATCCCAGAAATGGACTCACAGCACCGAGAAATCCTTCAGGTCAGCTCGGTTCTAGAAAAGGGACGCCTGCCCACCGGTTTTGAAGATATGGTTGCTCAGCTGGTCGCCTCATTGAGGCCGGTGATAAAACGCCATGACACCATCATCCTCCACAACATATTTACCAAACACTTCAACCTGCCCCTCACGGCAGCTCTGTATTGGCTGCTGGACGAGGGCGCTATCAAGAATTGTATCGCCTGGTGCCACGATTTCACCTGGACCAGCCCACATTCCCATTCGAAGGTCTTTCCGGGTTATCCGTGGGACCTTCTACAGACCTACCGGTCCGAAGTCACTTACGTGACAGTATCTCTCCGCAGGCAGGGCACTCTGGCCAAGCTCTTGAGCTGTGATCTCGAACGCATCCAGGTGATCTACAATGGTGTGGATCCCCAGAGCTTGTTGGGGTTGTCTGCTGAAGGCTGGGACCTGGCCAATCGTCTAGAGATATCGAAAAGCGATTTAATCCTGCTCATGCCGGTGCGCATTACCCAGGCCAAAAATATCGAATTTGCCCTGCGGGTGCTGGTGGCCATCCGTAACCGTGGTTGCCGACCAAAACTTATCCTCACCGGCCCCCCCGATCCCCACGATATCGAGAGTATGGATTATTTTCATGCCTTACAGGGTCTCTGCCAAGAGCTGGATATTAGATCTGAGATGGGTTTTGTTTTCGAATCTGGCCCCGAACCAGACCAACCGTACTACATAAACGCCCGTGTGGTTGGCGATCTATTTCGCCTCAGCGATGTAATGTTCATGCCCAGCTACCGGGAGGGTTTTGGCATGCCGGTGCTGGAAGCCGGTCTCGCTGGCATCCCGGTCGTATCCACTAACGTTCCTGCTGCAGAGGAGATTGGTGAACAGGATATCACCCTATTCAATTCTGACGATGATCCTGATAAAGTAGCTGAATTGGTTCTCAAAATTGCTGAGAACAGCCCAGTTTACCGCCTGAAGCGCCGCGTACGCCAGAAATATACCTGGGGCGCTATCTTTCAAGATCAACTCGAACCATTGCTGTACAAGTGAAATCTCCGGACCGTGATGCCAGGAACCCAAAAAGATCCTTATGACTAATCACGCTCTGCAAGCTGACCAAAGCCATATTAATCCCTGAAGAAAATGGAGCCCTGAATTGCCCTGCCCTGAATCGATCACTAAACGCCTTACTGAGAGCCCTCGCCTATGGCTGTTCCTGGATTATGACGGTACCCTGACTGAATTTGCGCCCACCCCTGACCACGTCCAACCAGACCAGCGGGTGGTAGATCTGCTCTCTGGATTGGTCAAATCTCCATATATGCGCCTTAGCGTGATCAGCGGTCGCAGGTTGAGCCAAGTCAAGGAATTAATCCCGGTACCGGGCATGCTCTTGGCAGGCACCTACGGTATCGAACTATTTACGCCGGAAGGGAAATATCTCGAGCGGTTGGATTACCAGACCATCCGGCCCATTCTTGAGATGATCAAACCCGTCTGGCAGGGTCTTATTGCTGACCGCCAGGGTTTCTACCTGGAGGATAAGGGTTGGTCTTTAGCTTTGCATGCGCGTTTTGCGGACGAGTCTGAATCCGATCAGGTTCTCGAGGCTGCCAAACTGGCAGCCGCCAGAGCAATTGAGAAAAAAGATTTTCGCCTATTGGGGGGGCATAAATTCTTGGAGGTTGGCCCCAAAATCGCCGATAAAGGTCAAACCGTCAAATACATCCTGGATCGCTACGCCTGGCAGGAAGCCCTCCCTCTTTACCTCGGTGATGATGACAAGGATGAAAGCGCTTTTAGCGTAATTAAACAGCATGGTGGAATCGCCATCCTGGTTGCAGCTCAACCGCGTGAATCGCAGGCTGATTGCCGTTTGGAATCCATCCAAAGCGCACGCGCTTGGCTTGAAAAACTTCCCCACCTTATTAAGGCAGCCAACGCGGTTGTGGGCAGCGACTAATTGATTATTCAAGCATGATGAAGGAGGTGATTGGTGATATGGATGATCCACTCGAATTGGAAGAGATTCGCTGGCAATTACAGCAACAAGAAAAGGTCCTTCTAGAGCATATTGACGAAGAGAAAGAAAATCTGCAAGGTTTCGCCACCAATCCTGACCGCAGCGACCTCGCCCAGTCATACGACATGCGTCAGCGCAGGTCAGCCATGTTCGCCAGCCTGGAAAACCAGTTAGAACAAGTGCGAGAGGCTCTCATCCGTCTAGACGAAGGTACCTATGGAAACTGCGAGAATTGCGGAGAACCCATCTTACCAGCCCGTTTGCAAGCCATGCCGCAAGCTACTTTGTGTATAAATTGCCAGGAAAAGCTAGAGCGAAGCTAACCTGCGCGGTCACTAGTCCGCTATGTTCGATGGATGCGATATCAGGCCTGGAGTTCTCGAAATTTAGAATGTCTGAAGTTCTCTTGAGGAGTGTTAGATGAATAAGAATGATCAAGTTTATTCCAAAGGGGATTGGATTGTACACCTTTACCATGGTGTAGGGCAAATCAGAGATATTGAATCGAAGTGCCTTGATGGAAAGACCGTAGATTACTACAAAGTAATCACCAAAGACAGTGTATTCTGGGTTCCAGTAGGCATGGCGGACAATGATCGCGTCCGCCCTCTCTCGACCCCCAAAGAAATTATGGAGGCTTGTCGAATCCTGAGGCAGGAACCTCAAGAGATGGACGCAGATTACACTGTTCGCAAGGATCACATCAAAGCCGTCATGGCTGATGGTGACTTGCATACTATCGCCCGCCTCATCCGAGATCTATCAGCCAGGCAATCGCATGCAAGACTTAACGAATCCGAGGAACGCGCCTTTAACCATTTCTTGGACCGCCTCTTGACGGAATGGTCGGCCTGTGAAGGCATCAACCTCGAAGATGCCCGTCAAAAACTGATGGCAATACTTCAGGATTCCCAGACATGAGCGATTTCCATGAATTGAAGGATTATCTGCTATCGCAAGATCGCTCAATACACACCATAAACAGCTATTTGAGCGACGTATCTCTCTTTAAACGTTGGTATGAGCATACCAACAAGAGGGCACTCACTCCAGATAGGCTGTTACCAGAAGACGTACACTGCTACATCCATCACCTAAAAGAAGGTAAGAAAGCAGCCGCCTCTACGATCAATCGTAGATTGGCTGCCCTAAGGGCCTATACAGCCTGGGCGCTCGGGACAGGTCTGGCTGATCGAGATCCTCTTTTCGGCGTCAAAGGCCTCGAAGATCAGAAGGCCCCCCCCAGGTTTTTGCAACCAGATGAACAAACCACCCTTATAGCGCAGGTTGACGAGCGGCTGCTTGATGCCCGTACCGAAGCTGCCAAGCGCCAGGCCGTGCGAGACCGCGCCATTGTTTATGTATTGATGCATACCGGACTGCGGGTGAGTGAATTGTGTGCCCTAGAGCTGAGTGATATTGAAATAAATGCCAACCGGGGCATGGTATGCATACGACCTAACAGACAGGGCCACCCTCGCAGTGTACCCCTCAATCGAGATACCCGCCGGGCGTTAAAAGATTGGCTGAACGCCCGGCCGCAGGTCGACACGCCAGCCGTTTTCGTCGGCAAACACAGCGAAGCTGCCAGCCCCTTGCTCGTCCAGCGTCTTTTAGCCAAATTGGGTCGCAGAGCCTGTTTGGAAGTCACCCCTTTTACGCTACGCCACACATTTGCTAAGAACTTGATCGATCAGGAAGTAAGCTTGGAGAAAGTCGCCATGCTTCTCGGCCATAGCAGTCTAAATACTATTATGGCATACACCCGCCCTGAGCAAGTGGACATGGCCTGGGCAGTCGAAGCATTGGTGAATTAAAGGCAGGATGTCATCCAAAGCCTGCCACCTTTCACTGATGCTTCCATCATCCTAATAGCACTCTCGTGAGCCCCTGGGCAGCTGTAGAGCCAGAGTGGTCTTATCTTTCGACCACCTGGTTTTTTTCTATCTGCTGCCAGAATCATTACCAATGAGGGATCTGTGGTCCGGTTTGACCGGCGACTGAAGTCGCAGCGAGAAAGACACAAAGCCCGCCAAAGGGCGGGCTGAAGGCTGTTCGCCGCCACACAGGACGATTGTGCCAGGCTCTTGAAAAATGGGCAGCAAATCCTTCATTTGCATCAGCCCTGATCTTTATAAAATCTTTAAATCTTTTTGGTAAACTGGGTAAACGAAGTTATGTCTTACCAATGGACTACTTCAGCGACTTCGAATCTGGTCGATCGAACACCGTCATACTAGAGGTGTAGATGTGTTGTTAAAACGCAGCCGAGCTCTGCTGCCTCCCTAATTCGCGCACCGCTTACAGCTTTCCTGCTCCATGAATTTACTTGCGTTTATCCTGCACCGCTCCCACCGACACTGGCAAGTATTGCTCCCTCTCATCTTGGGAGTGATCATTGCCACTGCCCTGCTTGCCAGCGGTCCCATGCTCGTAGATACGATCATGGACTTCGCCATGGCTTACAAACTGCGTAATGCCGATCCGTTGGACGGTAATATTCGCTTGACGACCTACACTATACCTGAGGTAGGAGCCTTCCAGGAGGTGGACACTCAAATTCGCATGATGGTCGCCGAACAACTAGGGCCATATGTCCACCAGGTCATCAGTTCTGCCGGGTCAAATTGGACTTTTCCCTGGTTGAACGAACAGCTGGTCACTGACCAACGTGTCAACTTGAACTTCTACGAAGGCATACAAGATCAGGTGGAGTTTATTAGTGGTAATTGGCCATCGGGAGAATCTCCAGGAGATGGCGTCGTGCCAGCAGCAATCTCGGAAGCCATGGCCACTGCCTACACCTTGCAGGTAGGGGATCGTTTGCCACTAAGCTTCAAGAATTCCGAGACCACACCCTCCTTATGGATTCAGGTTGAGGCTATCGTCCGACCGAGAAACCCTCGCCTCCCCTATTGGTTTGGCGAATTCAGCCCTTTACGCCCGCAGAGTGATCAGAACTGGTCGGCGCAGTATAGTGTAATCATCCCTGCAAGATCCTTTTTTGGAACCAGTAATAAGCTTTTCCCCGCTTCTCACATCAGACTGGTCTGGAATGTTCTCATCTCCCCGCAGAGCATCCATCCTCAAGATGCTTCCCTGGTCCAATCTCGTTTAGATGCGTTAAATTCTGAGTTAAACGCCCTTCCCGAAAAAATATTCCTGGAGACCAATTTAGGTCAGGTCCTTGCTAAGTTTAACCGGGAGTCCGAAGCTGTACGAGTGCCTTTATATCTGCTGATCGTGGAGGTGCTTTTTCTGGCGCTTTACTATATCGCCATGCTAGCAGCCTTAGCGATTAAACAAGTAGAGGGAGAGTTCTCCACTTTATCAAGCCGGGGCGCTTCAGCTACCAGCCTCTTGAATATCCAGGTCATCGAAGCCCTAATAATCGCCGGTGTTGCCCTGTTAAGTGGTCCAGGGCTGGCAGCCTTTATGGTGTGGATGCTCGCTAAAATTGGCCCATTAGCGGATGTTCGCCAGGCAGATTGGGTGCTAAGGCTCTCCTGGGCTCCTTGGGTAGCAGCTGGAGCAGGCGCCCTGGCCAGTATGCTTGGTTTGCTCTTCCCGGTTCGCCCGGCTTTGAAGCGCAGCGTGGTCGCATACCAGCGGGCAGTCAGCCGTACTGAACAGCACCCCTGGTGGCAGCGTTATTATCTGGATGTCTTCATTCTTCTGGGTGGCCTTGTCTTGCTCTGGCGCGTCAACATATATGGGGGTATGGTTGCGGAGAGCGCTTCGCAGGTTCGCCTGGACTGGTTATTGCTTTTAGCTCCCCTGGCCCTGCTGTTTGGCTCAGCCGCCATCCTATTGCGAGTTTTCCCCTTGCTCATGCGCCTATTCTCCTGGGTAATAGCTCGTGGTCGCGGCCTACCTGCCACTCTGGCAATCTACCAGATTTCGCGGGACCCCACCCATGTCGCTCGTTTAGTACTTCTTCTCACTCTAAGCATGGCTTTAGGGATTCTCACTACTGGGTTAAACGCTACGCTTGATCTTAGCGATTCGGAGCGAGCTGCCTATGCCTCTGGAAGCGATCTGCGCCTGGTTTTCGATACCTTTACGCCCTTGTCCGAGGTGCTTGCTACACCGGGTGTTGGTGGGGCCAGCACTGTGTGGCGTGGTTCTGGTAGTGTGAATGTGCGGGCCTACCGGGTTTTCCCCTCGTTTGACATCCTGGCAATTGATCCCTTTTCTTTTTCAGCCGTGACCCAATTTCGTGATGATTACGCTGATAACCCCATGAAACTAGCGCTGGGTTATCTGGTTACCGATCCTGATCAATTCCCGGTGACCTTCATGCCCCTACCCGGTCAGGTCACCAGCTTCGGATTGTGGATAGCGAACACAACTCCTACAACCAACCTGGAACCCAATCCTCTGGACTATCTTGTGATTCAAAGTAAATTTCTAACTGCCCAGGGCGAGACATTAACCTTCGATATGGTTCCAGCAATTGCGGACCTCTCCGGTAAAGAGTCGATCTTCTTGCCGCTGGTCAGCGCTCAGGCACCAGCCGTAGAAAGCTCCCAGCCCAGACAGTCTGCAGCTACCACTGAATGGCGCTACTTTCAAGTGGCACTGTCGTCCTTACCTCCTGAGCGCTATCCACTCAATTTGCATTCTCTGTGGTTAAAAGTCAGATCTCTCAGGGGAGATCGCCGAAACATGGGCATTTTTTCGTTCGCTTTAGATGACTTTAGCGTGGTAGAGCATCAGGATCAGACGACCCAAATTATTGAGGATTTCGAAACTGCAGCGCGCATCTGGCAAACCAACAACACACGCAGCCTAGCGCGCTATACCGAACGCGGCCCGGCTCATTCGGGGAATGGTAGTCTATCGTTAAATATTCCCAGCTCAACTTCACAGTCAACCTCACTTAGCCTGGCTGGTAAGATGAGTCGAGAGCCATTGCCTGCCCTTTCCAGCCAGAATTTTCTTACCGCAACGGGATTACACCCGGGTGACAGATTAGTCGGGCAGGTAAATGGCATCCAGGTGCCAATGGTAATCAAAGACACCCTGAATTATTTTCCAACCTTGTATGATGAAGGGGGTCGCGGCTTCCTAGTGACCGCAATAGACCCATATTTGGCTTTGATGAATAGAGAAAGCTTCAATCCAATCAATTTCAACGAGGTATGGGCAAGCACCGATTCTCAACAGGTAGCTGCCTCTCTGACAGAATCCTTTCCCAACTCAGTAAAAATCTGGGAAACCGATGCCGTCCGGCGCGCCATCAAGGCTGACCCCCTCTCGCTGGGGCTACGCACCGTAACCTTTTTGGGATATTTGCTAACTGCCGGGCTCAGCCTGGTAGGATTTGCCACCCATTTCTATATGAGCGCTCGTCAGCGAGAGGCCAATTATGGAATATTACGCTCTCTTGGCTTATCTTCCAGGCAGCTTTACACTTCATTAATGTTTGAGCAACTCATCTTGATAATATTTGGTCTGGCTTTAGGAACAGTCCTAGGAGCATTGTTAAATCGTCTGGTCTTGCCCGGATTGCCCATCTCCTTAGGAGATCGCCCCCCTGTACCTCCATTTATCCCCCAGGAAGATTGGTGGGCTGTCCTGCGAATTTACTTTATTCTTCTGAGCACCTTTGTGGTATCGATTGGGATCGCTACTATCCTACTGTGGCGTTCACGCCTCCACCAGGTATTACGCATTGGACAGGAATAACCAAGCATGTTCTTGTTGAACTTCTCTCTGCGACGCCTCCTGCGCCATTGGCGCCTTAATCTGGTTGTCTTCTTTGGTTTGTGCCTGGCTTCTGCCCTGCTGGCAGGGCTTCCCTCCTACGCCATGGCGACGGCAGCTCGCAGTTTGAACCAGGCCCTGGTGGAGGCGCCCGCTCCTGAACGTAACCTCCAAATCAAAGGGCCAGGTTTCGCCCTCACGGTCGGATTATTTGGCTATATTAAAGACAACCTGGGTGATCTGGTGATCAGCCGCATGGAAGTAAACAACCTCGAATTGACGGCTGCCGACCAGGACTGGATAATCCCGACCGACGACAGCGCAAGATTAAAACCTCAACGACTTACTCTCTGGTCATTCGACAAACTCTCTCAGTACACCCGGCTGGTAGCTGGAGATTGGCCGGTCTACACTGAACCCAGAACCCAGCGCGAAGCCCTGGCGCCTCCCATCCTCCAGGCCGTGATCGCCAAAGATACGGTCGAACAGACCGGTTTGAAAATCGGCGACGAGGTTTTTGACAGCCAAAGGGCCAGCTTCATCATCACCGGAATCATCGAACGAGTTGACCCCATGAATGATGTTTGGTGGGGGGATGAATCCGCTTTTAAACTCGGAATTCAGCCTGGCTTAAACGAAGATACCCTGATCTTACCGCTGCTGGTCAACCCGCGCTCAATGACCCAGTATTTCTCAAAGCAAAATGTCCGCTGGCGCTTGGTGCTCGACCACCAAAAAATCACTGCCGAAAACGCTCAATTGATTGAAGAGGGACTGCTCAACCTCAAAACCCGTATTGAGGCCGAACGGGCTGTGATGGAAACTGGGTTGATCAACCTGCTGCTCAAGTATCGTTCGGACCTTTCTACAGCTCGCATGGCTTTATTTTTATTGAGCACCCAGGCTTTCATCTTCGTCCTCTACACCTTAGGGTTAATCGCATCCTTGATCTTAGATCGCTCGCAAAGCGAGATGGCGGCTCTTGCCGGGCGTGGAGCTAGCGGTATCCGCATCACTTTCAGCTTGGCTTTAGAAGGGTTGCCAATGGCCCTTATCGCCGGAGGAGTGTTAGGTCCCTTACTAGCGCATGCTGCTCTGCTGGTGTGGGGCAGGTTATCAGGAGACAACCTTCCGGTCTCAATGCCTCCCGAGTCTGAGGTCCTCTCGCTAGTCGGCGCGGCCTTCGGTTGGCTGGCGATCGTCCTGCCCACCTATCCCGCTACCAAGCGCAACCTCCTGGACTGGCAACGGCGTCAGGCTCGTCCGGAACAGGCAACCAGCTGGCAAAGGCTTAATCTCGATCTCTTCCTGTTGGTTATGGGAGCGATTCTTTACTGGCAACTCAGCACATCCGGCTCATTGCTATTAAGCAGGTTAGAAGGCCTCAACCTGGCTGACCCGATGCTCTTGTTAGGACCATCCATTTTATTGGTCGCTCTGGCGATGCTCTTCCTGCGCGCTTTTCCCTACTTGCTGCGGGCCCTCGCCTGGCTGGCTCATTCTGTTCGCGGCCTGGTTCTCCCAATGGGTCTGGCGCGACTGGCACGAGACCCGGTCCGCCCCAGCCGCATCATCTTGTTGATCAGCCTGGCAGCCGCACTGACATTATTCGCTAAATCATTCAGCGATTCCATGGACCGCAATCAGTGGGAGATCGCCCACTATCAAGCAGGCGCCGACCTGCGTTTAGCCGTCCAGGGGAATATGCTGCCAGAACTAGAAAGTGAACCGGGCATTCTAGCTTCTTCGAAAGTTCTCCGCGGAGTTTTGCAGCGATCTGATGGGCGCGGTATCAATTTCGTTGCGCTAGATCCGCTCACCTTTCCGTCAGTTGCACGCTATCCCCCTGGCATGACAAACCTTACAATAGAAGCTATCACCCAGGCAGTGCGCTGGGATGGCCCTACCCCCACCACTGATCTCCAGGTACCTGATAGTGAATCTCAAGGAGAGTTCAGCGCTAACCCCTACACTCAGGAAGTTGTAAATAAATCCTACATACCCGCGGTTTTTTCACTTTCAGCCCTGTCTTCCGGAATGAAAATCGGCGATACCCTTAGCCTAAAATTAAACGGATCACCAGTCATGCTGGAAGTACGCGGTATCATTTTAGACTTTCCAACTATGCTTGGCCCATACGTCGTCCTGGATCAGGCCGGTCTAAACTCCCAGGTCGAGCTGGATTCCTCCCGCCTCAAGCAGAATTGGGAAACTTGGCTAAGCCTCGATCCAGGCGAATATGCTCGTATGGTCGTTGAACCCTCAATTTCTGAGAACATTCTTGCAGATGCTAGGCGGGACCTAGGGGTCCTTCAACGTGACGCCCTCGCTCAAGGCGCCATACGCGCTTTTGGGTTAAATGCTATTATTTTGGCTGTTCTGAGTATCGCCGGATTCCTACTGGTTAGTTACTTCACTGCTAGGCAGCGCTCTTACGAATTCGGCGTATTACGGGCTGCTGGTGTCACTGCCATTCAGCTGCTTAAATTGACTGCTGGTGAAGGCCTTCTAATAATGGTTATCGGGCTTTCCTCTGGGGTTGGTTTAGGATATGTCCTTGCACTGATGATGCAACCTTACCTGAGCCGGGCTCTGGCTACAAACCTGCCTGGCATTGCCCTCCAACGGGTTTGGTTGAACTGGCCATCCATCGCCTTGCTCTACCTTATCCTAGCCTTTTTCTACGCTTTGGCTATTGGGCTGCTATTATTTGCCTTGATGCGCGTTGGAGTTCATCGCACCCTGCGTACTGGAGATGAATAAGCTATGACCCCGCCTTCACCTTTCGTCATGTGTGACAATTTGGTCAAGATTTACAAAGTCGTCGATCTGGAAGTTGTTGCCCTGCAAGGTCTGGATCTGGAAGTAGCGCCTGGTGAGATGATTGCCCTGGTAGGACCTTCTGGAGCAGGCAAGTCGACCCTGCTCAACGTAATCGGAGGCCTGGATATACCCAGCGCGGGCAGCGTCCAGGTGGCTGGTTGGGACTTGCTGCAGATGAAACCACGCGATCGCATTCGCTATAAGCAAAAAGTGGTAGGATTTGCTTGGCAGCAGCCATCGCGCAATTTATTACCATACCTCAATACTCGTGAAAACGTCGAGTTACCAATGATGTTAAGCAAAGTGCCTGGCAACCAGAAGAAGAAACGAGCGATGAACTTGCTTGATGTGGTTGGCTTGGCTGATCGGGCTAATTTCAGGCCCGACCAGCTATCGGGAGGCCAACAACAACGTGCTGCATTGGCCGTAGCTCTGGCTAATAATCCCCCACTTTTCTTAGGTGATGAGCTGACCGGACAGATCGATTCTCACTCCGCCAGCCAGGTCTATCAGGCTTTACGGCAAATCAATGAAGCCTTCAATACCACCATCATCCTGGTGACCCATGATGCTTTGGTATCCAGCCTAGTAGATCGGGTGGTAGCTATTCGGGATGGTCGCACCAGCACCGAAATCCGTCGTAAGCGGGATAAGAGCAGCGGAGATATCCATGAGGAGGAATGGATAATTCTCGACCAGGTGGGGCGCTTGCAGCTACCCAAACCCTACATTGAAAAGCTTAGCATGCAAGATCGCGTTAAAGTACGTCTGGAGCAGGACCATGTTCAAATCTGGCCACAAAGTAAAGTTCGCGACTTTATCCGTTTGGGCGCACCTGAGATCACCAAGTTCTCCTACCGTGGTAAGAAGATCGCCCCATCTGACGGAGCAGCTGTTACCATAGGGGACTTATGGCGCACTTTTAAATTAGGATCTGAGCAGATTCACGCTGTCCGAGACATAAGTTTAAACATCCCCTCCGGTAAAATGGTGTTGATTAAAGGACGTTCAGGTTCTGGAAAAACCACACTGCTTAACCTGATCGCTGGTCTGGATGAGCCCACAAAGGGAAGTATTAAGATCACAGGTCGATCTATAGCCAAGCTTACTCCTGCCGACAAGGTAGCGCTGCACCGCCGTGAAATCGGTTTTATCTACCAAACCTTCGGTTTGCTTCCCTTTCTTTCGGTTAAAGAAAATGTGGAAATTCCCCTGCGCCTGATTCACGCCTCTCGCAACCATCGCAATACCCGGGTGACCGAGGTGCTTGCGCTGGTAGGCCTCTCGAAACGTGCTAAGCATCGCACTTATGAGCTCTCTGGAGGCGAACAGCAGCGGGTCGCCATTGCTCGCGCCCTGGTTAATCGCCCCTCTTTGATCCTGGCGGATGAACCAACCGGGCAGCTGGATAGCGCCACCGGCGCCTCAATCATACAGTTGCTCAGAGACATTGTCACATACACCGGCGTTACCGTCATTGTCGCCAGTCACGACGCCAATGTCGCCAAAGTCGCTGACGTGGTATATGAATTGAAAGATGGTCAATTGAGAACAAATAACCAGCCACCTCTGCAGCCTGACTTTGCTGGAAACGTAATGGTCAATTCCTGAGAAGGAGATTGTATAATGATTCGGTTTATCGCTCGGCGTATCATCATCATCCCCTTTGCTCTATTGATCGTGAACTTCTTGGGGTTTACCTACGCCCATTACGCCCGGCCTTTACGGGCTGCCCGTACCCCTTACGTGCGTGCCGAGGAAGCCGGCCCGCTGTTGCCTGCTTACCTGGACTATCTCGAAACAGTCACCAATCTCGATTTTGGCCTAGAGTTGAATCTACCCGGTTCACGCAGTGGTCCGAGCGCAATGGGAGAAACGTTGCTCAATGCCACCAAGGCCAGCCTGGGGTTGATATCAATCGCTCTGGTTTTAAGCGTCATCAGCGGGTTATTCTTGGGCTTGAGGGCTGTTCATAACGAACCACCGGGGGTGTCCCGATGGTTGACCCTGGTATCCACCGTTGGACTTGCCATGCCCAGTTTCTATATCGGCAGTCTTTTTATCATGTTATCGGTATTCTATGTCTTATCGCGTGGGCCTGGCACTAGTATGCCTCTTCCTTTGGATGGTTTCGGCTGGGATGCCCATCTGGTCTTTCCCACCTTGGCGCTAATGGCACGACCCACCGTACAAGTTGCCCAGGTTACCGCCGGGCTTCTATCTACCGAGCTCGGGAAACAATATATCACAGCAGCCCGCAGCCTGGGCCATACCTGGCGCTCAATTCGCGACAAGCATGCCATGCGTAACATAATCGCGCCAATTGTGTTGACCATCGCCAGCATGTTACGTTTACTGGTCGGCGAGCTTATTCTGATTGAGTGGCTCTTCCGTTGGCCTGGTTTGGGGCGCTTGTTGGCCTGGACTCTGGTTCCTGCCCAGCTGACCAGTTCGAGCGGCTCCCCCTTGTTCCTCAACCCACCTGTTATGGCTGCGGTGCTCACCTTGATCGCAGCGCTCTTCTTGATGAGCGACTTTATCTCCGCTATTCTGGTACGCCTTTTCGATCCTCGCCTGCGCAGGCCCGAGAGTGAGTCTTACAATGCCTGAAAGCATCGAACAGATCCTTCACAGCGCCAGAGCGGCAATCTCCGAAGGAAATCGCTCCCAAGCCCGCGCCTTGCTCGCTGCTTTAGTCAGAAACCAGCCACAAAACAAAGAGGCTTGGATGCTGCTTTCCGAGGTGGTCCAGAAAAGGGATCAGGTTATCTATTGCCTGGAACGTGCGTTGAGAATCGATCCGAAAGAACCCACCGTTCGAAGATCTCTGGAATTGTTGCGATCTGAAGGCCTTTCCAGGATCGCAGCGCCCGGACGACCAAAGAAACCGGCTGAATCCAGAAGACCCGCGGCTCCCGAGACTTTTAGAAAGCCGGGCGGAATTGAAGGACCGCAGTTGGAAGCCAAGCAATTCAGACTGCAAAAGGTCCTATCAGAACCCATCCACAAACTCGCCAAAGTCACCTCCCGTATATCCATACAACCGCAAGCTTCCCGTAAACCCCGCTCTACACCTATAACCCCTCCCCGTTCTCGGGCGACTCGCCCACGCCTTGGCGACCTCGCTCAGGAACCTGAATTGGAGAGACTTCAACCACGTAAACGCTTTAACTGGCCTCTGGTCCTGGGTGGGATTATCCTTTTGGTGATTGCATTTCTGGCTGCTTATGGTCCTTCCCTGGCGCCTCGCGATCCTTTAGAGGAAAACACCATCATCAAGATTAGTGAAAAGTGGGAAGTTCCCCCCTTCTCCCCGCTTACTCCGGGCTTTCCACTAGGTTCGGACCAGTTTGGTCGCGACATTTTCAGCCGGCTTTTATGGGCAGTACGACCTACCATGATCATGGTGCTCATTGTGGCAGCTGTACGCCTGGTCATTGGGGTCGTCATTGGGCTAATGTCAGGCTGGTCTAGCGGGCGAATAGCTGGCAGCCTGGACACAGCCATCGGGGGTGCCCTATCCGTACCAGTTTTACTGGTCGCTTTAGGGGCAATTGCCATTGTCGGCGTAGAATTGGGCATCTGGGCCTTCATCATCGGCCTCTCTATCACTGGATGGGTGGAAACCGCCCAGCAGGTGCGTGAGCAAACCCGCATTGTTAAAGGTCAGGTATATATCGAAGCTGCTCACGCCCTGGGCGCCTCTAACCGGCAAATCCTTATTGGTCACGTGCTCAAACAAATCTTCCCCATGACCGTGATGCTCTTCGCCTTCGAGATGAGCAGTACCTTAATGACTGCCGCCGGTTTAGGTTTCTTGGGCTACTACATTGGCGGAGACGTCTGGGTGGAAGTGGGTGATTTTGTCTCCCGCCGTATCAGCGGTACACCTGAACTTGGACAAATGTTGGCAACCTCCTGGTCCATCCTCACCAAACCTTGGGGGATGGTAGCCGTTGGTACCACTATATTTATGACCGTCTTGGGGTTTAACCTGGTTGGTGAAGGGTACCGCCAGAGCCTCAATTTGCTGTCTGTACGCCGGCGCGGAGTCGTGACGCAGATCAGTCAGCGTCTGGGCTTCTGGTTGGACCAAAACCTATGGTATCCACTCTCCATATTCTTGGGTAGAAAGGCCACGCGGGTTGCTTTAGCAGGGGTAATGATCCTGCTGGTGGGGGTCGGTGCAGGACGCCTGTTCTGGCCACAAATTCAGCCAATCCTGGGAGCTGTCTTAACCCCGGAAACGGAGATCCCCGGAGATGCCGGTTTGGGTACAGTACCTGCAAATGACCTGCCCAATACTCAAACGCCACAGTCCGCCAATACCCTGGCAACCATTGTCTATACCCCAGAATTCTCCTGGGAATTTGAAGACCCCTCCGGTTTTTCCGGCGGTCCGGTCATGTCAAAGAACGGCGATGTCCTTTATATAGCTGCCAATGACGGCAGTCTTTATGCCCTCCACATGGATGGGGAAATCCTATGGCAGAGCCAGCTGGCTGCCGGCGGGGTCGGGTATCCAGCTATGGATACGGCTGGAAATATCTACGTATGCGATAGTGATGCGGGTGTAACTGCCCTGACCCCCCAAGGGGAAATCCTGTGGTATTTCCAATCCCAGGTTGCCAGCCGCTCCGTCGCAGGACCAGTTGTGGGACCCAGTGGTGCGATCTACTATACCATTACCAATGGTAGTTTCGGGTACGTCCAGGCTGTCTCACCCCAAGGGCAAAACCTGTGGGCCACCCAGGCAAACACACCAGGCTTCTTCCAAGCACCCGTTGTAAGTCCAGATAAGCGCTATGTGTTCCTGAAAGAAGATATCTTTGATGCTCAAACAGGAGAGCTAGTCAAACTGCAAACCGATTTACATGTCTTACGTTATTTCAGCGGGCAAGACGGCCAATTATACTTACTATCCGGAAATACCATCCTTCAGTGGCGGCCAAACGGCGATTCGGTGGAAATTACTGATATGGCAGAGTGGGATTCATCTGGTATTAGTTCCCAGAATGCCCCTTCAGAAGTGGGAGTCACTGCCAAAGGCATATCCTGGATGCTATATACCTCGGAAGGCGGGGATACCACATTATACTGGGTGTCCCTAGATGATAAATACCTTGGTTCCTCTCGCTATAAAGTCACCCGTGGCCAGGTTATCGCCAGGCAGGACGATTACACCACCTTCATCTGCGGTGGTGGTCCTATGGATAATTACGATTATGCTGAATGCGGCGCGCTTAGCCCTCAGACTCAGGACCCTCTCTGGAGATTGCCCCTGGGAGACCACGGTCTCGTCCAGGGTGGTGTCTGGCGGGATAACCACCTCATTGTTTCCACTTCCCAGGGCAAATTAATTTCAATCTTCGTAAATCAAAGTCAATCTCAGGCAAACGCTCCAACAGCCGCGCCCGCCACGCGGGTCACCAAGCCAGATAATCCCGGGGTGGTATGGTCGTACCAATTCCCTGAATCGGTTGGAAAAGTTCCGACCATTACAAAAGACGGTACAGTCTATGCCCTTGGCTTGAGTGAAACCCTGTACACCCTGAATCCCAATGGCACTTTGCAAGATACTCTGACGCTCGATCCAAAGCCCTTTGTGCTTGAAGATCCTTGGGGCACTCGCAGGATCGTTATCATGCCCTCTGTCTTGCCCGACGGCACAATGCTAGTCGTTTCAGAGGAGCAGGCGGTTTATGCCCTCGACCCAAATGGAGCGCTTCTCTGGCAGACTCCCTTGGAGGATGAGCCCTATTCCATTCCGATCGTGTACGGTAATGAACTGATCATCATTGACAAGCACTCTCGCCTGTACGCCTTTGACTCACACGGTTTGCGCTGGCAATTTAGATCTCAGGCTGCACCAAATACTGCCTCGAATCCCACTATCGGGCCTGATTCCGTGATCTATTACACGGTTACCAACTACAGCAAAGGTTTTATTCAAGCGGTATCACCGGACGGCCGGCCATTATGGACAACCCAGACACACACAGATTCGTTCTATGACAGCCTGAACCTCAGCCCCGATGGGAACTTGCTTTTTCTCAAGGGGGATGTCTTCAATACCCAGACTGGTGAATTGTTGGATTTCAATGTCCCGGTGCCAGTGGATGAATACATTACGGGCCAGGATGGCCATACCTATTTGAGGTCCGGGAACGTCGTCAGCGAATGGCGTTTTGGTCCAGATGGCTTTGAGATCCTGCAAACCGCTAATTGGGATTATCAAAATGCTGTAAATTCTCTGCCAGTCTCCACTATAATCGACCAGAACTCGGTCATCTGGTTAAATTACCGGGAACAAATTGTCTGGCTGTCGCTTGACGGAAGCTACCTGGGATCTTTCACCTTTCATGACCGGAATGTGGTCATGGATTACTATGACCTAGCCAACACTCACTATCTTGAATGTCAAATCTTCCGAGCCGACAAAGTTCTGGAATGCAACACTTATGACCCCGGAGAAAGCGAGCCCATCAGGAAAGTTACCATTAGAGACCTGCCGTCCTTCGATTTCAGCTTCCTAGAAGCTGACGGATTCGCTTATTTTGTTTCCGATGATCATTCCCTTTACAAGCTTTACTTGGGCGAACCGTAAATCACCTATGGGGTCCACCTTTTTCAGGGCTTGTTTTTAGTGCGCCAGGTTTGGCTGCAATACTTTTCTCCGCTGATATCAGTCCGCTATTATAATAACCTCGCGCGAGTCGCCCTGTGTATATCCTAATTCGGGCTCTATTTCCACCTGAATAATTATGAATCCTATTAGGTCACTCAATGTCCATCAAGATCGTTTCCGATAGCACCTGCGATCTGCCCACTCATCTTTTGGATGCGTACGGTATTTCCGTAATACCCCTATTGATCACAATCGGTTCCCAAAGTTACCGAGACGGGGTT
Source organism: Anaerolineales bacterium (assembly GCA_034430155.1). Lineage (GTDB taxonomy): Bacteria > Chloroflexota > Anaerolineae > Anaerolineales > UBA4823 > DAOUET01. The sequence continues at coordinate 43,407 of DAOUET010000010.1, forward strand.
GACCTCTCTCGTCAGCAATTCTATGAAAGTTTAATTTATAACAGCCCCCCACCCACGACCGCGGTCCCCGATCCCCACGAATTTCAGGAAATCTACCAGACCCTGGCTGCCCAAGGGGCCACCCAAATACTATCCATCCATGCTCCCATCAGTTTGAGTCCAACCATGAACGTGGCAAGTTTGGGTGCCGAGGCCTTGCGTGCTGGACTGGTGACCGTGTATGATGCCCGCCAGCTTAGTCTAGGAATGGGTTTTCTGGCCTTAAGAGCAGCTGAAGCCGCTTCGCAGGGGTTCAACATAGATGAGATCATCACCGTATTGGATGAGCAGATCTCCCGCACCCACCTAGTTCTTGCTGTGGAGCACACTGAATACCTATGGCGCAGCCAGCGCTTGAGCCCCATCCTTAAAAACCTGGATACTATAGTCTCTGATCGAGTGCTGATCAGGATGTACGATGGCAACTTGACTCTTAACCAGATTCCCGAAAATCAATCGGTAGAAACCCACCTGCTATCCGAGCTGAACACCTGGGAACCTTTAGAGCGGATAGCGCTGATACATACCCATCGCTCCGATCTGGCCAAGGCATTGCACCACCAACTGATCGCCCTTTACCCCCAAATCCAGGTCTCTATTGCTGAAATTTCCCCCCTAGTTGGCGCCCATATTGGCCCGGGAGCACTGGGTTTTGTCTGCCTGACTCACCAGGTCACTTAAACCCTACCCATTCCTACTGCCCACCTACCTTATAGAAGAACCCTTTCCCCTAGGGCTGGTGCTCCAGAATCGCCAATAATCCTACGTGGTCAGAAGCCCACTGCCAACCATCCACGCTCCTAACCGGCTGTTCTAAAATCCGCTGGCTCCCCAGTATTTTCAGATGTAACCCACCAGGCACCAGGAAGATGCAATCGATACGCTCCTCCAAAGGTTCTCCAGGAGTCCCTTGCAGGTCGTCAATACAGCAGGTATTGTCTTCGTCGCTCGGATGAAGCCTACGGTAGACATCCACCCACTGGCTGCTTAATGCCTGTACTTGGGGTGAATCTTGCTTTGCGTTGAAATCTCCCGCCATGATGGCAGCTCCTTCTCCACCTTTAGCAATAAAAGCCTCTAGCGAAGCTGCTTGCTCCCGGTTGATTTTCGCTTCCCCATTGGTCAGGTGGGTACTCACCAAGCGTAACTCACCCCAAGGTGTCGCCACACTCGCCTGCAATGCAACCCGATGCTCGAAGAAGCCAGCCTTGGGCGTTAATTCTACATATGTCACCGCTTGCAACGCATACTTGCTGAGAATCGCCTCACCCTCTGAAAACAAGATCGCCCAGCGGTTGCCATTTGCTGGTAGGTAAACATAGTTCAACCCCGTTCGGTCCGCCAGTAATTTAGCGACACTGCCCGTCTTCCAAGTCCAGGGCACCTCTTGAAGAAGGACGATATCTGCATCCTGGCGCTGGATCTCCCCCGCTACGATCTCCATGCGCTGGCGGATATGCTTGAAATCCGGGAAACCAGGCAGCACGTTCATCGAGATCACCCTTAGGGTTTTCCCCTTCTCTTCGGAGAAAGTTGCGCATCCTTGCAGACAGCCCAGCTGCGGACCTACTTTACTTGCATTCAATACCCATAGCGCTAAAACAAATAGAATCGCTAGAGTCAGCAGCCGCAGCGAACCCCTCCTGGAAGCCTGACTTCTGGTCTCTTTTATATTGCTCTCCTTGAATACGCAATCATACCCCTGGTAAGCACTCCTTTAATAGACACAAAGCGGGGTAATTTTCTGATAATGTATCCCTCACTTTTATAAGAGTCAGGCGACTTCCGGGGAATAAGCCTCACCCCCAGATTGGGTTCTTTCATTTTTGTGAGGCTATTGGGCTTGACTGCAGGGATTCTGCGATTATATTTATTATGAAATAATCTGAATTTATGCAGTAAGTTTTGAAAATTATCGGGATGATCTAACTATGGCATACCGAGTCTTAATATTGGGTCCCGAGCAGGCCTCCTCTAAAAAATTAGTGAACTACTTTACCAAACGTAGGGCTCAGGTTTGGCTTACCAGCGATCCAACCCAAGCGTACAAGATACTGAAAGCTAAACGCCCTCATCTGGCTTTTGTCGATCTACACATACCAGATGATGGTTGGCTGCACCTGTTAAATAGTATCTGCCAGGAATCCAAGGGAACCCGCTTGATCGTAACCAATAGACACCCTGACGTACGCCGCGAAATGCTCGCCCGGGAGCACGGCGCCCAGGTTTTCCTGCGTGAGCCTTTCAACAACAAATGGATAGAAACCGCTCTTAAGAAACTGTATGCCGATGATCAGGAATATCCCTCTTCTATTTCCGAAGGCCAGCTTCCTTTAGTGCGCGTGCCCATGAGGATCAAGATAACGTTGCCATTTGCCCTTCTGGCCGTGATTTTCGCCAGCTCAGCCGCCTTCCTGGGCAGCCGGTTTATTATTGAGTCGATTGGTGAGCGTTTCACCAACCAGCTAATCGACGCTGCTACCCTGTCCACTGACTGGATGGTTCAGGAAGAAAACCGCATCCTCGATTCCGTGCGCCTGATATCCAACACCGAGGGAGTAGCCGAAAGCCTCCAGAACCGGGACGCGAACCAGTTGCGCAAGATCATCCTTCCTATCGCCATTAACTACCAGGAGCAGGTGGTTGAAATACTAGATTTACAGGGAATCAGCCTGCTGTCCCTGCGACAGCGCCAGGATGGCAATCCCGAAGACTATGATGCTACCCAAGGGGATAGCAGTGCCACCCAATGGGAATTTGTCCAGAAGGTGCTAACCCAAAAGGTCGACCAACGCGGGGATAAGTACGCCGGATTGGGGCACTCCTCTTGGGGAGATTTCTTCTATATTGCCGGGCCAATCCTCGATCAGGAAGGCTCTTTGGTCGGGGTTATCCTGATCGGTAAATCTTTAGCAACCCTGGCTCGCCAAATCCGCCAGGACACCCTGGCTCAAATCACCCTCTATGACCTTAATGGGGATTCACAGGTTTCCACCGTACTCATCGAAGAAGACATTCCGGCGCTTTCTTCAAACCTGATCCAGCAGGTTCTGAACCGCCAGGATCAGCAATCCATCATCCGAGACTTCGAGGTAGCTAGCGCCAGATATTCCGAGATACTTGGGCCTTGGGAGGCCAGAGGTGGTCAAGACCTGGGCGTAATCGGTGTTTCCCTGGCGCAAAATTTCTTCATCCACCCTTCATTGCTCACCCGCTTTCAAGCCTTCTTTGTCATCTCCTTCACTTTTTTAGCCGTAATCGCTATTGGATCATTATTGGCGGGACAAATCACAGCCCCGCTTTCCCAGGTTGTCCAATCCTTTGTGAGGGTCGCCCAGGGAGATCTGGAAATAAGAATTCCGGCGAAGGGTAATGACGAAATCACCGTATTAGCACATGCTTTTAATTACATGGTCTCTGGCCTACAAGAAGGCGATATCTATCGCGACTTGTTGGGCCGCACCGTCTCTCCCGAAGTGCGCGAAGCCTTGCGTAAATCCTTTGCTCGAGGTGATCTTCGCCTGCAAGGTCGCACCATCGAAGCCACTGTATTGATGAGCGATATTCGGGGATTCACCACACTCACTGAAAAACAGGATCCCGCTACGGTGCTCAGATGGCTTAACGATTATTATGCTGAATTGGTCCCGATAATCATTTCCCACGGGGGTGTAGTGGATAAATTTGAAGGCGATGCTTTGGTGGTTTTCTTTGGCATCCTGCCCACCCCTCTTACGCCAGAAGAAAGTGCCTGCCAGGCTTGCGAGACTGCTATCGAAATGTTGCAGGTGATAGCTCGTATAAACCGCCGACGGGCCGAGCGCGGCGAACCGGCTTTTATCACCGGTATCGGTATCAACACCGGAGCGATGACGGCCGGTGGGCTGGGTACAGCTGATCGTATGAACTTCACCATCATCGGCGATACCGTTAACACCACCCAAAGGATTCAGGACATCACCAGAGAGTTTGGCGAAAGCGGGGTTGTTATCAGTGAAAATACTTTAAATTCCTTGCAGAATGGAACAGAAAGATTCCACATCGAGTCGTTAGGGCAACACACTTTTAAAGGCAAGCTGGAATTACTCTGGCTTTATCGCTTATGGCCAGCCAAGGGGGATAGCCATGTTCATCTTTCTGGAGGGGAGCTCCATGAGCTGGGCGTCGTCTGAATCACCCGGCACTAGCCGTAGGTCGGCCCGCCGGGCTCAAACCTGGTTGCTTATTTTTCTCATCATTTGTGTGTGCGGCTTGCTAGCCTCTCTGGTATGGTCCATAGGCGTATCTGCTATGGATTCGCGCTGGATGCCTTTCTCATTGCATTCTATTCTTCAATCTGACTACAGCGTTGACCCACGCACTCAGCTTTTACCCCCCGTCAGGTTCGAATTGATCAAGAATTACTTAAATGACAAGTCCCCCAGCGATAGCCCTGCCCGTTATGCCACGTTACAAGGTGCCATGAACACCCCGGTAGCCACCGTGACACCTAATTACAGCGGAGCTTCGCTCACGCCTGCGATCCTTTCACCAACAGCCACCCTACTCCCCACAACCCTCCCGACTCACAGCCCCTATCCAACCAAATCTACCCTGCCAACCCTTACGCTCACGCTTACACCCACGCCAACACCCACCGTTTACCTTTCCGCGACCGCTTGGAATCCGCCAACCCATTTGCCCTCTCCAGTTCCCACCGCAACTCCCAAGCGCGATGATTCTCCTGAACCGACCCAACCACTACCCACCAACCCCCCACCCACACAGCCTGCGCCTACCCCAAAGCTGCCAACACCTGTTCCTACCTTACCAAAACCCACCAATCCTTATCCCCCTCCACCTTATCCCTGACAGCAGAAAAAATGTCTGACCCCAGCAGGGCTGGTAATATTTTTTACTGATACCTTTCCCGGTTCCGCTTGCCCATTAAGAGGTCCTGTGATAGAGTGAAATTCAATGTATGCCTTATAAACCGGTCTCCAATGGCGCCCGGATAACCCTTCTTATACCAACCTCGTCCAGATCCATTTCAAAGCCTTGCAAGGTGTCAATGTTATCCCCCTGAGAGCGCATGGCTTGCTCAACACTTTTAGCGACCTGCAAGCTATGCTGAATTACACCGCCAATTGGGGAATAGCCCTCACCCATATCGGAGTTTTTACCTATGGAAGAACAAATGACCAAAGTTAACCTGCTGGAATCAATCGAAACCCATCGCCAGGAACTTGAAGGTACCCTAGCAGAGATACCCGTGGACCAGATGACCTCGCCCGGCGTTATCGGTGAATGGACTGTCAAGGATGTCTTGGCACATTTAACCATTTGGGAAAGGCGTATGACCCGCTGGTTAAGGGAGACAGCTCAAGACCAGGAGCCACGCATGCTGCCTACTGGTATGACTTGGGACGATCTAGATCTATGGAATGAACAAACCTATTTAGAGAACCGGGATAGGTCACTGGATGATGTGCTGGCTGATTTCCAGGCCTCCTATCCGCAGGCGCTGCAAATCGTCACCACCTTCCCAGAGAAAGACCTGTTGGATCCAGACCGCTACGTCTGGCGAGCAGGCCGGCCACTTTGGCACATCGTGGCAGCCAACACCTTCTGGCATTATGATGAACACAACCAATCCCTGCGCACCTGGCTGGCGTCTCTTTAGTCTTTCAAGTTCTTGATAGAAGTATGGGTTCGTAGATAGTATCCTCATCCCACTTCTTAACTCCCGCTAGCGGGATGAAATTCTCCCTCACCTACAGATGGCGTGACCACTCAACCGTTGTTCATAATTATCGTCGCGTAATAATCAGCTCCCACCCGACCGGAATGGCATGAAAACCAAGACTATCGTCGTTCATCCTCTCAATTTCCTTTCCATCCCAATGGTTGTCCTCATCAACATAATCCTAAAAAGGAGCCAAGTATGAAAATTGCTATTCTTTCCGACATTCATGACAATGTCTGGAATCTCGCGGCTGCATTACAGAGCCTGCAGAGCGTCGACCTAATGATTTGTTGCGGTGACCTGTGTTCACCATTTATCGTCAGCCAGATGGCCAAGTCTTTCCATGGTCCTATTCATATCGTCTTCGGTAATAACGACGGCGACCTCTTCCGCATCACCCAGCAAGCCCAAGGCTATGCGCATGTCAACTTGCACGGCGCTTTCTTCCAGGGGGAATTCGCCGGGTTGCGTTTCGCCGCCAATCATTACGTAGATATCTCTCACGCCCTGGTCGCCGGCAGTGATTTCGATGTAATTTGCTACGGACACAACCACACCTACCACATCGAAACCATTGGAAATTCCCTCATTATTAACCCCGGTGCGTTGATGGGTTATAACCCTATCATCGGGAAAGACATCCCAGCCACCTTTGTGGTCTACGACACCGACTCCAATAGCGTGGCAAGCTACCAGGTTGCACCCCCTGCCAGGGGCTCTGGCGTAGCTGGGCAAGTCATTTCCTATCCGGTATGAAACATCCCGGCAGGTTCGTTTAGGCTTGAGCCGGGGGACCACCCCTTTAGCCTTGGGCTCGTTTGACCCGCTCATCTGCGAGTGCTCTTATTGGTCTTTTTGATGAGTTTTTCGATTCATACTCACGCTTCGCCAGGACCCGATTAGGTATAAAACACTTTATCTAACGAAAAAGGAGAGTGCATTGTGTCCAGCTCTACCGAGACCAATAGGCCTGCCCCTTCTAAGGGCGAAACCCGTGCTCTGCAAACCGCCCGAACCCTGCTGGCTGAGCTCTTCATGCACTACTCTGATCACCATTACGTCGTGCGTCTCTGAAACGGCCAAACCATACCCCCAGACTCCACGTCTGAGCCTGATTTCACCCTGACCCTGACTCATCCCGCAATTTAGGCAGGAAATAGATATTTGCGAATGGTGTCCTAAAAGATAATAAGGGTCGCCTATAATGACAGGTGACCCTCATGGATCTTATTTGTAATCTTCAAGTCAATTCGCGGGCACGAGGGTGAGGGTGTAATTCCCAGTAAAAGTCCCCGAATAATCGCCCACAAAAACCTTGTAAACCCCGTCCTCATCCAGATCACAAATCTTCTGAACCATGTCTTCTAATGAGTATGCATCACACAACCACGAGCCATCCGGGCGATAAAGAGCAAAAATCGGGTCGATCGCTTCTCTTTTGATCTCAAGCCGCACCAGAACACGATCTCCCGCCTTCCCTTCAAAGGTATAGACATGGTAGGCGATCGAAGGCTCGACTCTGTCTTTGGCTTTCTGCCACAGGCGCATTGGCACTGCCCCCGTTGGAGCCAAGGTACTCTGGATGTACAGGTTGTAACCACCGGTCAAAGTTCCGTTATAATCGCCCACCATTACAGTATAGGCACCACTGGCATCCAGCCCGCACAACTTTTCGATACTCTCCCCTTCCGAATTACCTCCACAAAGCCGGGAACCATCGGGTCTGTACAAAGAGAAAGAAGGGTGGATCTTTAGCCCTTCACTGATGAGGCGCACCAGAAGGTAGTCCCCAGCCTGCCCATCAAAAGTATACGCCTGGTAGGTGATACCCGGTTCGACTCTCCCTTTAACGGGTTCTCCCATATTCAGCGTCATTGCTCCTTCTGGATTCTGAGTGGTCTGCAGGTACAACTGATAGCTTCCCACTAAAGTTCCCGTATCATCACCCACCAGTAAGGTGTAAAGGCCATCGGCGTCAAGGTCGCAATCCTTTTCGAGAAGTTCGTCGGGTGTATTACCTTCGCACAGCAAAGATCCTCCCGGATCGAAAAGCATGAAAGCCGGATCTATTTCCCCTCCTTCACTCAACAATCTCAGGTGAAGGTGGTCTCCAGCTTTTCCAGAAAAAGTGAATGCCTGAGTGGACGCCACTTTTTTTATTTTGCCACTCGATTTTTGTCCCACGACCAGGGGAATGCTATCAGCCGGGGATAAAATGCTTTGCAAAGATAAGGAAAAATCTCCCGTCCGGCTTCCATCGCTATCGCTGATAAGCAAAGTATAGATTCCATCCGCTTCCGGCTCGCAGATTCCCTGAGTACCCTGCATGGATGTGTCCCGCGAGCACAACCAGGACCCATCAGAACGGATAACCACAAATATAGGGGTGATCTGTTGGTCCGGACTTACCAGACGCACCAAGATTTTATCGCCGGCTTTCCCGCTGAAGGCATAGTTCACACTATCACCCGGGTTTGCGATTCTTCCTGTGATAACAGTGCCTAACATCACATCAGCTCCATCACTTTTGGATGGATTGGTATTCCCCTTCACGGTTGAATCCGGGATGACTGCGGTCGGTGTCGCTACTTGAGCAACTCTACCTGTAATTTTGGAGACTGCTTTTAGAGGAGATTTCAAACTCTGAGCCTGATTTTCATAATCCTCTAGGGAGATCGGGATGCGAAATTGTGGACTTGGAGCCTGGCGGAAATAGACCTCTGCGTAGAAACCATCCAGAACTGAGATGGTGCTGCTCCCAGCAGACACTAACATACTTCCCCCCCACTTAGCTACGGTGGTAATGCCCGAATCCGGCTCGTAAGTTACCAAGAATTGTGCGTCGCGCACTTTGACATCAACCCCGCCAGGAGTCTTGATATCATGCTCGTTTCCAGAACCCGATCCTTGGCCAATAAAGCCCCCCTTATCTAAAGTTATGTGTGCTTCGAGAGGCAAGCACGGCCCTTTGGCGGCCGAACTCACGCTCAGCTCGGTGTCATTGAACAGCCTTAGCTGCTCGCCCTCCCCATATTCCAATACCCCCTCTCCTCCCTCAGTCAGTTGAATCGTATCGCCAGATTTGAAGGGTTGGGTTCCCTGAAGGCTTTGGAGAGCCTCAAGGTTGCTCCCGTACTTCACAGTTCCGTCAATTTTCGTCAGCACACCGATAACCCCCTCTGGATTCGCCTCAGCGGTGCAATCTGCAGAATTTCCCACTGAGGGCGCGCATGCGGAGAGGGAGACCAGCAGGAATACCATGATGAAAAAGCCGATGCGTTGATTCATGAGATCTCTTCTTGTATCAGGTTTTTTTGCTCTCAAGGATGATATCAGAATATACCACAATTCCTGATAACGGTTTCGAAAGGCACCTTAAGCCTCCGAGGTGATACCTTCAGGTGCTCTGCCTTTAATGAATCCTGCAATGAAGACAGAGCAATTATAAATATTTTCTTAAGCTCTCGATTAATTTCTTATAAGGCCAGCAAACAGTTAGATATATATAATGAAATAAATCACAATGTTCCCTAACAGATTTGTACCTTCCCTTTCTGTGTTTGTTTTCGACAATATCTATTTCTAAACAGATTAAATTTCCTATTGTCTCACCTGTGAAACTATCTGACTCTTTCTCATTAGGCTGAGACTTGATCCAAAGTAATCTAAGCAATTGCACAATGCTTGGAAAGCACAAGGAGGAAATTAGACCGCATAACCACCTTCGATTATTGGCTAAACCACCAGTTGGCTCGCAAAAGAAGACCGGTTTTTAATCCAAACTATAAAAAGTTCGGCCCTTCTTTTTAGAAATTTTTTATTTAGGCTTTTCATTATGGAGGAAAAATGAGTAAAGATGATTTATTAACCAAAACACTTAAGGATACCGTCCTGACTAGACGTTCCTTTCTAAAGTGGAGCGGAGTGTTGGGTGGAACAGCGGCTTTAGCCGGCGGTGGGCTGAAATTCGGATTGAAAGCTATCGAACGAGCGACTGCTCAACCTGCCGAAAAAGCCATCGCCACTGGCTGCGCCCATAACTGTGGGGGACGCTGCCAGCTGATAACCCACGTCAAGGATGGGGTGATCGTGCGTATTTCCAGCGACCCCTCCGAAGACACCCTGGAAGCGCCAGCTCTACGCGCCTGCGTACGCGGTCATGCCTACCGGCGGCGGGTTTATTATCCTACCCGCCTACAGTATCCTCTCAAACGAACTGGAAAGCGCGGTGAAGGTAAATTCGAGCGCATTTCCTGGGATGATGCCATAAGCATAGCTGCCTCTCAGATCCAGTCGGTGAAAGACAAGTATGGGAACGCAGCCATACATTTGGTGGCGGGTTCCGCAGGTGGTAGCCAGACCTTGGGAATAGGCACGGCAGCTCGCTTACTTAATTTAATTGGCGGATATATAGACACCTACAATAACTACAGTTGGGCCTGCATTCAGAAAGCGACCCCTTATGTTTATGGGACGCAAACTTGCGGCGCGACTCGTAATGATTGGTTGAAATCGAAGTACATCTTAATGTGGGGATGGAACCCAGCAGAGATGATCGATGGCACCAATACCATGTGGTATGTAAAACAGGCACGCTTGCAGGGAGCAAAGACGGTTGTCATCGATCCACGCCTGTCGATGAGCGCTGTCGGCCTCGCCGATCAATGGATTCCACTTTACCCTGGCACGGATGCGGCGCTTATGAGCAGCATGGCTTACGTCATTATCAGCGAAAATCTACACGACCAGGAATTCCTTGACAAATATGTGGTCGGTTTTGATGATGACCACCTGCCGGAAGGAGTTCTGGCTGGTAATTCCTACAAGAGCTATATACTGGGCACCAAAGATGGGGTTCCAAAGACGCCTCAATGGGCAGAGGCGATTACAGGTGTCCCTGCAGAGACCATTGTCCAATTAGCACGGGATTATGCCATGCTTAAACCATCGGTGCTCTACCAGGGATACGGCATGCAGCGCCGAGCTTACGGTGAATCCACGGTGATATCGGGCATCTCGCTCGCGGTAATCACAGGCAACGTTGGTATCCCAGGTGGGTGGGCTTCGGGGATGGCGTTCGAGCCGGTGGGCCCTCAAGGAGGCGGGCTTTCAACCGGCAACAACCCTGTGACCTACAAGGTGCCTCGCTATAAATGGCCTGACTTGATGTACCGCGCCACCGAAATGACCCCTGAGGAAGATGGCGTGGTTGGTCTTGGACCGGGTGAAAAACACTTACCCACCAACGTCAAGCTACTATGGCAAGTCGCCGGGCAGTCCATGCTCAACCAACACGGCGACATCAACTTCGTAGCCAGTAAGTTAGCCGATGAATCCCTGGTTGAATTCATCCTAGTTAATGAGCAGTTCATGACCCCTTCATCCAAATATGCTGATCTTATTCTCCCGGCATGCACCTGGATGGAGACCTCTGGAGTGACGAAAAACTGGAAATATGGGGCTACCTTCATCAACATGCCTAAGGTCATTGAACCCTTGTATGAAAGCAAGCCGGATTATGAAATTTGTGCCGAAATCGCCAATAAACTGGGGGTTGAGCAAGATTATACCCAAGGGAAAACCGCAGATGATTTGGTCCAAGATTGGGTTGCCGTCGCTCAGAAAGCCGATCCGAACTTCCCGAGCTATGAAGAATTTGCTTCCAAAGGGTATTACCAGTGGCAGTTCCCGGATATTCACGACAGCATGGCCGATTTCCGGGCCGACCCAGTAGCCAACCCTCTCCAGACTCCGAGCGGGAAAATAGAACTCTTCTCAAAGACACTATGGGATATGGGTAAGCCTGATAGCATCCCCGCCATCGGCAAGTATATTCCTGAATGGGAGGGTGTCTCGGATCCGATGCGCAGTAAATACCCACTGCTGGGTCTTACCCATCACTATATGCGTCACAGTCATTCAACTGAAGACAATATTGACTGGAACGAAGAAGCCTGGCCTCAACGGGCTTTCATAAACAATCTGGATGCCGAAGCAAGAGGGATTAAAGATGGTGATATGGTCCGTGTGTACAACGACCGGGGTGAGATGATCCTTCCGGCTCGGGTCACAAAGCGCAATATGCCTGGTGTGATAGATATCCCGTCTGGCGGATGGTGGGACCCAGATCAAAACGGCATTGATCGGCATGGTGCGGTCAATATATTAACCTCCCTGAGGGTCACACCGCTGGCTTTTGGTAACCCTCAAGGTACTTTCTTGGTGGAAGTTGAAAAGGTATAGGAGGAAACAAAATGTCAAGTCAGCTTGCTTTCCACGTAGATCTCAGCTCTTGTACCGGATGCAAAGCCTGTCAAATGGCTTGCATAGACAAAAACGATCTAGAGCTCGGCCAGCGTTGGCGACGGGTTTATGAATTCACCGGCGGTGATTGGGTAAAAATGGGGAATGCTTATATCAACTCTGTTTTCACTTACTTTACTTCGGTGAGCTGCCAGCACTGCGAAGATCCGATTTGCGTAAACGTATGTCCCTCCGGCGCTATGCATAAGCGTGAAGATGGTATTGTCCTTGTAGATACTCAAAAATGCCTGGGTTGCCGCTATTGTGAGTGGGCCTGTCCTTATGGTTCGCCTCAATACAACCCCACCCTCGGTAAGATGGGTAAGTGCAATTTCTGTTATGACCTCATAGATGCTGGCGGGAAGCCTGCCTGTGTGGAAGCCTGCCCGATGCGAGCTTTGGATTTCGGCCCTTTGGATGAAATGGTCGCCAGATATGGGGATCTACGAGACCCGGCACCCTTACCAATCAGCAGTATTACGCATCCTTCGGTCATTTTTACGCCACACCGGAATACTTATCCAGCAGGTTCTAATGAAGGCCAGATAGCAAATAAAGAGGAAGTGTAATGATGAACGTTCGCGATTTTGCATTAGTTGCATTCACGATCTTGAGCCAGATGGCAGTTGGTTCCATGATCGTGTTGGGGATTGTCCACTTCTTCGCCATTCGTAAAGCAGGAATGCAGGAAGCCGACCGCCTGAGCGATCAGATCTTGCCGGCCATCGGTATCGTACTGGGCGCGGCTTTGGTTGTGTCTCTGACTCACCTGGGCAGCCCGCTCAATGCGCCTTTAGCTATTCTCAAACTGAGCACTTCTTGGTTAAGCCGTGAGATCTTATTCACCGTCAGTTTCTTCGTGGTTGGTGCAATTTTCTCCTTCATGCAATGGCGCAGCCTCAGCTCTTTTGCCGTTCGCAATCTTGTCGCCTGGATTGCCGCCATCCTCGGTCTCATGCAGGTCTTCTCCATGTCCCACATTTACATGATTTCCACCGAACCAGCCTGGAACTCGATTGCAACTCCCATCTCCTTCTTCACCACGGCGTTCCTCTTGGGTTCCTTAGCCATCGGAACGGCTATGGTGTTAAATTACAATATCAATCGCCGTAAGGATCAGAAATGTGCAGAAGTTCAATGTGGACTGCTGAGGGATTCGCTCCGCTGGATTTCGATCGCAGCGATAGTCCTTCTTGGCGTGGAGGTGGTTCTGGCACCACTATACGTAACCTCATTGGCTGCTGGTGCTACTACCGCGGCTGAATCCGCCTCTCTGATGCTTAACCAATACGGTCTAATCTTTGCATTTAGACTGGTTTTGGTGTTTATCGGCGCCGGGATCCTGGGTATATTCATCTATCGCAATGCTCTCAGCCCAGGGCGTGAAAAAATACTAGGCAATCTTACCTATAGTGCCTTCGCCTTAGTATTCATCGCGGAACTGATGGGTCGTTTCCTCTTCTACGCAACCCATATTCGACTCGGGTTATTCTAATTCCTGCTTGTCCCGGATGGGCGCTATCCAAACTGCAGATAACGCCCATCCCTTGATCGAAGGAGACAAATGCATTCCGTCAAACAACAGCAGGATCTGCATACATTTCGGAATGGTATCTATGCTCTATTGGCTCGGTTATACCAGAACCCGGTTGACCAGAGACTGTTCACATGGTTAAGTAGCCCAGAGAATCCATTTGCCAACTTTCCACTCACTCCCTTGAATTGTGAAATGGAAACCGGCTTAAAAATACTATCTGCCTGGGGGAAAGAACCTGGACCGTGGGATTTATCTGATTTACAGGCGGATTACAACCAGCTTTTCCTGGTGCCACCCTATGGTGCTTTGCCTTACGAATCGCCCTGGCTGGACCCGGAGCATCTCATGTTCCAAGAACCAACCCTCAAGGTACGTAAAATGTACCGCCAATTCGGCGTACAAGTCTCCGAAGAAAACCGCTTCCCTGACGATCACATCGGTCTGGAGCTTGGATTTATGGCGTACCTCAGCGAGAACTCTCTGACCCAAATATCGACTCAAGCCGAGGATAGCTTACGAACGCCACAAGAATGGCTCGCTGCCCAGGTACGTTTCTTGGAAGAACACCTTCTCTTATGGATTCCTGATTTCACCAAGCGACAAATCGAATCTGCTTCCACAGCTTTTTATCGAGGTTTAGCGTATCTATTGAATGGTTTCATCATCCAAGACTTTGGCCTCTTGAATGAACTCGGTCACGAAATTCCGTGAATCTTCTATCGGGGAAACTGTCGAAAGCACCCTGACAAATTGGTGTGTTTGTGTTTATAGAGCCTTACGCTTTTGGTATTTATCCCAATTGGGAATTATCCAAACCGTAGCATAGAATATCTTGGCTATTCCACATTCAGCTGGGAAAAAATAATAACTTGGACAGTCACATCAATAAGATCTCAGAAGCTTAATCTGATTTGATCTATGATAGTTTAATTGTCACAGTAATCTGTAAAAAGTTTGAATTTCTTTTGATAAAAACCTAAAGTACCCTTACTCAACCCCTGAGCTTTGCGATCCACTAGAAACGCACCTATCCAGGTCAGAAGATGGGTTTCTTGTGTAAATTTTGTAATAGTCCCCTGGTTTTTTGTGGTGGTATACATTGGACAGTTCTCCTTTCTTTCTTTGAGAACCGCCAAATATACTGGTTTCTAACTGATTACCCCCATATTTAATTGTAAAGTGGCGAGGGAGGGATTTGAACCCACGACCAAGGGCTTATGAGTCCCCTGCTCTACCGCTGAGCTACCTCGCCACATATCAGAGCGGCAAAATCTTACTATGCTCTGGTTCTTTTGTCAAATTAGAAATTTCGGTAGGCGCCACCTCTTGGTGCTATCTCTAAAATCAGAACTAATAATTGGTCATCTTCAACGGCGTATGAGATGCGCCAGCTCCCCATCCATACCCGAGATAAATTCTCGTATTGTGTTCCCCTGAGTTTGACACAATCATCTGGGCGAGGATCGATTTCCAGTTCCCGGATCCTAGTCCAGAGTCGTTTTACTAATGTTTTTGGCAGTTTACGTAAAACCCTTTCAGGTATGCGATGTATTTCGACCTTCCAGTTCTTTGGGTTTTCACTCATCCAATAGCCCTTCAGCTGCCAACTCCGCTTCAATGGCCTCCATAGGGCGGGTGGTAGAAGAGTCTCCCTTCCAGGTTTCGTAGATTTTTGCTACACGACGCCCAGTTCTAAGATCCTCTAACTCTTCACGTATCTCCTCGTAATCTTCGAAAGGGATCATGACAGCAACGGGCTTGCCGTATCGCTCAATCACAATATCCGTATTGCCAGAAAAAACGCGGTCGAGAAGATCGCGCAAGTCGGTCCGCGCCTGGCGGCTATTAACAGTCAATACGCTCACAAGTTACTCCTTTCAAAGGAACCTCCGATATGCATACAATCAGTAAAACATGTAAATTGTGTATACATTATAAACCTTGAGAATCTTTTGTCAAGCAATATCACAAATCTGTAGACCTTCGGTTTGCATTAATACTCCTAGGACTTACGCAGTTGGTGGGAGGATGGGGGTGTTTGGGCGGGTGTTGCCCAAACACCCCGATTTACCCCTGAACTGCGTAACTACTAACTCTGATAAGTGGACAGGCCAGAAGCACTATTCACTCTTATCGCTTCTGACCGTTCATTATTAACAACCCAGATATCCCGAGCCAAAACCATATCACTGGTAAAATTTCTGTAAAATTCACAAATTAATTGGAGCCTATCCTTAAATCCTGTTCTTAATTCACATATCGCTGAACAGATGCAACATTAACGTGTTCAATGCAAACTTCTCTTGCTCGCAGACCTCTGTACCTGATTAACGCCCAGGCACCTATCCGCATTTGCGATATCGGCGGATGGACAGACACCTGGTTTGCCGGTTACGGCCGGGTCTTCAACATAGCCGTCTCTCCCTATGCCAAAGTCCAGATAAAGGTCTATCCTAGGGATGCCCAGGATGAACAGGTCTTTCTCTCCGTCGAAAACTTTGCCGATCGCTACAACCTGGATCTCGACCAACCAGGCTGGCAACGCCATCCCCTGCTGGAGGCGGCCATCCGTTACAGAGGAGTCCCAGATCACCTGGCCGTGCAAATCAGATTGGATTGCGAAGCCCCTGCAGGAGCCTCTACGGGCACCTCGGCAGCAGTCTGCGTGACCCTGATCGGCGCTTTGGATTGCTTGGCTTCCAGGCGCATTTCACCCAGGCGAGTCGCAGCTGCCGCTCACCATGTCGAAACCGGGTTGCTCGGACGCCAATCGGGCGTCCAGGATCAACTTTGTTCGGCCTACGGTGGCGTGAACTATATCGACATACCCGTTTACCCCCAGTCTATGGTCACCAGGTTGCCCCTCACTAATCCATTCGGGCGGGAATTGGAACGGTGCCTGGCCCTGGTTTATCTGGGCAGATCGCACGATTCCTCCCAGGTTCACCAGCAGGTCATGGCTGAATTGGAGAACCAAGGCCCCCACTGCCAGCAGCTGCAGGATTTACGACAGGCGGCCCTTCAGGCCCGCCAGGCGTTTCTTGATGCCGATCTGGTTGCTTTAGGGAAAGCCATGCGGTCAAATACCGCCGCCCAGGGACGCCTGCATCCTGAACTAATCAGCGCTGACGCCCGGCGGGTGATCGCCATCGCGCGGGAGCATGGCGCCCTGGGCTGGAAGGTCAATGGCGCGGGTGGGGAGGGCGGATCGCTCACCCTGCTGTGCGGACCCCAGACGGCCGCTAAAAATGCCATGTTACATGAGATCCAACAGGAAAATCCACTCTTCCAACCCATTCCAATCCACCTGGACCGCCACGGCTTGTGGGTTTGGCAGGTATCTCCCCAAGAATAAAAAGCCTTGATCCTCTTACTTGCCGGATAAACCTTTGCAAGCCATCAAACCTTCAGGTCATTCGCCAGAGAATCCCCCCCAACCACCTCCAGCCCAGCTGCCTCCGACCAGGACGCCAGCGCCCAGGCCAACCCAACCAGAACCCACCAATCCCAATCCGGAACTCTATCCTTGATCTTCCCAGATCGTGGATATAATTGAACGGGGAGGGTCCTGATTCTCTGGGTCCCTCTGGTGCATTTACCTCAATCTTCAGGAATCGCAGCGAGTACCTGCCGGTTCTCACAGAGGTTTCGCGTGGTTAGAATATTCCGATGTTGAGCAAAATCAAAGACCTTTTCCTTGGGTCTCCCCTGCCTACCCAGATGCTGGCCAGCGAGCGTTTGAACAAAATCAGGGCGCTGGCAGTCTTTTCTCCAGGTGCCCTCTCCTCCATCGCTTACGCCAATCAGGAAATTTACCTGGGCTTGCTGGCTGCTGGTAGTGCCGGGCTGACCTTATCTTTTCCGATCGCCCTCAGCATTGCTGGTCTGTTGGCGATCCTCACGCTGTCTTATTTCCAAACCATCTTCGGTTATCCGGCTGGGGGTGGTTCTTATTCAGTGGCCCGAGAAAACCTGGGAAGTTCGGCAGGCTTATTCGCTGCCGCGGCCTTGTTGGCCGATTACCTGCTGACCGCCGCGGTAAGCTTTACCGCAGGCGTCGAAGCCATCGCTTCCGCTTTCCCCGCTCTCTGGCCTCATCGGGTAACGCTGGCACTCCTCTTACTGCTAGTCATAACCTTGATTAACCTGCGCGGCGTGAAGGAGTCGGGCACCCTGCTCTCAATCCCGGTGTACGCCTTCCTGATTCCTTACCTGGCGATGTTGGCTTACGGCCTCTTTAAGGGTTTTCTAAACAATCCGAACGCATACGCTGCTTCCGCTCAGCCTGCCATCCAACCTCTGACCGCCTTTCTGGTCCTGCATGCTTTCTCCACCGGGTGCACCGCCATGACTGGCATTGAAGCCATCAGTAACGGTGTACCGGCCTTTAAAAAGCCGGAGGCCCGCAACGCCGGTCTCACCCTGATTGTGATGGCTTTCCTGATGGGAGCTCTGTTTCTGGGCAGCATCGGGTTGACCCAGTTCCTGGGGGTGGTGGCCGGCCCGCAGGAGACCATCCTCTCCGCCCTGGCGCGGCGCCTGATCGGCGGTGGTCTGCCGTACTTGATTATCCAATTCACCACCATGCTGATCCTGGCCGTAGCAGCCAACACCAGTTTTGCTGGCTTTCCCCGCCTGGCAGCGATACTGGCCGCCGACGGCTATCTTCCCCGCCAGGTCTCCGGCCTGGGCGACCGGCTGGTGTACTCCAACGGTATCCTGCTGCTAGCCGCAGGAACCGCAGGTTTGATCCTCATCTTCAACGGTAACAGTCACGCGCTGGTGCCGCTGTTCGCCATCGGCGCTTTCCTGGCCTATAGCCTTTCCCAGACGGGCATGGTGCTGCACTGGCAGAGGATAAGAGGCAGCTGGTGGCACTTGAAAAGCGCAGTCAACGGGCTGGGCGCACTAGCAACCGCGATCACGCTCGTGATCGTGGGAGTAAGCAAATTCGTGGAAGGAGCCTGGATCACCATCTCGCTAATCCCCTTGATGGTGCTTGTTTTCAGCAAGATCCACGCCCATTACCAGGAGGTGGCCCGCGAGCTATCCCTGCGCGGGTTGCCGCCCTCACTCAAACCCTTGCCGCCTTTACGGGTGGTCATCCCCATCTCGGGTATCCACCGCGGTACCATTGACGCTATCAACCTGACTCGTTCCATCGCCCGTGATATCACCGCCGTCTACGTGGAATTAGACCCAGGCGCAGGCTTTAAGATCGCTGAACGCTGGCAGCGCTGGTGGCCGGATATCCCTCTGGTTGTGCTGCCGTCGCCCTACCGTTCTATTATTGGCCCATTGCTGGATTTCCTCGACGAGACCGACCAGCAACACAACGACGGGCAGCTGGCTACCATCGTCTTGCCTGAATTCGTCCCCGCCAGGTGGTGGCAGAGCCTGTTGCACAACCAGACCGCCTGGCTGTTGAAAACCGCCCTATTATACCGTCGCCGTCACCTCGGCTTCCAACGCGTCATTATTAACTTGCCATATCATCTGAAACGTTAATTTAAAAAGAAGGTTCTTTTCGATAATCTTCCTCTTCAGTGTTAAGGTCTACACCCCTCTGGCATCCAGCTCGCACACCCCTTACGCTCCAGGCAGGTTGGTATCCCGGCTGCACAGCCAGGAGCCATCCGGTTGGGAGACTGCATAAACCGGCTTGAACGCACCTCCCGATCCACCAGCCGCACCAACAGCCTCTCCCCAGCCTGGAAGCCCAGAAAGTGATAAGAATTGCCAGGGAATATGGCGCCATCGGCGAGAAAGTCAATGGCGCTGGACTTGCCGGATCAACCTCTGCAAGCCATCAAACCTTCAGGTCATTCGCCAGAGCATCCAATGCCCGGTAATAAGGTTCGATGCTGGGGATAAAATGGCGTTCTTCCTTCGAATACGGACCCAAACCGCTCTGCCCCCACACCACGCCCTGACCTTGGGGGGCAAAACGGGCGCTGGTGCCCGGTAATTTGGACCCCAAGCGGGGTTCGCTTCCTGAGGCCTGCCGGATAGCCTCAACCAAAGCCAGAAGATAAATGTTCTGGGGGTCGCACGCCACACCATTTTCTATAATCGATATGTACAATTCCAACCCCTGTGCCTGGCAATAAACCAACAGCTGTTACCGCAAGCGGTCCAGATTATCTTGGGGGATGGAGCGCACCTCCACTCCCAGAACCCCCGCATCCGCGCTGACGTTATACACCCCAGGCGTGCCCACCTGGATGAAAAGAAAGCGCGCCTGCGAATACCACCCATTTTTGCTATCCAGAGTCAGGTGGCGCTGCATCACCCCCAGGATGGCTGTGCGCGCCTGCAGCAACCTTTCGGTCAGGTCAACATGGCTGCCAGCCCCGCAGCAGCGGTTACACTCCCGGAGAGCAGCTCGAAGGTCTCTTTAGCTTCGGTCAGGGTTTGCTTGATAGCGTTCCCGTTGGGTTTCTCCTTCCGGGTTTCCTGGACGGCCTGGGTGACCTGTTTCTCCCCGGTTTCGATATTGCGGGTCTGGATCGAGGTCAGGTCGGGCTGCTGCCGGAGCGTAGCGATTTGGGCTTGCAAGGCGTTCAGCGCGGCAGTGAATTCAGCTGAGGTTTGGATGTTTTCGGTGTGGATTTCCTGGTAGCTGTGGTAGGTTACATCCCCAGCAACAAAATCCCTTCCGGGATACACGCCGCCTTCGATGTGAATGTCTGGTTTGTCGGATTTTTTCTTTTTTGCCATTATAGATTCCTCTATTTATGGCTAATGCCACCCTGAAAACGAACACTTTAATAATGATAGCGAGCCTGCAAAAAGTCTATGCGTTCCTCTCGGACCAGATATACGATGCGATGCTCTTGGGTCAGGCGACGCGACCAGACTCCCGGAGCCAGGTACTTAAGCAGTTCAGGCTTGCCGATGCCGGAGAAAGGATCACGCAAAACCGCTTCGATCAGATTAAACGCCCGCAAGGCGATCTTGCGGTCAGTCGCTACCCAATAGCGCAGGTCTTCTATGAATTCCGGTTGAAAAACCGCCTCACGCTTCTTGCGCCTCAAACCCCACCTCGCTGCGCAGTTGCTCCAGGGTTATAGGTAGAATTTCATCACGCAAAGCGCGCCCTAGAGAGGTTAGCAACCGCTCAGCGTTCTTTGGCGAGCGCAACAGGTGGGTGGTCTCCAGGAGGCTTTCCAACTCGTCAGCAGACACAAGGGCGACATCTTCTCCCCCACGCCGCTGGATAATAACTACCTGCCGGTTAAGGGTAACCTCGTCCATCAATTTCGCCAGGCTGGCGCGCGCCTGAGTGTAAGTCGTTTGAATGGTCATAGATACGTCCTTTTCTGTACAGGGATACTGTACAACAAAGGATCGAAAATGTCAAGAGGATGGGTGACTCCATTGCCCACCGCCACCCCCTGGCCGGGCGCGGGCAACCCTTAGTAAAGCATTGTATAAATACGTTCTGCGTAACGGCAGTTGAAACTGCACTAACCAAAAGCACGAAACCCCACCTGTGGGGGGTTCTCCTTCCAAAGCTAGATAGACATGATCTTAAGCACCCCCGAGTGTGTTGATTCCTTTTTTCAAATTGGTGGGATGATATTGCTCGAAGTATAAGTCCACGCGGGTGGACTTTGTGCCGTTCGTAGAAGCGAATTTATCCCCCTGGATCTCAGAACGAAATTACTCAATGCTGGACTTAGCCTTGAGGTACCCCAGACCCCATAGATCAACCCGGTGACATTGAGTGCAGAAATCATGATCTCCTAAATCCCTGATTGCCTGATCCCTCGTCACCTGATTTCCCAATTAACTACTGTACCTTCACCCCCTCATTAACATAGCGGGTCAGCTCACTCACGCTCAACCGCTCGATGCCCAGCTTGTCCAGCGTGCGCCCTCGCCGCCAGTAATCCGTGCGGCGGATGATGCAGGCCATGCGGATGATGCTGTCCATGCCGCGCACCGACACGCCGTAGTTCTGCCCCAGCGAAGCGATTGGCACCAGGCTCATGGGCACATCCTCGAAGATGTAGCGATGGTTAAGTGTGCTGGGCGCCTTGATGCCGTGGTAGCCGGGCTGGTTGTGGATCGCCTCCATCAGGTTTTCCCCGGTGGTGTTATAGGCCATCTGCAGCCACTCCATCGCCGTGCGGGCGCGGATGCCCAGCGCCGAGGCCACGGTGACCCTCTCCCGGTCGAGCACTTCCAGCACGCGTGCCACTGCTGGGGTGACCCCCTCGATATAGAACTGGAAATCCCCGTGAGTGCCTTCGATCCGGCCGGCATTGAGCAGGGTCAATGCGGGATGGAAGATAGAACCCATGTTGTTTAACCCGGTGTTCAGCACATTCACGCCGTGGATGAATTGGGGGAACGCCGGCTTGAGCGCTTCTAAAACCATTTCGGTGCGGGTAGCCGGCAGGGCGGCCAGCGGCACCGCCTCTTTGCTGCGGAAGATGCGTGCCTGCGCTGGCCCCTCCGACCGGCTGGCGTACAGGAACGTTTCCGCCTCGGCTAGAGTCACATCGGCGCGGCAGTCTCGGTCGCACAGAATTTTGGCGAATTCAATCGCCCCGCAGGTGCGGCCTGGGTTCAGTACCACGATCTGGCCATCCTGTAAATATAGCGCGGCCGCAGTGGCGATATCCACATGGGCGGTAGCGGGCACCACCACCATGATGACCTCAGCCTCTGCCAACGCTTCGCCCATATCCGATGTCACCCGCGCCAGCCGGCCAAACCCGTGTGGCTGGCCTTCGGAGGGTTCGAGCTCAATCCCGCCGCGGGCCTGGATGGCCGCCACATGCTCCTGGGTGCGGTTGTATAGCGTGACCGGGAAACCCATCAAAGCCAGGTGGCCAGCCATGGCCTTTCCGCCGTGGCCGGCGCCGATCACAGTGAAATTGGGGTTGGTATTCATCTCGCTCAATCCAGTATTTGGCTCAGGCGCTCTGATTCGCTTACAGGTTGCCCCTGCGAATCGACCACCTGGCAGCAGCCCTGGATAATACACGTACGTATTTTCCCGCGGGCGTAGGGGTTGTTCTGCAGGTGGGGGGCATCCAGGATACCCACCTGTACCGCCCTGGCCAGGATGGACGGGTCAGTCAGCGGGTCCGGTGTACTTTCGTCAGCCAGAGCCCGGATAGCCTGCAGCGTGATCTGCGCTTCATGGACCAGCTCTTCACAGCGCGCCTGGACCTGGGGGTCTGCTCGTAGGTCGGGCTGGCCGTCCAGGGCGTTCTCGATCGACCGGCGGGCCATCTTGCACGCTGCGATGACATCCTCCGGAGTGGCAGCGTGGTGGGCTTCGCTGTGCCCCACCACGTGGACGATGTGCGGCTTTAAGGCCATCTGTAGGTACACGCTGGCCGCCAGATGGGCTCGGGCCGCGTCCTCATCCAGGGGATAACTGAGCAGCCCGGTGCGCGTCTGGCGCCAGATGCGAAAATCCAGTCCAGCCAGAGGCTCAATCAGCGCCATTGCGGCCAGCATCTTGGCTAGGTCCATGGCATCCGCCAGCTCCGGCGGGCTGTTGAACATCAGCTGAGCAATGTAATCCCTGACGCCAAAGGCGCGGGCATTGTACGCCGAGAGGTAGGCGCTGGCGACAAAGATCACGTCGGCAGCACTGCGCAGCCCCCAGTGATGCGGCTCGTTCAATTCAACCGGGATGCCCCGCTCACCGTACCAGGCCATCACTTTTTGGTGTTCTCGAATGGAGCCTTCCAGGTCCCATGGTCCGCGCCCGTCCATCTGGTTAAACCAGAAGAGCGGAATGGCGCACCAGGCGATGTGAATCGTCTCCTCGTACATCTCGGCCAGGCGAACAAAGTCGTCGCTGCCCGAGTAAGTGCGCAGCAGCGGGTAATTACCCGTACGGCTGGCGGCGTATAGTGCGCGGTAATCCCCAGCGGTGCGCACCGGGGTGCCCCCCGCGCCTGTGCGGCGGGGGTCCTGGCGTTCGGGGTGGAAGAAATTTTCCTGCGCCTCTTGATCGACACCAAGGGAGATTACATCCAGCACCTGGGCCGTGGCGATATGAGCGATGCCCTGGCGGGTGGCTTCCAGCGCAGGCAAGCCGAAATGGTGGCGTAAGAGAGGAAAGGGAGCTTTCCAGTGGATGCGCTCGATAGTAGTTTGCGGGTACTCCGCTTCTGACCCTTGGCCATTTCCCTGGCCCTTCAGGTAAGCCAGAGTCGTGTCTGCCGACTCTCCCCCGACGAAGACACGCTCGAAAAACCCCATCAGCTGCGCCCGCTCGGCAACGGGCGGCGTGCCGCCAAAGGCGAAGCGCACCCCGGCCGACCGCAGTTCATCCGCAGCTTCAGCGAACTCCCCCAGCAGGCGCTCCCCGGTTTCCGGCGTCAGGCGGTAGGAGACGGCCACCAGGTCGGCCTTCTCGCCCCGGGCGCGCTCAATCACTTCGGCGACAGGCACTGCCGGCCCCAGGAAAACCGTGCGCCAACCCGCCATCTCTGCCAGGCGTAAGAAGTTGAATATCCCGGCTACGTGGACGCACTCCCCCAAGGCAGCCGCTACCACCGTTTTCTGCTCCATAACCTGCCCTTTCTTTATTACCTACCCCCTCACCGCACCTCTCCCCCCAGGGGCGAGGCATACATCCGATACCGGTTATCTAGTATCAGCCCTCCAGCCCACACCGTCAGGTATCCCTAGAAAATTTCCCCCATTTTTAGTAACCAATTGTAACATTACTGGCTTGATCTACCCTATAAATGCCGGCGAACGATAAACTTGGCCAGGTCTTCCAGCGCGGTGCGTTCTGGAGAGGATGGGAAAGTCGTCAGAGCTTGCAGACCTCTCTCCACAAAGGTCCGGGCTTCAGCCAGGGCTTTGTCAATCGCTTGGCTCTCCCGGATGGCTTTGGCCAACCTCATCACACGATCCTCATTGTAGTAATTCCCAATTCCGAGGAGGCGTCCATCCGGGTCTTCAGGGTGAGCTTCCAGGTAATTGATGGTCGGCAGGGTGATCAATCCCTGGCGTAGATCGTTAGCCACTGGCTTTCCTACGGTTTCCTGTTCGCCAGTGAAATCCAGTACGTCATCGACGATTTGAAAAGCCATGCCGATTTCATAGCCATAATTATGCATGGCTTCCTGGGCATGCTCGTCTACCTGGCTCAATACCGCTGCGGCGGTGCTGGCCAGCTCAAACATGGAAGCTGTTTTGGCATATATCCGGTCAAAATAATCCTGCCGGTTAATCGGCTGATGATTCATAAAGAGCTGGGTGATCTCACCATTTACAATGGTGGCTAAAGTTTGGGCAAACAAGCGCATGACTTCTACAGAGCTCGTCTCCGCTGCCAGCTTGGCGGCACGCGCGAAAATGAAATCGCCCGTCAAAACCGTAGCAGCCGGGCTCCATTGGGCGTTCAAGGTTGGAAAGCCACGGCGTAACAAGGAGCCGTCGATCAGGTCATCGTGCACCAGCGTGGCCGTATGCAGCAGTTCAATTGCCGCAGCCAGAGTGATCAAACGGTCAGGATCAGCGCCCAGCATACTGCCTGTCAACAGGGCTACAACCGGTCGTACCCGCTTACCTCCCGAAGAGAGTAAATGATCGAGCGCTGCCACCAGGTCCACATGGTGTCCGTTGGACTGCTCCCGCATGCGCGCTTCTACCAAGGGTATGCGGTCTTGGACAGGATTAAAAAAGGTTGCCGTTGTCAATAGAACACTCACCATAAAAACAGCCGGGCAGCATTGGCTGTCGTAATTCTTGCCACACTGCTGAAATCCATTTGCTGGAGATCAGCGATTTTTTCTACCACCAATCGCACATAAGCTGGCTCATTGCGTCTACCACGGTACGGGTGCGGTGCCAGGAAAGGAGCATCGGTTTCCACAAGGACATGATCCAAAGGCAGTAAAATCACTACCTGCTGCAATTCCGGCGCGTTGTGGAAAGTTACCGGACCGGTCAAGCCGATATAAAAGTGTTTAGCAATGGCCTGCAATGCGGGTTTTTCTGCATCCGAATAAGAATGCAGCACACCCGGTCTTTCGGCCAGCGGCAATCCTGCCTCAGCCAACTGCACTTGCCAACCACCCAGGATTTCCAATATATCGCGGGTAGCCTTGCGGTTATGAATAATTACAGGTAGGTTCAATTCTACCGCCAACTGCAGCTGTTCTTTGAGAATATGCTTCTGCAAATCAGCCGGAGAGCGATCGCGGTAATAATCCAATCCAATCTCGCCGATCGCGACGACTTTAGGGCTATCCGCCAATTCCCGCAAACGGGCTAGCGAATCATCATTCCAGGTATGCGCTTCGTTAGGATGCACACCAATAGCTGCGTAAACCCGCTCGTGGCCTTCCGCCAGACGCACAGCAGCCTGGCTTGATGACAGGTCGATGCCAGGATTTAAGATTTTATCCAAACCCGCCTGCCAACTGCGCGCCAGTACTTGCTCCCGATCCTCGTCAAAGCTGTTAAAGTCCAGATGACAATGCGTATCTGCCAGCACCTATTTTAACCCAGCAATCCGCAAGCCATCGTCCAGGATATCCTGGACACGATCCTGATGAGTAGTTTCTGTATACACGCGGATGATTGGTTCGGTCCCCGAGAAGCGGATTAGCAGCCAACCACCGTCCGCCAGATTAAATTTATAACCATCGGTAGTATCCAGACCGGTGACCTTCAGGCCACCGATGGTCTCCGGGTTGGCTTGCACAATGCGCTTTTGGCGGGATTGGTGGTCACCTGTGAAGCGCGTGTCAATGCGGTCATAAAAATGAGGTCCTACTTTGCTAAAGAGCAATTCGATCAACTCAGATGGCTTCCGTTTAAGCCTGACCATCATATCCAGGATATAAAGTCCTGCTAAAATACCATCTCTTTCGGGTACGTGATTCCGAAAAGCATAACCGCCCGATTCCTCACCCCCAATCATTGCGTTGGTTTCCAACATCTTAGGGGCGACGTATTTGAAGCCCACGCCAGTCTCATAAACAGGTACGTGGTATTGCTGGCCCAATTGGTTCAGCATTTTGGTCGTCGAGATAGTCTTTACGATGGGACCACGCAAGCCGCGCACCTCCAACAGGTAATATGCCAAAAGGCCAAAGACGCGCAGTTGATCAATAAATTTTCCATATTCATCGCCTATCCCCAGGCGATCAGCATCTCCATCAGTTATGATCAGTACATCAGCTTTGCGTTCGACGGTAGTTCTCAACCCGATATCCACATTAGGGGGGATGGGTTCAGGCCGGCGCATTTCCGGGAAAAGGGGATTGCGAATATTATGGATTTCCATTACCTGAGTATTCCCACCATGAAGCAGGCGTGGAAACCAACCGGCTCCATTTCCCCACATAGGGTCGACTAACACCGCTAATCCGGCTGCTTTTATCGGCTCTAAATCAATCAAATCTTTCAGGTGTTCGATATAAGTGGGTGCTGCATCAAAGCGTGCGACCAGGCCCTGCTCAAGGGCTTGAGTAAGCGGCATCTGTCTGACTTCATCAGATGAGGCTGGGATGCGATCCTCAATTTCTTTGAGACCATCCGGTGCAATCGCCCCACCGTGTTCATCTCTCACTTTGAAGCCGTTATCAATCGCCGGGTTGTGGGAAGCGGTTATGTTGACTCCAGCAACCGCGCCCTTTTCCACCACCGCATACGAAATCACCGGGGTAGGAGTCGCCTCATCCGTCAGGTATACCCGGAATCCATTAGCAGCCAGCACTTCTGCGGCAGCCGCAGCAAAGTTTTCGGAGTGAAAGCGCTTATCGTATCCGACGACTACCCAGACATCCTTATAGTCATTATCCTGTAAATAATTCGCAAATCCCTGTGTACATCGGCGCACATTAGAAAAAGTATAATCTTCAGCAATCGTTCCACGCCAACCATCCGTACCAAACCTGATCCTACCCGACATAAAACCTCCGATAAGTGAGAATAATAACAAGTCTATTATATCAAGGGATGACATGCGGAGGATATTAAATTCTTGATAAGGTCTAAAAAACGGCTTAAACCTCCAAGTACAAGCCTATTTCTACTATACCACCGTGCTATAATCCTGGAACAACCAGGCAAATCTGCATAACAAGCCACCTTGTGGAGCAGATTCACCCTCAAAAGATCACTGACTATCCTGAAAAGGTTATCGGCTGAAGGGATTAGTAGATGTGAATGTGAAACCGAAAATTTATTTTGATTACGCGGCTACTACGCCCGTCGATCAACGGGTTCTGGAAGCCATGTTGCCTTATTTCAACCAGTATTTTGGGAACCCATCATCGGTGCACACCTTTGGGCAACGCGCCGAAGGAGCCTTAGAAAACGCCCGAGAGCTGCTGGCGAGAACCCTGAACTGCCGTCCGCATGAAGTTATCTTCACCTCCTGCGGCTCAGAGAGCGACAACCTAGCCCTACGCGGCGCAGCTTTAGCGGCTCGCAATCAGCGCCAGGCAAACCACATCCTGATCAGCCCGGTGGAACATCACGCCGTCTCTCAGACCGCCCGGCAAATGGCTGATCTACACGGCTTCGAATTGGAGTACTTGCCCGTGGATGAGTTTGGTATGGTTCACCCACAACAGGTCGCTGACCGTTTGCGCAGCGATACGGCTGTCGTCTCTGTGATGTATGCCAATAATGAGATCGGCACCATCAATCCGATCGCTGAGATTGGAGCTATCTGTCGCCAAGCAGGAGTGCCCTTCCATAGCGATGCTGTCCAGGGCGCTGCCCACCTGCCAGCTGACGTGCAGGCTCTCAATGTGGATCTGTTTGCCATTGGTGCTCATAAGTTTTACGGTCCCAAAGGGGTGGGAGCCTTATATGTGCGGGGAGGCACGCCCTTGCTGCCCACCCAAACCGGAGGCAGCCAGGAATTCGGTTTGCGGGCCGGTACCCAAAACATTCCCTATATCGTTGGACTTGCCGAAGCGTTCCGTCTGATACAGGGGGAACTAGATAATAGGACTGCCCGTCTGTTTCCCCTGCGAGACCGCCTGATCGGTCAAATATTAGAGGAGATCCCCGAAGCGCGCCTGACCGGCCATCCCAGCCAGAGGCTCCCAAACCACGCCAGTTTTGTATTCAAGGATGTGGATGGCAACGCCCTCCTAACCTTGTTAGATGTGGAAGGCTTCGCTTGTTCATCGGGATCGGCCTGCAAAACCGGAAATCCAGAGCCTTCCGAGGTGCTAAAGGCTTTGGACCTAGCGCCTGAATGGACTTTAGGCTCGTTGCGTGTCACCCTGGGAAAAAGCAGCCGCTCAGAATACATCACAGCTTTCCTGGAGGTTCTACCTGGGTTAGTGGAAGACCTACGCCGGTTATCTACCTGACATTTTCTTGAGTTCACTCAACTGCTAACCTAAGGTGGGTGAACTACCGGCAAGAAATTGGAAACCCTTTTTGGGGAACAGGCATCCGGGGCAGGAATCCAACCGTAATAATTCCCAAATCATGGATTGATGACATGATAAACATCCTTACAGAGCTGGAACCCTGGTGGCGATTCGCTGTTGCGTTGCTTATCGGGGCGTTGATCGGTCTGGAAAGGGAATTTGTCCAGCAAAGGGGCCAGGAACAGCATTTCGCCGGCATCCGCTCTTTCACACTGGTGACCCTTTTCGGCGCCCTGACCGCCTCGCTCACTAACCAGTTTGGCCTACTACCCTTCATCATCGCCTTCAGCGGGTTGATTCTGCTCACCATGGCTAGTTACGTGGCTGCTACGCTGCATGCCCGTGAAGTTGAAGGCATCACCACCGAGATCGCGATCCTGCTGACCTTTCTGCTCGGAGCATTAGTCATCTGGGATCAGGCCAAGGTCGCCATTGTCCTGGGTGTGATTATCGCATTGATCCTTTCAGTCAAGGGTGTGCTGCATCGCCTGGTGCGCCGCATGAGCATCCAGGATCTACGCATGACCATCGAGTTCGCCATTGTCGCCGCGGTGGTCTTGCCCTTGCTGCCGAACCGCGCCGTCGATCCGTTGGGGGTGATCAATCCCTTTCAGGTTTGGCTGCTGGTGGTCTTCGTATCCGGCATTGGTTTTGCCGGCTACGTGTTCATGAAAACCCTTGGCGCAGGCCACGGTATCAAGCTAACCGGACTACTCGGCGGCACGGTCAGCAGCACAGCCACCACCATAAGCTTCTCTTCACGCAGCAAGGAGACACCTGCCCTGTCTCCGCATTATGCCCAGGCCATCCTGCTGGCCTCCAGCGTTATGATCCCGCGTATTCTCATCCTGGTGCTGGTTACATTCGCTCCCCTGGTCAATCTGGTGGTTCTCCCGTTGCTCACCATGCTGGTCGCCACCCTGCTGAGCGTCTACCTGCTCCAGCGGCGCTTGAAAGCAATTGATCAAACAGAGGAAGGCGTCGTAGAGCTGGCCAATCCCCTCAAACTTTCGTCTGCCATCCTGTTTGGGCTGGTCTTCGCTTTTCTCTTGATCGTAATCGAGCTGATGCAACTGAATTTCGGTTCCACCGGTGTTTACCTGACCTCTCTGGTAACTGGCTTGACCGATGTGGACGCCATCACCCTCAGCCTGTCCCGCCTGGCTGGCGAAACTCAAATTAGTTTGCAGGTCGCGGGTACTGCTGTGATCCTGGCTGCGCTTACTAACAGCCTAGTCAAAGCCTCAATCGCCTCCACTCTTGGTTCACCCGAGCTGCGTCGCATGCTCGTATGGTCCTTTAGTTTCGTAGTTCTGGCGGGCGGGATCGCCCTGGCGGGGGTGCTGTTGTACATCCGGTAATTCCCCCTCTGCATGAAAAGGGGTGTTCGCAGTTACTCAACAGATAGTCCCATCCGGTTCCCCACCAGCGCAAAAATTCGATTAAAATATTAGGACTTACACAGTTGGTGGGAGGATGGAAAATTCTGAGCGGGTAGTCATCGCTATGAGCGGTGGCGTGGATAGTTCAGTGGCGGCAGCCTTGCTGAAACAACAGGGCTATCAGGTCATTGGCATGATGTTGCGATTGTGGAGCGAACCCGGCAGAGAATCCGCAAATCGCTGCTGCACTCCAGAATCCATGGCATTGGCCCGGCGGGTTGCTGCCAGGATAGAGATACCTTTTTATGCTGTCGATGCCAAAGAGGCATTTCACGAGAGCGTCGTCCGCTTTTTTGAAGACGGCTATTTGAGGGGAGTGACACCCAATCCCTGCCTGGTCTGTAACCGCCAGATCCGTTGGGGATTTTTGCTCGAACAAGCCCTTTCATTAGGAGCTAATTATTTAGCCACCGGCCATTATGCCCGCCTGCGCCAGAATGGCGATGGCGGGTTGCAACTGCTTCGGGCTTTCGACCAAGAAAAGGATCAATCCTATGTACTGCATGTTCTCGGCCAAAAGCAGCTCTGCCATGCCCTGTTCCCACTGGGTGAATATTCTAAACCCCAGGTACGCCAGCTGGCACGCGACTTTTCGCTACCAGTGTCAGAGCGCGCTGAAAGCCAGGATCTGTGCTTTTTGGGGGATGGCAATTACCGCGAATATCTCCAGCGCAATGCGCCGCAAACTGCTAACCCCGGTCCAATCCTCAACCCAAATGGGCAGACAGTCGGGCAGCACCAGGGGCTGGCTTTTTACACCATTGGGCAGCGGAAAGGGTTAGGTCTATCCGCCCCTCAGCCATTATATGTCCTTGATAAAGACCTCCAGCGAAATACGCTTATTGTTGGAGGTGTTGATCAATTAGGCAAATCTGAACTGGTTGCCAGCCGGGTAAATTGGGTTTCAGGGACACCTCCCTCACAGCCGTTTCGAGCGGAAGTGAAAATCCGCTACAGAGCCAAAGGAGCCTGGGGGGTAGTAACGCCATTGGAAGATCAAGGTGTTCAAGTGCGTTTTGACGAGCCGCTGCGAGACATCACCCCCGGCCAGGCCGCGGTTTTTTTCGACGGGTTAATTTGCCTGGGTGGAGGTATCATCCAATAAACCCCCCAAATATCAGGTCGGACCCAGGAAAAACGGGGAAAGAAAACAGTACCGTCTCAGTTAAAGCCGCGTTACCCTTAGGAAATGGCACTATGGCGCAGCGCCTGGTTGGACCTGATTAATAATTTGTCAACCATGTCTATGGTAGAATCTAAACGTATCGCCCAGGGGGTTAAATCGAAGATGTTTACTAAAATCGCCCTCTCATATTCTTGGCTTTCGAGGAGGTGTCAATGCTTAAAATCGCATCACGCTCTAAACCAGATACATTCCATATACAGATCTGAACAACCACATATTTAGAGGAGAAGTTAAAATGAAACACAAGAAAATTGGTTTGATCCACCTGTTCAGTCTTTTGCTGGTAGCCGGGATGATCCTTTCGGCTTGTGTCGGGGCAACTCCGACATCTGCCCCCGAGCAAACCCAGCCACCTACGCAGGCAGCTGAAACGCCTATGCCGAGTGGTAAGGTTCAGGTGGAAGTCTTTTCTTGGTGGACGACCGGAGGCGAAGCAGCTGGTCTGCAAAAGCTGATGGACCAGTTTAACAGCGAACACCCTGATGCTGAAATAATCAACGCCGCCGTAGCCGGCGGCGCTGGCTCCAACGCTAAGGCAGTCCTCAAAACCCGCATGCTAGGCGGCGACCCACCCGATAGCTTCCAGGTCCACATGGGCCACGAGCTGATCGATACCTGGGTGACTACTGGTTTCATGGAACCGTTGGATGATGTCTACGCCCAATATGGCTTCAATGATGCCTTCCCCCAGGGCGTATTGGATATCGTCTCCTACGACGGGCACCCCTGGTCAGTGCCAGTCAATATCCACAGAGCCAACGTGCTGTGGTACAACAAAACTGTTTTCGCCAACGCCGGCATCGAGAAACCTCCAGCAACCTGGGATGAGTTCATCGCCACAGCTGAAACGCTCAAAGCCGCAGGCATCACCCCCTTGGCTCTGGGCGACAACGGCCCCTGGGCTGCTGCCCACTTGTTCGAGGAAATGCTTGCTGGAATTCTGGGCCCGGATACTTACAAAGGTTTGTGGACCGGGCAGACCTCCTGGGCTGACCCTCAAGTCACTAGCGCATTGAACACCTTCCGCACCGTATTAAACTACATCAATGAAGATCATACCGCCCTCTCCTGGGATCAAGCCAACCAGCTGGTGATTGATGGGACAGCCGCCATGACCATCATGGGTGACTGGGTGGATGGCGATTATGTCGCTAAGGGCTTTACCGACTACGGTTGGGCACCAGTACCGGGAACCCAGGGGGTTTACGTGGCGCTTTCCGATACCTTCGGACTGCCAAAGGGTGCCCCGCATCCTGACTTGGTGAAAGAATTCCTGGGTGTACTCGGCTCTAAGCAAGGTCAAGAAGCCTTCAACATCCTTAAAGGCTCTATCTGCGCCCGAACCGACTGCGACTACAGCAACTTTGACGCTTATCTGCAGTCATCTGCAGCCGACTGGCAAACCGACACCATCGTGCCATCTGTTGTGCACGGTGCAGCTGCTTCTGAAGGCTGGGCGACCGCTTATGTGGATGCCATCGGCGCTTTCGTCACTACCAAAGACGTCGCCGCTGCCCAAGATGCTCTCATTCAGGCAGCCGTGGACGCTGAAAGCGGTCAGCAGTCCTCCACAGTGCGTGTGCCGGTCGAGGTTTTCTCCTGGTGGACGACCGGAGGCGAAGCTGCCGGTCTGCAGAAACTAATGGACCAGTTCAACGCTGCTAACCCCGAATATGATGTCTATAACTCCGCAGTAGCCGGTGGAGCTGGCTCCAACGCCAAGGCAGTCCTCAAAACCCGCATGCTGGGCGGCGACCCACCCGACAGCTTCCAGGTCCACATGGGCCACGAGCTGATTGACACCTGGGTGACCACTGGTTTCATGGAACCGTTGGATGATGTCTACACCCAATATGGCTTCAATGATGCCTTCCCCCAGGGCGTATTGGATATCGTCTCCTACGACGGGCACCCCTGGTCGGTGCCGGTCAACATCCATCGAGGCAACGTGCTGTGGTACAACCAAGCCATCTTTGAAGCCAACAGCATCGATCCTGCCAGCCTATCCACTTTTGAAGGTTGGCAAGCAGCCGCCGATAAACTCATGGCTGCAGGCATCACCCCCTTAGCCCTGGGCGACAACGGCCCCTGGGCTGCCGCCCACCTGTTTGAAGACGTATTGACCGGTGTGCTAGGCGCCGACAAGTATAAAGGGTTGTGGGACGGTACCACCGATTGGAACGGACCGGAAGTGACCCAGGCATTGGAGAACTTCAAGATGATGATCTCTTACGTCAATACTGACCACACCGCCCTCTCCTGGGATCAAGCCAACCAGCTGGTCATCGATGGGACAGCTGCCATGACCATCATGGGCGACTGGGTGGATGGCGATTATGTCGCTAAGAGCTTCACGGGTTATGGCTGGACATCGCCTCCTGGTACTCAGGGCATATATGTAGCCCTCTCTGACACCTTCGGCCTGCCCAAAGGTGCCAAGCACGCCGATGCTACCAAGAAATTCCTGGGTGTGCTGGGATCTAAGGAAGGCCAGGAGACCTTTAACATCCTGAAAGGTTCGATTTGCGCCCGTACAGATTGCGATTACAGCAACTTTGACGCTTATCTGCAATCCTCTGCAGCCGACTGGCAAACCGACACTATCGTGCCATCCGTGGTGCATGGTGCAGCCGCTTCTGAAGGCTGGGCTACCGCTTATGTAGACGCCATCGGTGCCTTTGTCACTACTGGCGATGTCGCGGGCACACAGGCGGCTTTGGTCTTGGCCTGCCAGGACGCAGATGTTTGCCAATAATCGCGAATGAACTGGGTTGGAGGTTCTCACTGTAGGACATTCAACCCTGATCTTTTTACTAATGTTTCCCCTCCCGCAGGTCACCGAGCACTCATGGCCATACTCCCGGTCCTCCTGCGGGAGGATTGCACCTCCAACCAACTGCCTTAATATTTAGCCTCTCTTGGAGGTTCGTATGCGCCGAATTAACACCGATAGGCTGATCGCGTTCTTATTCCTTTCACCCTCCATCTTAGCTATCCTCATCTTCGTATATGGCTTCATCGGTTGGACAGCATGGGCTTCTATGCTCAAATGGAATGACCTCATCATGATACCCAAAGGGTCATTGTTTCCAAAAGTGCCCTTTGCACAGTTGGAAAATTACATTCGCCTTCTTACTGCTGACCAGCGATTCCAAACAGACCTGCGTAACACAGTGGTCTTCACCATCGCCTTCATCATCGGCTGTCTGATGTTGGGCTTGTTGCTCGCCATCCTGTTAGATCAGGGTATCAAAGGGGAAGGATTTTTCAGAGGCGTCTACCTGTTTCCTATGGCGGTCTCCTTCATTGTTACCGGCGTGGTGTGGCGGTGGCTGCTGAACCCAGGGAACGTGTCATCCGGTGCCGTGGGTATCAACCTGCTCTTTGAGAAATTAGGGGTGCCTTTCTTGAAATCCGCCTGGTACACCAATCCCGAGGTAGTCTTTATCCAACCTACTTCGGCAGCCGGAAAATTTCTCGGCGAAATCGGGCTAAATTTTCTGACCACGGCCAAATTCGGGGTGCCTCTAGCCATCCTTTCAGTGGTGCTGGCAGCAACCTGGCAGATGTCTGGCTATACCATGGCGATGTATTTAGCTGGCTTGCGCTCCATTCCAGAAGAATTACGGGAAGCCGCCCGGGTCGATGGGGCAACCGAGGTTCAAGTCTATCGTCACGTGGTCTTGCCCCTGCTGAGCCCCATTACCCTTAGCGCTGTCATCATCTTGGGGCACATTTCATTGAAGATATTTGATCTGGTATCGGCGATGACCGGACCTGGCCCAGCTTTTGCGACCGATGTCCCTGCCTATTACATGTTCGATACCGTCTTCCGTGGCAACCACTTCGCCCGTGGAGCCGCTATTGCCATCATCATGTTGCTCAGTGTGGCTGTTCTGGTAATACCCTACCTGATCAACAACATCCGTACAGAGGTGACGCAATGACTATCGTCATCTCTCCCCGCCTGCGCCGCAGGTTGAAACCCAGCCGTATTTTGATTTATATCATCCTGATCGCGGTAGCAATTTTTTATCTGCTGCCCGTATACATTTTAGTGGTGACCAGCTTGAAGAGCTACGCCGAAGTCAAACTAGCCACTATGTGGTCGCCGGCCTCCGGTTTTCACCTGGACAGCTTTCGCCAGGCCTGGTTTGGTGATCCCGCCAAGGGCACTTTAGGTCTGGGCCACAATTTCATGAACAGCGTCAAGCTGGCCATCCCCGCTACCATCCTATCAGCCATGCTCGGTTCGCTCAACGGCTATGTGTTATCCAAGTGGAAGTTCCGGGGAGCCAACGTGGTCTTTCCCGCCATCCTATTTGGCATGTTTATCCCTTATCAGAGCATCTTGATTCCTCTAGTGCAAACGCTTCAGACCGCCAGCCGCACCACCCGACCTTGGTTGAACAGCGTGGCGACCTGGCATCTACCGGCACTTTTGCAGTGGGTACCAAACCTGATCACTACCTATATGCCGGCCTACGGAACTATAGGCGGGCTGGTGCTGGTGCATATTGTGTACGGCATCCCTATCACCACGCTGATATTTCGTAACTACTACACCGGCATTCCCGACGAATTGGTCGAAGCAGGCAAGATCGATGGGGCCGGTTTTGGCGGCATCTACCGGCATATCCTCTTCCCTATCTCCATGCCGGCCTTTGTGGTAGTCTTGATCTGGCAATTCCAGTCCATCTGGAACGAATTCCTGTTCGCGGTGGTCCTCACCAACCGCGCAGAAGTACAACCCATTACTGTGGCGCTCAACAACCTGGCAGGCAGCTTCATCGTAGAGTGGAACGTCCAAATGGCTGGGGCCCTGTTGGCCGCTTTGCCTACTTTATTGCTTTTTATCTTACTCGGCCGCTATTTTATGCGGGGTTTGCTGGCTGGCTCTTTGAAAGGGTAGGTAGAATCTAAACGCGAAGTTTTTTTGGAGGCTTTATGTGCGGACGATTTACATTAACCGTTGACACTGGGCAGCTGCAAGAAACATTTTCTTGGTTGAATATTTCGGGTGATATCAAACCGCGCTACAATATCGCCCCCAGCCAGCCTATCGCGGTAGTACCTAACGATGGGAAAAAACGGCTCGACTTTTTCGTTTGGGGATTGATCCCTTCTTGGGCGAAAGACCCTCAAATCGGCACCCGTTTAATCAACGCACGCTCCGAGACCTTGGCACAGAAGCCTTCTTTCCGCGCCGCTTACCGGCGACGCCGCTGTCTGGTGTTAGCTGATGGTTTTTATGAGTGGCGTAAAGAACCGGGTAGTAAATCCAAGACGCCTATGTATATCCAGATGGAGTCACGAGACCCGTTTGCTTTTGCTGGATTGTGGGAAAGTTGGCATTCTAGCGATGGATCAGAAGTTCTCTCGTGCACCATCATCACCACCGAACCGAATAGCCTTCTAAAGCGCATCCACAACCGTATGCCGGTCATTCTTCCCCGAGATGGCTACAACCGCTGGTTAGATCCAGAAGAACGAGAGCCAGCTCAACTGGTCGATTTGCTGCAACCATATCCAGCCGAGGAAATGATCGCCTACCCAGTTTCGCGCCTAGTAAACAGCCCTAACAACGAAAACCCAGCCTGCATTCAGCCTTTGGCTTAATAAGCCCATTAAGTCTTGAGGAGTGGCGTAATACCCAGCCGGAGGTCCACTCAGCACCACTGCTCGCCCACCGATCAGAATCGTCGCCAGTTCGCCAAACTGCACATGCTAAAGGGCGATTGCATCTGCCCTGTTTTTGTAGCGCTACTCCCAAAAAAGAAGTTTTAAGGTTGTGTTTGCCCTGGCTCATGCCATCATCGTTCAAGCGGGTCCAGCTTAACCGGGGCTGCTGCAATTCAATCCAGTGCGTGTACAACATAATCATAGATGCGGCGCTTGATGCGCAGGCGGTTGAGCTCCTTTCCCACAGCGGCGATCTCTGGGTCCACCCGGTAGAGTACTTCCGGCGGGGTACTGCCGCCAAATTGCAATTTGCTCTGGTTGAGCAGCAGGGATAGCTGGTACTCCAGGCGCTCTCGCTGCAAAGCATACTGGCGGTGTTCCAGGCGCAGGCGTGAGCGCCAATCTGCCTGGTCTGCGCCTTGCACTTCGGCGAGGAAAACACCCACCTGCTCAATCTGTTCATCAAGCGCCGAGATTTCCTCCTCCAGCTGAGCCAGTATAGCCGGATCGGGTGCGCCGTGGTTTGGACCCACGCGCCATTGCGGCGGGTTGAGCAGGGATATTTGTGAAGCGGCAGGATCGCTTGCCTCCGGCGCCGCTTGCGAAGGGGCATCCAGCCGCAGAACAGCGATCTTTTTCGGCGCCACAGAGATAAACTCGCCTTGCACCTGCCCCCAAACATCCGTGTCCAGATAGGCGTGAGATAGGCTTGCAGTGTGCCCGGTCGGGTTATAGAAACGCGCCAGCAAGGCTTCTTCATGAACTTGCAGGCTGCTGAGCGGCAGGTCTTCCTGCAAAAACGCCCAATGACGACGGTCACCGCTCCCACCAGACCGCACGACCAGCGGCGGGTTTTGGAAGGCAGCATTCAGGGCTTGCAACGCCATCGAATCGGCAGGATAGGGCAGCACGGCGAAAGCCAGCTCGTGGCGTACTTTGCGCTCACAGCGCGCATCCGGCACATAAAAAAGGGTCCGGCATCGCCAACTCGGAACTCCAGATCGGCGCGGGTTAGCCACTCGATCGAACGCCGCAAAGTCAGGGAAAGAGTCCCTGCCTCAGCCCGGTAGGCATGCAGGCCGCGGGCGAAAACCACTGACGTGCTCTGCTGGTCTGAAATTGCCACCAGTTCGTGGAAGGGAAAGGTGCGCACCTCGCCAAGCTCCCGTTGGCCGAGCAGGATGCTGGACAGCTCCGGTGAAGGTTTGCGAGGCAGCAGATCGGCATCGACTTCGGGGCGCTGCACCAGGTCGAAGGGCATTCCGACCCAGACCTCACCCTGGCGGGCTGTTTCAAAGCGCATTTCGACGCCCAGATCAGCGCCGCTCGAATCCAGGTCAATTTGCCAGCGCAGCAGTGGAGAAGGGTCAAGAATCAAGCGGATACGGGCAGAAACCCAGGCATCCTGCCCACGCCAGGCACATTCAAATTCCAGGATGGCATGGCGGGCGCTACTTTCTATGATCCGCGGCGGGTTTACCGGGAGCATGACACCCAGAAGGTTGCCGCGCTCATCAGAATAGGTATCACCATTTTCTGCATAAACCCGCAGCTCGCCCAGAACCGCATCGCCTATGCGCAGCATGCCATCTGTCTGCAGGAGAGCTTCATAATATTCGTTGTTCCAGGCAAAGTCAGCAGAAATTTCTGGCTCACGAGGCAGCGCATCGATGGGAATCTTTTCCGCCACTGGCCAGATGCCCATTCCGCTGGTTTGCAATCGAAACAAGCTGCCATCCACAGCCAACCAGCTCTCGCCCGCAAACGGACTGGTGCTGATCGCATACTCGCCTGGTGAAAAGTCCTGCAAGAGGCGCGCCAGGGAAGGTGGCACCGTACTTTCCGGAGTTCAATTCTCCGCGCAGCTCAGGCAGAGGCAGATTTTTACGGGCTATCAAGCTGGCAAAGGAGGATGGGGTGGCTTCGTGCAGCTCAAATTCAGGGCCAAGGCCCTGCGCCCCAGCATAAAAGGCCAGCGGGTCTTCGGGATCATCTTCTAGGTCGTAGCCGTCAAACAAGGGAATATCGGGCGTAGGGTAAAAAGGCGCAAGGCGCTCCACCTCAGCCGTCAAGCGTCGAACCGCCACATCCGGGGCATGGGTGACCCCAAACAAATTGCGGTAGCCGCCGAACAAATTGATAGTCAGGATCTGGCTGCCATCGGCACCCTGCTAATCAAAATAAGGCAGCAGTTCAGGTACACCCCGCCAGACATACAGCGCCTGCAGGCCAAACAGGCGGTGGATCTGCGGCGCCTGACTGATATGACCAAAGGTAATCCTATTAGAGGTGAACTCATATTGCCGATCCTCCAAATAAGCTAATTCCTGGCATCAAAGTGTAAAGTGAGTCGCATTTTCCTAAAAAAAAGCAGCCCGGATTTGTTAGAATTCGGGCATTCTTATAAACTATATTTTTCGCTAACGGATCGAGCAGATTAAAAGGGCAATGGGCCCCAAACATGGTATGCTTGTTTTTAGCCAAAATTTGTAACCATGAGGTGAGCCCATTACAGCCATCGATCATACCATGAATATCCTGGTCGCATTGAACAAAGGTCTCCCCGTCGGGACCAATCTGGCACTTTTACATTTCCTATGGATGCTGGTCAGCGTCGCTTTGCTGCCCCAACAGGGTGCGCTCTTCCCTGCTCTGCAAGCGACCGGTTTATCCGAACAAGCAACCCATCAGGCCTGAGCAGCATTTCGGCGTGGCGGCTGGCAGGCTGCCCCCGCCCAACACCCCCACATATCTAACCCACCACGGCAAATCTCAGAGACCAAAGTTCTTTGGTCGTTCGGCTTTCAATGTAGGCATCCTATTGATTTACATGTTTCCTGCCATGATTTTAGCTGTTCCCCTGTTTGTGGTATTCACAAGACTCGGACTGCGTAATTCACTTACCGGGCTTGTGATCGTATATTTGGCTCAAACACTACCAGGCGCACAGTATATGCTTCGCAGATAATCACCATCCCCACCGTGGTATTATTCTTCTTTT
The DNA here is from genome assembly GCA_034430155.1 of Anaerolineales bacterium. GTDB lineage: Bacteria > Chloroflexota > Anaerolineae > Anaerolineales > UBA4823 > DAOUET01. The sequence goes on from DAOUET010000010.1 coordinate 83,711, forward strand.
TCGAACGATTCCTGACCCAGGGATTAAAAGCCGGGGCGGTTAAAGGATAAGAACTGGGCAAACCTTAAAAATCTGTATTGTCAAAAACGCGTAACAACCAACCTTGGTTTACGTTATTAATTTTAGATGACCTTTGGTTATTGAGGTATATAATTGTTGACTGCGGCTGGTATCTATACAAAATCAGGAGCTTCGAGTTCAGCCGTCCACTATTTCTGGCCCTGATTATTCGATCAATATTAGCGTGCCCGGGTGTTCACATTCGACATACATAGCGACCAAGGCCGCCAATTTTTTTTACAGGTATGTGATCTTCGAAAGAAAACCTTATAAAGGATTTTTCAAAGCCTAAAAGCCTTATCATCGAATTGATTTCTTGGATTAATACATGCGCATCGGCTTCATCGCAGCAAGGTTAAAAGGCACCGATGGTGTATCTTTAGAAGTAGAAAATTGGTCTCGAGTGCTCGAGCGCATGGATCATGAAGTTTTCTATTGCGCTGGCGAGCTGGGGGGGTATGCCAGTGGGGGCAAACTTATTCCCAAGTTACACTTTGCGGAGCAATCGATTCAAAAGTTGTGTCATCAGGTATTTGATGAAAGTGACGAATCCGATGGCGACCGTTTAAGCGACCAAATCTATGCCATGGCGGATGAATTGCGCGCCCCACTACGAGAATTCATCCGCTCTAATAAGCTCGATTTAATCATAGTTCAAAATGCCCTGACCATTCCATTGAACTTGCCTTTGGGCGTCTGCCTCACCGGCCTGATCGCTGAATTAGGACTGAAAACCATTGCGCACCACCATGATTTCTTTTGGGAGCGGCAACGCTATCAAACCAATGCCATTGCGGATTTGCTTGATACGACCTTTCCAGCAAAGTTACCTTCTATCCAGCATGTCACCATCAACTCAATCGCCCAGTCTCGCCTCAAAGCTCGGCGCGGGATCGATTCAACCCTGATCCCAAATGTACACGACTTTGCTACGCCAGTCCCAGGTATCGACGACTACAACCAAGACTTCAGACAAGCTCTTGGGCTTACAGGCCAGGACCTCCTGATCCTGCAACCCACCCGAGTGATCCAACGTAAAGGGATCGAAATGGCGATCGAATTAGTCAGTCGCCTGGGGTCTCCAAACCCACAACTCTTCATCACCCATCGATCTGATGATGAAGGTCTCGCTCATTGGCATTGGCTCAAACGAGAAGCCAGGGTAATGGGCGTCACGGTGAACCTTATCGACCATATGATCAGCACAGAACGCTCCAGCATCAATAATCATAAAATCTATTCTCTTTGGGATGCCTATCAACATGCTGATCTGATCACCTATCCAAGCCTCTACGAAGGATTTGGCAACGCATTACTTGAGGCGATTTATTTTAAACGTCTGATCGTTATCAACCGCTATCCAGTTTATAATGCGGATATCCGCCCACTTGGTTTCGAATTCATCGAGTTAGATGGCTTTGTCGATGAAAAGGCTGTAGATCAAACCTTAGAAATACTCAAGGATCCAGAGCGTATCACGAGCATGGCAGAAAACAATTACCGGATCGCTCAAGAGCATTTTTCTCTCGAGGTGCTTGAAGTACTTTTGGGAGATTTACTCGCCAAGTTCTAAGGCTCCCATAAGAGACGCAAGGGGGTTATGCTTTCAGCTTCAACCAGGCTCAATTAAGGATCGTTGGGAATCCCCGTGGTAAAGGTTAGATATGGGGGTGTTGGACGGGCTGCTCCCGACCGACACCCCCATATAGCTACCCCATCACGGCAAATCCCAGCGAGCCACAATTAAGGTAAAATTATTTGAGATACAGATTTATGAAGATAAATGGTTTTCTCCCGCCTGGTTTGGGTTAGAGATGCTTTCCGATTATACTGACAGCTGGCGAGTCAATAGTCGTCTCTAAAAAGACCGCTACATTCTGGTCTACTCATCTGGTCTCAACCGCAATACTGCAACACAGTCCCCAGAATAACTAGGAACCCACTGGCTTCTCATTCAGAAGGGAGGCGTAAATCTGGAAAAGGAGATTGGTAGATGCGCATTGGTTTCATAGCGACCCGTTTAGGTGGCACAGACGGGGTTACTTTAGAAGTGGAAAAGTGGGCGCGGGTGCTTCAACACATGGGTCATGAGGTATATTTCTGTGCGGGGGAACTGGGCGAGTACACTACAAATGGCACGCTCATCCCCAAGCTGCACTTTGCAGAACATTCTATCCGGGCTCTGAGTAAGCGTGCCTTCGTTGAAAATGGGGACACTGATACTGATCATCTGGTCGATCAGATTTATACAACCGCAGATGAGATCCGAACACCCTTACGTAAATTCATCCGCTCCAACCACCTCGATATAATCATCGTCCAAAACGCGCTTACCCTTCCTATGAATCTCCCCTTAGGTGTTTGCCTGACAGGTTTGATCGCCGAGATCGGTATCAACACCATCGCTCATCACCACGACTTCTTTTGGGAAAGACAACGCTACCAGAACAACAACATCCTGGACTTACTGGATACGACCTTCCCCGCCAAGCTGCCGAGTATTCAGCACATAACCATAAACTCCATCGCCCAGAAACGTCTTAAAGCTCGCCGGGACATTGACTCGCTTATTATTCCCAATGTTCACGATTTCGCAACCCCACCACCAGGGATTGATGATTACAACCGGGATTTTCGGGCAGCCCTTGGTCTGGCAACAGGTGATCCCTTTATTTTGCAACCCACCAGAGTAGTCCAGCGAAAGGGCATTGAAATGGCTATCGAGCTGGTGCACCGTTTGGATATACCTAATGTCAAGCTGTTCATTACCCACCGCTCTGATGATGAAGGGCTGTCTTACTGGCACTGGCTAAAAAGGGAATCCTCGGTCATGGGTGTTCAAGTGCAATTAATCGATCATCTCATTGGTATCAAACGTACCAGCATGAAGGGCCACAAGATCTACTCCCTCTGGGATGCTTATCCTCACGCAGACCTGATAACTTACCCGAGCCTATACGAAGGTTTTGGCAACGCTTTGCTTGAATCGATCTACTTCGAACGGCTAACGGTCGTCAATCGCTACCCGGTTTACAACGCAGATATTAAACCTTTGGGTTTCAAATTTATCGAGCTGGACGGATTTGTTGACGATCATGCCATTGAAGAGACCCTGCGCCTTTTGAAAGCTCCAGAAGAAGTCAAATCTATGGCCGAGTTGAATTACCAGATTGCTCAGCAGCACTTTTCTTTGGAAGTCTTAGAACAAAAACTAAAAGAGATACTCACCAATTTTTGATCACGCTGGAATCGATCACTAACTTCTTAAGGCTGTAAGACAGAAAGGAAGAATGAGCTCATGCACGGCAAGCAACGGATAGGCTTCGTTTCGACGCGCCTGGCCGGCACAGATGGTGTTTCTCTGGAAACTGTCAAATGGGTAAAGGTTTTAAACGGGCTAGGATATGAAACCTTCTTCTTTGCCGGAGAATCCGATTGGCCACAAGAACGCAGCTATGTCGTTCCGGAAGCTCACTTCCAACACCCACAAATTCTCGATTTAAATATAGACCTCTTCGATGATTATCAACGCTTCCCCACAACCTCAAAACAAATTTCCGAATTGCAGGCTCATCTAAAATACCATTTACATAAATTTATACAGAGATTTGAGCTCGATATATTGATCATCGAAAACGCTTTATCAGTCCCCATGAATGTCCCTCTGGGACTCGCCATAACCGAACTCGTGGCTGAAACCAGCATCCCCACCATCGCCCACCATCACGACTTCACTTGGGAACGCCAACACTTCGCTGTTTCAGCTGCTGAGGATTACTTGCGGGCTGCCTTTCCACCCACCCTGCATGCCATCCGTCATGTGGTAATCAACTCTTTTGCCGAGAGGCAACTTGCTCTGCGTACCGGATTGAGTTCTATTCTTATCCCCAATGTAATGGATTTTGACTCACCCCCACCCGATCCCGATGAGTACGTGGAGGATCTCAAACCATCACTAGGTATCGAACCAGAGGATTGTATGATCCTACAACCAACCCGAGTTGTCCCACGTAAACGCATCGAACTTTCTATTGAATTTATCCGCCGTTTGAATATGCACGCTTATCTGGTGATCACTCACCACGCCGGGGACGAAGGAAAGGCTTATGAAGCCTATCTGCGGGACTATGCCCGCTTATTAGGAGTGAATGTTCTTTTCGCCGCAAACAGATTTGCCCCTGAACGCTCACAAAGGGAAGATGGCACCAAGGTTTATTCTCTTCGAGATGCTTATTACAAGGCGGATTTAGTAAGCTACCCATCGCGTGTTGAGGGTTTTGGCAACGCTTTCCTTGAAACCATTTTCTTTAAACGGCCTATCATCATCAGTAATTACGAAATATTTAAGACAGACATCCATCCCAAAGGCTTTATACTAATCACTTTTACCGACTTTATCGACGATATTTGTGTTGAAAAATCTAAAGAAGTGCTACACAACCCCGAATTGGCCACAGAGATGGTTGAACACAATTTTGAGATTGGCCGCCGCCATTATTCTTTTCGAATGTTGGAAGACCGGCTTCAAACAGTATTGAAAGAAAGTTTAGGCTATGATTAAAGGTTGTGCTATCTGAGAATGACGCCTCAAGAATCCGAGGGCTTGCCTAGTCAATTTACCATTGGGCGAATAAATTAACTTAGGCACACTCTTCGCACTGATATTTTGGATCTACCCCATTTTTTACATCCTCTTTGTGCCTCACCTGTGGGCTGTCATCGACCGTTATCCTATCTAAGGCGTAAGCAATAAAAGATGAACGTGAGTATGAGGGATCAAATCGCCATTCTGCATTATGCGGCACCGCCTATCATCGGCGGTGTAGAAATAACCATTTACTATCATGCTCTTTTGCTGGCCGAGGCAGGTTATCGGGTGAAAGTGATCGCTGGTCGTGGAGAAGCGTTTCATCCTGAGGTTACATTTCAGCTCATCCCTGAAATTGATTCACGCCATCCAGAAACTTTAGCGGTCGGCCAGTCCCTGGCTGGGGGTCATGTCTCTCCTGAATTCACAAGCCTGCGCGATGGCTTAATCGACCGGCTACGCCCTGAACTCACCCAGGTAGGGGTATGCTTGGTACACAACGCCCTCAGCCTCCATAAAAACCTTCCCCTGACAGCTGCCCTTCGCCACCTATCGGATGAAGGTGTGACCTCCCTGATCGCTTGGAACCACGACTTCGCCTGGCTGGACCATCTTTATACCCCTAGCTTGCACCCAGGTTATCCCTGGGACCTGTTACGTACTCCCTGGCCGGGCGTGCGTTATGTGGTGGTCTCTTCAGCTCGCCGCGCTCGCCTGGCAGAATTACTGGCAATTCCCCAAGAAAGCATCGCAGTAGTTACCCCGGGTGTAGATGTAGAACGGCTCTTAAAACTCGAACCTCTCACCCAAGATTTGGTAGAGAAATTAGATTTGCTCGAAGCGGATCCATTAATGTTATTGCCTGCCAGAGTCACCCGCCGGAAGAACATCCAGTTCGCCATACGGGTAACCGCAGCCTTACAAAAACAGAAACCTAAGGTAGTTTTGGTGATCACCGGTCCGCCCGGACCGCATAATCCCAAGAACCTGGCGTATCTGGCGTCGCTAAAAACGCTAAGTAAAGAGCTTGGAATAGCGCACAAGGTACATTTTCTATACGAATATGGTGAATGCAAAAAGCCCTTAATTGTTCCGGACGAGGTCATCGCCGATTTATACAAGATATCAGATCTGTTGTTATTCCCCAGTCACCGGGAGGGATTTGGTATACCAATTTTAGAAGCCGGTCTAGTCCGTCTTCCGATCTTTGCAGCTGATATCCCTTCAATCCATGAAAGCGCTGGTGACATGGCGGAATTCTTTGACCCAGAAGGCAACCCCCACCAGGTTGCCGAGAGCATTATCTCACAACTCGCATCTAATCCGTACTATCATTTGCGCAGACGAGTATTAGATCATTTCACCTGGAAATCAATAGTGAAAAATAAGGTCGTCCCGCTGATAATGGAGTCTGTTAACCCCCATGGATTTAGAGAGTAAGCAAAGAGGAGTTAATCCTCAGCCGCTTGTACCAAAGCCAACCCAGGTACTTTTACCCCTACGAAATCTCGATGAAGCAGAGCTTTTACTGCCTCTGGCCGAGATGATTGTCCAAGCTCGTCAGGGACAATTATCCATTCTGCTCATCGTGACCGTGCCAGAAGGAGAGCCACTTAGTGAAGCGACCCATGATGCCAGCCGGTTCCGCCAGGCTTTCTCAGCGCTTTTATCTCAGACAATCCAGATATTCGCTCAGATCAAGACGCTGGTGCGCGTAGAAGAAGATATTTGGGATGGGATATGGGAAACAGTGATACAGGATGGGATCGACTTACTATTGTTAGGTTGGTCCTCTGATAGCCTGCTAAAAACTGTTGGAGATGGAATGCTGGACAGGCGCCTGGCTGCGCCCCCATGCGATGTCATCGCCGTCCGGCCAGCAAATCCCGTCACAGGGCCAGGTGGCTGGCAAATTGTAAAGAACATTCTATTGCCGTTGCGGGGCGGCCCATACGCGGGGCTGGCCTTGCGGGTCGCTAACGCCCTGGCACAGACCACCGACGCCACCATCACCCTGTTGCATGCCACCGATCAGGCACCGCGCCAGGCAGAGCAGCAATTGCTGACAGCCTTTGGGCCAGTTTTACGGGGCTTGAAGCGTTTGAAGAGAGCCACGACCGTCGTGGTCGAAAATGTCTCTGAAGCGATCATCCAAGAAGCACCCGGGCACCAGGTGATTGTGATGGGAGCGCCTTCCACCAAGGTCCATCCAGAAGGGTGGAGCGGTCCTCTGCTCGACGACATCTTTGCCGGTAGCAACGTTACCGTGATAATTGTCAAGCAAAAAAGCCCTATTACCCCAGGGGAGGCTCAACAGGTACAGGGTGAACTGCCTCCCCAAGAGCAAGAGGATATTGAGTTCGCGAGTATTCCTGCAGAAGAGGCTCGTCAAGATCGCCCGGTTGCCGTACTTGTCGATGAGTGGTTTGCTGAAAATACCTACCACAGCCGCGAGTTTGCTGACTTGCAGCGACTCATAGCCCTTAAGCAATCCCAAGGGCTTACCATTAGCTTGGGTCTACCAGCGCTAAACGAGGCGGGTACGGTAGGAAAAGTGATTACCACCCTAAAGACCGCCCTAATAGATGAAGCCCCCCTGCTTGATGAGATGGTCTTAATCGATTCCGGTTCTGTAGACTACACTCGTGAAATTGCTTGCGACCTGGGGATTCCAGTTTACCTTCACCAAGAAGTTTTACCCCAATATGGCGCATACACCGGTAAAGGCGAGGCCTTGTGGAAAAGCCTCTACATTCTAAAAGGTGACATTATCGCCTGGGTCGATACCGATATAAACAATATCCACCCTCGTTTCGTATATGGAATCTTGGGGCCATTACTCAAGAATCCCTCTATCCAGTACGTGAAGGGATTCTACCGTCGCCCTCTGCGTGAGGGAGATAAATTGATCGCTGGCGGTGGTGGGCGGGTTACCGAGCTCACTGCCCGACCCTTCATCAACCTGTTTTTTCCTGAACTTTCCGGGATTCTTCAACCTCTCTCAGGCGAATATGCCGGTAGAAGGCAAGCGCTTGAACGCATGCCGTTTTTCACTGGTTATGGCGTCGAGACCGGCTTGTTGCTGGATATCCTTGATGAATTCGGCCTGAGTGCTATCGCCCAAGTCGACTTGCAGGAGCGTATACACCACAACCAACCCCTACCTTCGCTCTCAAAAATGTCCTTTGCCATCATGCAGGTCGTTTTCAGCCGCCTTGAAAAGCGCCACAAGGTTAGATTGCTTGAAGAAGCCAACCTCACCATGAACCTAGTCCGCTACGGTACTCGCCGTTTCTATCTCGAAACCGAGGAGATTCGAGAGCGGGAACGACCTCCCATGATTAGGCTACCAGAGTATCGCGCTGACCATGGCCTTGAATCGCTCAGCTCCAACCAGTTTCAGGCAAACCCAAACAGAGGGCCGGTTATACCTAAAGAGGGATCATGATGACCCAATTGGTACTCATCCGTCATGGTGAAACCGGCTGGAATGTCCAGGGACGCTATCAGGGACAGGCTGATCCCCCACTACCAAACCCTGGAGGCAAGCATCATCCGAATACGGCAACTCCCTAACACATACATGGAAAATACACCCGAAACTCGCATCCAAGAGGGTCTTGAATTCCTTTATAAGCCAGAGGAAGCCAGACAAACCTGGATAAAACTTCAAGAAATCATGTCCCATTTCAAGCAACCGAACGCCTCAATCCGCTCGCCTTTAGAGGAAGGTTCAGATGGGTTGAGTGAGCGTGACGCCATATTAATCACCTACGGTGACCAATTTCAAGAGCCAGAAAGCCCACCTCTGCAAGTCCTGGCCGATTTTCTAGAGAAAAACCTTAGGAAAGCCATAAACGGGCTTCATATCCTCCCCTTTTTCCCTTTTTCCTCGGATGATGGATTTTCGGTGATTGATTACCGGGAAGTGAATCAGCACCTGGGAAACTGGAGCCACATCGCCAGACTTAAACGCAACTTCCGCTTGATGTTCGATGCCGTCATCAATCATATTTCCCGGGAAAGCAAGTGGTTCGAGTCATTTAAGCGCGGTGAAGAACCATATAAAAATTTCTTTATCACGGTAGACTCGAGCACTGACTTATCAATGGTGGTACGGCCCCGCGATCTACCGCTTCTCACAACCACCTACACCGATTGGGGGGTCCAACATGTCTGGACTACTTTCAGCGAGGACCAAATAGACCTGAATTACGCCAACCCTCAGGTATTATTGGAGATCATTGACCTGCTATTGTTTTACATCGAGCATGGAGCCGAATTTATCCGCCTGGACGCTATTGCTTATATCTGGAAAGAGCCCGGAACGGCTTGCATTCATTTACCCCAAACACATCAGGTGGTTAAATTATTTAGAGCTGTCCTGGATGCTGTCGCCCCGGGCGTAATCTTGATTACCGAAACAAACGTACCTCACAAGGAGAACATCAGTTACTTTGGAGATCCACTAAAAAGAAACCTGCCTGGAAAGCCAGCTCATAGAGGCGATGAAGCCCAAATGGTTTATCAATTTCCTCTGGCGCCCCTGATCCTACACACCTTTCACAGTGGAAACGCCCGAATCCTGACGGAATGGGCCGCTAATTTAAAATCACCTTACCCCACAGCCACTTTTTTCAACTTTATCGCCTCCCACGATGGCATCGGTGTCCGTCCCGCGGAGGGTTTGCTCAGCCCCGATCAGATCCAGGCTCTGGTTACCAGAACAAAGAAACACGGTGGAGAGGTCTCTTATAAGACCAACCCTGACGGCTCGAAAAGCGTATACGAGTTGAACATTACTCTTTATGATGCTCTCAATAATCCCAAAGAACCCAACCAGGAGCAAGATGTCCGCCGTTTCCTGGCCTCCCAGGTTATCATGCTCTCATTGGCTGGCGTTCCAGGCATTTACGTTCATAGTCTCTTTGGCTCGCGCAACTGCTACAAATGCCTTGAAGAAACTGACCGGTCGCGTTCTATCAATCGTCAGAAATTCCTGCGCGCAGATTTAGAATCTCAATTGGCGAATCCGGGTTCGATCGAATCACAAGTATTTTCAGGATATCTTGGTATCTTGCTCCAGCGCCGGAAGCGACCAGCATTTCACCCATATGGAAGCCAGAAAATTCTCAATTTGCAGGATGCCATCTTCGGATTAGTTCGTACCGCCCCATACGGCAATGACATAGTCATTTGCCTGGTCAACATTGCCAGGGATAGCCAGTCTCTTGATCTGGAGCCTGCCACGATGGAACTGCCCGATGTAACTGTCTGGTACGATCTTATTTCCGGAAGAGAATTTTCTATCCAAGATGGACATTTGCAGTTCTATTTAGATAGCTACCATTATGTCTGGCTCATACCAGGATAAAATCAAATCACATCTCGTAAGTAGTGAAGAAGTTGACTTGGGACTTCTTTTTCACCCCTCTAAGAAAGATTTTTTCAAACCATCATCCTACTAGAAGAAAGGTACCACCATCTTGGAACCAATCCGGTTCATGACTCAATCACTGCGATCTACGCCAAGGGGGGGACAAATAGCCCGGGTTCTGTCCGCTGGCCTGCAGGCGGTCGAGCCTGGCGCAGCGGTACGACATTTTATGCGAAGAGAAGGTCACCAGCTGATAATAGGTGACCGCGGTTATGACTTAAATCAATTCCAGCGGGTTCTAATCGTGGGGACGGGCAAGGCAGGGACACCCATGACTCAGGCTGCTGTCGATATTCTCGGGGAGCGCCTTTACGCAGGACTAGTGATTGTCAAAGAAGGGTACACGTCCGGAGCCCTCAAGATTGGAGCGGTGTCTATCGCTGAAGCCGGTCATCCCATCCCAGATCAGCGCGGCCTCCAGGCTTCTAAGCGTTTGATCGAATTGCTCGAGGGAACCAAGGCGGAGGATTTCGTGATCTGTCTGATTTCAGGCGGAGGTTCAGCGCTAATGGCATCCCCGGTGGATGACATAGGTCTCCAGGAAATGCAAGCGCTCACCCAATCTTTGCTGGCAAGCGGGGCTGATATTAATGAGATCAACACCATGAGGAAGCATCTCGAGCAGCTTAAAGGCGGCAAACTTGCCCGTCTGGCAGCACCTAGCCAGCTGGCGACATTGATATTGTCCGATGTAGTGGGGGATGCTCTCACCACCATAGCCTCAGGCCCGACCGTCCCCGATCCAACCACTTTTGAGGATGCCTTTAAGGTACTCGAACGATACAACCTTACCCAACAGATCCCATCCGCAGTGGTTGCATATTTACAGCGCGGCATACAATCAGCTGAGCAAGAAACCCCTAAGCCTGACGATCCATTGTTTGATAGAGTCCAAAACGTGGTTATCGGCAGTAATAAACAGGCAGCTGATGCCGCCGTACTACAAGCTCAAAGGGAGGGGTTCAATGCCTCTCTCTTGACGACTTATCTACAAGGGGAGGCCCGTTATGCTGGTCGCTTTCTTGGAGCCATCGCCCGGCAAATCGTGCAAAGTGACCAGCCTATCCCAAAACCGGCGTGTCTGGTGATAGGAGGTGAAACCACAGTCACCCTTCAGGGAAATGGGATGGGGGGGCGTAATCAGGAGATGGCGCTGAGCGCCGTGCAAGACCTGGCTGGCTTGCCAGACGTGGTATTGATTAGCATGGCTAGCGATGGTGGTGATGGACCAACTGATGCAGCCGGGGCAGTTGTAACCGGAAAAACCTTGAAACGTGCCCGTAACGCTGGTTTGAATCCCTCAGGTTATTTAGAAGCAAATGATTCATATCATTTCTTCAACGCTCTTGGCGATCTGCTGAAAATAGGTCCTACTCAGACCAATGTCAACGACCTAGCTTTTATTTTCGCCTTTTAACTTTATAATCTTTATTGCCTAGAAGTCAAGCAGGGCTTTCGCAGCGTAGGATTTATCTGGCTGTAGAAGCAGTCTTTGCTCTCCCGATCACCTGGATGAGCTCTTAATTGTATAACTCCTATCACATTTCTTCGGATCCCTAAGATGGATAATCCTTCACTTCCCCTGGTACTCGTCACCCACACTTTGCCTGAGGGGTGGCTTGATTTACTTGAAGGTCACTGCCGCACCCTCAATGGCCCTCTCGACGCTGTAGATTTATCCCCCGAACTGGAAGCCAGCCTGGGCGAGGCTGAGGGGCTTTTCTGTTTGCTGACTATCCCGGTGACCAGGATACTGCTTGAAAAGGCCCCGCGCCTTCGAGTGGTAAGCAATATGGCCGTCGGTGTGGATAACATCGATCTGCAAGCCTGCACCCAGCGCGCCATCCCTGTGGGTAACACACCCGGGGTACTCACCGACGGCACGGCCGACCTGGCTATGGCCATCCTGCTTGCTGCTGCTCGCCAATTGCCTCAGGCCAATCGCGACGCTCGGGCAGGTCGCTGGAAAACTTGGTCACCCACGAGTTGGCTGGGCGCTGATTTGAGCGGCGCAACCCTGGGAATCGTAGGCATGGGGCAAATCGGCAGCGCGGTTGCCAGGCGCGCTACAGCCTTTGGGCTGCACCTGGTCTACACCGACACTCGCGTACATCCCGAGGTCGAGGAGCAACTGGGTGCTATAAGGCTCACGCTCCTGGACCTGCTTAGACTAAGCGATTTTGTCAGCTTGCATGTACCCTTGACCAGCGAAACTTACCATTTGATCAATGAGAAGACCTTGAGCGTGATGAAGCCTTCCGCCATTTTGGTAAACACTTCCCGAGGACCAGTGGTCGCCACCGAGGCGTTAGTTCTGGCCTTGAAACAGGGTTGGATCGCAGGCGCAGCCTTAGATGTAACCGACCCGGAGCCCCTTCCCCCCGAACACCCCCTATATTCACTCCCCAATTGTCTGATCGTCCCACATATCGGCTCAGCCACATGGAATACACGTCAACGAATGGCTGAGCGCGCCTGTGAAAACCTTTTGGCCGGTCTTGCAGGAAAGCGCTTGCCCTACTGCGCCAATCCTGAAGTCTATGATCAAGACTGAACCTGCTTATCTTTCATTACAGAATAATGGCGAACTGAAACGGCGTATTGCCGAGGCGTACGAACATCTGTCGATCTGTGATGTGTGCGCCTGGGAATGCCCGGTAGACCGACGCGCCGGGAAAGTGGGCGTCTGCCGCACGGGTGAACGCGCCATGGTCAGCAGTTTTGGGCCACACATGGGCGAAGAAGATCCTTTGCGAGGCCAGTATGGATCGGGGACGATCTTCTTCTCTCGATGCAACCTACGCTGCCAGTATTGCCAGAATCACGATATCAGCCAGACAAGCGCCGGGCAGGAAGTCGAACCCGAACAGCTGGCAATCATGATGCTGGAATTGCAAGCGCGTGACTGCCATAACATAAACCTGGTATCCCCTAGCCACGTAGTACCCCAGATTATGGCAGCGGTGTTGATCGCCGCTCAAGCCGGGCTGCGAATCCCATTAGTCTATAATACCGGTGGTTATGATTCATTGGTCATGCTCAAATTGTTGGACGGAATCATCGATATTTATATGCCAGATATGAAATACGCCGACGCAGACAATGCCCGCCGATATTCAAAAATACGGAATTACCCTCAAGTAAATCAGGCTGCAATTCGCGAAATGCATCGTCAGGTAGGGGATTTACGTCTGGACGAACACGGCATTGCCATGCGAGGGTTGTTGCTGCGTCACCTGGTGCTGCCTGACAACCTGGCCGGCACAGATAAAATCGTCCAATTTCTTGCTGAAGAGATATCTACACACACTTATCTTAACCTGATGGACCAGTACCGCCCGGATTTCAAAGCCCATCATTATCCGGAACTAAACCGACCTATCACTCGCCAGGAGTATCAGGCTGCCATCCAAATGGCGAACCAAGCCGGGCTGCATAGGTTGGACCAACGACGGCCGGTATTTTGGAACCTGTTCTAACCAGGCCTGCTGGTTATCCGCCTCTTCCTATAAACTGTACAGGTGGTTTTGCAGGCCAGGTGATCTATTAAGCCAGGCCATCTTGAGCATTATTACATAAAACCACCATTTTCCTGGAAAAAAAGCATTAATCCATATTAAATTATGATTTGTGGGAAATTAAGCGATACTTATCTCTCCCCCTATGGATAGCCAAGTTATTGTATTTGACAAATAAAATCCACTGATGGCGGTCACTAAAAATTCCTTAACGATTAATTAAGGAAGAGTAGTCCATTAGAGTTTGTAATGTCACGGAATCGTGGTTTTTGCAGCATTATAATCGCCCTCACTAACAAAGTAATTGGGGGCATTATCATTTGGGTTTCCAATCTACTTTGTTAAAACTTCTGAAAAGTAATTGGAGGTACGTATGTTTAAGAAATTCAGTTTGGTTTTAGCTTCGTTTGCTTTAGGTCTAGGGACTCTTGGATTTACCTCGAGCCCAGCATTTGCGAAGAGCACCGATGTAGGCAATACTATGCAAACAAATATCACCGTTGGCCAGACAGTTGACTTCGCCATCGGCCGAGAGGGCATCTACATGCCCAATGCAAGTACCAGTGGAGAACTCGCAGTTACCAAATTGTCCACTAATCAGGTCATTCACGAAAAAGGACTTCACTTTGAGCTGCCTCCTCTACAGTTTGCGGTAGACAATGCCAACGGCGTCCAGGACACGTATCTCGACGGTCGGACATATGTTTACTTCGACATCACAAATAGCCAGATGAAAACCTATCAGGAAGGCAACCTTTCCATTTACAGCTACAATTCAAACACCAAGACTTGGACACCTTTGCCAACCTTTACGATAAACAGAGGCAACACTTCTGGTGAGCGGATCGCTGCTGTCGCTACGCAATACGGCATCTATGGCCTCCTGTCAATCACCCCGGCAAGCAGCAGTTCTAATGTAGTGACAAAGAGCGTAAAGAACCTAGAGACGAGCGCAATTTTCAGCACAAATATCGCAGTCGGTCAGACAGTTGATTTCTCCAATGGGCGAGAAGGCATATATATGCAAAACTCCAGCACCAATGGTGAACTCGATCTAACCCGAATTTCAGCGACCCAATTGCTGCATGTCCCCAAGGGTCTACACTTCACCGATCTAGTGATCAATTTCCAGGTCGCAAATGCCAACGGGGTACAGGATACTTACCTCCACGGATTGACTTACATTTACTTCAATTTGAGTAAAAGTGAGTTCGACGCCTGGAGTAATGATACCCTGGCCATCTATCAATACAACTCAACCACAAAAACTTGGTCGGCGATGCCCTCGTTCCAGGTTGATCTTGGCAGTACCGGGGTCTACCGCATCGCAGCAGTAGCGACCGGGTATGGAGAGTACGGCTTGGGTAGCGCAAAATAAATTCTTAAACATTATCTTGCTAGATAATAATCAATACAACAACGAGGTAGTCTGCTAGACCACCTCGTTGTTGATTCAATTATGATAGCGATGATATCTGACCTGGCGGCTGAGAATCAGGAAAAAAGTCCTTTCGAAATCCGGGATAGTTGAGCCTGTTATTATCTTTAGGATTGTGTATATGGCGGAGCAGTCAGCGCAGGAGTATATATCAGTTCTGGGGCAAAAGGGATTTGGGGTGTTGTGCACAGCGCAAAGCTCTGTGCACAACACCCCAATTTCTCCCCAGCCTGGGTGCGGGTTGGAAACTCGCCCCCAATCCGACATACACCCTCAGCGCATTGCCATTTTGGGATTGTTGTTGTAAAGTATGCAGCAGGTAAACAACCGGCAATTTCTGCAATTACCAGATCTGGGGCTTTGCCGTCTATGATGAGAGAAGTGGAACTACCTGGTTGCAATATCAGCCAAACTCAGGAGAAATACTATGGCAATTGAAACTAAAATCCCCAAGGGATTTGAGGACACAATCCCCTTCATGAAAAGAGCCAACCATGAAATCCTTGCAACGCTAAGCAATTATGGTATTGTCCCACAAGAGTACCCTGGTTTTGATCTATCAGGAAGTAATAAAGGTGCTGCGGCTGCCATCGCTTACCCAATCCAGGGTATTTTGAAATACCATGGCATGGCAGATTGGGACTGGCGAATCAGCTATATGCCCAGCATCTCGCTAAATAACGACGCTGGATACACAATCACCATGGTCGAGTTTGATCCGGAGTTTGGGAAAGATCAAGTGTTCTTGGGTAATAAACCTGCTTATGGTCGTGCTTTTGAGCGCGTCGCCCACAGCCTGGAGATAGTGCGTTGCACAGTAGGCATCGAAAGCCACGCCCGAGTGACTTCCAGAAATATTGTTAAAGCCGCTAGAATAGGCAAAGGCTTGGGTACCAGTGCGGCAGCTTCTGCGGCACTGGCCACTGCTGCATTAGCCGCAGCCTTGGGAGAAGAGGCTATCCAAAACACTCGCCTATTGAGTTGTTTTTCTCGGCTGTTAGCTGGGTCGGGCAGTCGGAGCGCTACCGGTGGCCTTTCCTTATGGCTTTCCTACCCCGGAATCGCTCATGAGGATAGCTTTTCCGTGCGATTAGACAACCATCAGCAACTCAAAGATTTACGGTTACTCACCGTTCCGATTGATTCGCGGGTCGGTCTAAA
>DAOUET010000011.1:0-8872 GCA_034430155.1 Anaerolineales bacterium
AAGCAACGCGCGTCGATCTTTGACCAATCGAAATCGAATAGACCCACCACCTCTCCCTGCTGAAACTTGAGGTTGCCGGGATGATAATCGCAGTGTATAGGGAGTTGCAGCAGCTGCCGGTAGGTGGGTTGGGCCAAGACCCGCCGGGTTTTCTCCAGGTTGACCTTGATCAAGTCCAGGTTATCCAGCAGGTATTGGTCGAAGGCGGTATGCTTGGTTCTATTGAGGTACTCGCTCAGGGTGCCTGCGATGACGGGCAAAAGATCGACGATCTTGGGTTCGGCCCTGCTCCCGGCAGGTTTCAGGTCTGTGACCGCCTGGTGAAATCTGGCCAGGATTCCGGCTGCGCTGACCAGCTCTGGTTGGTCGCAGTTCGGATTGACCCAGGTGTACTTGTCCTCCCCGGGTAGAAGTTCGAAGACTGCGTAGAAGACCGGACCTTTACTTTGGCCACCTTCATATTGGAGGACATAACTCCCCAACGACTTGGTGGGTATCACCCTGGCAACTTGGTGAAATTTCTTAGCGACCAGGTGGGCGATCAGGGAATGTTCGAAATCCAGTTCCTGGGCGCTGATGCCCTTTTTATATTTTCTTAGGAAATAGCGATACTTCTGACCTGCTTTTACGGTCTCGATAACATAACTCAGGTTGACATAACCGCGCTGGTTTAACTCGAATCCTAATAAATCCCCAATATCGTAATGCTTGATGATCTCTTGTAACTCAAGGGCCGGGTCTTTATCCATCATTTCCTTGACCCCATGAATGGGGAGGTCTTCAGCTACGCCGTGCCCGTCCAGCAGGCCGGTCAATTCTCCAGAAGAGAGCCGAACGGGCAAAATTCCGTTTATAAATCAGGTCGAATCTAGGGTTGAATTCGCTGTTGGTACAATTTCTGGTAAAAGGGCTGGCATTTAGCAACCATATCAGCCAAACGGGGCACATCCTGGACGGTGAAGTCAAAGGGCTCCATATCTTTGATGAATCCGGTGCTTGTAGCGGCATCGAGATGCCACTGCTCCCAGGTTTTCCATTCTGGTTTGAATTCCGCTGACCACGTCAATGCTTCAGCGATAAATGGAATAGCTACGATCCGGCAATAGCCTTCGATCACCGTGGCAGGGCTTTCGATGAGATCTTCCGCATCGACAATGGCGGGTACCTTACCCGTGATCTGCCTGACCATCTCGAACATCTTGAATTGTTCTTCATATCCAGCTTCTGTCAAAGTAAATTCTGGATTCAACTTGTAATGAGAAATGAGCGTGATGGCTGGGTCACGGATGATGAAGGTGTTCTCGAAACTGCGCATAAAAGCCTGGTCGGCGCGGGAGATGGCATGGTATGACATATCTTTGAAAAATACCGGAGAATCCTCAGACTCGCGTTTGATCATCGCCAGGATATCCTCGAAATCTTGGGGTTGTTCGGGATCAACGTTCATGCCTACCGCAGTGGCTGCCTGCTCTTTAGCATAGAAAAAGTATGAAAAGGGTTCATGGATCACTTTGAAATCTCCCCTTTCCATCATCATACGTTCGAAAGCGGTTGAAACAGATCGGGGGATCGACCAAAGCGCGATAATGGTGTTCACAGGCAGTTCTCCTTACCAATTATTTTCAAGATGGTTTTTGGACCTTGAGCGGGTGGATGATCTCCCGGTTCCTCCTTCCCCTCAGGAAATGATTTTACTGCTTCCCAGATCGGAATCTACCAAATGACAGGACACGTAATGATCAGGACGGGCTTCACGGTATTCTGGTTCAACCTGGCTGCAAATGTCCTTCACCAAGGGGCAGCGGGTGCTGAACACACATCCGCTGGGAGGGTTTGCTGGGCTGGGAACCTCACCTTCCAGGATGATCTGAATCCTTTGCCTTTCGATCTTGGGATCTGGCACTGGCACAGCCGAGATCAAAGCCTGTGTATAAGGGTGCAAGGGATCTTCAAACAAAGTTTGCCTGTCCGCTAATTCCACCACCTTACCCAGGTACATGACCGCCACCCGGTGTGAGATATGCCTCACCATGCTCAGATCGTGGGCGATGAAGAGATAGGTCAGGCCTAACTCTTTCTGAAGATCCTCTAAAAGGTTGACCACCTGAGCCTGGATGGAGACGTCCAATGCCGAAATGGGCTCATCACAGACGATGAAGCGCGGGTTGAGCGCTAAGGCCCGGGCAATGCCGATGCGTTGGCGTTGACCTCCTGAAAATTCATGGGGGAAACGGTTAGCGTGCATTCGCTTGAGCCCGACCATATCCAGCAGGTCATACACCCTTTCCTTGATCTTATGGTTATCACCATAACCATTAATCACCATTGGCTCACCGACGATTTTAAGAACGGTATGGCGAGGATTTAAAGAAGAATAGGGGTCTTGGAAGATCATTTGCATTTTTGGGCGGAGGACGCGCAGTTCTTCGGCCTTAAGCGAAGTTAAATCTATATCTTCAAAAAACACTCGACCGGCAGTCGGCTTGTGCAATTGCAGGATGGCCCGACCGGTCGTGGATTTGCCACAGCCACTCTCGCCAACCAAACCGAGGGTTTCACCTTCATGGATGTCAAATGATACACCATCTACAGCTTTGACTGCCCCCACCTGGCGGCTTATCAGGAAACCACGAGTGATCGGAAAGTGTTTCTTTAACTTTTCAACGCGAACGAGAACCCGGCCATCATGGGACATGCCTGGGCCTCCCATTTTCGATATCATAAAAGCAGGCAACTTTGTGGCGCTTGCCAACCTCAAAGAGTTGCGGGATTTCCTCCCAGCAACGCTCGAAGGCAAAGGTGCAGCGGTAAGCAAACTGGCAATGTTTGGGCTCTATATACAGGTCTGGGGGAGTGCCTTCTATGCTGACCAGGCGCCGTGATTCACTTTCGTATAGCTTGGGAAGAGCGCCTAGTAAGCCGTTGGTGTAAGGGTGCTGGGGATGTTCGTACAGCTCGTCTACCAGCGCTCTCTCAACGACCTGACCGCCGTACATCACCATGACCCGGTCGGCGATGCCGGCTACCACCCCCAAATCGTGGGTGATCCAAATTACAGCCACACCCAGTTCATCTCGCAGTTTTGAAACCAGATCGACGATCTGGGCTTGAACGGTGACGTCCAGGGCAGTCGTGGGTTCATCCGCGATCAATATTTTTGGCAAACAAGCAATGGCGATGGCGATCATGACCCTCTGGCGCATTCCGCCAGAAAATTGGTGCGGGTAGTTATTGTAGCGTTTTTGAGCATCCGGCATGCCAACCATATCGAGCAATTCAACGGTGCGCTTATGGGCCTGGTTTTCTGATAAACCCATGTGCTCGACAAGCGACTCGGATATCTGCAGCCCGATGGTCAGGACTGGATTTAAGGAAGTCAATGGATCCTGGAAGATGATGCCAATTTCACGGCCGCGTACATGCCGGATGTCAGACTTAGACAAAGCCAGCAGGTCTCTGGTAGCCAGACCGTCGAAGAACAGAGCTTGCCCGTCGGTGATCTTGCCGGGCGGTTGGGGGATCATCTGTAAGATAGAGAGCATCGTCACGCTTTTACCACAACCGCTTTCCCCAACCACTGCCAGGGTTTCGCCTTCATCCAAAGTGAAGGAGACCCCGTTGACCGCATGGACGATACCATCCAGGGTATTGAAGCGGGTGGTGAGGTTGCGGACATCCAAAATCGTTGAGGTAGGTTGGGTGGACACGGCCAGCCCTCCTTCTATTTTTTCACCCGGCGTAAGCGTGGGTCAAGCACATCGCGAAGCCAGTCGCCCACCAAGTTCATCCCCAGGGAGGCGAACATGATCGCCAGGCCTGGGAATGTGCAAATCCAGGGAGCTGAGGTTAGGTATTGGCGCCCGTTGGATAGCATATTCCCCCAACTGGGCACACTGGGCGGCACACTCAGGCCCAAAAAGCCTAATCCGGCTTCGTAAAATATCATGGCTGACATTTCGAAGGTCGCCACCGTGATCAACGGCCCGAGTAGATTAGGCAGGATGTGGTCAAAAATGATGCGCCGGCGCGAAGCGCCGATGCTGATCGCCGATTCGACATAACCTGATTCGCGAATGCGTAAAACCTCTCCCCGGGTTGTCCGGGCGAAGATAGGCGAATCGGTGATGCCGAAAATCAGGATTACGTTCAGCAGGCTACGTCCCAATATCGCCGCGATAACTACGACAAACAGCAGATAGGGTAAGGAAAGGATCAGGTTGATGAGAGCGGTTACGGCATTATCAAGCCGCCCGCCGATATATCCTGATATCAACCCGATGAGCATGCCAATACCGCTGGCGATCAGCACGCCAAAAATTCCCACAGTCAGCGAAACCCGGCTGCCGTAAATGATGCGGCTCAAGGTATCCCTCCCCAGGTTATCTGTGCCTAAAGGATAATCCCAGGATCCTCCA
This sequence comes from Anaerolineales bacterium, assembly GCA_034430155.1. Taxonomy (GTDB): domain Bacteria; phylum Chloroflexota; class Anaerolineae; order Anaerolineales; family UBA4823; genus DAOUET01. The sequence continues at coordinate 4,416 of DAOUET010000011.1, forward strand.
GCTGCCCACGCGGGAGGTTTTTTGTTGAAGCGTAAATTCTGTTCTAGCGGATCGTGGGGAGCGATCCAGGGGGCAAAGATGGCTGAGAAGATTAATATGAAGAAGAGTAGCAGCCCCAACATGCCGGATTTGTCCCGCCAAAGCAAGCGCCCAAAGTATGTAAGACGGTGCCTTAGGGTTTGCTCTTCATCGATCAGGAGGCCGGACACTTGATCCACGGGTAGGGAAGTTTGGCTCATTCCATTACCCTCCAAATCTGATCCGGGGGTCAACCAGAGCGTAGGCTAGATCGGTCAGAAAGTTCAAACCTACCACAACCACACTGGTAAAGAAGGCGATGGCTTGGATCAGGGTAAAATCTCGCCAGCCGATAGCTTGCTCGATCAACTGACCCATGCCAGGCCAGGCAAAAATGGTCTCGATATAGATTGAACCACCCAACATATAGCCAAACTGCACGCCAATAACACTGATCAAAGGAATGGCTGCGTTTCGCAAGATATGCCGGCTATATATCAGATTGGAGTTCAATCCCTTGCTGTAAGCCGTGCGAACGTAATCTTCTCCACGAATTTCTAATACGGCCGAGCGCGTCAGGCGCACTAAGGCGCCCATAGTGGGCAGCCCCAATACGAAACCAGGCATGATCACAGATTGAAGTGTGTCACGGCCGAAGGAGGGTAATAAGTGTAACTGCACCGCGAAAAAGAAAATCATCACCAGGGCTAGCCAAAAATTTGGGATGCTTTGCCCGAGAAGGCCCACGAAACGCCCGATGCTGTCCCAAACGCTACCTGGAGTAGAGCCTCCCACCAAGCCCAAGGGAATGGCGACTACTACTGCAATCAGCATGCCCACCCCGGCTAATTCCATAGTCGCAGGCAACCGTTCCAGGATCATGGGTAAGGCGGGAGTTTTGAAATGTAATGAGTTTCCAAAATTACCAACGGCAGCGTGAATAATGAAATCTCCCAGCTGCACGATTAACGGTCGGTCGAAGCCCATCTTGTGCCGGAAGGCTTGCAGGCTCTCATTAGTGGACTCGCGCGGCATCATCAATGAAGCTGGATCTCCAGTAACGCGCACCATGAAAAATACCAATAACAAGACCCCTACCAGTATCAAGACAGACTGGACCAATCGAGAGAAGAGATATCGTTGCATTAGCCCGCCTTCCTGTCTATAGAACGGATTGTGAACCCCGTTATTGGGAAATTAGGGGCTGAAGTCGCAATCTCCCAAGAAACCTTCACCATAGAGCAAACCCGGGAGGGCGTTGAGAAGCGCCCTCCCGGTCGATTAGTAGGCGTACGGAAGTCAACTCGATGGTGACCAATTCCTGACACCTGCTGTGATTACTGAGGGCGATAGTTTATCCTGCCTCCACTTCACTGGGCGTCAGCGACATAGGTGTACCACAGGAAGTACTCCTCCGCACTACGAGGTTTGTAATCCTGGACACGATCACGGATGGCTTCGAAGGCCATCGGTTCATATAGATAAATGAAAGGCGGGTTGTCTTTCATATATACTTGCAGGTCTTCGTAAAGCTTCTTGCGGGCATCTGTATCAACGGTTATGGAGATTTCGTTCAGCATGCTGATGATCTTGTCATCAGACCAGGACGAGTAGCTGGCATCCATGCCAAGCAGCGCGCCGGTCATGCGGTTGTAGGCTTCACCGCTTACCTCTGACCAGCTATCGCCAAAGAGCGGCGGGAGTTCTTTGTTGGCTTCTTGGTCCCAATACTGGCCGGATTCCATGATCTGCAAGTTGGTTTTAATGCCAACAGCTTCCAGGTAGCCCTGGATGGCCTCGCAGACTTCTTCGAAGTGGGTATAAGCCCCGGCGGGACAGGCAAAGTCCATAGAGAATCCGTTGGGATAGCCAGCCTCGGTTAATAATTCTTTGGCTTTGTCAGGATCGTAGCCGAAGGGTTCCACAGCGCCATAACCCAATTCGCCACTGGCCACAAAGCCGGTGGCTGGTTTGGCAAAACCATCAAAAAGAGCATCGACGATGGCCTGCACATCCACGGCATAGTTCATGGCCTGGCGGACCAGGGGATCCTCGGTTGGCTTACCGACGCCGGTGGTCAGGTTATTAAAGGCAATGTAGTAAACCCGCGCAACCGGGTAGCGAATGACCTGAACGCCGGGCGCGCCCAGCAAGCTTTGAGCCTCTTCGGAGCTCAAGCGGCCAACGATATCGACCTCACCGGTCTGGATAGCAGCCACGCGGGTGGCAGACTCGGGGATAGGCCTGAAGATGACTTGTGCTAATCTGGGGTAACTCTCACGCCAGTAGTTCGGGTTGGCTTCCAAAGTGATGTGGTCCCCTTTAACCCATTCGACGAGCTGGAAGGGACCCGTGCCAACCGGGTGGCTACCGAATTCGACGTCACCAACTTCCTCAAAGTACTTGGGTGGCACGATCTCCCAAGAAATGGCGATAGTCCTCAACAGGAGCGGTTTAGGCTCTGTGGTGGTGATTTTTACAGTGTAATCGTCGACTTTTTCCACGTTGTCGGCCATCCGCCAGCGCTCGTTCCAGGGCAGGTCCGGGTTGCTGTAGCGCTCCCAGGAAAAGACCACCGCGTCTGCGTTGAAAGGCTCACCATTGTGGAAGGTGACATCCTTCCGCAGATGGAAGGTATATTCCAGGCCATCTTCGGAGATTTCCCAGCTCTCGGCCAGCTCGGGTTCGATATCGCCCTGGTCGTTGATCCAAACCAGCGAATCGAACATCCCACGAGAAGCGTTGTGGGCGTTCCGTTCCGCGGTTATGGGAGCATCTAAGGTATCTGGGAAGGTGGACAGGGCTACTTTTAGGGTTCCCTGGGGCTTGGTACCTTCTGGGACCGGCGTGACTTCCACCGTCTCGATGACTTTCTGAACTACCGTTACCTTAGCAACAACTGTTTCTTTGACAATTTGGGTGACCTGAACTTCAGTCGGCGCACAGGCTGACAGCACCACAATGAATATGAGCGTTAAGCTCAAGAAGGTCCAAAGTTTTCTAGTGGACACCATATCCGCATTCTCCTTCTTCGGTTGTTAATATTCTTAGAGAGTTATCTATTCCAATGGTTGAGCGCTAGACTGGATACTTATTTCAGAGTCACCTCCTTAGGGTTTGAATGTGATTGTCAATCTTTATACTACGGAATCCTGGGTTAACGGATAGCACCGCAGTGGCAAGCGGCTAGGGGACGATCTGGGGTGTTGGCATTCCCTGGAAAGATAATCGAAAAATGGGATGACTGGTGTGCCCTATGGGCATGATGATCAGATTGGGGGAAAGAGCCTGATTCTCGAAGGGGAACTTTAGAAGATGGTGCCAGGTAAGTTTGGAAAGGACCAGAATGAGGATCATACTCTGGTTAGATGAAATCGTGGATATGGTCAATCACTATAATGTACTGTGATCTCACTGATTATAACTCAAAAGGTAAAAACTTGCAAATATCTTCAAAATTCGTTATAATCAGTTGGTAAATCCCTCAAATTTCGTCATTCACGTCAAGTAAAACATAAGGCCTGGCCTGATGAGTAAACCCCTCATTCCTGCTCAAAGGCGCGAACAGATCCAAGAGTATCTGGCAATGCATAAAATCGTTGCCAGTGCGGATTTGTGTCGATTGCTGGACGTTTCGGAAGCTACCATCCGGCGCGATCTGGAGTGGCTTGAAGGGATGGGGGTAATCGAGCGCACCCACGGTGGTGCAATTTTAAACCAGAGGATGCAATTCGAACCGGAGTACAACTACCGGGCTGAACGTAATATGAAAGCAAAACGGGCGATTGGCGTGGCTGCCGCAGCCTTGATCGAGGAAGGGGATATTGTATTTATCAACAGCGGTACCACCACCACAGAGGTGATCCGCCACATCAGGGGGGATGCCAATGTCACAGTTATCACCAACAACCTGATCGCCACCTTAGAGGCTGCCGAGGTTGGTTTAGACATCCTCTTGGTTGGGGGGGAGTTTCAATCGAACTCAAATTCGGTTGCAGGTCGATTTGCAATCGAGAATCTCAGCCAGGTTTACGCTGACAAAGCTTTTATCGGTGTTGATGGAATCAGTCTTAAACACGGTTGCACCGTCCCCATCAATGCGGAGGCTGAGGTCATCGCTCTAATGATGGAGCGTACCACTGGTCCTATTATCCTGGTGGCCGATCATAGCAAATGGGGGGTAGTATCTAATTTTGAGGTTGCCTCCATTGATCAAATTGACTGCTTGGTTACCGACATAGGGCTGAGTGCCATTGCCCGTGAAGACCTGGATAACAAAGGGATCAAAGTGCAGATTGCAGGATCAAACTCTGATGAGGATCGCTAAAACCTGGTAAGGAGCCATTATGCGTTTCTTTTCAAAAAAACCCGGCGAAATATTGAGGCTCTCTGTAATTTGCCATGATGGGGTAGGTATGTGGGGGTGTTGGGCGGGCGCA
>DAOUET010000012.1:0-3992 GCA_034430155.1 Anaerolineales bacterium
TGCTCTCTCAACACGCCGATGATAAAAACTACAAAGTGACCCTTGACCAGGCAGCCCGAGTCGTTCCTTGGTACTCCTGGCCGGGGAAGAACGGCAACAAGATCTCTGCGGTCTTAAAAGACATGCAGGAAGCGGTCATAGTGGGCAGCAAGACACCCAAACAGGCCATAGATGAGGCAGCAGCCGAAGTCACTGCTTTGCTCAAATAACTGCATGACCAATCTTTCATCGCGCCCTGCCCGTCTGTCCAGACGGGCAGGGCTGCGATATCTCAGCCCATACCTGCTGCTTTTCCCGGCATTTCTCTTCCTGGGGTTGTTTGTATTCTGGCCGGTAGCTTACTCGATCTATCTCAGTACGATGGATTGGAAACTCGGCTATGCCTCAAGGGAATTTGTGCTTTTGGACAACTTCGTTGATCTCTTGACTTCTGACGATTTCTGGAACGCCGCGAAGAATACAGGCATCTATACGGTCCTGATGAGCTCCCTGAGCATTGGGATCGGACTGATCTTGAGCTTGGCAATCATAGGTGCCAGGCGCTTTCACTCTTTTTGGCAAGCACTTTTTTTTCTTCCCGTTGCTGCTACTATGGCTGCCATGGCGGTTGTCTGGAGATTTATATTCGATTCCCACATCGGCGTTCTAAACGCTTTCCTGCTCAGAATCGGAATGAATTCGGTCGCGTGGTTGACCCAAAACACTACCGCCATGGGTGCTGTAATCGTCGTCGGTATCTGGAGCAATGCAGGTTATGCGATGGTTTTCTTTATCGCAGGATTATCCAACATCCCAAAGACACTGTACGAGGCGGCGGCGATCGACGGTGCCAGCAGCCCGCGGCAGTTTTTTAGCATCACCTGGCCTCTGCTCTCCCCTACAACGCTGTTCATCATGATTATCATGACGGTTCGCGCACTCGCATCCTTTGACATCGTGAAGGTTCTAACCGACGGCGGACCCGTAGGGGCGACCCAGGTGTTATCCCATCTGCTGTACGAAGAGGCGTTCAAGTTTTTTGACACGGGCTATGCCTCCGGTATTGCTGTTGTATTCTTCATTCTGGTATTGGCCCTTGCGCTGCTTCAGATGAGAGTCGAAAAATGGGTCCACTACCAGTAGGACGAAATATTGGTGTACGCAACCTGCCGGATCGCCGAGTAATGGTCAAACCATTTCGCTTGTTGGTGATTCTTTTTCTGGTGATATGCGCCGTGCTGTCCTTTTTCCCATTCTTCTTGATGCTTAGCACCTCTTTTAAACCAGTGAAGGAGGTATTTCAGATCAGCACGCACCTGCTTCCCCAAAACCCGAATATTGACAACTACATTAGAGTATTTCGGGAGTCCCAGATCGTACGCTTTCTGGCAAACGGAGCTATTGTTACCGTCGGCATTCTGCTGGGCCAGCTGTTGGTCGTCATTCCCGCTTCCTATGCTTTCGCCAAATTGTCTTTTCCCGGTCAACGGGTCCTGTTTGCCGTTGTTCTGGCGGCCTTAGTCTTCCCTCGCTATATTGCAGCAGTACCCAATTTCCTCCTCCTATCCAAGCTTAGGTTGATCAACACCTATGCCGCTTTGATTCTGCCCTTCATCGGGTCCCCATTCGGGATTTTTCTTATGAGACAGTACTTCAAGCAAATACCTAGCGAATACTTCGAGGCAGCCCGCATCGACGGCTGCAACTTGCTTCAGATGCTTTCCCAGGTCTTGATTCCGTTGATCCGTCCCGCAGTCGGGGCGTTCGCGATTTTCAGCATCGTGACTCACTGGAACGACTTCTTCTGGCCGTTGATCGTGGTCCAAAGCTCGAACATGTACACCCCTCCGGCAGGAATTGTTTATTTCGCTGACGTCGAAGCCGGGACAAACTGGAGTGTGGTTATGGCGGCAGCCGTTGTCATCATAACACCCCTGGTTGTCACCTTCCTGTTGGCCAGGCGGCAGTTCATCTCCAGCTTGACCCACTCAACCATTAAAGGCTGATGAGTACGAATTACAGTATTAGTACCTGGAACTATCTCAAGGCCTTCGGAGCAGAAACCCAACTGTACCGAGTGCTGAATCGACTACGAGAGCAGGGTTACGGCATGGAGCTTTGGCTCGACTGGACCCCGGAACCGGAGCTGTTCGAGCGGAAAAACTGGTCTCGACTCAAAGAGCTCTGCACCGATGTCAGCGCACTGAGCGCGCACACTCGCCTGATCCACCATTTCAACCTCGAGATACTGATGGAGGAAATCGATCTGTGCCGTTTTCTCCGGGCGAACCCGCTGGTGATCCATCCTCGTTCTTTGGATTTCCAGGTTAGCACGTGGGATGCTGTCTGGGACTCGGAGGGTATCGAGAACGACCATTACGACCTCCTTCAGAGGATCCTCGAATACAGCGGTGAGCGAGGCGTCTGCCTGGCTCTAGAAAACGGTCCTCTAAATCTACTACAACAGGTATTTCGAGAGTGCCGGGATTATCCGGGAGCAGAGTTACTTGGATTCTGCGTCGATACGGGGCACGCGAATCTACACAGGGAAATGTATCGATCACCGGCACCTGAGTACATCCGAACCCTGCATGACCGACTTTTTCATGTTCACCTGTCCGACAACAGAGGCGATGCCGATGAGCACGGCGTACCTGGATCCGGGAACATAGACTGGCCAGCAGTTATATCGGAGTTGAAGAAAATAGCCTACAATGGATACCGTGTGCTGGAACTTCAGGCTGGTCACCCCGATCAAGCTGCCAGGGAAGCGATCGCTTTCCTCGAGACAATGTAGGGATAAGAACCCGACTGTTATCACCAGATAAGACTGGGATGTTCTGAGTCTCATCCAATACATAACAGGCTTTTCACTCGAGCCGCATAATACCACGGGCGCAGGGGGCTCACCCACTTACCCGGGTAACGATTCAAGTACCGTTTGGCAGGTACCACCGTACTGCATCAGGAGCAAATAAACTTGTTGATCCGTGCCATCAAGTCATTTACACTAGTACCTCATTTGTGAAAAAGCCGGAATTTTTCTACAGAATCACCATATTTCTCTTGATAGCAATCGCCCACGCCGTAGCTTTCATCCAGTTCAAACGCACTTCGATCGTTCTTTCCCTCCCGGCCCGCTGGCATCTGCAGATCCTGTTTCTTCTTACCGTATCTATGGCGATTTCTTCGCTGATACCCTTCCTGAAGAAGATTTCTCTGGTATGGGGGATGCTCAGTATTCGTGGCTTGATCCTCCTCATCGCCGGTATGCCGATGGGAGAGAATATGATGCTGGAGTTCGCCCTACTGACATCCCTGATCCTGGAAGCTACAACCTACACCCCTCTTTGGGCAAATGCTGTCTTTGCCACCCTGATGTTTGTGGTCATCGTGCTATTCCAGAGACCGATCTCCGTGCTGGGTTCAATCCTGGCTTCAGCATCAAATTTCGACCTTCTATCTTTTTGTCTGTACTGTGTTATATCGATTACCATCTGCGTCCTGATGCGCTTGTTCTGGGACCGGTACAAAGCAAGCAGAGAGTTTCAGAAGATGCTCGACGAGGCTACCTTACAGCTCGTGCAGACCAATATGGAATTGCAGGAGTACGCGGCCCAATCGGAACAAAAGGCAACTGAAAGCGAGCGAAAGCGCCTTGCCCGAGAGGTTCATGACGCGCTGGGCTACACACTGACGAACCTGGTCATGATGATGGACGCTGCAATGGCTTTGGCGGGAAAAACAAACAGTGAGCTGTCCACACACTTGGAAAGGGCACGGGATCAAGCGCAAGAAGGTCTAGCGGAAGTGCGTAGGACGCTCCAGGCGATCCGCAAAGTCGAGACACCGACAGTGACTGGATTGAAAGCGATTCACCGCCTGGTCAAATCCTTCGATAAGGCAACTCCCATTAAAATCAAGCTCAACCTGGGTGATGCTCCATGGAGCATGGGTGCGCAGAAGGACAAGATTTTGTACCGCCTCGTCCAGGAAGGGATATCCAATGCCCT
>DAOUET010000013.1:0-12955 GCA_034430155.1 Anaerolineales bacterium
AAAAATGAAAAAGGTCGACATAGTTGTTACGCTCCCTTGCTCGTGGTTTTAATGCTTTTAGGACTTACGCAGTTGGTGGGAGGATGGGGGCGTTTGGGCATCGCCCGCTCAAACACCCCCGATTTTCCCCTGAACTGATAAGATGAAAGCGTTCTCCTTAATGCTACACTAAGAAGTGAACAATCAATCCGATAGCAGAAAGGAGAAACGCAATGTATCCATTTTATCTTGGAATCGATCTGCATCTCAAACGAACTTACGCAGTGCTAATAGACCGCACAGGCAAAGTAATCGATGAGAGGCGGGTCCAGAACCTTGACATGATTGAATATCTAAAGGGAAACGTTCCCCGGGAGACTTACGCAGTCCTGGAAGCGACGCGTAACTGGGCCTTCATGTATGATCTCTTGGATGGTCACGTTGAGCGAGTAGAGTTAGCTCACCCGAAAGAACTCAGAGCCATTGCCACTGCGGCAGTCAAGACGGATCGGATTGATGCCAAGGTATTGGCCAATCTAGCTCGATTGAACTTTCTACCAACCAGCTACGCAGCACCGCAGGAGATCCGCGACTTGCGGCTGTATATGCGCCATCGGGAGTGGTTGGTTCGGCAACGCACACAGGCCAAAAACCGCATTCACGCAGTGCTAGCCAGCTACAACCTGGTGTCACCGATGAAGGATCTGTTCGGGGTTCAGGGGCGGGCATTCTTGGATGAGGTACTCGGAACAATCCGACCCACTGCACAACGAGTGGTAGCTGACAATTTGATCTTGGCTGACCATCTCAGTGATCAGATTGAAGCCTTGGAAGCAGACCTGGAACTGAGTGATGAGCAGAAACAAACCATCCAGCTCTTGAAAACCATGCCAGGCGTGGGTCCAGTCATAGCCATTACGATTTTGGCAGAGATTGGCGATATCCAGCGCTTCAACTCACCCAAGGCGCTCTGTCATTGGGCGGGCCTGACGCCCAGGGTTCGCAATAGCGATCAGGTTGTCCGACATGGCCACATTACCAAACAAGGCTCTCCTTACCTGAGAGCCGCCATGACCCGAGCTGCAGCTGTGGCCAGTCGCTTCAGCCCCCGCTGGTATCGTGTCCATGAACACCTGTTACCCCGCTGTGGCAAAAAAGGCGCCAAGGTAGCTGTCGCTCGACGCTTGCTCACCGTACTCTACTTCATGCTCAAACGGCAGCAACCTTACCAGGAAAACTACCCCTCTGACCGGTGAACCTGTAGTTACGCTTGGTTCTTGGAAACCGTCCAACTGATGAGGACACCGGTCCTGATCCATTGCAGTTTATCCGGGTGCGGGGTTTGGCTATCAACCAAATCCGTGGGAGCTTTGCTCCCGCTAAGCACGTTTAGATGCCTGAATCAAGGTCAATGGCTATTTCCTGCCTGACATCTTGATTTCGACCACAGCTGCTGAGTCCTTTTCCCTAAATGGGTATTGATCTCGTGTGAGAGTTTCACCTCTCGCAATCTATTGTCACGTCTTTGTGTAGTTTTTAAGGTGCTATACTTGACGACCGCTTTCTTAGATGCGTAACTACTATAATTTTTAGAATTTACTCGTAAAGTTAATCATTTTACGTTTCTGCTTTTCAATATAGAAACAGGAGAAGCCCTGCGCGTAGCCATATTGTGGTGAGTAAGATAGTGAACGCCAGCCTGATTGTCGAAGATTTTGAGGTTAATGTTGAAATATTATTGTTTTCATGAAGTTATCTCCTGGCTGATTTTATCCAGGGCAATCAATTCACTCTCGGATAATCGCCAACCCAATGCGCCTAAGTTTTCCTGGGCTTGCCGGGCATTCTTAGCACCTGGGATAGGCAGAGTTCCTTTACAAATCGTCCAGTTGATCGCTATCTGCCCCGGGGTCTTGTTTCCGTGTTCACGACCGATGTCCCTAGCCAACCTGATTAGTGGTTGAATCTTTTCCAGCAACCCAGCCCGGTATCTCATCCCACGAATTCCGGAGGGTGGATTTTCAGATGTGTACTTTCCAGTCAACACCCCCTGGGAGAGAGGGCTGTAAGCGATCAAGGTGATCCCTAAATCATTGCAAAGCGAAAGCAACCCATTGTGCTCCACTTTCCTGTTCAACAAGTTGAATTCAACTTGATTTGTTGCTAATGGGATACCTCGCTTTGCGAGCGTGGCGTGGGCGAGTCGCATCTGCTCAGGGCTAAAATTGGAGACACCTACGGCTCTGGCCAGTCCACTTTCCACGGCTTCAGCCAAGCCGTTCACCCAGGCCTCAATTGGAACGGGTGGAAAAGGCCAGTGGATCTGATAAAGATCTACAGAGTCTCGTTTGAGACGTTCCAGACTATTTTTCAGAGCTGCCAGCAGCCTGCCCTTCCATAACCTCCAGGGATAAGGCATAAACTTGGTAGCGATGATCACTTTTTTTTCAGGGTCAAAGGCGAATTTTCCCAACAAATGCTCAGAATTTCCCCTTCCATAGGATTCGGCCGTATCAAAGAAATTTATACCTGCAGCTAGATTGATATCAAAAACAGCCTTGACATCCTCTTCGTTGTAACCCCTTCCGAAACCCCAAAACAATCTTTCCCCCCAGGACCAGGTGCCGACGCCTATGGATGGGACATGTAGGCCGGTTTCACCCAGGGAGATGGTGTTTCCCGTTTGATTATCATTCATCGCTGTGACTCCAAATCGGTTCTTTCAAGGAAATTACCTTCCCATAAACTGGGAAAGGGTGTTCTTAAGACGGAAGTTTCGCATGTAGGAGGCGATATTCTCGACAGTAAAGGGGCGCGGCTCAGATACAAATTGGTGGATGGCGTTTTCTTCGGTGACATTGCTGACCTCCAGCAATTCAAGCAGACTGCGAGTTATGGGCGGGTTAGGTAGCAACATCTCCAGGAGCACCACGATAATTCGTAGTAAAGGCATGGGGAAATGAAGCATCTGTCGCCGGGCTCCAACTGCTTTCAATGTTCGGCGTTCGATTTCTTCCAAAGTCAGGATCTCAGGACCCCCGAGCTCATATTCTTTACCAATCGTCTCCCGGTCGCTAAGCGCCTTTATGAAGCAAGTAACCACATCTTCGACCCACACCGGTTGAAACTTTGTATTTTCGTCTCCTACGATTGGGTAAATCAATGGAGATAAGGGTATCAATTTAGCGAAGGTGTTGGCAAATTCATCTTCCGGACCCCAAATAACGCAAGGCCGAAAAGCTGTCCAATCTAATCCGGAGGCGGCAACATAATCTTGGGCTTTGCCTTTTGAAGCTAGAAAACGATAAGGAAGGTGAGATGCCGCGCCTAACTGGGACATGTTCAAGAACCGGCTTACACCAGCTTTCCTGGCTGCATCCACCAAGTTAACCGTGCCCTGGTAATTGATCTGCTCGTATTTTCGATCGCTTTTCTCAATTGCGATAGCCACAGTGTGGATAACAGCCTCGACTTCATTGAAGGCGTTAACCAAAGTCTCTGGTTTGGTCACATCTCCTTCCACCCATTCGATTTCAAGACCTTCGAGGCGCTCTTCCTCCTGAGCTCGCGGTTTATTCCGCACTAAAGCTCGTACGCGGTAGCCATCAGCGACCAACCGTTTAGTGAGGTGACTGCCGACATAGCCCGATGCACCAGTAATGAGTATCATCTTTTCTTACTCCTGAAATTTTTTCTATCGACTAAATATCACATTGATCTTATGCGATTTTCCTGTTCCTGTCTATACAGATTTCCAGGTTAATATGATCATGTAGAAGTTGAACTGTCCCGATCCTTTGATTTATCGCACCAGTTAATTATCCGGTGGATGATAACTTCCTGACACGCAGCCAGATGCTTGGAAACGGCGAAGTTTACACCAAGTGCTTATGTGAGCACGATGATGGAAGACATCCCCATCATGGGTGAGGATATCGGCTGTGATTTACCGGTAAAGACAAGCTGATTTAGAATTGAAGAAAAGTGCTCCATTTTACATTTACTTTCTCCGCAGCAATGTCGGTTTCATTCAAATCTAAAATTGCCAGTTCACCTGTTCATTTTCAACATCAATCCTGGAGACAGGAGAGTTGAAAAGAAAGTGGGCAACTGATCTCTCTGCAATCGAAGCCAACGAGGTTATCACCTGGTACATACCTCCCTTTGGAAACCAAACATCTTCAACCATCTCGGTGTATTGCACAGAGAAAATGTGACCGGGGCTTTATAAGGGCTTAAACCGAGATACAAAATGAGATAGATTTAGAAGAGATTCAAACTATATGTACATGAAATGTCAAGGTAATAAATAGTAATTGTCTATATTACTTGACAAGAAAATTGACCAATGGTAAACTTTTACGGTAAGTTCTCAAGCATTGGAGTGATTATGACATTACTACCTGATGTTTACGATGGGAGTGAAGAACCGCTCTATAATATTGGGGTAGTAGCCAGAATGACGGGTATATCTATGGCTACCTTACGGGCTTGGGAGAGGCGTTATGATTACCCTTTATCAAAGCGTACGGCTGGTGGGCACCGATTGTACTCAGAAAAGGATGTCATGAACTTGAAATGGGTTAAAGCCCGAGTTGATGAAGGCATGCAAACCTCTCAGGCTATTCAGGCTTTACGTCATCAACAAGAAGCCGGTCGACTTATTACAGAGCCTGAAGGTGTTATTATCCGGGAAAAGGCACTCGAAGAAAAAACTTATCTTCCCGTAATAAGAGAGCAATTGATCGCGGCTGTCCTTAGTCATGATTTATCGAAGGCAGACCTCATTTTGGGTGAAGCGACAGCTTTTAATTCTCCAGAAACAATAATCCTGGAGGTTATTGCTACTACGATGGCAGAAGTAGGAGAATCCTGGGAAAACCACAATATCCGGGTGGCAACGGAGCACCTAGCAACCAATTACTTACGCCAACACATGCTAATGTGGATGTTGAATAGCCCGCCACCCAGACCAGTTCCCCCAATTATCTTGGCTTGCGCGCCTAACGAGTGGCACGAAGGCAGCCTATTAATTTTGGGTACGATCCTGCGACGTCGCCGTTGGCCGGTTGTTTATCTGGGACAGGCAGTCCCGTTGCCAGATTTAGCAAGCCTGGTGCGCGATATAAATCCGTCAATGATTGTTCTCGTCGCAATGATGGAGCAATCCGCAACTAAACTGGTTGAATGGGCCCAATGGCTTCCTGAGGTTGCTGAAACTGGTAGGCCGATTGTGGGGTATGGTGGACGGGTCTTTACTAGGGAAGTTGAATGGCGCTCAAGAATGCCCGGCAAGTTTCTTGGGGAAACGTATCAGCAAGGTCTGGAAAACATCGAACAGTTATTAAGATGATTTAAGGTATACTGAGGATATGCCAAGGAAATCCATATCCCCTGAAATGCCTCAACCCCCACTTTTTACTTTAGAAGAAAGCACTGGAAAAATAGAACTGTTCCCTGCTGTTTGGAGTGCAGCGGAGCAGCTCATCCACCCTGAGGCGGAAGTTCGCCAAAATGGGCTTAAGCATCTAATTGATTTTCAAGCACCACGATTTTCCAGTCTCGTGGCATATTTACTGGCTACCAGATTAACGGACCCGGATCTTTCCGTGCGAGCTCAAATCGTCCGGGCCTTGGGTGAAGTGCTGATGCCTGATAGCAACGGTCAGCCTGCGCCGGAGGAGGTGCGTCACAAATTAACAGCCTACCTAGCTCAAATGCGTACCCGCGAGAGTTATTCTATTCTACAAGCGTTGGTTGAACACCCCGAGTTAGAGAATAACGTTGCCCGATTGCTAGACGCCTGTCCTTTTGCTTGCACTCATCTGGTGGATATTCTTGCCGATCGGTCGGCAACTTTGGAAGTGCGTATTCGAGCAGTGGAAGAGATCGGGCGGGTTGGTTATTTAGATGCATTACCCCAACTGGAACGATTAGAATCACGCTTGGAATCACGTGTGAATGGGCAACGAGCTATGTCTTTTGTACCGCTTACCAGATCTGAAGACCAAGAATTGCTTCCAGCAATTCACCGTACACTGACTCTCCTACGGGCACCATGAGCCCTTTTCACATTGTGGTTGTTATCTGCTAAAGGAAATGGCGTCCCATTCGAGCGCAAAACGCTACGAAATCGCCAGTTATTTATCCCCTGATGAATCTCTTTTCACAAATTTATTATTGTCTGCTCCTGCCTGATAGCGCCTGGTAGGAAACTGCGAACTTCTTCACAAGGGTTTACCGCAGTTCGGGCAAGTTACTTCAGTTGACTTGACAATAAAGCCGCAATTAAGGCATGTACGTGGTTGTACTTTGCCTAATGGAGCCCCGCAAGCGATACAATTCGATTCGCCTACCGGGTTAGCTGTGCTGCAATACTCGCAAACTATGCGCTTCAATCGCTCTGAAAGCTCAAAGGAAGCTCCCCGCAGATTGGTAAAATTTTCGATAACTCCCCAAACATCCTGGGTGAGCTGCAAGTTTTCGACGTCTTGGGCCAGATCGTCCAAACGATCTAACAAGCTGAAAGGATTCCTCAATGCTGCTAGTGCGGTCACGCCTAAACTTGCCGCGACACCTAACCAGGCCTGTTTCCCAATTTGGATAGCCAGACCATCCTCTACTTTTTGGAGTGTAACACTGAGAGCGGTCTGTCCTCCAGAAACAGGGCGCTGCCGTGTAGCAATCTGTACCACTATTTGGTCATCACTCCCCAATTGTTGGGCCACCCAGTTATTCCGGTTGAAATGGGCGAGTAAAGCCCGACTGACTTCTTTCGGGGTAATATCCCCGTGAAATATCCGTCCATCCATAATAAACCATCCCAATGTGGTAGGGTATCGATAAAATTCCAGTTAGATTATAATCGGCCTTAGTCTTATCAGGAACATCTTTTTGATGATTCCGGAGGTTTGATGACAAATAAGATTTATAAAGTTTTTTTATTCATTGGCTTGAGCATTTTTGTTTCCTATATAATCTTTGTGCCTGTTGCGTGGGCATATCCTGAAGCCCAAATTCCTACTGTATCCATCCCAACAGTTACGGGCACACCACTCGGGCCGACCGCTATTGTTAAATCGGATCAAGAACAAATTAATGTCAGGGGTGGTCCCAGCACGGACTATCCAATTGTAGGCGTGCTAATTGCTGGTCAACAAGTACCAGCTCTGGGTCGTTCGGTCGGGGGTTTATGGGTGCAAATTTCGTATCCCGGTGTTTCTGGAGGGGTAGCATGGGTATATGCCCCTCTGGTTGATGTTGTTGGGAATTTACCCTTGATCGAGCCTCCTCCAACACCGACTCCTCGCACAACACCAACGATCGATCCTACCCTGGCAGCTCAATTCATTGTGGAGGTGCCTCCCACACGCCTGCCCACTTTTACAGCGCCCCCTCCTTTGATAATCCCCACTTTTGAACCGGATACCTCAAACTCAGGAACGGCTGGCGTTCCAATAGGTTTTATCATCGTTGGTTTGGGGGTTATCGGCTTTTTTGGGACACTAATATCATTCTTACGTGGTCGTTAAATAAGACAGAGCGCCTTTAATGGCGCCCTGATGATCTTCCCAAGTAACTGATTGAAAGACGAGTGAATATTATCCAGGCTTGATCTGCATCTAATTACAGCCACAACTGCTACTTGCATCAGCGGGATCTTCTTTAGTCCTAAAGGAGTTCCCACAGCCGCAAGATGCGACCGCATTGGGGTTTTCGATCTTAAATCCACTCCCCATAATTTCGTCAACAAAATCGATGGTAGAACCATTGAGATAATCAATCGAAATCTCATCCACCACTACTTGAACTCCATGTTGGTTATATACCAGATCAGTATCCCGGATATTCCCCTCAAGCGCCATACCATATTGAAATCCGGAACAACCTCCTCCTGCAACAAAGACTCGTAAGGCATATCCTTCCAGGTTGCGTTTGGTGAGTAATTCACTGACTGCTAGCGCGGCTGCTTCGGTGATCGTAATCTGATCTGTTTGGGTTTGTTCTAGAAGCATAATACCTTCCTTTTCAATGATGGGATACCTATCTTATAAGGTAAATTCTATCAGAATTAGGTGATGTAGTCAATATAACAACCTTGACAGAAGTCATGCTGAAATAGTGTCAAAAATCCCTTTTGCCACCATGTCTTGCACGATTTCAATCTCTGGCGTCCACCAGGCGTCTCCAACGGTATATGGAATTCGACTCCGGAGAGCATCATAAGCTGCCTGAACGCCTTTCCCCATCTTGGCCTGTGGAGATTCCCTCAGACGCATGTATAAGGCACGGGTAGCGCAATAAACCTCGATAACCAGGATATGGGTTATATTTTCGATAATTTGGCGGGTATGGCGGGCAGCCGTCATCGAATTGGCGTTGTGGTCTTCCTGTTCGGCGGAGGTGGGCAGAGAGTGTATCGAGTCGGAATTAGCCAGAGTCTGATTTTCCAGAACTAGAGAAGCTGCCGTATACTGTAGCATCATCATACCGGAGTTTATGCCGGCGTCTTGCGGGGTATCCACCAACATGGGGGGTAATCCTGCGTTCAATTGGGCATCCAAAAGGCGAAAGGTTCGCCTTTCAGAAATAGCTGCTACTTCCGCCATGGCAATACTCAGGAAATCCATCGCCATCCCGACCGGTTCTCCATGGAAATTGCCACCTGAGATAGCTTCATCTTGACTAAAGAGCAAGGGGTTATCTGTTGCAGCGTTTATCTCTCGCTCGATAATTTCCATAACGAATGCGACCGTCTCCCGAGCTGCTCCCTGAACTTGCGGGGCACAGCGAAGGGAATAAGCGTCCTGTACCCGGCCAGCTGAATCTATTAGCGTGCTGCCCTGGGTCAATTGGCGAATTTTTGCAGCCACTTTGATTTGACCGGGATGTAAACGGGCTTGGTGAATCCGTTCATCAAAAGCTGCTGAGACTCCAAGTAAGGCTTCCAGACTCATCGATAAGGATATTTCTGCTAGGTGGATCATGCGGGCAGCGTCAAAAACAGCCAGGGCAGCGATCGCGGTAGAGAAGGTGGCACCATTTATCAATGCCAGACCTTCCTTGGAACCGAGGATCAGTCTGGGTATCCCTGCGGCTTTCATGGCAGCTCTTCCGCTCATTTTTGACTGGTTTGATCCATTGAGGTAAGCCCAACCTGACTCTTCATCTAAGTCTTTTGCGTCCGCGGTGAAAACGAGCGCCAGATTTGAGAGAGAGGCCAGATCACCAGATGAACCCAAAGACCCCTGGGACGGAACAAGTGGGGTTACACCTTGGTTCAGCATCTCAAGCAGAGTGTCGACAATTTCAGGCCGCACCCCAGAAAAGCCTTTCGCCAGGGTGTTTGCCCGGATCAGCATAGCTGCCCTGACTACTTCCACTGGTAGTTCAGGACCGGTGGAAACAGCGTGACTTAAGATCAGATTCCGGCTGAGCGTCTTGAAATCATTGGGAGAGATACGTTGATCAGAAAAGATCCCAAATCCGGTATTGATACCGTATACCGGTTTGGCAGATTCCACTATCGCTGACACCCAAGCTTGAGATTGAGCCATACTTTGATGGGCATGTTCAGCTAACCCCACTTTCTCGCCATGACGGGCGACCTGCACCACGTCTTTGATCTTTAATTTATTTCCATCAATGAGGAGCATTTCTCTACCTTTTCATTTCAATTGGTTTTTTACGAGCCATCACCAATGACATAGCCGGATGGGAAATTGCAAGTCCCGATTAGAATAAAAGGTGGCCCAGCAGGATCGCCGTAAAAGGAACGGTAATATTATCGATATCCCTAATCGGAAGAGACTCAACTAGCGTTCCAGCCAATGCAATCAAAGAAATCGGAATTAAATAGGAAGAGTAACTCTGGGAATAGATATTGAAAATTATGAAAATCCCGATCGCGAGGGAAGAGAAAATCCAGCCGCCCAAAAACATACCCAAGGAACCAAACCAAGATTTCCCCGGATTCCAGGGCAATTTGTGCATGCCAAACCGTCGTCCGATCACATCTGCCATTCCATCCCCACCGCACATCAACATTAAGGCTACCATGCCTATCGGGGTGGTATCCCAATAGATTACAGTCACGAGAATGAAGACGATCCCATAGTAAAGGGGTCCTTTTAAAATCTCACGACGGTTACCAGTTCGGGACATGGCCTGGACTGCGGCTTGATCCCTTATCAAACCTACGCCGACCAGTAAAAACTGAACCGTAATCGTAGTAGGAACCAGGGCTGCCATATAACGTGAGCTGGCTGCCCGGGTGAAAAGCAGCCAGCAAAACACGAATATGGGGCCAGTGCCCATATGGATGATCTTACGGCTGAGCTGACTACTGATCCAGCCTCGGAATGCAAAATAATCGTTCAATCTGAGCCAGGCCAATGCCAGTGCAAAAGTAATGACCAGAGCGAATAAGTTGTTTGACAGCATGGACTACCAAGGGCAGCCTTGAGAAGTGGATAATCCTGCCGATTTTAAACGGTTTTTGTACATGGTGACATCCGTAAAAGGCTCACCTAAAATGCCATCATGGATGGCCCAGGAACGTAATCGAATGCTACGGGCAGCTTCTGGGAGACGGAAAGGATTAGATCCATCTAGCAAGGCAAGCAGATCCCCGCCTGGGCTGAAACCGGATTGAATGCGATCCATCAATCTCCTGCCTTTCGCATAGGCAAAACCATAACGTTCGAATAGAGCTGCATTATGGTAATAAAGTGGTTCAGCGAAGTGCAGTTCATGCCCCAGGCTCTCGATAAAAAGTTCAAAAGCTTTTATAGCATGTGGAAGGAAGCGTAGTCCCGCCCGGATTTGTCCGGGAGCTAGTCCGGCTCTCATAGCTGCTAGCTCAGCATCGATATTCCGGCACTGCGTGCCAAGTTTTGTTGAGGTGCCATCCGGCAAGCGGTCAATATCAAAACGGGGAGAATCAGGGTCGTTGAGTACATAGAGTAAGATGTGGATTTGACCGTTAAGGGTGTCGGTCATGTGCCCATAGAGAATAGGATCTGGATACCCGGCTTTGTGCCGTAACGCCATTTCAACGTTGGCTTCCTGTGCCGGGCAATGTAACCATAGTAGGTCACGACCAGCCTTATCCACCAGGTAAGGACTTAAGTTAAAGCGTTCCAACAGTTCTGTAGGGATAAGCCGAGCGTAGATTTCTCGTTTTTCTACAGAGGAGAGTTGGTTTATCCCCATTATTGTGCTGGGTGGCATCTTTATCCTCGCTGGCGCAGTTGGCGCTCGATTTCGCGCTCAGCATCTCGTTTAGCGATAGCCGCACGCTTGTCATAAAGTTTTTTCCCCTTAGCCACTGCGATTTCTATCTTGGCGAGACCGTCTATTAAATAAACCCTTAAAGGGATGATGGTGACCCCTTTTTGGCGAATTTGATCCCATAACTGGCTAATTTCTTTGTGATGCAATAATAATTTACGAGGCCGGGTGGGATCGTGATTGTAATGGCTGGCTTGATCGTATGGGGCGATGTGAGCGGAAACCAACCAGGCTTCCTGCCCATTTTCTATGCTGATGTAAGCTTCGGCTAAGCTAATTCTGCCGGCTCGAATAGATTTTATCTCACTTCCTTGCAATACCAAACCGGCCTCATATGTATCCAGAATGAAATATTCATGTCTGGCTTTGCGATTCGTGGCGACGGTCTTTACTCCCATAACAGGAATTTTAACATATAAAGATGGTGGGATTACTGGCTGCTGAGGAGAATCTTCACCGCCATAGATATCACCGGGTCAGGTCCTGATGATGCCCCCTCAACCCGCACATCTGGTTGTAGCCCGTTGCCTGCCAGATGAGGATATAAATCAGGAATCCACCAGTGAGCAGCAGTTATGTGTAAGCTGGAGCCATCTTCTAGGTCATATACCAGTTGGATGGTATCTTTTCCGAAAGTGGGCATACCGATCAATGCTGCCCGATGGTGAGCCTTGAGAGCGCCGGCGATAATTTCAGCAGCGCTGGCTGTTCCATGATTTACTAAGATGGCCAAGGGTATCTCGGCTAATAAACCAGGTTCTTCGACCTGGTATGTTTCAATATTTTGGTGAAGGAATTGCTGCTGAATTATCACGCCGTTTTTAAGGAAGAGACGGGCAGTATCAATACCTGAGGATACAAGGCCACCGCCATTATCTCGCAAATCAAGAATAATACAGGTGGCATCCCGCATTTGTAAATCAGAAGCTGCATTCAGGATCTCCCCAGGTGTGCTGGCGGCGATGATATTCACCTGGATAATCCCAACGAGAGGTTTGTCTGGATCCAGGTACCAGATTATTGATGGCAGGGGGATCGTTTCACGCGTAATGGAAATCTTCTTTGGATTGCGATCGGGAGGGCGCAAGATCTCTAATACGACCTTTTCTCCTTTTGGCCCCCGAATAGAGGCTAGAATTGTATCAATATCTATGGATGGGGTAATTTCCAATCCTTCTACCGCAATGAGGATGTCTCCTTCTTGGATGCCAGCGCGACTGGCCGGGCTACCAGGAAAGGGAAATAGAATTAACTCACCAGACTGGTTGCGTGCTGGTTTTACCCCGATCCCACCAAAACTTCCCTGGAGATTCTCGCTTTCAAGTTCATGTTGTACTGGTTCAACAAATATAGTATAGGGATCGTCGTATGCCTGAATCATTCCTTTTATCATGCCATGCTCGAGGGCTGGAGGAACAGGAGTGGGATAAAGGCCGTGGGTGATTAAAATATTGTAAGCCTCATTTAGGATTGGGAAATTATTCCCACTGGGGTTTAAAAATGCATGTAGGAAATACCCTGAAAGGAAAGCCAATGACACACAAGAAAAAGCAATTATGGTGAAGAGAAATCCGCGTTTGAAATTTTTCATAATTCACAACCGTTCAAATAATGGACCAGAGGGAGGCTTGAAGTTTATCATACTGTAAGAAATTTTTAAGATTTGAGAATAGAAATTTTAAGG
>DAOUET010000014.1:0-12126 GCA_034430155.1 Anaerolineales bacterium
GATGGCAGGGCCAGTGACGTCGTGGTGTCTGGTAGATTCGCTTATATCGCCGACGGTCGTTCTGGTTTGATCATCGTCAATGTGGAAGATCCCGCTAACCCGTTAAAGGTGGGCGATTTTAAAGATACCAGGTTCGCCAGCAGCCTGGCAATTGACGGCAATTACGCTTATATCGCCGACGGGGACACTTTGTGGATCTTGGATGTTTCCAATAAAAGGGTGCCCAAGCAGGTCAGCACTTTTGACGCCCAGGGGAGTATAAAGAATCTGCAGGTGGTGAGAGGTCACGCCTATTTGGCTGTCGACCGCCGGGGATTGGTGGTACTGGATGTGTCAAAACCGCCAGAACCTCAAGAGCAGGCGGTTTTCGACACTATTGGCAGAGCTCAGGATGTGGTAATTTCGGGGATCTATGCCTATCTTGCCGATGGCGCCGCTGGTTTACGGATCCTGGATGTTTCCGACCTGAATGCCATATCTGAAGTGGGAGCGACTACCGAAGCCAAAGAGGCCTTGGCTGTAGCCGTGTCAGGCGACTACGTCTATATTGCCGATGGTTTCAGCGGATTGCGGGTGGTTGAAGCAGCCGTAAAAATCGAGCCCAACCTGATCAGTCAGGAGGAAGGGCGCGGCAATACGGAAGATGTGGCGGTGAGCGGTAATTTCGCTTACCTGGCCAGTGAGAACCGCGGCCTCAGGGTGTTGGACATATCCAATCCGCAGGAAACCAGGGAGATCGGTTTTTTTGACACCCCTGGCGTAGCGGTCGCAGTTACCGTTTCCGGAGATTTTATCTACGTGGCTGATAGCAATGCCGGGGTGTCGGTTTTATTCCTCTCGAACCCCGATCCGGCTCATCTGGAATTGACGGAAAAATCGCACATCGCCAGTCCTGGTGTGGCCAACGACTTGGCCATCCAGGGCAATTACGTATATATCGCAGCCGGAGACGCCGGACTGCGGGTGATCGATTTTAAAAATCCGTCTGAGCCCAAAGAAACCGGTTTCGAGGATACACCTGGAAACGCGGTTGGCCTGGCTGTTGCCGGTAACTATGCTTACATTGCGGATGGCGGGGCTGGTTTGCGAGTTATCGATGTGACCGATGCGACCAAACCAGCTGAAGTCGGAGCATATGACACTGGCGGCGATGCCAGGAAGGTCGCTATCGAGACTGGTCGAGACGATGGCAGGACTCTGGCCTATGTGGCAGACGGGAGTGGAGGTTTGCGGGTTGTAGACGTAACCGATCCTCGACATCCACTGGAAATCGGCTTCAACGACCAGGCCGCCTTCATCCAGGATATCGTCTTGAAAGGTGAATACGCTTACCTGGCGGCCCGGCGGGAGGGGCTTTGGGTGATGGATCTCAAAGACCCCACGAGACCACAAAAAGTCGGTTCTTATGATACTCCCGGGGAAGCGCATGGCTTAGCCTTACAGGGTAATGATGTTTACGTGGCGGATTACAACCGGGGCTTGCGAGTTGTGGAGGTTTCCGATCTTAAGGCGCCGGTGTCGGTGGGTTTCTACGATGCCCCTAGGATCGTGCGCCATATCGTTTCATCCGGGGATTTTGTGTACCTGACGGATGGCGAACAGGGCATGCGGGTGGTGGATATCAGCGCCCCGAATAATCCCCGTGAGATCGGTTTTGACGATCAGTTGGGCAAAACCCAGGGTCTAGCCGTCCGGGGAGATTACGCGTATGTCACCAATGAAGATGGCTTGAACCTCATCGATATCTCCGATCCGAGAAATCCCTTCAAAGCGGGTTTTATTGGCACATCCGGTACGGCAGTAGCGGTGGCAGTCCAGGGAGATTATGCTTATATCGCCGATGGCGATTACGGTCTACGGATTGTGGATATCTCCGATCCTGGGGATATAAAATCGGTTGGAATTTTCGACACGCCAGGCCACGCCAGCGGTCTGGCTGTTTCGGGGAATTATGTTTATATCGCAGATGGTCCTAAAGGTCTGCAAATTGTAAATGTCTCTAGCCCGCGCGCTCCCAGGATAGCCAGTGGGGAGATTGACACCATAGATGCCAGCAATGTGGTACTGCAGGGGGAGACGGCCTTTGTCGCGGCTGGCGATCAGGGTGTGGAGATCGTGGATGTGACCAAGCCAGCCGCGCCCAATGCCTTGAAACTACAGACCACCGCCGGAAAGGCGGTCGATCTGGCGGTTGACGATCGCTATTTATTTGTGGCTGACGGCGATAAGGGCATCCAAATTTTTTATATCTTTGACCCTGAAAACCCTGATCTGGTAGGCGCCTATGAGACCAGCGGCGGGACCTGGGGTGTGACCGTGCAGGTTAAGCCTGGCAAAGGTGACCAATCCGAGCACTTTTCCATTTTTGGGGCGGGAGACCAGCAGGGTTTGCAAATCCTGGATGCACCCAAATTGGCAAAAACGGATATTCTCGGCTTGTATGTGACCCCAGGAACGCTATCCTTGTCCCAGGTGCTTAGAGAAGGGATCGCCTGGTTGCGAACGGGGAGCCCGGTATTATCCCCAAAATTCGGGCGAACAGTCTGGATTTATTTACTTGACTTCTTGCTGGTCGGGTTGGGAGGGCTTTTCATCTGGCTGGCATTCTTTTCCCAGTTTGTACTGCCGGTCAAGGATTTACGCCACCGCTATTCAGCTTTCAAACATCTGGTGCTTTATTTGCGTGGGCGTCACGGACCAGCCATCCAAATTGAAAATGGGGAGATCATCGAGCGCCCGGGAGAGTGGCGTCGCAGGGGTCCAGGGGTAGTCTTGTTAGATTCGGCCAGCGCAGCCATGTTGCGCAGCAAAACAGCTTTCTCCGGACCGGTGGGACCTGGGCTGGTATTCACCAGAGACAACCAGTACGTCCATCATGAAGCTGTAGACCTGCATATAAAAGCCTGGCCCATACCGACCTTGGGCCCTTCCGGCAGGGAAGACCCCTTTGCGCCGCCCGAACAACCAGGTAGGCGGTTGGGTGAATCTCCCAAAGATTTCGAAAAACGGGAGAAGAAAGCAGAAGGAGAGTACCAGGAGCGGCAGAAGCGACGGCAAGAGACCAGCGCTCTGACCCGGGATGGGGTCGAAGTAGTTCCCAACGTGATGGCAATCGTCAAGATCAAAGCTGAAAGGGGCAAGGGGGGCACACAGTTTGGCTATAGTCCCAATTCTATACGCCTGGCCATCACCAGGGAGGGGGTCGCTACTGAAAACTTGCAACAGGTACGCTGGTTTGAGCTGCCTGCATATCTGGGAGTGGACCTCTGGCGGGAATATTTAAGTAAGTTTACGTTGAACGAATTATTCGACTTAGACGCCGCCAGGTGCAAGAGCAGTCAAGGTGAGGGGCAAGCAGAACCGGAAAAGGAATCCCAGACAGGGCTAGAAAACGACCAGCAAGCGCAGCAGGACCAGCCGCTCCAACGGGACGAAACTGGTCTTGAAATCATCAAGCGCATGGTCAAAGCCCGCTTAACCCAGGAAGAGATGGACGAACTGGATGATTTTGGCTGCCCGACCGGAGGGCAGGAGCCCAGCAGGGAATATCGCAGGCTGGAGGAGATGGGTATCCGGGTTTTGAACGTATCTATCAGCAACCTGCGTTTCCCGCCCGAGGTGGAGGCGCAGATCGTAGAAAACTGGTTATCTACCTGGCTGGAACGAGCCAAACGGGAAAGGGTCCAGGTGGAGCAAACTCGCACCCAAATGGTACACCAGGGCAAGGAGGCCGCCCTGAAGGAATTTGCCCGTATGGCAACTCGGCGGTTGAGCGAACTGATCGAGGACCAAAATAATCCGCCACCGAGGAACCTGCAGTCTTGCCTGGAGCTCATGCTGCAGGGCACCCAGGAGATGATCGTCAACAAGCCAGCTTTGTATCGCTTGCTCGAAAATGAGCAAGGTGACCTGGCTGCCCTGATCGAATGGCTGCGGTCGCAGGAAGTTTAAGAGCCTGCCTAGGATTGCTGAATTGAGATTTGATGAACAGATTATTCGCTGAAGACCTTACGGAGAGGTGCCGGTGTACCCGAGAGTCTTAACAGAATCCATTTGGGAAAGCCTGTTATCGCCATATTTCCGGCGGGCGTTTACCACGGTCAGGATCTGGACGCTGATGCGGGACCTGGTCCTGATCCTGCTGGGGGTTTTTCTGTGGGTCCTAGTCGCTCTGCGGGCGCACCCGGTGATCTTGGGTAGCCGGTCGGCGGAAGAGACAGCCATCTTCTTTCTGCGAGCACTTTTGGCGGCGGATGTTTTGAGCACCATTTTAATCGCCGTGTTCGTTTTTTGGGTGGCCATGCGAGTAGCGGCAATATACCTGGATGATATCTTTGAGTTGAAGGATGTTCAGGTGGCGGGACGGTTTATTCGCCAGGCAGCCTTTGCTACGAGTTACGATCTGATCGAGATAAAAGATGGGCAAGTGATCCAGGAACACCAGCGTTCACCGGTCTTTTTAATCGGTGGGCCGGGAAAGGTGCGGGTATACCTGGAAAATGCTGCCCTCTTTGAGAAGATCGATGGGACGCCTCACGTGATTGGGCCAACCGTAAGGGGGAGCGGCACAATTGAAGCGACTCAAGTTGCAGGCCGCAGGACGATTTTCAGTTGGTTGAGGCGATTAATCCAGCCGGGCTGGAGCAGGCGGCCGCGCCCGGTGGCGGAGGCTGGGGATGCCTTCGTTGACGGCGTCGAAGTGTTGGATGGTTTTGAACGCCTGCGCAGCATCATCGATCTCCGAGACCAGGTATTTGCTGCCAGAGATATCCAAATTTTCGAGCGCACCCGGGATGGAATACGCATCGAAGCGAAGGATGTGAAGTTCGTGTTCAGCGTGCTGCGCGATGGCAAACAAGCCAACCTGCGCAGGCCTTATCCCTTTTCGGAAGGAGCCATCATGGATTTAGTCTATCTACAAACCCAGCAGAACTGGACGGACGCCATGACGAATCTCATCCGCAGGGAAATCAAGAATTTCATCGCGGCCCACGATTTGAGCGAATTCTTGGCTGCCAGCAATGCCCCGGAAATCGATCGCTGGCTGGTGGAAGAGCTCAAAATCAGAACAGAAGCACACAGACTGGCGGGTCTGCAGGATGATGTTTCAGCAGAACCTCCCGACCAGCAGTTTTTTGTATCGCGGCGAGATCTAACCGATCGGTTTTACGATCTCACCTCTGGGTTCATCGATATGGCTGAAGCCCAGGGCGTGCAACTAGGCTGGATTGGTGTGGGTACCTGGGAAACACCCGATGAGATCATCCCGGAACGTCACCTGGAGGCCTGGCGGATCAGCATCCAAAACTTCGTACGCGGAAACGATAGGATTTTGGAGGGTTTAATAGAAGAAAGCTACCTGGGAGAATTATCGTTGATGGTACGGGAAGTTCCCTTAACCAAATTCCAGGAAATGATCACCAAAGAAGAGGCGCGCGAAAGGATTATCAAAGAGCTGGCGCTTACATATCGTAGCAGGTTACGGGCGGCTTTCGATTTAATGGAACGTGATCAAGAATCCGTCGAAGCCCAAAGGACCCGGCAGGTGCTGGAGCACCTGGCCAGGGTTTTGTATCACAAGATAGGCGAGGGCTAAAGTGGAGCCTAGTTTTTTGCCCACTTCGGATGCACCGGTGCTGGTGGTTGGCGGCGCGGGGGTGGATATCGTCGGTCGCATCACGGGTGAATTGCGCATAGGGGAATCTAACCCGGCTCAAATCCGCACTTCCTTTGGGGGGGTGGCCCGCAATGTGGCGGAAAACCTGGCGCGCCTGGGGCAGGAAGTGATCTTGATTACCGCAATCGGAGAGGATCAGACCGGTCAGGATTTGCTAGACCAGGCGATCTCGGCTGGGATTGATGTCAGCGCAGTGCTACGCAGCCCAGAACATCCTACCGGCACATATCTGGCAGTGGTAAAGCCAAAAGGGATCATGCAGTTTGGTTTTGATGATATGCGCGTGATTTCAGCGCTCACTCCCGATCACATCCGGCAGCGGGAAAAGTTGTTCAAACAAGCCGGCGTGCTGTTCGTGGACGCTAATCTGCTGAAAGATACCTTGCGAACGGTAATATCTCTGGCTCGCAAGGCGCGCCTGCCAGTCTGCGCAGACCCAACTGCAGCCAGCCTGGCGTTGAGATTAAAGCCTTATCTGGCGCGCTTGAAACTGATCACGCCCAACAGCACAGAAGCAGCCATCTTGTGGGGAGAACCATTTGAGGGCTCTAACCGGCAGCAAGCCATTGAAGCAGCCAAATACCTGGTTGGGCAAGGGGTCGATCTGGCATTGATCACCCTGGCCGAATTTGGGGTGTGTTATGCCACTTCTGAGACCAGCGGTTACATACCGGCCATAAGGACCGAGATCCTAGACCCGACCGGGGCAGGCGATGCATTAGCAGCTACCGTTCTTTTCGCTCTGTTGAACGAAATACCCATTGATGACGCTATCCGGCTGGGGATGACGGCAGCCTCGCTGACCTTGCGTTATAAAGGTTCAGTCGTGCCGGATCTTTCAATCGAGAAGCTCTACAACCACTTATTAATTTGATAAACCCATCCATAGAAAACCAAGTCAGGGATAGCCAGCCAAACCCTTTACCGGGAAAATTAGAGAATATCTTGAACCATAAACTGCCTGATTACTACCAAATATCTTCCGAAGTGGGGCGCGCCTTTGCCGTCGGAGCGCCGGTGGTGGCCTTAGAGTCCACCGTAATCACGCACGGATTGCCTTATCCGCAAAATTATGACCTGGCTCAAGACATGGAGCGTGAAGTCCGCCAGGAGGGCGCGGTCCCGGCGACCATCGCGGTTCTGGAAGGCACGATCCACATTGGATTGAATCAGGCACAGCTGCAAACCTTGGCTACCAGCCAGGGCATGCGTAAGATCAGCACACGGGATTTCGCGGATGTGTTGCTCAAAGAAAAGAGCGGCGGCACTACCGTCGCAGGGACGCTGGTGGCAGCGCATGCTGCTGGCATCAAAATTTTTGCAACCGGGGGGATCGGCGGGGTACATCGGGGCCCCGCATCGGACGTCTCCACCGATTTATCCCAGCTGGCTCAAACGCCGTTGGTTGTGGTCTGCGCTGGTGCAAAGGCGATCCTGGATTTAGCGGCTACCCTGGAATACCTGGAAACCTTGGGTGTGCCGGTGGTGGGCTACCAGACGGATACCTTTCCCGCCTTTTACTCCAGGAGCAGCAATCTACCGGTCAGCGCCCGCGTAGAAACAGCCGAGGCAGCGGCAGGCATGGCCCGCGCTCATTGGGGTCTGGGTTTGAAAAGCGCCTTGCTGGTAACTGTGCCTCCCCCCGAAGAAGTCGCCATGGCGCCAGAATCCATCCAAAGAGCGGTAGACCAGGCTTTGAAAGAGCTTGAAAAAAAAGGCTTGCGCGGTCAGGAAGTGACCCCATTTTTATTGAAACGGGTCAGCGAACTCACCAGCGGAGAGAGTTTGAGGGCCAATCTCGGGTTGTTGCGGAACAACGCCCGGGTAGCGGCCCAGATTGCTCGCTATCTGGGAGTCGGATCACGCCGGCAAAGGGCTGGGCGCACAGCTCCATAAATATAGTGCTGGTTGGAGCACGAATTATTAGGGTGTTGGGGAGGGTGCAGTAGGGGTCGGTGGGTTTGTCGCGGTCGGGTGGCGGGTAATTGTGGGCGTGAGGGTGACCGGCGTGGCAGTAGGCCACTTGGTGGGAGTGATGGTGGCTGTTGCGGTGGGTTGACGCGTAAAGGTGGCAGTTGGCGTTAACCCGGTAGCGCTCGGATGGGGAGTGAAGGTCGGGGTGCTGCTAGGCAGGGGCGTGCGCGTGGTGGTGGCGGATGGCGTGGGGGTTATGGTTGGGGAAGGCGTCGGAGTGGGTTGGGGGGTTTGGGTAACGGTGGCGGTTGGTGAGGGAACTGGCGTGGGCGCTTCGCCCTCAACTGTGAAGGTCCCAGACACTTTCCAATCTAATCCAACAAAAATTTGGACTTCATATTCTCCTGGAAGCCATTCCTGCGGAGCCGGGTTCCAATCGGTGAAGCCAAAACCCCCGGTGCCTCCATCCCAAGGTTCAGTTTCAAAGTGCACCAGTTCACCCGTACGGTACCATAAAGCCGACCACTGGGCGCCGTCGATCATGCGGTCGTAGCTGAATAGGGCATACATATGCCCGACCGGATTCTGAAAGATCGTTCCGGGATTTATCGGCTGGTAAGTAGACTCATCGATTTGCTGGGTGAAGATCAAATTGCTGAAGGCAGCTTCTGGAGCGGGGGTGATGGTGCCTTCAAAGCGACTCTCAATCGCCAGCGGTACATGCGGGGTGGGAGTGACGGTAGGTGTATCCGTGACAGCTGGTGTCAAGGTAATTGTGGGTGTCAGGGTAATGGTTGGAGTAAGCGTGATGGTAGGGGTCAGGGTAGTAGTAGGCGAGGTTGTGTTGGTGGCTGTGGGAGGAAAATACGTAAAAGCGACGGGTTCTGCGTATAGCCGTATGATGAGGGCAATGCCACCCAGGACAATGGCAAAAAACAGCATACGCCAACCGCGCACCATACGGTCGCGGCGCATACGAAAAAACTTCAATGTACGCGCATTACGAATAGATCTGATTCCACCCCAGATCAAGAGAAGGATGCCGATGAGCGCTAGGACGATGGCAGTTTGAACGGCGGTGTGAATTTCTAAAGACATTGCTCTTTCGGGCAGAGGTTGGTGATAGAGAATCAGCGGGCAGCAGGATTATAGCACAGGCGTGCCAGGGATTCTCCATTTGCCCTGAGGTGCTATTGGTCAGGTCAAATCAATGGGCTGGTTCAGCCGCAACCGGGTTGCGCAGGCTGCCGATACCTTCTATGGCGGCTTCCACTACGTCACCAGGGTGTAGAGGGCTGACTCCCGCTGGTGTACCGGTGAGGATGACATCGCCCGGGAACAAGGTCATGACGGAAGATGCAAAAGCGACCAGCTGGCGAACACTGAAGACCATATCGCGAGTAGAAGCCATCTGGCGCATTTCTCCGTTTACATGGCAGGTTATCATGGCATCAGCCGGGTCAAATTCCGTTTCGATCCAGGGACCAAGCGGGCAGAAGGTGTCGAAACCTTTGCCGCGGGTCCACTGCCCATCGCGAAACTGCAGATCGCGAGCGGTGATATCAAGGGCTACTGTGTAACCCAAGATGTGGTCTTTGACCTCCTCAGGAGCTATCCAGCGACCTTGTTTTCCGATGACAACCGCCAATTCGGCCTCATGCTCGACCTGCTGGGATTGAGGGGGTAACAGGATGGTACCCCCGGGAGCCAGAAGCGTGGAGGGGGGTTTCAGGAAAAGCATGGGAACTTCAGGGACCTCCACTGCGTGTTCTTTAGCATGAGCGAGGTAGTTGCGTCCGACGCAAATGATCTTACTGGGTTGGACAGGTGCTAAAAGTTGGACTTGCTTGATGGGTAATACGGCTTCCTGGCGCTGGAACTCGCCAAAGATCGATCCAGCCACCGGCCCAACCATATCCTCCAGGACCCATCCATTGATGAGAGTCTCAGCATTATTTTGGTAGCGGATGAAACGCATTTCTGCCTCCGGGTAAACCTTCCGTTATTCATCGCCATGCTGAATGTGAGCGGAAAGTTCTGCTATGGCCTGCTCAGCGCCGGCAAACCGGTCTGAGAAGCGCCAATGTAAAGCCTGGGCAAGGGCGTAGATAATCGCCTCGATGGATACGATCCCGACCCCCAGGGAGGGATGAGCACGGGCAGCCAACACCACATCGGCGGCGCGGGCAGATGCCAACGAGGCAGCCCCCAGGATGGCGGCAGTGGGAATACCTTTCCGTTGGGCAGCTTCTAGAGCGCCAGCGATATAAGGCGATTGACCGGATACTTCCAGAGCCAGCAGCAGGTCTTGGTCAGTGGCGGTGTGGACGGTGCGGGCCAGATCGGACACGCCTGAACGGGCGATGTAAATTGGGAAACCGCCTTGTTCCAGGAAGTGCACCATATTATAAGCGGCAGCCTGGGCGGGATTTTCCGCCAGAACTACGATACGACGGGCTTTACCGATTTCTTCAACCAGGCGCGCTACCTCTTCAGTGTCCAGTGAAATCCGGGTTTGTTCCAGGGCGTAGGATAGCTCCCCCATCGCCCTGGCGACGACGCCGGGCACCGATTGCTCGACTTTGGCTTGTTCTGGCCGGACTAAGAGATCGCCCATAACGCGCTCGCGGATTTCCCGCTGTAATTTGGGGAAACCTTCGTAGCCGAGGTGCTGGGCAAATCGTACTACCGTGGCTGCATCCAGATCTAAGGCGTGGGCCAATTCACTGGCCGTCATGAAGGCAGCTTCTACATATGAATCGAGCAGGAAATCAGCCAATTTGCCAAAGCTTTTTGACATATTGGGCCGCTCTCGCCGAATGCGTACTTCGTACGACATTGTCTCTCTCCTTTAGAAATAACTCCAGTATGGATGCTATCTTCAGGTTACCGAAATAATTCGCGCACAGGCAACCAGGAGATGATTCCAGGCGGTATTGAGGATTGAATTGCGAAGCTTTTTGCAATATCAGATTGGATTTCATCTACCCTGGTATTAAGTGTATCACAATCAGGAGTAAGCTGCAAATAATGTTGCTAAAATTTTTGAAGGGAATAGGTAAAATTGATTGCAGGTGGGCTTGCTCTTCCCTGTAAATTTGGACTGGGGTATAATTTGAGGACGGGCGGATAGCTCAGTTGGTTAGAGCGCTTCTCTTACACAGAAGAGGTCGCAGGTTCGAGTCCTGTTCCGCCCACTAAAATACCCCCACCCCTGGGGGTATTTTAGGTCTCGATGCCTATATGTGGGGGTGTCGTACATTGAGGATCGGTTCTGGAGGGAAATCAGGTGCAACCGGGTGCAACGCGGTGCAACTGCAAGTCGGGTGGTTTCAGACATTTTCCAATTGCACTGCAATTGGTGTCACCAATTCATCCATCAAATCAGCTGCTTGAGCTTGCATGCTCGGAATGAGGTGACCATAAATGTCAAGAGTAATGGATGCCTTGGAGTGGCCTAATCTTCGGGACACGACGATAGGAGGAATACCGTTGTTCAGCATCAGCGATGCAGCAGTATGTCTTAGATCATGAAAGCGAATGGCTGGTAAACCTGATTCGTCAAGAAGTTGCTTGAAATTGCGCAGTAGGTTGCGGGGGTGGATGGGTCCGCCGTTGCGGTTTGTGAAGATCAGGTCATATTCTGTCCAATCATCGCTTGCCTTCAATCGCTGCTCCTGTTGGCGCTCATAGTGGTTCTGTAATACTTGGATCGTTTTCCCCCCAAGTGCAATGGTTCGTCTGCCAAGTCGGGTTTTTGGGGCTGAAAAATGAACGCCGCTTTTCCCATCAGGCCTTTCCAGCTGTCGTTCAACCTTTATAGTTTGCTTCACCCAATCAAGATCAACCCACTTCAGACCTAAAATCTCCATTTGGCGCATCCCGGTGATGATTGCCAAATGATAAAGCGCCTCCCAGCGGTGTCCTATTGCAGTAACCAGAAATTGGCTGATTTGGCTCTCGTTGAGGATTGCCATTTCTTTGATAGGCTGCTTAGGCGGCGAGGTCAGACTCGCTGGATTGCGTGTGATTATACCGGTCTTGAGCGCTTGCTGGAGAGCACTGTGTAGCACGGTATGGATCTTCCGAACGGTGTATACACTGACTTCCTGTTCGAGCAGCAAGTTATATAAACTTTGGATATGATTGGGCCGTAAAACCCTGAGTTTTATTTTTCCGATGTTCGGGATGATGTAATTACGGGAGACTTGTTCATAGTGTGTCCAGGTACTCTGCCGTTTGGAGGCCTTAGTGCTGGAAAGCCAGTTCCCTCTGTGACTATAATGATGAGACAACTCCTACCCAAAAATTAGTGTCGAGGGCGCAGGAGGAAGGATCATGTCTCATCAATGGGATGGCAAGCGAGCCGAACAAATACCCGACCCGGAAGTGGCGCCAAAAGCCCAGCGCCGGCAATTTTCTACGGAATACAAACGGCGTATTCTCCAGGAGTATAAGGCCTGCACCAAACTTGGTGAAAAGGGTGCCCTGCTGAGGCGGGAAGGCTTGTATTCATCCAATATCACTAACTGGCG
>DAOUET010000015.1:0-34717 GCA_034430155.1 Anaerolineales bacterium
GAAGCTGCTCCAGGCCTCGATGATATTGCCGCTGCCGCTGTCGGTGAGGGCGTAGAGACCCACACCGCTGGAAGTGTTGCGGAAATAACCGGCATAACCATCAGGCGAATCGCTATAACCGATGACCCCATAGGTGGTGCCACTTGGAGCGGTTGCATCTCCAACTACGCCCCGGCCCGATGTGGAGTAGCTCCTGCCAAGGACACCTTCGTTTATACCACCAGTGGCAAAAGCCTCACCAAATACGCCAACCCCGTTCACGCTCGAACCGAACACGCCGGTGCCATCGGTTGTAATCCCGGCGACTCCCAACCCGGAATAGGTATCCCCGTATACTCCTACGGGTTGGACGATACCGCCGCGACCGGAGAAGTCATATCCTTGACCTATTACAGCAAATCCGGTGCTACTTGAAGATTCTCCGTATACGCCGATGGAGCCACCATAGCCTTGTATCCCATAGGTCGAGCCGCTACTGGAGATTCCAATGCCTCCGCCTGAGAGGGTAAGCCCGGTGCCGCTGCCACTCCAGGTCTGGCCCCAGTGGTTGTGGTCAGAGCGAGCTGCGGTGGAGGCCGAACCACCCCCGGCAAAGTTGACCCTGAATTGGGTCCCGATCAACGTCAAACCCGCACCCGCGCTGTAGGTAGTATTGTCATCACTCTCGCAGCTGACGGTTCCGTCACTGTTGATAACCCGGATAGCGCTGCCCTCGGAGCAGGCTTGATTAATGCGCGCCTGGATAAGGCTGGTGTTCACGCTGAACTGGTTACTGCTCAATGTCAACCCACTCCCCGCCGTGTAGAGTGTGTCGTTATCTACGCCATCGGCAAAGCCCGCTGGAAGGCCAATCAAACCGCTCCAGGGAGTTCGATCTGCATACAACGCATGGGGCGCCGCAGTTAATTCCTGGCGCGGAGCCAGTAGGTCGTAGTCCCCGCTGCCAGTGGGGCATCGCACCGCTACCTCCAACCAGCGCGCTTCCCCCTGGAAAGCCTCCGCTCCGAAGTCAAGGTCATCTATGGTGAAATACCCATCCTCAACCAGCACGTTATTGCGAGAGGCGCTGCCCCCCACCTGGTCGCTGCCCCCAGTGGAGGCGAATAACTTGAATTCGAAGTCACAATAGTCATTGACCGGGCCATTCGTATCTTCCAGTCTGCCCTGGTAGGTGAAAGCAGTCGCCAGAGTTGAGGCCAGCTGGCTGGTAGGATCTACCTGGCTCGCCTCGTGAGCTGATATCCCACTGGCACTCATTAAGAGCGACATCAGGAGAAAACAAGCTAACAGAGAAAGTTTACGGTGCATGATTTTACTCCTCTATAGTTATCTAAAAAACCGCCAACTCAAGGTTAGCGGCGAATGGAAAGACAAAGTATTGTCTAGACTGAAAACGTGGTTACCCCTCGAGCAATGCAAGCCTTAGCGAAGAGTGGGATTATCTGCACAACTGCTTCAAGTCAATTTGCGATTTTTTTCACTATTCACATTATATAGGAAAAACTTGGGAAGTCAAATTTTACTTGGTATGTCTCCAGCCAATCCTGCATGGCCTGGGGGTTGTATTCGTTCACTTACCCACTCCCCACTGGCTTACCTTCGCCCAGGTCGATGGCCACCAGCGCCGAGCGTCGCGCCGCCCACGACGGCAGCCACCCCGCGGCTTACTCTCACCCCGCCACCCCTGGTGCAGCAGCCGCCCATCCCGATCTGGGTGGTGGGATTGTGACCAGCGATGAAATCGATACGCCGGGCACTGGACTATGATGGCCTGCTTCCCGCAGTAAAAGACGGGCAGGGTAAGTTCCGGGCGATTACCCCTGGAGACGTCAGCGAGATCCTAGCCTATGGAAAGGCTGACCGGCAGGATGAGTCGCCTTTTGATATTGTCATCGAAGGCCAGACTCCTGGCGACAACCCGTAAAAGCCACCTGCATCACCCAATCCTGGGCGGGGTCGGCGCCACTTGGTGGATCGAAGCCAACCGGAGCGCGCTGGATGAATCGAACGGGATGAAGAAAGTCTTCAATAGAGCCCGGCAAGGGTCGCCGCGGTAGCTATACTCAAAAAAATCGCTTCTACCAAGGGGGGATAGTTACCAAAAGTGACTTTCGTCACTTGATTCGGAGATACTTTTCCTGTTATTGTGTAAAAAATCGGTGTGAAAACAACTCACCGCATACCCTCTGATGGCACGGCAGGTCGCACAAGGCTGAGTGTTTTCAAATTCCCTGCCGTACACTAAGTTATGGCCGGGGATAGGATCATGGACCGCTCGCCGTCCCGTTTTCCAGGGGGACGCACGCTAGCCATTGCGATTCTGGCTATAGTCTGCTTTGCCATTGGACCGTCCGTTGCCAGGGCTTCGCCCTTAGATTCAGACGCACATACCAGAGGGGGAAAAGCGTGGCGCGCGGCGCTATCAGCAGACTCACTAGCCAAGCCAGCCAATTTATCGGGCCCATGGACTGCCTCCCAAACCGAATCACCAGCCCTACCGGCAGAAGGAGACTCGCCAGAGACCCCAGCCGGGCCGGATCTTTCTATTGTTAGGCTCGACCTGGCGGATATGCCTGCTGGGACTGAACTCTTACCAGAGAGCCAGACCGCTTCAATGAAAAGCATGGCGGATGGCTTTCTGAGCGGCGCGGGGATGCACACCCAAGCCGAGACGATCAACCTGGTAGCTTTCCGATCCTCGGACCCGATAAAGGTAGAGATCGTATGGAGCTTCCTGCTCACACCGCTGACCCGGGTGGAGCAGCTCGGCTTTGACCGTGGGGTTGCCAACCCCACGGCGCTTTTCCAAGCTTTAAACCAGGCCCTGCTGATCGGTGAATTCGGTACGCCTGAAGTGCTGCAGGATGTTGGCACGCTGGGAAACCGCTCGATCGCCTTCGCCCTGCCTATGACCAGCCTGGGGGTTTCATTACGCCTGGAGGCCGTGATCGCCCGCTGGGGTGAAGTGGTCGAAGAGGTGTGGGTGATGTACCGGGAAGGGGAGCAATCGCAAGCCGATGTGGGCGCCCTGGCCCGCCTGCTGGATGAGCGCCTGGCCACCGTGCTGGGCCCAACAGCCAACACCTTCCGCCCAGCCGGCCCGCTGGTGCCTGAGCTAACCACCTATATCCCCACCCCGTTGGACGTTTCCACCGAACCTGGGGTAGTGGGAACCAACCTGCTACTGGCTGCCTTGGTGATGCTACCCTTCGCGGCAGCTACCGAGGTGTTCACCCACACTCTCGCGGAGAATGAGGGGATAATAAAACAGCGTTTCCGTCCATTAACCTGGATTGTTAATTTACAGGCTGGTCTTTCGAAATTCGCAGGCCCCCGCCTGGGAGACCGGGGAGCCTTATTGGACGTAACCCGGCTGCTGGTCGTGGTTTTATTCTATGGCCTGGTGTTTTCTTTCCTCGACCGCACCTGGAACCCATTCAGCCTCACCGGCCTGGTGCTGTTGTTCAATATGACGGTCGCGTATGGCCTGGTGGGCATCGCCGATGACCTACTACAGTGGCGCGCCTTACACCGCTGGGGGTTGCCGGGTGAGATTGGCCTGCGTCTAAGCAATGTGTTCATTGCCATCGCCTCCACCGCCACCTCCCGCCTGCTGGTGCTGGCCCCCGGCCTGATGTTCGGTACGCCGGAAGCTTTACAAATCGACGAAGAGCAGCTAGACCAGGACAAGCAAGGGCGCTTGCTGAAAATCTCAGCCTTCACCCTGCTGGCCTTAGGCTTCGGCTTGTGGTTGCCAACCCTGCTGACTTCGTTGTTGCAAAGTTTGCCCTTACCTGCATCTGTGCTCAACCTGATCGCCGGGTTGGAAGGTTTGTTGCTGGTGGTGTTCGCGGTCGCCCTGGAGAACACCTTCGTGCAGATGCTCGGCTTACCCGGCGGTTTCGGACAGGCTCTCAAACAGCGCCACCACTGGTTGTGGCTGGGCGGTTTGATCCTTATCACCTTCTTGTTCTACCACACCCTGCTGAATCCCCGAGGAGATCTTGCCCAGGGGTTGCAAGTGGGCAGCGTAAGGCTTTTCCTGGCGGCAACAAGTACCTTCGTAATCATCACATTTGGATTATGGCTGTTTTCCCGCGGGCGTAAAAGGGCTATCCCAGGCGATCAAGACGTACAGGTTGCTGTTGACCGTTTGATTTATACCCTGCGGGAGGTCCCACCAGAGGGACAGGCTGCGGCAGTACAGGACATGATCTCTCTTGGGCAGCCAGCCGTCGGACCGTTGATTACCTACCTGGAGCATCCCGACCACTGGGCACGTTTGATGGCTGCCGCTGCCCTGGGGAAAATGCACGACGCCAGCGCCATCCTTCCTCTGGGTAAAATGCTTGAAGACCAGGATCAGGGAGTACGCTACATGGCTGGCGTGGCGCTCAGTGCGCTACGTAAGGAGTTCCCCGCTGAACCTGAGGCGGTGCAGGAAGAGCCGCACGCTTGGCCTCCCACCACCCCAGGGGTAGAAGAACCGGCGGTGACCCCGCTGGTACCGCCGGATGATGCGGCGGCTGGGGTCAGCCCACCGCCAATGGAGATCGCGCAACCCGCGATTGTAGCTGAAGCCATCCAGCGGGTAGCGGTCAGCAAAACCTGTCCAAACTGCGGTATGGAAATCAAGGCCGAAGCCCTGGTCTGCCGGCACTGCCAGACGAAGTTCGCGATACAGGCCAAAGGTTATTGCCTGTCCTGCCACGCGGTGGTCTTGGCTGTGGACGGGTGCCGTTGCGCCCAATGCGGAGGAGAGCTGGTTGACCAGCATATCGTGAGCCGCTGGCTTTCCGAGCCCCCTGTCTCACACCCCGCGCCGGTTCAAACTGTCCCCTCTACGAGCCTCCCGCAGAGACCTGTCGCCTCTCCAACTTCTCGCAAGCTGCCAAATTGGCTGTGGTTGGCGTTAGGCGCCATCATGATTGGTACGGTGATCTGGCTGGTCAGGTCAAATCTCACCCAGCCGGAGCCCGAAAGCCAGCCCGTTATCGTAGCCCAGGTCAGCAGCGCCACGCCGTCGTGGACACCAAGCCCCAGCCGCACCCCAACCCCAACCGCCACGCGCACGCCCCGACCACCTACCCCCACACCCATCCCGGAGTGGATAAAGGAGTTTGCTGAACCGATCCTGACGGCCGTTAGCAACCAGCCACCCGCCTTCGAAGCGGATTTCTCCACCGGCGCCGGCAGGGTCGTAGTATGGCGCTGCGAGGTTCCTCAGTGTGTGATCGCCGATGGCGTGATGCTGGTCTCGGTTGACAATGCCAACATAAATTTAGGGGGGTACCTTCAAGGGCGCGACTTCCTGCTGCAATTCGAAGCCTTGCCCATCACAGTGAGCCCAAACGCCTCTATCTCCGTCTTCTTCCGCCATGTGCAGGGTTCACAAACACGCATCTCCTTTGATGTGTACGTGGCCCAGGGAAGATGGATTTTCCATAGAGACCTCGCGGATTCGACGGAGATTTTCGCTGAAGGCCCAGATACCGCGATCCAGCCAGGGGAGGCTCTCACGATACGGATCCTCGCTCGCGGCGACCAGACTGCGGTTTACCTCAACAGTGCTCCGCTCACCTACGCCACCGATACCCTTGCTGACGGTGATTGGATTTTTTTCAACGTCGACTCACCCTCTGGCCAGGCGAGCGTCCAGTTCGATAACGTCAAGTTCTGGAACCTGGATAACATACCCAGCCTGCCTTAGCCATCTAGAGGAACCATGCAAAATTGTGACGTGTGCGATTCCCCGACTACTTGGGAAAACGGGACAGCTTATACAACCGACGAATTCCGCCAGCTGGTCGCCAAAGGCTTTGGGCCGTCCGAAGCCATGGTCGCCCGCATGGCCCTGTTCGGTATCTCCAGAGAACAGGCCA
Organism: Anaerolineales bacterium; assembly: GCA_034430155.1. Taxonomy (GTDB): domain Bacteria; phylum Chloroflexota; class Anaerolineae; order Anaerolineales; family UBA4823; genus DAOUET01. The sequence goes on from DAOUET010000015.1 coordinate 5,883, forward strand.
TCGCACAATGGAAACATGGCCTAGTAGCGCAATCCACCACCGATTGGTTGTTGTGTCCAACCTGCGCGGCGCGTGCCGCCCATTACATGCCCAAAACCGCCGGCACCGGCCCGGCTGGCCACAAGTTGGTCGAGCCGCTCACAAAAGCCATGCTCGAGCCAGTCATCCCCGAGCCGGAATCGCTTCCGGATGACACCGACGAGCTAGCTGCGCCAGCCGTCACTCCCTCTGGATCATTCGTTACCCCCGAAGGGCCAGTCGAACCTGGAGGCGCAAGTGAGAAAATTGGCGCTGACACGAAGAAGTGCCCCATGTGCGCTGAAATAATCCAGAAGGAAGCCCGGGTGTGCCGGTATTGTGGAGCGCGCTTCATTGTGTTGACCAAGGGCTACTGCAGCCACTGCCACCTGTTGGTCGAGGCCGACGAAAATGGCCGCTGCTGTACCTGCGGAACAACCCTCATCGACCTGCGCGCGGAAAGCTCCTTACTGGAAAACCAAGGGACCATAACAAACCTCCCTGACCAAGGGGTGATGCCCTCCCCAGGGCAGGAGCTGCAGGCCTTTCCACGCAAAGGGGAAGGAGTCTCCTTCCGCTTTGGACCAACCCTAGTCGATATGCTAGTTGTTGGATTGATCGCTTCAGCCCTGCTCCTGGTTTTCCCCTCTTTATCTGATCGGGCGCTACCGGCGGTTGGAGAATGGGGGAATTGGGTAAGCCTCAGCAGCCTGCTCTCCATTTGGATCGCCGGGCTGCTGTATTTCACACTGCTGGAAGGCTCTACCGGGATTACCTTAGGGAAATGGCTCTCCAGCCTGAGAGTGGTCCGCCTGGACGGTTCACGTGCTGGCTATGGTCGGGCAGCAGTGCGGGGACTATTCTGGCCTTTGGAGGCCAATATCATCGGCGCGATCTTCATCTGGGCCACCTCCCGCAACCAACGTCTGGGCGACCTGCTCGCCGGGACACTGGTCGTCAATCGGAAAAAATTACACCGCATCACCTTGAAGCAGAACGATGCAGTCTATGAGTTCCTGGACGGGAGGTGTTGGGAAACTGACAAGTTAATGGGCGGGGAAGTTCACAAGTACCTCCGGTTGAAGGACCTAAAACTTACCCTCGTAACCCGGGACGGAAAGTGGAAGCGCCTCACCCTGCCTTTGCACAGCCTCCCGAACGGTGAAACCCTGCGCCGGGAGTTAGAGCGCTTCTACCAGGTGGGCTTTATCGAAAAAGTGCAGTGGTGGCGGTTGGTTGCAGGGTTGGCCGTTTTAATCCTTTTGGTACCAATCTTAATCTTCGCATTTTCGGATTTGCCTCCAATTCCCAGCAATCTTACGTTATTCGGCGGCTCTGGACTGACGCCGCGCCCAGGAGTCACGCGCTCTCCAGCTGGAGCGGAAGTCGCAGCCACCCCCACCAGCCGGCCGACCTCCCGGTCCACCCGCACGCCCACGCCTCTACCGGCTGTTGTGGATTTTGACACCCTTTACGAGCAAGCCATATGGGACAAGGTTGTAATTATTGGTTACCTCGATCTGCCAGGCGGTACCCTGTGCGATACCGATTGCGGTGTCTTCCTGGAAGACCCCCGAGACAGGGGGGATCAAATCAGTGTGTTCCTGGACATCCCGCCTGAAGGCGGAACGCCCGCCCCGAACCAGATGGCTCGCCTGCCTGACCCGTACCTGCCATCTGATTTCCAGGTGCGCCTGGATGACGGTTCCTATATTGGAGAAGGCGCTCTGGTGAAGCTTACCGGGTGGGTGTGCGAAACCACTGAGGGGGAAATTTGCGTCAGCAATATCGTCCGCATCGAATTGGCCGAAGCATCGAGCCAGTCGACTGTTCCCGAACCCCAAACCCAAGCGACTCAACCACCCCAGTCTAGCAGCGATTGCGGCGGCGAGACCAAAGTGCGGGTTGAGAACATGACTGGCGATCCGGTAACCCTTTATCTCTCCGGACCGTGCAACTACACTTTCAACCTCTCTACCGGTGTGCAGAGGATCGCCGTCAAGCAGGGCGTGTATACTGTCACCATTTCCATGTGCGGTGGCCTGCAAAGTAGCAGCCACGTAATTAACCCCACCTGGAAGCTAACCCTGAAGTGCCCGTAGAGGCAGGATTATCTCGTTTTCCATATCTTGCCACCCTCTCTTCTCCCTCGATCCGCGGCTCCCGCGACGGGATGATCTGCAGAGCGTCGCTCCCAGGAGACCAGGACAGAGGGATCCCGGCTACAGCGATCCCGGTTTTGACCGAGCCTGCCGGGCGAGCTAGGCTACTTAGAAACTCACTTCAAATCCCAGGAGATCTTCGCGCGTGATCTGACGGTTATCCCGTTGTTCTTACGCCTGAAAGTCACCGCCAGCAGAGCCAATCCGTGCGGTTATGAGATGGACCAAACGGCGAGGAGCGATATGTGGAATGTAGAGGGGTATGATGTTCGAGAGGAGTGATTGACATAGGCTCTTTAGGAGGTAACGCTTGCTCGCAAGGTTTTCTTGCTGCTATCTTATCTCTGGGGACAGTTGAGTGAATGGCAAGCTGCTCAGTCGGGTTGGCTTTTTATGGAGGCACAATAGGGCTCTTATCCAGGTTGGCAGTCACTGGTGGGTGGGTATCTGGAGCGTTGCATGCGCATAGTTGAATCATGAGGCAGATATAAAAACCGTCCAAGGTGGAAAGAGATGTCCATGGCTATACCTTTATTGGCATAGATGCGAGTTGAAGTCTACTGTACAGGTGATGTCAGGCAGCTCGTCCAAGATGAATGCGCCCTTGATGCGGCTAACGTGCCTTTTGGGCGGTTATTACCGCTCAATGGTCTGTTAGGCGATAGCTGTTTAACCTGGCTTGGATTAGTATTGAGGGCCTTCTACCGGCCTGAAAGGGAGGGGTTTATGGACATCCCTGGTATACCCCTAGCGGATGAGCATCGACAGAAGGTAGGGTAACCAGGCAATTAGCGCCATCAAAGGGTGCCCACGGCGGCTGGCATTACGACTATCCCAGTTGAAGAGATAGGTTGCCAACCCAAAGGAGAGCAAACCGCCACTGGCCAGTACGATGATTGATACCAGGGGTGAGATGACCGTCTCTTGATGGTAAGCCAGCCCTATAGCCGCTTGCATCGCATGAGAAGTGGGCAGCAGCATGGAGAATGGCATGATAGAGGCGGGCAGAAAGCTGAGCGGTACCATCAAGCCTCCGATCAGCATGGCTGGTAAGAAGATAAGTTGTGACCATAAGACCGTCGCCCGGTTATCCTTGGAGACGACCGCGATAAGTGCCCCGATGCCTCCACAGGCAAAGGCGTTGAGCAACATGATCAGAGCGAACGCAACCCAATTATCAGGGGGCTTGCTCCTGAAGAGCAGTGGGGCTGTGCTGGCGATCAAGGTTGCTGCGATCATGGCATGAAAGATCGTGGTCAGCGCCGGGATGATCAAGATGGAAAAAGCCGGCACGCCGTTTATTTTGAAGCTGCGGAAGATGCCCGCCTCGCGGTCCTCAACGATCGGTCCGGGCATACCCAGGATAGTACTAGCTACAATTGCAAATACCGCCATGGCGGGCACCATAGTATCCCCGAATAAAGGATTGATCTTGGTCATCACCAACCCCATGATCAGGTAGAAACCTACCGGGAAGAGGTAATTAATCATCAGCAGGTTCGAATTGCGCAAGCCGGTCTTGAACTCGAAAGTAAAGTGGGTGACGAAGGCTTTCATCCTTGCTCTCCATGATTTGTGATCTCGAGGAAACGCTCCTCTAAGCTTGGACGTTCTACCCGCAGATCGATGAGCTTATCTTCCCGGGCTTCAATGTGATTGATGACGGCTACTACCGTTGCTCCGGGATTGTCGCTGAAGAAGACGGCATACTCATCGTTGAACATCGATCTGACAACCCCTGGAAATTGAGTGGCGGACAGGTCACCCACCCCAAGCTCGCTGCGCACCGAGATCTTGGTCAGGGTTGAACCCGTGGCGGTCAGCTCTTGCGGAGAGCCTATGGCAGCGATCTTGCCACGTAGCAATATCGCCACCCGGTCGGCCAGCTTCTCGGCTTCAGCCATATCGTGGGTGGCCAGCAAGATCGTGGTGCCGGATTGCTTGAGCTCACCCATAATGGCGTGCAGTTCAGCCCGGGTCGCCACGTCCAATCCTGCGGTCGGTTCGTCGAGGATGACAACTTTCGGCTCGTGAGCCACCGCCAGGGCTAAAGCCAGGCGGCGCTGCTGTCCCGTTGACAGCTGCCGATAGGAGGTGTGGATCTTCTCGCTAAGCCCCAGGCGATCTAGCAAGGCGTAGCGCGGATCGACTCCATGGTAGGCGCAGAAAAACGCCATGGCCTCCCCAACCAGCATATCCGCTGGCAATCCGGAAGTCTGTAATTGGATCCCGAGAACGTCCCGCAGGTCGCGCGCCTCACGGGTTGGATCTACTCCCATCACCTGAAGCGAACCATGATCCGGGGTTCGGATGCCCTCCAAGCATTCCAGTGTGGTGGTTTTACCCGCTCCGTTGGGTCCAAGCAAGCCAAATATCTCACCATGGCGAACCTCGAAACTGATCCCGTCGACAGCGACGAGATCCTGATAGGATTTGCTGAAATCTGACACCTTTACAACGGAATCTATCATCATCAAGATACTTCCTCTCTTTCTGGCGGGAAGAATATTGTTAACTTTCCAGGTAAATTTGGATATTCTAGCAATTTGGACTACGCTTAGCAAGTGATAATTGTCATAATCCTGCTTGGTATTCCCGAAACTTGACCGTTTCACATGAACCGTTCCGCTGAATATCCAAGCTCCCAGGGTGGTTCCGAGAGAGGCTAAGGCGCGCAAAGGGGTGGTTGTGACGGTGGTGACGGAGAGGAGCGTGTTAAGTCTCCAGCACCAGCCGTAGCGTGCGATATTCATCGAACCGCTAGATTTGTTCTATTTTAGCACGCGGAAGGTCTCATTGGGGAACCACTGATACACTGAGAGCACTGATTTCACTGAGGCGGTCTCGGTCAGCTTATGATTCAGGTTATGTTTCCTGGCCTGGATTGCGGAGATCATCAATTCAGTGGCTTCACATCCATCAGTGCCTCAGTGGTCCAGTCACCCCCTGAGAACCACTGAAACACCGAGGGCACTGATTTCACTGAGGCGGTCTCGCTTAAATCATGATTCAGGTTAGGTTTCCTGGCCTGGATTGCCGAGATCATCAATTCATTGGATTTATATCCTTCAGTGCCTCAGTGGTCCAGTCACCCCCTGAGAACCACTGAAACACTGAGGGCACTGATTTCACTGAGGCGGTCTCGCTCGGACACTGATCCAGGTTTCGTATCCTGTCTGCCACGCGGGAATCATCCATTCAGTGGTTTCATATCCATCAGTGCCTCAGTGGTTCAATTACCCTCCACGTCGAGCACCCCCTGACATATTTGTATAAAACCAGCACAATTTCCGCATGATTGACAGGACTTTGTCATAATTTCCTTGACTTTCCCATATCCCCTTCTATAATGGAACGAAAAAAGAACACGGAGCGTCTTGAAAGTTAAGAGGAGTGTGTATATGAATGGCATTCTTCTACAGCATGCCTTGACCTACCTGGCGCCCAGGTTGTGGCGGCTGCCTTCAATTTCTCCATTCCCACGCCAGCAGCTCCGGTACCCCCTCTTACTGAAATTCAATCCACTTCCGCCTGGAACCATAAGGGTAACCGGTTGGATCGGGGAATACGGATGGTTATGATGCGATCGGGGATCCTTGTATATTTCCTCCTGGCAGGCATCTTGCTTTCCGCCTGCGGTAGGGTGACCCATCCTCTCAACACCACGAATACACTTTCTCCTCCACCGGCTACCCCCTCCCTGCCGCCTACCACTCCCCCGGGTTACACCTTGGAAAAGCTGGAGTCGCTTTCACCCCAAGACACCCTGGTGCAACTGGATTACGAGCCGACTTTCTCACGCCCGGAAGCCTTTTACGCATACGGCCGCCTGCCGCCTTTCACCTTGCTGGCCGATGGGATGGTGATTTATCTCCAGGAATGCCAGACTGTCGAAGACCAGGTCGTCATGCAGGCGCGCCTTACTCCTGATGAAGCCCTGGCTCTGCTGGACCAAGTTCAGGCGCTGGGTTTTTTACAACTGGAAGACTATACAGACACCTGCCGGGACATGGGAGGCGGCACTCGCCAGTGTGTGGAGGACTCCAGTTTCACCATTCTGCGCGTGCTCCAGCCGGATGGCCGGCTGCGCCAGGTGAAGATCTACCACAACTTCACACAGGTGCCGGAGGTCCTGGATTCCATTCGACAGCTGCTGGTCGAGTACCAGCACCCCGAGGCACAGCCTTATAAACCCGAACGCGCTACCCTGTTCCTTCGCGCTCTTGAGAGCGTCCGGGGTGTGGAGCTGCAACCTTGGCCTTTGGGCTCAGGCTGGTTGCGAGCCCTGGATAGCGTTGCTGAGGGGGAGAAAGCCTTTCTTCTGGAGGGCAAAGACCTGGGTAGATTTTTGGATGCTGTGCCAAGCAACACCGGCGACTTCTTTTTTGAGTACCAGGATCGATATTTCAGCGCATACCTGATCCCCTGGCCGCCAGGAGTGGATTACGGCCAGTTCCTTTCCAGCGTGTCGATCCCCACGGAAGGGGTCCCCACCCTGCCTCCTCCTGCTGCCACCCTTTCCGTCTGCCACCTGCCTGCGGTGGAACTCACCCAACCCCAGAGTGGCTTGCGCCTGGCCTATATCCGGGATGGCGACTTGTGGCTGCTAGATGAAGGAGAAAGGGCGCACCAAGTTACCACCACCGGAGAGGTTCAGTCGCTGGGACTCTCCCTGGATGGTGAGATGGTGGCGTTCACCCGCCAGCCCGGTGACAAGCCCGTTGAATTGTGGGTGGTGCAGGCGGATGGTAGCGGGTTACGCCGCTTGGCGGGTGAACCATTCAGCGGGAGCCTCAGCCTGCCCTACAACGCCTTCTCCCCTGACAGGCAGCTGCTGGCTTTTCTTCACCAGCTCAGCGACCACAGCCAGGAGTTGTGGGTCGCCCGTTTGGACGGCTCCGGTGCGAAGCGCCTGGTCAGCGCCCAGGACCTGATGGCCATCGTGCAGGAGCCAACCGCCGATCGGGCTTCCCTGACGGGGTTGACCTGGATCCCCGGCACCCACGACCTGACCTACGACGCCTATCCCCTGTTCGACCAGGACGGTATCTATATTTACGTTCAGAGACAGGTCTGGAAAGTGGACGCCGACAGCGGGGAGCAAAGCCTGCTTCTGCCCCCTGGCGAGGGCGGTGCCCTGGACTATTCCCCTGACGGCAGATGGATGACCATCATCACTCCCGATAGCCTGCGACTGATGGATCTAAATAGTGGAGAAATCCATCCGGCCGGGGTGGGCTATGCCGCGGTCGGGATGGGAGAATACTATTATTACCCGCCGCTGGTCTGGCATACCAGCGGGGACTTCTTCCTGCTGGCCCAACTCGATGCCGCGGAGTTCACTTCCTGCTTCTCGGACTGCCCGGTGGCGATCTGGCGCGTGCCTGCCGACGGCGCTCCGGCCGAGAAACTGGCTGAATTCAAGGGGAATATCTCCTCCTTCGCTATCTCACCTGACCAGTCTTTAGTCGCCTACGTGCGGGCAGAATTCCCCTCCAATATGCGGGAATTACACCTCGCCCGGGTGGATAGTTCTGAAGACCTCATATACGACACGGCCTTCCTGCCGGACTTTTGGGGCTGGTCGCCCGACTCGGGGCATTTTTTCTATGTGTACGGTGAAGCACAGGAAAACCAGAACCTGGGGTATATCTGCGAACCACCCCGACCATTTGCTCCCATCACCTACCCGACCTGGTTGGACGCGGGGCGCTTTTTGTTCGTGAGCGGGCTGGAGGGGTATTTCGAAGTGAGGGTAGGAAACCTGTCCGGAGAGATCATCACCCTGGCGCAAGTTGAGGAGTACGGGGATTTTGACTATGTAGTGACTCCGGAAAACCAGGATAAATAGATCTGGATTAATAGCCCTTTACCTGACGCAAAGATTATGTGGTACTTCACTCGTGAAGATGCTGGCTCGTACCGCAAAGGCGCGAAGGACGCTAAGTTCATCTTCGCACTCTTAGCACCTTCGCGGTTCTTATTAGAAGGATTATCTGGCTCATGATCACTCTATTGCTCCCTGTAACAGGCATCCAAGCGGAGCCGGCGAGGCCGAGATGCTGCCGGAGTTGGAGTTCCTCTACACGGTGAAGAAGATGGGTGTTATCATGCTGGTGATGGGGGCGCCAGTGTATGTATGTGCCGTGAGGGACGACCGATGATAGAGGATAGAAGACGGATGATGGGTTTTTTAGATTGGCCTGTAATCAGTAGTCAATAGCCAGTAATTTGAGGTTAAAGCCAATTATGAAAAACTTGTATCTTATCCCACTCACTCTGATCCTGGCTGGTTGCGTTTCGGCCAGGCCCCTCCCGATCTCAAACCAGCTGGAGGCAGCCTCCACCCCTGCGCCTCTCGAGAGTCAAAGTGAGACGACCGCTTCAGGATCGCTCTCCGGACAAACTTCTGATGGTAGAAACGTGGAGATCATCGGAGGCGACGAAGAGTCCCTACGAGAGTTCATCCAACGCTGGTTGATGCCCATTTACCCTGGGGCGACCGGCGGAGAGCCCCGGGTCTTTATTGGCAGCCTGCCAGAGGATCTCCCGGTTGAAGTGCCCCTTCCTGCAGGCGCACGCATCGTCGCTGCCATCCAGGAACCAGAGTCCTTCAACCAGATCATTCTGGACGTTAACCTGGCTCCTGAAGAGATCACGGAATATTATGCAAAGGCGCTTCCCGAAAAAGGCTGGCGTGCAGTGCCCCAGGACTCCCGCACTGGCGGCTTTGTCGTCGCCGGGGACATTGGGGAACGTTACTGCCATGATGAGGACAAAGCCTACCTGGAGGTTTGGTCCGTAGAAAAGCCGGATGGGCCAACGGACGTGCGGTTAATCCTGTATGCCAAAGCAGACACGCAATTCTGCCAGGAGCCCGGAATGGGGTACTTGGACCAAGGCATGAACCTAATTCCAGGATTGGAAGCACCGCCTGGGGCGCGCATGACGAGCGGCGGATCCGGCGGCAGCAGCGACGGGAGCTCCTATGTCTCCACTAACCTCGAGACCAGCCTGAACGCTGGGGAAATCCTGGAACATTACAATCCCATATTGAAGCAGGCCGGCTGGGAGCAGGTTGACCAGGGCCTCACCGAGGTGGTTGCCTGGAGCGCCTGGAGGCTGCGCGATGATGGCGGCGAAGCATGGAGCGGCACACTGATCGTGATGGAGAGTCGACTAGCTCCCGAAAGCCGCTTCGCTCTGCTGAGCGTGGAGAAAGTTCCTTAGTAACCCCGATAACCCGATTTATAAAAAAGGAGTCTGAAAATGAACCAGAAACAACCTCTGAGGAAAGCGTTCCTTCTAGCCCTAGCCAGGTTCGCTATCCCGGCTTTCCTGGCCCTGGCAGTGCTGGCGGCTGCATGGCCTCAGCCAGTTCAGGCTGCTGTAAGCTGCCGGGCTTACTACACTGTGCGGGTAGGGGATACGACCCCCCGGATTGCCCACACCTATCACTTGAAGTGGCGGGAGATCGCCACGGCTAACGGGTTGAAAACCACCGACCGGCTCACGGTAGGGCAGCAACTGTGCATCCCCGCCGAGGAGGAGACCACCACTGCCAAAAAATCGACCACTCCAGCCACGGATAAAAAAGCCAGAATCGTGGTATCTATTGCCGGAAAGCGTATTTCGCTCAGCCTATCGGATTTCACCCAGGAGCATACCTACCTGGTGAAAGTGCGCGATAACAGAGTGGGGATCGGTGGCTGGTACAAGTTGAAAGTGGTAGTGGTCGATGAAGATACAGACCTCACCTTGAGATTTCCTGTTCCAGAGGATCTGCGCCGTGTGCTTTACCTTCAGGTATGCCTGAAGGACCAGTTCACCAACCAGCTGATCTGCCGCCTGAACATCAATCCCTAGCGTATACGCCAAGCGCCATAGGCAAGTGATCTTCGGTCTGCGGTATGTGGTCAAAGGGTTATCACAGGGATCCCTCCCTTCTTTTGGGATGACATGATGAGCCCCTGATTTATCCAGTGGGCAGGGATTCAAGCCAGGCTGTGATCTTTTTGGCGGGGCAGGGCATGGCGAGGGTTTCCGTCCTGGCCAGCCATTGTCTCTGCCCCTACCAGGCCGTTCAGCACGGGCTCATCCGTGATCTGCGTCACTAACCCCAACCCCAATGCCTCCCTTCTCACGATCGTGCAGAAGAGGATGGTTTTTACGTTATTGTGAAAGCCATGAGGTCAATCAGCTTTCCAACAGGTATGTGATTATGAAAACAGAGGAGCGAAAGCATGGATAAACCCACCTTTCTCGAAAAGCTGCGCACTTCCCGGGCGCGCTGGGAGGCAGCTCTGGCGCGCCTAGACCAGTCGCAGATGGAAACACCGGGAAAAGCCGGCCCCTGGTCGGTGAAAGATATCATCGCTCACCTAATCTGGTTTGAGCGAGAAATGGTTGGCCTACTAAACGCCCGTGCTCTGGTTGGCTCAGCGTTGTGGAACCTGCCCCAAGATGAACGCAATGCAGCCATCTACGCTGAGAACCGCCACCGACCTCTTTACCAAGTGCTCGCTGAGGCGCCAAAGGTATACCGGCAGATGCTGGCAGGCGTGGAAGGGCTTTCCGATGAGGAATTGAATGACCCCAAGAGGTTTATAAACATGCCAGAGGATTGGGTGCCCTGGGAGATATTGGCACAAAATTCCTACGAGCATTACGATGCCCACCTGCCTGATATCGAAAAATTGGAATAAAGGATCGGCACGCCTGGGATGAGCATGGCACCTCGATCTGCCCAAAGAGTTAATTACGACTTGATCGCTCATCTATACGATGAACCAGGCCGCGATCATGAACTTGACGCGCATCTGGTGCAGTTCTTGAGCGAAAGGGGCCACCGTTTGGTTGACCGCCTGAAGATCCTGGATACCGGCTGCGGCACGGGCAAACAACTCGCCGCCGACCGCCAGGAATTCCCTGAGATGTTTATGGTTGGGCTGGATCTGTTTCACGGCATGCTGCAGGAAGCTTTCAGGCGTTGCCAAACCGTCACCTGGGTGCAGGGTGATAGTGCCGATCCGCCATTCCAGGGGGATACTTTTGATTACATCACTAACCAGTACTCCTATTCCCACGTGATTGAAAAGCGAGGCATGATTTCAGCGATCTTCCGCCTGTTAATACCTGGTGGTCGCTTCGTTATAACCCATATCGACCCCTGGTCGATGAGAGACTGGATTCTCTATCAATACTTTCCGGCGGCGCGAGAACGGGACTTCCGCGATTTCCTCCCAGTGGAAGAATTGGTAGCCCTTCTGGAAGAAGCCGGCTTCATTAACATAAGGGTAGATCACCAATACCGGTGCGACAAAGCGGAGCTAAGCCAGTTCCTGGCGTACGCTTCCCGACGCTACCGCACCTCGCAGCTCATGGTGATTAGCGACGGTGACTATCAGGCTGGCATAACCCAGCTCAAGTCAGACCTGATAGATTCTGGAAAGGTGGCAGGGGTGGATTCGGATTTTTGCCTGGTAACGATGAGTGGAGACAAACCATAAACCACCTATCCACTAAAGAGGCGCATCGTGTTCCAGGCGGAAACCCAATTTGCTACTTCCATGCCCGCAAACGCTGGTTGAATGGTTGTCTTTGGCTCTAGCAGCGCGTCCGGCACCCAGACGTCGTGTGCGATATTCATCGAACCATCAGATTTTTTCTATTTCAGCACGCGTAAGGTCTCACCGATAGAACCACTGATACACTGAGGGGGCTGATTTCACAGAGGCGATTTTGATCAGCCTATGATTCAGGTTAGGTTTCCCGGCCTGAAAAGGGGAGATCATCCATTTAGTGGATTTATATCCGTCAGCCCCGCAGCGGTTCAATCACCCTCCGCCTCGATCACCAACCTGAGAACCACTGATACACTGAGGGGGCTGATTTCACAGAGGCGATTTTGATCAGCCTATGATTCAGGTCAGGTTTCCTGGGCTGAGAAGTGGAGATCATCCATTCAGTGGATTTATATCCGTCAGCCCCACAGCGGTTCAATCACCAGCCGCCTCGATCACCAACCTGAGAACCACTGATACACAGAGGGGGCTGATTTCACAGAGGTGATTTTGATCAGCCTAGGATTCAGGTTAGGTTTCCTGGGCAGAGAAGTCGAGTTCATCCATTCAGTGGATTCATATCCTTCAGCCCCACAGTGGTTCAATCACCAGCCGGAGGAAATTGACCGGTTTGACCCTCGGTTTTTATCACCAGGGCATCGTTTAGACCTTTGCTGTGACTGTCGGTATTCCCGGTCAGGTATACAAAGCTCCCATCTATGGCTAATCCATGTACAGCATCTTTAAGGGGCCCCCCATGTCTCTGTCCAATTTAGCTTGCCGGCGGGGCTGAACTGGAGTAAGACGATGTCATCTTCGCCGTTTCTGTAGCTGGTAGTTGAACCTGCTATAAATTCTAGCTCCATTATTGGTGTGTCTATTGCTGCTATCCCAATAATAGTAAGACGCTTGTTTTCATCTGCCGGCCTTTAGACCACCTCTTCAGGCGTGAGTGGACTCACGATACGTCCTTTTTGTGTCTACCGGGCAGTCCCTCATCTTTCTTAACGAACGACGATGGGCAGGTGAACCGGGTAACAGATCGGACATTGCACCAAAAGCTGGTTGTTAGTGCTGTAGCTAAAGCCACCTGCGGCTCCAAGCAGTGTGTAGAACTGCCCGTTCCAGCCATCCCCCTCCAACCGGTAGAGGCTGACGGGGAGTTCTGGCCCAGAGACAAAACCACCCGTAGTGACATCCATGTAGGCAGAAGCGGGTAGTAATTTCCCATTTTGGGCGACACCGTTGGCGATCCAAATCTGGTAATGCCCATTATAGATCTGCCAGCCATCAGCCATACCCCACCACGCTTCCGGCAAGGGTCCCAGATCGGCGTTGAGGTCACCGAAGGTGCTGGTCTCAAGGTCGTAACATTGGGTGGAAGCGTTGACCTGGCTTTTATGGTCTATCCCACCGCCCACGCAAATGGAACCTTTGTTTCCCAGCCAGGGCACATACCAGGAAGCGTGAAAATTGAACCAGACATCGGCAGGGAAGTGCCCGAGATAGCTGCCATCGTTTATTCCAGGGTAATAAACCCATAGGTCTCTGGTCCGGCCTCCACCTTCCTGACTAGACCCTCCGCTCAGATAACAGACGTTCCTATCCACTCCGGGTTTCACGCTGGGATTGTTGAGTAACGAGACGATGTCCTGTCCCCAGCGTCCCTCCACAGGGTAAAAGGAAGGCAGGCTCTCGGTATACCAGGCATCCTGAGTGATGTTGAAGATATGCAGGGTGTCCGTCACGAGGGTGTCGGGAAAGAGCACGATTATTTCATCGTCATCTTTATTCAAGCCATAACAACCATCCATGGGATACTCGATGGTTGGCGTGATGGCCGTCTCTGGCGTGTGTGTCGACCAGGTGTCTGTCTCCGGGTCGTAGCGCTGGGTGGCGCCCTTGGAACCATAACCGCCTATCGACCACAGTCCGCCGTCCGTCTGAGAAGCCCAAACGACCACATTGTCCATTGATGGGACGGGGCTGTCTTTGCGAGATTCCCACCCGGATAGTTCGGTGATTGACTCTACCACGGTAGACTGGTCAAATTGGCCATTTCCTGCAACCTGGAGGGTGGTGGTGATCTTTTCACCCGGATTCAGGCGTAGATTGGGCTTGAGCTGCACGGTGAAGGTCACGGTATCACCGGCATTGAGGGATAAACTGGACGGACCGGAGAAGATCGCGTTGCTGGCAGGTACATTGTAGGTCAGGTTGAAGGTTCCATCGCTGCCCGTGTTGTTCCACAGCTCAAAGGTGTGAAGTTGCGTAACGTCGTTGCAGCCCTCAACCGATAGGCTGGCAGGATTTAGCATCAACGGCGTGCATTGTGGCACTTCCAGCGTGCCAATGATGTCGTGCGGTCCGGCGCTGCCTGGTTCTTCATCGCCTGAAAGGCCCCAGTTGATGATCCGGGGTCCTGTGTAGCCGCCTGGGATGGTTACATCGGCGCAAAAATTCCAGCTACTGCCAGAGGAAATCTCTCCGATGCTGACCGGAGTCTCGATATCGTTGTCGAGATACAGCAACTCGTAATTGAAGGAATTTGAACAGGTGAGATGGACCGGACTTCCGCTAGAGTCGGTCGCATCCTGTGAATTACACGATACGCTCCAATCACCAAGCGCCGTGGGAAAGGTTAGCCTGATGCTATCCAGCCACTCGGCGTCGGTTGATCCGTTGTAAACGGTAAAACACAGGGTTTGGGTCTTGACGGACTCATAGCAGTTCTTGGTGGTCACCGATGAGCCTGTAAGGCTCAAAGGTCCTGTAATCCCGTCCCGCCTTAGAGAGGGTTGTAAACCGGTCTGGTCCGGGTGGGAATCCGTCGATTGAGCCGATCCAATCTCTAATACCACCAATAGGGCTACCACTATTGCCAGGGCTAGCGAAGAAGCTAATCCCAATGCAAACCAACGTGAGTTTTTCATGAAGTCCTCCTTACCCTCCTGGTACTACTCTGGTTGAAAGACCGGTTTGGGGCATCCTCCTGGAATAACCATAAAACAACCAGATCATTGGAGTAGAGTTGACCAACTAGAGAGGCCTTAAATGTGGATTGTTACTGGGTTATTGGTTAGTATCCGCGGATTTCTCCCCTCGCAACCTCATTTTATTGCCTCATAAATAAGTTGTTTGGGTTGCGTTCATCAACTATTTTAGTATATCAAGGGTTCCTTTTACCAACCTTTCAAATTGGTTGGTGGGTGGGGGTGGACTAGCTCAATTGCTCACATATGAACCATACATGACAGCTTTTATGCATCCTGCCCGGCTCAAAACCAGCCAGGAGAGTCCGGCTTACCCTCAACCCATTTCGAGGGAGAATGCCATGCCACTCGCTCACGGTCTTGAAGGCAAAGGGCATATTCATCTCTGGTATGCCTTGGGCGATAGCATTCGCAAAGAAGTCGATCAGCACCAGCGCCAGATACTGAGTCTCGGTTGGCATCCTGATAAATACCTGGAGCAAGGGTTGTTGCGCGGCTTTTTCCTCCAAGCCCTGAAGATGAATTGGCAGGTCATAGCAATCTTCTTTGATTAGGACCTGCCGGGCGATTCTGGCTATACCTTGGATGACCAGGGGCAGATCGGGGGGGTCAATGTGGTGAAGGACGGCTTGCACCAGTGCGGTATCCATGCTATCGTCTGGATAGGGAATGTCACTGGACGAAGCCATTTGAACGAAGGGGAGATGCTTGGCTTGGTCGTATCTATAATCCAGCACATCGGTTGTGTAAACCTGGTAACCGCCTCTGGCTAATCTGGCTGCTAGGTAGCCACTTCCACAGCCATAGTCCAGCAGGCGTTGTCCCTTTATCAGGTTTTTGAGCTGCTGGAAGTCTGCTTCGGGCTTGCTACATGTCTTGTATTGGTGATAAGCCTGATTGAACCAGAAAGTATCCTCCTCTTTATGGAAAGTGTCTTCAAGTAGTGCATATGTGACTTCGATAAGTTTTAGTGGATCTCTGACATCAGCCTGACTTCCCACCAGCATATCGAAAGCATGGTCGACCATGTCGGAAACCTGCCCGGTTGAGGTAGGGAGGATTTCAAAATATCCCGCCTTGATAGAGGTTCGTACGAAACCCACCGCGGCTTTGTTTTGCAGAGCCTGACAAACCGTTTGATGCGTCTGGTCCCTGGTCATAATGACCTTCTACTAATGGCAAGCATGTTGGGGTCCCCTGACAGGTCTTGTACCTGGGCAACCGCTAAGCACCTTGCTGTTGGTATGGCCCGATTACGCGTTTCAATGGACCCTCCAGGGAAGGAGTTTAAGTGTATGGGTGGCTTAGTGGCGGTCTGTGCCCAATCGGGTGGTGTGAACATGGTTTAATTTACAAATGAGAACTTCTGGTATGGGGTTTTGTCCGGTGGTCCCAGGCTGATATGAAATTCGGGCTTTTCGGAAAGCACCATGATGGTCGAGGCAAAGGTGAATAAACCTATCGAATGATAGAATTCTTTCTCGCCCATTGACCCACAGATGGGATGTTTTATGGATTCCTTGGAGGCCAGAACCTTCTTGATGTGGGTCAGGCGCGGACCTGCGGATCCTGCCTCTAATTGTCGCTTGAGGCTCTGGAAGCGCGCCGCGCTGTTGGCGGGGACCACCGGACTCCCTTCCTTCTCAAACATGGCCCGATATGAGTGGGAGTAGTCATGGTTGGTCAGAGGATGATTAGTATGCCAGGTGATTTTCTCATGCCCCTTGGGTTTATATTGGGCGACTTGGTTGGACGAGCATTCGAAGTCATAAACTCTTTGCGGCCCACCGATAAGATAGTTTTGCCCGGAGGAATGTTTAATCTCGCGAAGGAAGGCAATTGCTTCTTTTTCACTCTGTTGTTGCAGGACTCCTCGGACCACGAAAGCCACCGGCAGGCCATCCAGAGCGTGGTTGAGCTGGAATTCGGCGTTGCAACAGATCCCAATGGCCTTATTATTCATCCCGTTTAAGCCGATCATGCCTGCAAAGCTTGAAATAAAAGATTCTAGATCTGAGTCTGGCAGTTTGATATGCAATACGACCTGGAAACCATCGTGGAATTCTTCAATATCCATATTTTGGGCAAGATAGGTTGGTTCCGTAGCCCCAGCGCTGAAGCCCAGGCTGCTGCAGTGCTCTTTCAAGATCGGCTCCATATTTAGCCACAGCTCATCTAAAAATTGGAAAGCCAGCATGGTATCGAAGTCGATTCCGGAACCATCCGCAATTCCCTTGATTTCTTCAAGTAGATCAGGGGTCCATTGCTTGATTGAGGGGATGAAATTGGTCTTCTCGAAAAATCGCCGGATAAGTTCATCCACCTCTCCCCCAAACCCATTCTTGAGATCCTCTTTCCACAGACCGACCAGATCATGGATTGGCCCTTTCAAGGTCTCGCCATGGATGACACCGCGTTGGTAGGCTGTCCCAACCAATACCAGAGGTTGGTACGCTCCTGGTGTGGATGAATCTATCGTGGGCTTCATTTGATCACCCTTGAGCAAATGGTCATTTCCTTTACCCTCCAAAATGAGGTTGGCCTGCCGCTCCTATCAATCGGTGTCTCTACCCGCTCAGGGCTATGGCTGCCTCCAGACGACTGCCCACCCGGCTATTGCAGGTCTTGAGGGCTGCCTAAAATCTGCTTAGCCGTGGCAACCACCCTGGCACTTGTCCCTGGTACCCTTTCCAATCTTCCCTGAATTCTTCAGCCAATAGCTCTTCTTCTTTTTGAGCTCTCAGGATCACAACCAGCGAGCTCAAAGCGTATATCACCGTCGCATAGGTTTGATAGATCAGCAACGCTCCATAGGCTGCCAGTAGCACTCCCAGATACATGGGGTGACGAACCCACCTGTAGGGGCCGGTTGTGATAAGGCGGTGGTCCTTGTACAGGCTGGCACTAGAAGTGCTCGATGGGCTGAATTGCTCTCCCAGATTGAGATGCCCCCACAAGTATAGGCATACTCCAGGAAAGTATAACCCACTACCGACCAGCACGCTTAGCAACCGTTTACCCTTCGACATGGATAGTGGTATCGGTCGCCAAAGCAAAAATCCACCCTCCATGTAAAGGATGGTCGCAGCGACCATCTGCAGCCAGGTGATCGGAGAGTCTTTCCCTGGGGATTTTCGCCCTGTGCTCCTGCGGCTGGTCTTGTAGTAAGCCAGCAGGGGCACCAGGATGGTGATCATACCCGCTATAATTCCGACTTTCTTAACCGTTCGTTGCATAATGGTGGTCTTTCAGAATAAACCAGTAATGGCTGACCTTGATATCAATACTATCAATCCGAGCGCCGGATCGCACGATTCTTCCGGGCACACTTCGATTTTGTCTTGACTCTCAGTTGGTTCTTATATAAGGACTCTTCTGCTTACGGTCCCTTTGCCCGGATATACTCTTGCACATCTACATTGTAAACCACCTGCTCGATGCGGAACACTGCCCAGGGAGTGCCTTCGTCAATCCAGGTAACCGCGCCGATTGTGGGGAGCATGCTCCCGTTAATGGCTTTCCACTCCAGGGCTTCGTTCAACCAGAGCGTTTTCTTGTGGCTGTCAGCACCCTGGTAACGCATGGCTTCCATGATGTGCAGCCTTCCCGACTGTGGATCGAAGCGCACGACAGATCGCTGCTCATTTTCTCCGAAGGGTGCTACCAGCAGGGCCGTGTCCTCATCGACTGGTTCCCAACGAACTCGCGAATCAGTGATCCAGACAGATGGCAACCAGATGGATTCTGCCCATAAGGCCAGGTTAGCCGCTTGATCCACTTTGAGGCCCTCGCTGACGCCAAAGGGCAATTCCAGGCGGCTCTTGCCACCCAGAAATTGTTCGTTGACCTTCAGAAGTGATATGCTAAAAAAGGTGGCTTCGATATAGTGACGGTACCCCTTCCCGGCGTCATGTGTGAAACGGAAACGTGCGGGGAAGGTGATGCCCATAAACCGTAAGGTGGCTCGTCCGGTAATCACGGCCGACTCGATCACCGGCACGTTTTCGCCATAGATCTGGTGGTAGAAGCGGTCTACAGGCGCTGGCAGGCCAACGGGCAGCGGGATGGTCCGAGGCACCGCGGTTCCTTGGGGAAAAGCTGCAAAGGGCTTGGGTTTGATATGTAGCCCCAACCAGATCAACAACATGAGAGCGATAATGACGCCAGCCAGGATTATGATGATCTTCATGAGATTTTCCATTCCGTTGAGTTGCCCGTTTTAGGTGTTAGCTGTTTGGCTTTTTAGCCGGGCGAGCTGCTTTGATGCTATTCAATATTGACAATTCCTATCGCATCGCCTCAGGGCGAAACCCACTTAGTACCTCCCAGGGTTTGGTGGCATTATCACATACCCAGGAGGTTTTCCATTGTTGGTTTTATCAATCTTGCTCATCAAGCCATGCCAAGGCCCTCTCCCAATAAAGGACATTTTTCATAAGGTCGTTGCCGTGTTCCAGAGTATGTTGGATGGTCTTCGAGACCACAAATACAAAAGAGATCTTTCCCAATCCTGTCGCAGCCATCTCTTGATGGATTTCTTCCTCACGAATTTTTTTGATTATTTTAATCTGTTGTGATCGAACCGAACGGAACGCGGCAATCAGCGATCCCTTGTCCAATCCATCTTGAACTGACTGTGACCAGGCTACGTCTTCCAAATCCGATTCAGGAAAGATGAGGTCCACTTGCGGGTGTCTTGCACCCAGCCAGTGTTCCATGGTCGGGATTGCATAGGTGTGCTCGTAGAACACCAGGTGGAATAACAGTCTGGCGCCGGACCAGGCACCAAAATAGGTTTTGAACCCTTTATGTGACTTAGGATGATCGCCATGTGGAGGAGATTCCTCAAAACGGTCCTGTGGAATACATGTGATGGCGTATTCAATGATTCTGGCACTTGATTCTAATAAATCGATCAGATCACTTTTCATTCCCATTTCTGTGTCCTCAACAAAACCTTTCCTCATTTGGCCTAAGCAGAGCGGCGTCACGAATAAAGCTGGCTCAAATTCCCAAGGGGTTTAATCAAGACCTCCGGTTGGTTCTAAGCATTGGTCAGGCGCCAACTAGCGTCCAATGGTCTTTGCTTATTGCGGAAGCTGCTTTTTATCAAAGCATAACCTTGGTTGGGCAAGCAGGGGACAAGCTTGATCGGTCAGTGGCGATCGAAGTAGCGCAGGAGCTTGTTCCCATCCCTGTCCCGCCACTTTTCGTGTTCAGCCTTCATGGCTGGATCGTGCTTGATGAAGGCAGAAGCCCAAAGGACCATGGTTGCATATTGGGCCGCCATAAACAAGTCGAGATGCGTAAGCTGTGATTCTGGCAAGGTGCGGACTTGGGCATAACCCTCCAAAAAGGAATCCCGCATCCAATACCAATCTTCGGTCCATGGCCATTGACACAAAGCAACCCCAATATCCCACATCCAATACCCGAAGCCGCAGTCTTCGAAGTCGATGGGGAAAACCTCTCCGGCCTTGAAAAGCACATTCTCTGGATACATATCCGCATGGATCATGCCGTAGGTATCCGGCCCTTTGCCCAGGTCCTGCATGACCTGGCGGGCTTGTCGCGATACCATTTCAAAGGGTTCCTGGAATCGCTTCGGCATCGAATCCACCAGGTCTTCGACTGAATAATTAAAATCTCTGCCACCCAACTGCCCATGCCAGTCCCAATGAGGTCGCTTGAACCTCTCTGGAGGCTGCCAGCCTGCTGCAAACTGGTGCAGTCGGGCCATCATCTGCCCCCAGGCCTGGAAATGGTTGGGACGAAATCCTTTTGTGAGCCTTCGTCCGTCTAACCAACGTATCAGCGAGACAATCCGTCCTTGCGGCACACCCGGCGTGATAATTTTGGTTAACAACTTACCTTCCAAAGTAGGCAAGGGTTCGGGCACGGGCAGGCCTGCTTCGCGGCTCAAGGCCTCAAGCCAGGTCAATTCCGAGGCGATGGCTTCCGCATCACTCATCGTGAGAATCCGCAGGAGATAGCGATTCTTTATATAGGGACCTCTCTCCACCGCCTCTGGATTCGGATCCGCCGCATCAACTCGAAAGATGAGGTTTCCCTCGTAGTGCAGGAAGGTCAGGCGCCCATCTGTGAGACCGTAAGCAGCGAGCGCAACCTGAGCGAGCTGCCTTAGACGCCGCAACCTGCCCAGACGTGTCAGTTCCTTGTACGGTTTCATACCAACGCTTTCAGGTTTGCCATATTCGGCTCATAAAAACCTGCTCAATGGAGCGGATTTCATTGGCGGCGCGGCTTTACCGCCAATCACTCAATTTAAACCAGCATTTATTTCAAATCAGACAACCAGATCCACTAGATTTAACGCGGGCACATCCAACCAGTGTATAGCCCGCCAGGACATACTGGATTCTATTCCAAAATATCGACCCACCTTGGGTCATCATTCACCCAATAAAAAGTCCAACCGCCAACATTATTGGTGTGGTCAAATTGACTAATACATTTATGCCCATTGAGGGTACCAAGGCAGGAATGTTTTCAGCGTTTTGGTAAGCGCCTCGGAAAGCTCGCCAAGCCAGGATACCCGTCAACAACGCTAGCAAGCAATAGGGAGGTAGCAAATTTAAAATCACACCAACCACCACCGAAAGGTAAGCCATTAATAATAAAGCGCCATAAAGCAGGCTGCTGGCTTGTCGCCCAATCGTGATAGGGTAATGTTTGCGCCCAATGCTCCGATCGGCATCAACATCAGGAAATTGGTTGAGCAATAATAAGTCGCTGACCAGGAATGTGGGAACCAGGGAGGCTACCAAGGATGTCCAAGTGTACGTGCCAGTCAAGGAGAAATGTACCCCCATAACCATTAAAATGCCAAAACCCAATCCCGGCGCTATTAAACAAAGCACTGGATTATAGACCCACCAAATCGTGTAGGTTACCAACAATAACAACCCGAGGATACCAAGAGGCAGCAACAGCCAGCCACGGAGCCAGACGAAATATAGCCCGATTGCCGCAGCAAAGATAGAGGTCCCTATGGCAAGATAAAGGGTATTCTTCTCCGTACCTGGATGTGCTGGTAGTGTACCGCTACCACCGCTAAAAGGTGTGGGTTGAGTCTTCGCGTCGAGCCCGCTTCTATAATCAAAGTATTCGTTGTAGGTGTTGATGCTGATATGAGCTGCTAGCCCGCCGAGAAAGACCAAAAGAACTTGTAACCAGTTTAATTCATGGGTTTGCCAGTAGGCCGTCCCAACCCCAACCGCCACACAGGAGGGCGCCAGGATTAAAAACGGTACCCGCATTGGGCCAAGAATTGATTTAAATGTGTTCATAAAAATATTCCTCTAGAAAGATTGAAGTCGTTTTGCAGTATAACACTGCCCAACCCGCCTTTCAGGGAAACCTGATCCAGGTCACGCCTCGGTCTGTTTCTGAGAAGCGGGTTGTACGGCCGCAATGCACCCCAGTTCCAAGAGCACTTCTTGAAGGTCCCCTGAGTTTCTGATTTCATAGACAATCAGGTGGCTATACTGGCTGCTTTCAATCAATTGTCTGTATTCACGCCTTCGCCGGCGATGTGTCCGGATCACCCACCACAGGATTGAGTCGCGCTCGAATAATACCCCTTTGAGGGTTTCCCGGTTGCCGGCCCAAAGTTCCTGGCGGGTAATGACCCGCTTAGTTGTACGAGTTAGTGCCCGCCAAAATACCATAAGGAAGGGCAGATTGAGCCACAGGAGATGGGTAGCTCTGGACCAGATGAGGTCTCTAACTTTGCTGTAGTTCCCATCCAAAACCCATTGGTCTTGAGCAACCTCCGCCTGCACCCTTCGCCGGAATTCATCTATGGATAATGGGGTCCAATTGGAACCCCAATTTATGGCGTCGAGCTCAATATGGGGGATGTCCTTGATGGTCGCGATTCTATCTGCCAGTGTGGTTTTTCCCGAACAACTGGTCCCTACGATAACAATCCGAAGCATGGTTCTCAATCACCCCTCACGGGCGCGGTCTGATTTTCTAATTCCCGGGTTATCGGTGTGCTCTAGGTGCCGTCGTATTGAGGATTTATACCACGCGATCAGGCCCCAGAGCAGACCAGAGTCTCTCCTCCGGAATGGCGATGGACATCCCGAGGCTATCGATCATTAGGAAAATCACTGATCAGCACAAACCTGGTCAGATTTAAAAGCTATAGTAGTTACGCAGTTCAGGGGAAAATCGGGGGTGTTTGGGCGGTATGACCCATCATCGGGGATTTTGCCTACCATATTTAATGGAGTCGTAAAGGCAGTCTGATAACACGCATTGCTCACTATAACCTACAATATAATATCGTCAAACTCCCTTCACCTGATTCTTCTTCGGTCTCGGAAAATGCCTATTCCACATCATCAGTTCGGTTCAACCACCATAGCGAAAGTAAAGGACTCCAACGAATTGCGACAGATGTTGGTCGACCCTCTATTCGAAAGCCCGTGCATCGTCATTAAGCCAAACTGGGTCTCAACCGACCGTGCGGAATTCAGCGATGTCGAGTCTATGAGAATATTATTCGAAGCGCTCGACTCCCGCATCACCGTAACTGAATCCTATAGTCTTCTCCGCTCGATGAACATCTTAAATGAAGGTATGGGTTTCAGAGTCGGGAATCGGGAAGTCAATTGGAAGTGGCTTCTCAAGGGTGAGGGGTAAAAATGGCTCATCGAATTGGCCGAAGAGCACTTTGGTGCTATTGATAGAAGTGGGATCAAGGCAGCGCGAGTAAAAGTTCAGGATTGGATATCACCAACGCCATCCTCTTGATATTGGCTGGCCTGGGCGGTTTTATTACGGTAGGGGGTGATCATGGAAGTGAATCTGGCTGCCGGATTCACTTCCTGCCGACGTATACACCGTATCCGAAATATTCATCCAGGTTCTTGGGCGTGATGCCCCCCTGGCTTACGCCCTTCACAAATCTCCGGTAATTTGGATCCCGGGCATAAAGAGAGAGGGTTCTGCCCATAACTCTCAACATTTCTTGCCAACCGTAGCGCCCAAGTATGCCTTTGGCTTCGTTTTGGAGGTCAATCTCATAAATCCTCACAACGATATCCTGCAAGCCGGCGCTCTCCAGCAATCCCGCCCAACCATCGGAGGTCAGAGGCCTGACCTGGGCGCCCACATTCTGGGTGGCCCAGGCAATCATTTCCACTGAAGGGGGATATTTGAGCCAGGTTGACTCGTTGAGCCCGACGTAGCCTCCTGGCTTGGTCAGGCGCGCATATTCGTCCACCGATTTCTGTTTGTCTTCTGGAAAGGCGGTGACCGACTCGCTGATGACGGCATCGAAAAGACCATCTTCAAATGGGAGACTTTGTGCATCTGCGACCCGGAATTCGACCCGGTCCGCCAGCCCCAGTCTTCTGGCTCGCTCGATAGACTTCTCGACCATACCAGGATGGATGTCCACCCCCACCACTATACAGCCATATCTTTCAGCCAGGAAGCAAGGGGTTGCCCCCGCTCCGCAGCCGACATCTAAGACGTATTTGTGGGCTTCGATGTGGCATAAGTCAATCAGTTCTGCGGTAGCCTTGAGGCCACCTAAGTGTTTTGTCAGGCCCACATGAGCCGCGAAATTGAAGAAATTTTGCTCATTTGTCATTTGATCATCCTTTCCCCCGCCTGGTCGCCTTCCCAAATCATAAGATCGGAACCGTAGCGGCTAACCAACCAGGCAGCGGCTACCCAAAGGGGTAGCCTATACGTACAGGGACCAAGCAAATGGCGGTTCCGCCCATACTCCGGTGGAATCCATAGGATTGAGGACCTCGCTACGGCCGCATTAATCTCGATACCCAAGCTCCTGCCTTACCCGCACAAGTTGTGGGTAAGTGAAGGGATCTTGAATCAGATCCGAGCCCCACTCACGCTCATTGCGAAGATCAAACCAGCGCACCTCAACGATGGAATAGTTCTCGGCGGCCTCAAACTCGGGCTCATACCCCGGCGAGGCCTGCCCGCTAACCGGCCTGCACAGGTAGGTCTTGCGCCGTTTATAGCCGCCATCAGGATGCCCGGGTTCATCAAACAAAAGCCGTTCGACCATAACCTCCAGGTTGGTTTCCTCATGCACCTCCCGTATGACGCACTCTTGCTCGGTCTCCTCAGGTTCCCGGCCACCTCCGGGGATAACCCAATAGCCGCGACCGGTTGCGAACTCCTGATGTCTAATCAAGAGGACATGGTCGTCCCTGATAACTAATCCTTGATACCTGGTATGTCTGTTCATTTTGTCGATCTCAAAGGTAAGATGAGCACGCCATCCACGGGGGCGTCAGCCGCCCAGCAGCTTGGCCGTGAAATTATTGTACCCTCTTGGGGACCCTGGTCAAGTCAGGCCGCTTTTCCAGCGCCGAGGGCGGGTCGACCTCAGGCGGGGTAAGCTCGCGATTAACCAAAAAGTAAAGCAACCGAAATAAAATTATTCAATATGTGTGCCAGGATACTCGGCCAAAGCGAATTTGATTTGCGGACAAAATATCCTAACAGGATTCCGATGATAAAAATCCTCAGCGATAGCATTACCAGACCCATGTGTAAGCCTTGCGAATATAACCAATATGACCAATGGACCGCTACGAACAGGGCACTTGTCAATAAATCGGCTGCCCAAAAATTCATAAAATCTTGAAATGCTCGCAGCAAAAATCCTCGAAACAGAATTTCCTCCGCTAATGGCGCCATGGGTAACCCCAAAAAGATCTGATACCATTGCCAGGAGGGGATTAGGATCGACAGGTGTCGGCCTTCGCCTGCCAGGATATAGTCGAACAGTAGCCCTAAGATGAAAATAAGTATGGTCACTATGCTGGCTTGCAGTAATCCTTTGCGATTGACGGGGGTATTCAGGTAAAGGTAACGCAGCGGTTTAACTTTAGCGAGGAACGCCAGATAGATGATTACAGGCAAGACAAAGATAAGAAGCCGGATCGTATCCGCATATACCTGCCGCCATGCGTCTGAAATCGCCTTGATATTTTCATCAATCGGGTATAGCACGGTCGCCCGCAAGGCCCAAACGACAAAGAAAATCGAGAGATAGATTATGAGGTTTCTTAGTTGCCTGCCAGGTGCAAGCGATGGCGACTCCATTCTCAATTAGCCTTATATCGATTGATAGTTCAACGCATGCCTCTACGGCTAAGGATGGGCCGGAGACAAGCAGGCTCAGTCCGAAGAGCTGCTCATCAGCCTTGCTGCTTGCAAAAGCCCGGAAAGCGGGCGTGCATCCTGATCAACGTTCGCTATGCCCAAATGCAAGCGTGAGGAACGACCCTGCGGCCGGAATGGATAGCTAGCCCACTGGTAACCCACATAAGCCAGATCAGGCTAGTTCCTATCCCGCCGTCAACGGGTTGGGCCTGGGGTTCTCGGCTCTATCCCGGCCATAAAGGCAAAACCAACCGTGCCCGGGCCCAAGTGGGCCCCAACCGCCGGGCTCACTTCCGCAATGAGAGTCTCAACCGGGTTTACCCTGGCGGCTGCCTGCTCATGCAATTCCTGGGCATTATCCAGCGCGTTGGCGTGTAAAACCGCCAGGTGAACCGGGCTGCGTCCGCCTATATACTCCTCCAGCAACTCCAACAGGCGGTCAAACGCCTTCCGGCGAGTACGCACGCGTTCCAGGGGGATAAATTCACCATCCGCCACTTCCAAAATGGGTTTGAGGTTTAATGCTGACCCGAGGAAACGCTGTGCCCTTCCAATCCTCCCGCCGCGGTGTAAGAATTCCAGGGTATCCACCACCAGCAGGATCCCAACATGATCCAGCGCCTTTTGAGCGATATATTTACATTCTGCCAGGCCAGCGCCTTCCGCGGCTGCTCGCGCCGCGGTGAGAATTGGCCACCCGGCTCCCATTGAGCCCGTGCGTGAGTCGATCACCTCGATATTCTCGCCGGGCAACATTGCCAGGGCTTGTTGTGCCGATGCGAAGGTGCCTGACAATTTCTGTGAGATGAAGATCGCTAAGATGTCAAACCCTTCAGCCAGCAACTCATCGAAAGTTTCCTTCACCGCGATGGGAGACGGTTGGGAGGTGCCCGGCATCTCGTGAGCGGTGCTCAGGCGGTTATAAAATTCATCCGGCTGGATGTCAACGCCATCGCGCAAGACCTGGCCAGACCAGATAATCGTGGCAGGGATTTCACGGATACCATATTGCTGCATATATTTTTTCGGAAGGTGGGTTGTACTATCCGTAACCAGAGCGACTTTAGTCATTGGTAGCAATCCTTTCTATGGGTGATCCCCTGTGCGACCTTCATCGGTTGACCTGATCCGTTCAGGGTTGGCCGCTCTATGCTCACCTACTCTGCCTCCATCTACACTAAAAAGTTGAACCGCTTGCACCTGATAAAACCCAAAACACTTTCATTAGTTTCCACCCCTGGCGACCAGAGCATGGGGGATCGGGTTGGCTTTAAGAAAGCGCAAGAGGTTCGCCCCACCGGTGAAATATAGGCCGGCATCGTTTCTATGCTTTTTCTAGGGAAGTGAGCTGTAGGCGCAACTGAATCCTGACGCGATTTTGCATCTGAGGCGAGGCCGGTAGGCTGCAAGCCCTCTTGACCAGCTTCTCGGGTATCTGGGCACTGTCTTCCCATTCGTCCCTGACATAAGCAATTGCACCATCAACAGAATCCCAATAGTAGGCGAAGTCGAATAAATCTCTCTCCTTGATCTTAAAGGTGCCGGCCTGGACTACTTCATCAAGCGCCCGGTTGGCAGCAACCTCGTTCTCCCGGTCGAGACTCATGTCAACCAGCCCGGGGACTTTGATCTCGGTTGGGTAAATGACCTCGAAGGGTGGATTGATTGACAGCGGCCGGAGGTCAAGTAGCTGGCCTCCTGGGACCAGTACACGCCAGCTTTCATGTAGGGCATGCACCATGCCCTCGGGTGGGACTCATCACAAAGACCAGGCGAATATGGCAACCTCGAACTCATGCGGCTTGAACGGCAGCGATTCGGCCTTGGCGCAGACCAGGTGAGCCTGAGGGGCACGTACCGGCAGGTCCTTTCTGGCTTTTCGGAGGTCTGCCAGGTCCGGGTCGACCCCGACCACCTCCTTTGGGAGGGAAGCGTATCGCCGGGTCAGGCGGCCGTTACCACAACCGATCTCGATGACCCGGCTGCCGGCCAGCTGGCTGGCAGCGGTAAGGTGGCTTGGCTCGCAGCCCTCCGGATCGCGGATGGGATCCACGCTCATATGTGACCCTCCTTGCCTGACCCGTTCTGAGAATTCGGTCGAACGGGGCTCCTTTCCAGCTTCAACCTGCCATGACCAACGATTTCCTTGGAGGGAGGTACGGACGGATAGAGAGGGAAGCCCTCAGGAAAGCGGTCCTCTGGGATCGTAATACAGGCTCTCTCTGGCGATGCTGCCATCCCGCAGCTCGATGATCGAGGCTCCCTTTACCCGGTAAGCCTGCCCCGAGGAGCGCTTCGTGCCGGACCAGGTCCATTCGACAGCCGCGAAGTTCTCGCTCTCGTACACCTTGACCTCCGAGAATGCCACCTGCGGGAGAGCGAAGAGCGCCTCGAAATAGGCTCTCAGCTGGGCGCGGTCGCTGATGCTCTCCCCGGAGGGCACGTCCTCGAAGACGAAACCTTCGGCGTAAGCGGACAGGATCTTCTCGGTATCGAGCTCTTCCAGGCCTTCTTTGGCATGCTGAAGTGCGGCTGATTTCATCCTATGGCCTCCATGCCGGCTGGGTCAGGTCATCAAGTGGCCTGGTTGAGATTTCACCTTTTGACCCCCGGGCCTTAGTTTAACGCCAGGGAACCCAGGGGAAGCTCTTTGCAACCCTAAATAAGCCTCTTCTCGATCACGCGACTGCCGAGCTTGATGAGATTGTAAGCAAGCTGGGCAAAGCCTTCACTGAATTTATCGGCCGGAACGACGTCATCAATGGAAGCCTCGACGCCCAGGATATGGCCATCTTTGTAAACCAGCACATGACCGGAGCGGTCTGTTGTGATGGGCTGGGTGATGATACCCACCAGGCCACCCCACTCTCCAGCGGTAAATTTGACCAGATCGCCGGTGTTTAGATTTACCTTTGACATCT
>DAOUET010000016.1:0-4050 GCA_034430155.1 Anaerolineales bacterium
CACTCGTTGCTACCAGAGCTAATCCCGTCATCCGCCGCTTCTATGAACGTCTCCTCGCAAAAGGCAAGGAGAAGAAACTCGCTTTGACAGCCTGTATGCGTAAGTTATTGATCATTCTCAATTCCATCATCCGTAATAGCCAGCCCTGGCGCTTGAATTGGGCTTGATTTTTTGCTTTATCCCTTGACAATTTAGACAGTTGCTCTGAGGGAGCAAAGCGACCGAAGAATCCCTGAATTGCTCGATTAAAACGGTCGTAACATGGACTCTTCGCTTCCTTAGGCGGCTTAGAGTGACATTAATATAGCAAATTGTCCGACTTTGTTTTGGTTATTCCATAAGCAGATGAAAGCGGCATGCACCGTATATACGGTTTTACTTCTCTCTTATCATGATCAGCATCAGCTTACAGCGAACGGTTGCTCGCACGGCATGAGGTTGGTTGGCAGGTAATCTCAACATATCACCAGCCTTTAGATGGTATTGGTCTTGCCTGACGTTGATGTCAGCCTCGCCATCGATCAGGTAAACCAGGGCGTCGTAGGGAGCTGTGTGCTCACTCAAGGATTCGCTGGCATCGAAAGCAAATATGGTAACGGATCCGGTCGATTTCTTTACCAGAGTCCGGCTTACAACTGCACCATCCTGGTATTGAACCAGGCCACCCAGAGACAGTACTTGGGGTTCAGAGTTCATTTACCGCGCCTCCCGCGATTTTATGCCTTTTGGTAATCTGAATTGCGATTGCCTACTGGTGGCAATTCCCGCCATCCAGGTCTTTAATTCCAAAAGGTTTCTTTTTCGTAGGCTGAGTCTTGCGCTCAATGAAACCTCTAAGGGGTTATCTTGGCTTCCTTGAGTCTGGTGCTGATGAACAGGCTTATCACCAAAAGCCCGATGAGCACGGCCAGTGAAGGGGTCATCGAACCGGTCTGTGGTGACTTAAAGCTGTCCATGCCCAGGATAAAAACGATACCTGAAATTTGCCCCATGAGCAACAGCAGGCCATTTGAGGTACCTTCTGGGGTTGGATAGGTGACTTCGGCGCCATACTGGAACCCGAGTGGTCCTGCGCTTAATAAGAAAAAACCAAAGACAAAGGCTCCAGATAGCAGCAGCCAGTAGCTGCTGGCGTAGGTGACACCAGCCAGTCCCAAAGTCGCCCCTATTACTGCCAGGACAAGAAATGGAGTTCGCTTGCGATAGTGGTCGGAGAGCAATGGCATCACCAGCGCTCCGAGTACGCCGCCCAGGATCATCAAACCACCCGTGTTTCCGGCCTGGATTATGGAAAAGCCTCTCGGTCTGACGATCTCTTCGATCCAGGTCGTCACGGCGTTGAAGGCTCCCAGACCTACGAAGAAAATGAACATCAACAGCACAAAGTCACGGCTGCGCACGGTTTGCTTGAGGCCCTCAAGGACCAGGGAGCGCGCTTCCTGGTCCGGTGGGCATGGAGGCGTTGGAGGCCGCTCTCTGGCAAATCCAAAGAAAACAGCCGCTGCGATCACTGCCACGATCCCGTAGACGACCAACATACCACCGATTCCTGACTGGATGGCAAGGTAGGGTGTCAGCACCATGCCCAAGAGGATGCCCAGGTAGATCGCCAGTGATCCAAAACCTGCCGCAGTTGCCCGTTCTTGGGTTGGGAACCAGCGAGCCGCCACACTGGTCACAGCGTTGAGAATGAATGGCTGCCCTACGGCGATTCCGATTTGGGAAATAAGCACCAGCGTATAAGATGCTGCCGTCAGGCCTCTCAGCAAACCAAAGACCCCCGTCAAGGCTGCCCCTATTCCCACCGCCACGCGGATCCCAAATGTGTCGATAGCCCAAGAAGCCGGGATTGAGACGATAATGTAGACTACCATGAAGCTCAGGGATAGTAAGCCGATGCTCAGGCTCGAGACCCCGAAATAACTGGCGGCTTGGCTGGTTATGGGGGCAAAGGTTATCCACAGGATCTGATTGACCGCGACGACCGCCATAAAGGCCAGCAGCACGACCCACCGGTAAGCATAAACTTTATAGCTGGATTGTTCCATTTCGGGTGCCTCCTCGTGAAAGGTTCCCCTATTATATCCCGGCAATCCGTGGGACCACAGCCGCCCAAACAACCAGGACAAATCTGTAGGTATTGCTCTTATCTATAAACTTTCTCTGATAGTAACCAAGTAGTCCCATTTTGGATACAGGACCTGGGCCTCACTTTCGCAAAGGTGAAGGAGAACCCTAAAGCCGGTATCGCCCCCACGAATGCCTGGATTCTGTCAATTATTGGGCCGAGAGGCAAATCGCCCTTTTGTGGCTACCACACATAGGGCAGTAACCGGTAGCGAGTCTGCCGTGCATAATCTCTATAGCCGGGCAGCTCTGCCAGAAGGGTCTGGTCCTCCAGATAGGTACGGATCATATACAGGCCGGCTGACGCCAGCGAGGGTATTAAGGCCCAGAATGAACCCAGCAGGAGGGGGGTGACCAGTTGAGCTAGGATGGCACCCAGGTAGCCGGGGTGTCGTATCACCTGGTAGGGTCCAGTATCGGCAACGGTGTGGCCGCGCTCATTCTGGATGCGAACCCCTTCGGAAAAGAATGCGTTACAGGCCATCGCCCACAAGAACAGTCCCAATCCAAGTGTAGTAAACAGTAGGCCGAGTAGATGAAAGCCCAAGGGCATTGGCCAGGTCCAATGAAAACGGGTATCTAATCCAGCAACTACCCACGAGCTGACCGGAAAAACCCCGGCTGCCAGGGCCGCTATCCATTTATCCCAGGCTTTTACGCCCTCACTGAGAATGCCTTTCTCGCGCTCAGCCAGCAGATCAGGGTTTATGGGTACCAGGATTAGGGGATGGGCTCCCAGGAAAGCCGCTATGGTTCCCAGCAGCACCCATCCCCAGACCCAATTTAATTTCCCGGCTGCAAGGAAAAGGATCAAACCGTAACCCACCAGGCCAAAGGCAGCCTGGACGACCCACTTAATAATAGCACGCCGGACTTCAGGTTTGATTTCAGGTCTGGTTGAACGATTGGTGTTAATATCGAGGCTCCATTGAAAAAAGGTTTGTAGTGATTCCGAACCTTATTGTAAGATAATTATTATATCCTTCTTGATGATCACTTCGAAAATAATTGAGGGCTCCTGAGCGTGGCTTCATATCCTTCAGTGCCTCAGTGGTTCAATCACCACACCACCTGAGAACCACTGATCCACTGTGAGCACTGATTTCACTGAAACGATCTTGATCAGCCTATGATTCACGCTAAGTTTCCTGGCCTGAAAAGCGGAGATCACCTATTCAGTGGCTTCGTATCTATCAGTGCCTCAGTGGTTCAATCACCACACCACCTGAGAACCACTGAGGCACTGATTTCACTGAGGCGGTCTGGGTCAGCCTATGGCTCTAATTCACCAGTCTTTTGATACCCAAGGATTTTGTCCCAAAATTTAGAAGCAGCCCTACTTTGAAACCAGAGGCCTTCAAATACGACAAGGTCTGGATTACGTCAACGTCTTCGATCATAGCCTTCGCTTTGATCTCAACCATAATCCCTTCGATGACAAAATCGACCCGCTTGCGACCGATCACTTGGTCTTTATAGTGAACGTCAATCCAGACCTCTCGGCTGTGATCCAACCCATGCGCTGGTAGCTCTAGGGCCAAGGCGCGTTGGTAGATTACCTCTTCGAATCCGGGGCCGAGGGCGTGATGAACTTCTTTGGCCGCCGCGATAATCCTTCCAGTATGCTCAGAGAGAGGATATTCCGGCTTGATGTACGGCTTTTTTGGCGGCTGATCGTTCATGTCTGGTTTCCTTATATTGGTCGAGAATCTGATCAATTCAGTGGCTTCACATCCTTCAGTGCCTCAGTGGTTCAATCACCCAATGTCTCGAGCACCAATCGGAGAACCACAGAAACACTGAGAGCGCTGATTTCACTGATACGATCTCACTTAGCCCATGATTCGGGTTAGGTTCCCTGACTTGGGATGCGGAGATCACCAATTCAGTGGCTTCATATTTATCAGTGCCTCAGTGGTTCAA
>DAOUET010000017.1:0-54448 GCA_034430155.1 Anaerolineales bacterium
GCCATTATTCCCCTTCGCAAACGCACGCGCTCATGCAGAGCAGCTCGTTCATCCAAACCGCCAATCACATCCTCCAAACGAGAATTGAGTGGCAATTCCACCAGGCGAACACGATCCATCACAGCCAGCGGCTCACCCTTGGCGTATTTTTGGGCGCAATCCGGGCAAATGGCGTCCATCCCCCCGGTTTCTACATCCTCAGGTGTACAACCATAAAAGCAAAGGCTTCGTGGCACTTGTGGCAATAGATCAACCAAGCTTCGCACAGCTGTAGTTTTACCCGTGCCACGTGGGCCGATCAGTAACACACCCCCAATTGATGGGTTTATCAGCGCTAGTAAGAGGGCTAATTTCATCTCTTCCTGGCCCACCATAGCTAAAAACGGGAATGGCAATACCTCTGCCAGACCAGCATCGCCCTCGCTTTTCACGGTCCGGAAGCCTTTCCCCGAAACCCTGTCGATTAACTCACGTAGCGAGCTTACTTCATGCGCTGCATCTGTCCCGGGCGGTGTATCGATTGAGGTAGAAATCAGATCATCGCTCATTTCGATCATTTTTTTGGACTTGCGCTAAACGGTGATCCTGCCAAGCACGTCCCTCTTGCATACGCTTTTGCTGGGCCTCGGTTCCGGGGATGAGCGGTAGGACGGGGATCGGTCTGCCAGCTTCATCGAGAGCCACATATACCAGATAAGCCGTATTCGTATGGGTACGTTGACCAGTTATCGGATTTTCATCTTCCACCTGTACCTCAGCCTCCATCGAGGTTCTTCCCACATAGCTAACTTCTGCATTCATCGTTACCAGATCACCGATGCGGATAGGCTGACGAAAAGTCATTTGGTCCACGGCCACCGTCACGACGCGTTGTTGGGAGTGTCGCATACAAGCCAGCGCGCCTGTCTCGTCAACCAGCTGCATAATCCATCCGCCGTGTACATTGCCAAGCGTGTTGGCATGTTGAGGTTGCATTAATTGGGCAAGGGTCACCTGAGAGGCGCTGATTGGCTTTCCCCTGAGCGACTCGCTCATGATCAGCCCACGTCATCAGTAAAGGCGAAAGTATCTATGGTTGGCAATAAGTCGGGCCTCTCATCCAGAACGTCAATAACGTTGGTGGCAATTTCTGCCATTAACGGGGGGAGAGGCGTATGGGCGGGCGGTCTGAAAGGTGGTGGTGGTTTTGGGGGAGTCCGCTTGGACCGGCTGTAATCGGTGGCGCATTT
The DNA here is from genome assembly GCA_034430155.1 of Anaerolineales bacterium. Classification (GTDB taxonomy): domain Bacteria; phylum Chloroflexota; class Anaerolineae; order Anaerolineales; family UBA4823; genus DAOUET01. The sequence continues at coordinate 1,230 of DAOUET010000017.1, forward strand.
TCGTAATATGCGCCGGTCTTTACTCATCCAACCGATATAGCGGCCATGTACCGAAAAGACCTGTTTATCGGATGTCACCCACCCAATCCAATCGCCCTGTCCGTTATAGATATAAGGATCCATATAAAATCCCCCCACATCACCCGATGTGGTATAGATAGGAACGGGAGAGGATATGTTGGTCATAATGGAATTATTATACTAAAATGCTGATGACCTGGCATCTTTTGCTTCAATGAATTTTCAATTCCATAAACATTTTGCTGCTATTCGACATCACCATACGTCCAATAACGGTTAATAAAGAAATTCCAAAACATCACAACGATAACAACGATTGCCAGCGCTACCTTATCTCCTAGGTATTCGTTCGGGATTACTGGCATGGTGGGTAATCTGATGAAAAATTGGTGAAATGGGTTCACTAACAAGGCGAACATGGGTGTGCGGATTGCTAACCCGACCCCGCTAACGGTGGAGAACTCAACGACTTGCCTTGGTATAGGCTTGGAACGGGAATCGGGATAAGTCCAGTAGCGATTCCAGGTGAAATTGCTCACTACAGCTGCTAGAAAAGATAAAACGCTGGCAGGCACCGCCGAAACCCCGATAAGATCGTGCAGCAAAGTATATGTACCAAAGTCCACCACAGCCCCAATGATCCCTACCATGGCGAATCGTAAGAACCGGGTTCGTTCCCGTGGGTTTGTCAATATCGACGTTACGATCATACTAATTCCAACTTCTCTACGAAATACGGTATTGTCAATTTAATTCCATCTCGCAAGCTCACTTTTGGCTCCCATCCCAGAACTTTCCGGGCACGCGAAATGTCAGGTTGCCGTCTTTGCGGGTCTCCTTCTCCACGTTGTTGAGGTTTAAATTCCAGGCCAGCTTGATTATCAGTTAACTTGTTAATAGTCTCGGCAAAATCTAAGATAGTGGTCTCCGTTGAATTCCCTAAATTGATCGGGTTGTGCTCCTGCGAAAGCAACAGAAGATAGATTCCTTCAATGAGATCGTCGATATAGCAGAAACTACGGGTCTGGGATCCATCACCATAAATCGTCAATGCCATCTTGGACAGACCCTGTTTTAAGAAGTTTGGCACCACGCGACCATCGTCCAGATGCATGCGGGGTCCATAAGTGTTGAAGATGCGCGCCACCCGGGTATCCACGCCATGAAAGCGATGGTAAGCCATCGTCAAAGCCTCCGCAAACCGCTTGGCCTCATCATAAACAGAGCGGGGACCGATGGGGTCCACATGCCCCCAGTAACCCTCTGTTTGCGGGTGTTCCAAAGGATCACCGTAAATTTCACTGGTCGAAGCCAACAAAAAACGCGCTCCTCTATCTCGGGCGATGCCCAAAGTATTGTGGGTGCCCAACGCGCCAGCTTTCATCGTCTGGATGGGCAGGTTTAAATAACCATATGGGGAATTGGGGTTGGGGCTAGCTGGCGAAGCAAAGTGCAGTACTGCATCAATATTACCGGGCACGAAGATGAAATTAGATACATCGTTACGGATAAATAAAAATTTTGAATGACCCGCTAAGTGAGCCAGATTGGCTTGATCTCCAGTGATAAAGTTATCCATCCCCACCACCTCATGTCCTTCTGCTAGAAGGCGATCACATAGGTGAGATCCAATAAATCCAGCTGCTCCTGTGACAAGACAGCGCATAATACACTTCCTTATTAAGAACTAGGTTTCGTGAATAAAACCCTTGATTACAAACAAACTATAGCTCAACATCTATAACCCGGTATTTTCAATTCTAATTCACTTATAACCGCCTGGCCATTGCGTTAATAAAAATTCCACGCATATCAGAAGTTGCAATTGTTATTCCTCAAACCCCTCGCTCACTTCCAATCTATCCTGCTGGTTAAACCATCACCGGTGACTTGCCAGGCTTCCCCGTTGGTAGCGTCTACCATCCAAAGGTTATTTTGATTTAAGAAGGCAATCGCATTGTCTGCCCTTCCCTCCAATGGCTTGGGAGACCATTCCACTCGTTGGGGCTCCACACCTGCTCCTTCAACTGGGAAAAGGGCATGACGATTAGAGCCATCACGGTCCATTATCATCAAACGATAACGGCTGGTTTCGCTTTGAGAGGGGAAAATCGCCTGTAAATATGCCAGGCGGTAGGCAGATTCTCCGGAAGTTAATTCCCTGATTGGTGAAGGCACCGGATAAGCGAACATACCCACCTGGGAGGCAATTACCAAAGGGTTACTTGCAGCTAATGAGACTGCCATCAAATCAAAAGCCTGCGATTCTGCTGGTGGATGGTGTTCCTCGCTGAATAGTACATTTCCATCAGACCCCCAGGAAATACCAGGTACCCAAGCCCAATCACCAAACGTCTGTAAAGGAGTGATCTCGAAAATAGTGCGTTGCTCCCCAGTCTGTAAGTCGATTACACCGATGCTATCAGATCGAGCATAAGCCAACTGCAATCCATCTGGAGCCCATGCAAAATCAGTACCCCACCAACCATACAACCCACCGGAATTGGCCTCTAATATGGGAGGCAAACGCCGGACAAATCCCGAACTACTAAAAGTGATCAATCCTAGATCATTATTAGCCTGCCACCCAGGAGCAGCTGAGCGTGGTTCTACGGTGGAGAATGCTACGGTGAGCACCGAATCTGGCTTCCAATCAGCGAAGTGGACGACATTTGCCACATCCAGATCGATCATCTCGTCTGATCCCTCTTCTACCTTTGCAACCCACAGAGTGTTAATATTCTCTTCATCCTCGCTCCGCCGTGTGAATAGCAACCAAGAACCGTCGGGTGAAAGAGAGAAAACACGTCCATCAAGATCGTTGGTCGAAACCACCTGCCGCCGGTTCGCAGTCGTGCCCTCCATCACCCAGGCATTCCCGTCTTGCAGATAGGCCAATCTTCCCGGGATCGGAAAGGGCGCGAAAGGTTTCTGTACTCCAACCATGGTAATCTGCGGAAGGGCTTCCTTCAATACCACGGTCTTAACCACGTTGCTCGATACCTCAACCCCATCCTCAAAGACCCGGCGGGTAGTAATTTCTTTAAGACCGTTTTGCCCCGTCTGAAGCGAGAATTCCTCACCGATGGGTAGAGATTCGTTGTGTAATTGCTGGTGCTCGTAGGGGATTACCACTTGATCAACGGTGAATTCTTCATGCACGCGTATCAATTGCGCCTTAGATCCATCGTTTAGCAGGGTATAGGATGGTGGATTGCTGCGATCGAGAGCTCCTGGAACGATACCTGCAGCCTTTAAGGCATCTTCAACCGTGCTACCAGCGGCTACCTCAATATTAGTGGTTTTTCCATCAACTGTAACGCTCACAGTTATACTGCCTTGTTTCATTTGGGGGGCGTTACAGCTGACCAGCAAGATACCTGCCAATAATAGAATAATTGAGAGAAAGAATGATCTCATATTTCTAAATTGGTTTTGGCTATCTGTTAAGATGTTTTCCATAACCGGCTTGGTCGAATGAGTTCTGTTCGCTTCTTGATGAATAAAAAAATATCATCCTATACCGATGATGCCGGTAGGTATTAAATTAGTGCTCGCGATGGTATAATCCCATCTCGGTATCACTTTTTTGGTTGTCCGGTGATTGTCATCACCCCATCTTGTATCACGATGCTTTCAATTCGTGTATTCGGAGCCATTGATTCGATTTCATCTGCAAAACTCTTGTCAAGATTTGTTTCGAGATCTGAAACCATGTTTTTAGGAACTGGAAAAGGTCCAAATTTTACCGAAACCACACGAAGGTGGATAGACCCGGTGCTGTCTACTTCAGGTGTTAGAACTACTTTTGCGGTTAATGTTATATTTCGATTGGTAAGTTTGCCAACCATCTGGATTTGACCGTCTCGTAGATAGACCTGGGGATCAGAAACTTGATATTCATCCTGTCCTTGCAATTCGAATGCTACTAGAGAGGTCAATTGGGCTTCATTAATTTCTAGTTTAACTGGTTGGTCGTTGGTTACTTGATCTTGGGCTTTTTGTAAAGCATCCTCCAGGCTGGTAATTGCTTCAGTTGTAACCGGAATAGGGGTACTGGTTTCTTCACGCTTTACAGATCCTAGACTACATGCCAGGGAAGCGACCACCAGGAGAACTATAACAATAGAAAATCGTAGATACCTGCTCATATATAGGCGGATCCTTGTATTATTGCAGATATGATAAGCTGCTTATAAATTTTATACGAGGCTTGATTATAGCATGTCTAACGGAAATCATTCAGATACCCTATCCGATCTGGCTATCCAGTTAGAAGCTCTGCTCTTTGCCGCTCCCGGATCAGTCACACCCTCGCAATTGGCGGTTGCTCTGGGAGTTTCAACCCGAGAGGTAGAGATCGAGCTTGGGATATTAGAAGCTTTTTACAAACAACGCGGTCTGCGTCTTCAGCGTCACGCTGGACGTGTACAGCTGACCACCGCGCCTGAATTAGCGCCTTTGGTAGAAAACTTCTTGGGTTTGGAGATGACCAGTCGATTGAGCCGCGCTGCCATAGAAACTTTGGCAATTATTGCCTATAACCAACCCGCTACCCGCCCACAGGTTGATGCTATTCGAGGAGTTAATAGCGACAGCTCTCTAAAAAGTTTGCTCAGCAAGGGTCTGGTTCAAGAAATCGGTCGGGCGGGCAGCCCAGGGCGTCCCATCTTGTATAGTACCACTTCTGAATTCTTACAATATTTCGGTTTAAACTCCTTATCGGATTTGCCACCAATCACCCCGAACGAGGACAGTCAACAGATCCAAGAGCAAAACCTTACTGAGGCAGAATAGCAATCGCATGTATCCAGCTACTTGAAAATGGAACGCTTACAGAAAATCCTCGCTCGGGCTGGACTTGGTTCGCGACGCTCCTGTGAAACGCTGATCGAGGCTGGGCGGATCAGGGTTAACGGGTATGTTGCCAAACTAGGGGACAAAGCTGACCCGCAACGTGATCGAATCGAGCTGGACGGTCGACCCATAACGAACGCCGAACCTCTCACCTATATCGCGCTTTACAAACCGAAGGGAGTCATTTCGGCCGTCAAATCCCCCGATCAACGCCCAACTGTGTGTGATCTGGTACCTGTACCCGAACGTCTCTATCCGGTCGGCCGTCTGGATGCCGACAGTGAAGGGTTGATTCTGCTTACCAACGATGGCGAGCTAACAAATCGTCTGACACATCCCCGTTACGGCCACGAAAAGGAATATCGAGTCCTCCTTTCCCGTCATCCGGACGAAGAACAACTCGGAATATGGCGGCGCGGCGTCGTCCTGGAAGATGGCTATCGTACATCTCCGGTCGAGGTGCACGTAGAGGCTCAATTTGGCAAAGAGACCTGGCTGCGTGTGGTGATGCGCGAAGGCCGTAAACGCCAAATCCGGGAAGTAGGGGCACGTATCGGCCTACCAGTCGTACGCATCATCCGGGTTCGCATTGGCACATTACGCTTGGGCAGCCTCAAGCCGCGCGAGTGGCGCCACCTAACACCAGAAGAAGTCGCCGCGTTGAAGGGCCAGCCGGGAAAGTCAAGACCCAGGCGGGAAAAGTCCGATCCCAAGTCAAGGAAGAGCGGGGAATCCAGTTACCCCCTGCGCGCATCTAAGAAAGGCAGGCGCAGATAGGATCGCCCTGCTTTTCTCTAAATTCGAGGGGAGTTGTGAAAGCTAAGCCCAAAAAGGCTTTTCCAGAAGCAGTTCGCGGCGAGGTTTTATTGCGCTGCTTAAGGAAAAATTGGATTTTGCCATCCTACCAGAAATGGCGAGCGTTGTTTGGCTGGTCTTCGACTTATAAAGGCCATTTATCGTACCCAGCTCTTCCCCTTGGATGAGCGACTTTAGGAGGATCGTTATGCCCCGCAAACCCGAATCCCATGGAACCTGCGCCTATTGCGGCGAAGTCATCACCAAACGCAGCGTGACCAAACACTTGGACAAATGCCCCAAGCGCCTGGAAGATCTCCAGTCCGCCGAAGCCAGCAGCCAGCCGGTGGAGACCCTCTGGCATCTACGAGTTCAAGATGCCTACGACAAAGATTACTGGCTCGACCTGGAAATGGTCGGCTCGGCGTCACTTGACAAGCTGGACAAATACCTGCGCGCCATATGGCTGGAATGTTGCGACCACTTGAGTAAGTTCACCATTGGCGGCTGGAGCGGCATCGATGTTGGCAAGTCTCGCAAGGCGGATGCCATTTTCGAGCCAAGCCTGGTTCTGCGCCATCTGTATGATTTTGGTACCACATCCGAAACCGATATCAAGGTGGTGGACGCACATCAGGGAAAACCGACCACCAAACATCCGATCGTGCTGTTGGCGCGGAATGTCATGCCGGAGGAAGTTTGCCAGGAGTGCGGCCAGCCAGCGAAATGGCTGTGTATTGAATGCCTCTACGAGGAAAATAAGACCGGTCACTTATGTGATGAGCATGTCGAAGAGCATCCGCACGAAAATTATGGCGAGCCGATGCCGTTGTTCAATTCTCCGCGTACAGGGATGTGCGGCTATGATGGTCCCGCTGAGCCACCGTATTGATCGCCTATATAGTTATTTATCTTGGCCAGCGGACGCCGTTTTCCAGACCATAGAATCGTGAGGATGGAATAAATACAAAGGCAATTCCAAAAGCAATCCAGGCCCAGGTCGAGCAAATCGTTGCCCAGTTCAACCAAGAGACCTTTGCAAATCCCGCCCACGGCTATCGGGCGCGCTATCGCGGACAATTCCTTTACCTGGATCGCCGTGATACGGGTGAGCCATTTCAGATCTGCCGCCTGACCTATACGGGCAAGATGGACGACTGGGAATTTGCGATTTACCGCTACAACAAGGACCGCTACGATCCAGACGAATGGTTCTTCCCTGGTCAGGAAAAGGTGGATGGTACCGTCGAGGGGGCCATGCAAGCCAGCTTGCACGCCTATCCAGTTATGTAGGAAACCGCCCTGATGAAGCTCTTCCGGCAGAACGAGCCTCGTTAACGGATTAGGGATAACCTATGTCTCGTAAACGCCGCTCTTTGCATAAGGGGTCCCGACGCCGAGAGGTGTTCGATCTGACCTTGGTTGAGTTCCTAGTCACGAACGATCAGAGGATCTTCCATTCCCCTGTTGTGGATCAGATACTTGAACAGGCCACACTCTTGCTGCGCGCCGAATTTGGGCCATCTGCCGAGCGTTAATTCCGCCAGGCCTTGGAATTAGACCCCTATCGCAAATTACTCGAGCGTTAGACAAAGCGAAGTATTTGTATGTCTCGCAAGAACCGTGCTCATACCCCTGAGTACCAATGGGAACAATCTCTGCTGGCTGCCTATTATGACTCTCGCTGGCGGCAGGTGCTCGACCCGCTCTACGATAAATTCCAACGCTGGAAAGCTGGTGAGTTGGACCATGCGGAGATGGATAAGGCGATTCACCAGACCCATAAGCAGACTCAGGAGTCATATGGCGTCTTCACCCTGAAACGCGAAATCATGGTACGAGCCATCCAGCTCAACGAAGATTGGTTCCAGGATTGGGTGGGAGCGAACCCGACACCGGTAGGTTATCATCTTGGGTAACCTTTTCTCCTGATAACAGGATTCGCTATCTGCCGCCACATCGTTGGGTATCTTGGCTGCTCAGCTTCCAGCGGTGTTCTTGCTGGTATGTGAGCATCTCGCGAGCCAGTGAGTCGTCCCCAACCACTTCCAGGTGCGTCAGGGAACATACCAGCGCTTCTTTACGGTTCACACCTGGGGTGATTCACACATAATCCCCCCTCATCACCCAGGTAGAAAACGCGCCAGATTTGCAGGCTTTCGTTTCGCTGGATGCCGAGCCGCTTTTTATTTGCTAGCTTAATCAGCGCCGGCGTAGGGCGAACCGGAATGGGCAAGTGCGCTTGCATCTTGTCCATCAGCGCTTTGCCACGGTCGGGGTTGTCAATGAGGGTAGTAGGCAGTGCAACCTTTGAGCGATGTTTTTCTCGGGCTGGTCGTTTCTCTGTAGGTTTTTCCTTTCCGACCCAGATGTACGCTGGCTTGAAAATCAACACCTGTTTGAAGTCGTGGAGGTTATCAACCAGGCTTTGAACGGTGTGCGGTGTTTTCGTGCCCTGCTTCCAGAAGTCATGCTCGAAAGTACCCAGAACTATATAGTCATTGCCAACCGCCTCTGGTGCGTGCTGCTCGAATAGAGCGACCAGCAAATGCTCAATTTCATCCTGGTGAGCAATCAGCAGATCACAGGCCGGGCAATACCGGCAAGTGTAGTTGAGGCTGACTGGGTACATCGGGTCCACATGGATCACCAGGGGCAACTTGCGCTGGCGCATTTTTGCTCTGCACTGCGGGCAGCGGGTGAAGCGCTCGTTTTCGTAGGGATTCAAGAAGAAATTGTACTGCGGGGACAGCTTGCCAAACTGGGATGACTTTTTGGGCATAAGAAATCCCTCCCGTTGGGATCGGATCACAGATTCTCCAGTTCAAGCTGGACTATCCGGCTTTTTTTTCCGGCAAGATGACCTTGTTACCAATGGATTTGTATCCTGATCGCCGCCTGGCATACATTTTTATCTGCAAATCGTCCAGAACCTCATCAACATCCGTGAGAGAAGCAATTACGCCCAAGTCGCTGGGCACTTGACATAAACACATAGATGTACCAACAGGTCGATGATATGCAGGGTTGGAAATGGATAAACCCTGGCATCATAGGACGCGACGATACTCCTGATCGATCATATCTGCATATTATCATAATATACGGTCGCTTTCAAAGTTTTGCTCTAACAGAGCGATGCAGTGGTATGCTGACCCTGAAATATTCGTCTACCGGGTATAACGAACTGTGTCCAATATCAGGTAAAATTACTCGCATGATGAAGACTAATGGTCTTGCTCCGAGAAGTGGGATCGCAGATCGGACTGCCCGAAGAGAAGATCTTGCGCGGGCCTATTGCCAGCCTTTCGCCTATCGTCTTGATGCCAGGCCAGTAGCACCGACTGATTGAAAGTGAAGTACGAGATTCCAGTCGTCTGGTGAACAACCTGGGCTAATCTGATAAATTCCTCATTGGATCGAGCACTACCCTTGTGGAGAACATAAGTCCTATCTGTCTACGGTTACGAAGAGGGATATCGAGTCCTCGTTGCCCGCCATCCTGACGAAGTACACCTCGATATGTGGCGGCAAGACGTAGTCCTGGAGAATGGTTACCGCTTTGCCCCAGTTCAAGTTCGTGTAGAATCATTTTCTGGAAAAAAGAACTGTTAGAGAATGGCTTTACAGGGGGACCATCCATACTATTGTTACGGTGACCGGCCCACCAGTAATAAGATCGTGTACTCGCGGATCGGAAACTTAAATTTCCAAACAATAAACCAGGCCATTGGCATGTTCTTCTCCATAAAAGGTTACAAAAATAAAATAACAGTGATAGATCTCAGGCAAAAATTAGAACACGATTTATGTAAACGAAATTTCCCCCAAGGAAGTATATAATCTGGTATAAATCGCTGCATGGTTTTGATGCTAATATAATTGGAGGAATATTTAGTTTCCAAAATGCGCCACTAGCTAAGGAATATTTGATTCGGGACTAATCTGGAAATTAATCATCTCCCACCCCACCTTAAGGACACTTTATGCAATCCACTCGAGTGCTTTCTTATGAAGAAGAAACTCCCCAATTAGATCATCTATCGATCAGGAGCATTACCATCAATTGGGAAGCAGTAATTTTCTTTAGTATCCTTTTACTGGCGTTCGCCAGCCGTTTTTACGATCTGGGAATACGCGTCATGAGTCATGATGAGACTTCTCATGTCTACTTCTCGTGGCGTCTTTACCAGGGTGATGGCTATCAACACGACCCAGTCACCCATGGTCCCTTGCAATTCCACCTGATTACCCTCTCGTATTTCCTCTTTGGTGATAATGATTTTTCAGCCCGGATCCCAGCTGCTTTATTCAGTATTGCCGCCATCGCTTTTATGTGGAATTATCGTCGTTACCTTGGTCGCATTGGAGCGCTCATCGCCGCCGCCTTGTTATTGATCTCCCCCTATATGCTCTATTATGGACGATATGCGCGCAACGAGGCCCTGGTTGTCTTATTCGGCGTCATGATGATTTGGAGCATTCTTCGTAATTTAGAAGATGGCACCCCCCGGTACCTCTTTTGGCTCACCGCCGCAACCGTGCTCCATTTCACCGCCAAAGAGACTGCTTTTATATACACTGCCCAAGCTTTGATCTTTCTGGGTTTTTACTTCATTTTTCGCGTAGCACAATCACCCTGGCCCCAACCTAGCAACAGACAACGCTTTTTACTAGCATTAATCATAGCGGTTCTTCTCCTGGGGGCTGTAGCAGGATTCACTATTCTAAATCAAGGCAAAGTTCCCATCAGTTCTCAGGAAACGGTGGCTCCCTCAGTACCCGGAGAGAGTATTGCCACCATCGCCTCGAGGACATCCTTATCAGTTTCCTTGCTACTGGGTGCATTCGCTTTACTCACCTTCCTGATTGCCGTCTTTTTCCTGGTACGCGGCTTCACCATTCCCCTGCTGCGGGCAGAACGCTCCTTCGACCTACTGATCCTGCTTGGCACCCTGGTTCTGCCTATGCTGGCGCCCTTTCCGGTCAAAATGCTTGGCTGGGATCCGACCGACTATTCTTACCTGGGTATGCTGCATACCAGCATATTCCTGATCCCCCTGGCTCTGCTTGCCATCGTGATTGGATTATGGTGGAACCCACGCCTGTGGTTGCTGAATGCCGGGCTCTTCTACGGGATTTTTACCATTTTCTACACGACCATCTTCACCAATGGTAGTGGCTTTTTTACAGGAATGGTTGGTTCTCTAGGCTATTGGCTGGCACAACAAGGTGTAGAGCGAGGCAGCCAACCCTGGTATTACTATATCCTGATCCAGGTACCAATCTACGAATACCTGCCAGCGTTAGGCAGCTTGCTGGCTCTTTATTGGGTGGTTCGTCCCAAAGCTACCCCGGCATCACTGCCCGCAGAATCGGTTGAAGATCCATCGGAATCCTCGCCTCTTGCCACCTCCCATGAACCATCAGGAGATCCTCTCTTCGTCACATTACTCGGCTTTTGGGTCCTCACCAGCGTTATTGCCTACACCTATGCAGGTGAAAAAATGCCCTGGCTTACCGTTCACATTGCATTGCCAATGATCTTGCTGGCTGCCTGGGCTTTAGGACGATTGATCGAGTCAATCAACTGGACTGCTTTCCGGGAAAAACGAGGCTTCTTAATTTTGATCCTGGTTCCTGTGTTTTTCTTGAGTTTGGCATCCACCTTAGGCTCCTTATTGGGAACTCATGCTCCCTTCCAGGGTAAAGAATTGGCCCAGTTACAAGCTACCAGCACGTTTATCACTGCTCTGCTAACAGCCGTAGCCAGCGGTTGGGGGTTGGCCTATCTGATGAAGTCCTGGGCGCTCAATCAGACCGGTTATCTCGTGACTCTAACGGCTTTTGGAGTATTGGGTGTACTGACGGCGCGCACCGCCTTACTGGCGTCTTATATCAATTACGACTTTGCTACAGAATTCCTGGTCTATGCCCATACTGCCCCAGGGCCCAAGGAAATCATGTCTCAGGTTGAAGAAATCTCCCGTCGCACAACCGATGGATTGGCCTTGTCAGTGGCATACGACGACATCACCCAGTATCCTTTTTGGTGGTATCTCCGCAATTATCCCAACCAACGTTTTTATGGAAAAAATCCTACTCTCGATTTGCGTGAGATGCCTATCATCCTCGTCGGTCAAGGAAACTACGATAAAATCGAACCGGTAGTGCGTAATGATTTCTATAGATTTGACTATACCCGTATGTGGTGGCCGATGCAAGATTACTTCAACCTCGATCTTCAACGGATCTGGAACGCTATCAGTGACCCTGCCTGGCGCTCCGCCATCTTCCAGATTTGGTTAAACCGCAACTACACACCATACAGCAAACTCACGAATGTTGACCTCAGCCTTCCGAATTGGTCTCCCTCCGATCATATGCGTATGTATCTTCGCAAAGACGTGGCTGCCAAGATTTGGAATTACGGCGTTGGTCCGACGTCTGAAGAAGTGATCACTGACCCCTATAAAGACAAAGGTGTGCAAATTAATGCCGACATCGTCATAGGCACAGCTGGCACCGAACCTGGTGAGTTCATGCGTCCACGCGGCTTGGTGGTGGCACCCGATGGTAGCCTTTATGTAGCAGACACCGAAAACAATCGGGTTGAGCACCTGGCTCGTGATGGCAGCCCCATACAGGTATGGGGTTCCTTCGGTGGCGATGACCCTAATGCAGCTCCGGCTGGCACTTTCAACGAACCATGGGGGATCGCCTTAGGTCCGGATGGTTCCGTTTATGTGGCTGATGTTTGGAATCACCGCATTCAAAAATTCACTGCTCAAGGTCAATTCATCACCATGTGGGGTTACCTGGGCCGCGCCGAAACTCCAGTCGCGTTATGGGGGCCACGTGATGTCGTGATAGACTCTCAAGGTCATGTTATCGTCAGTGATACCGGTAACAAACGCATTGTTATCTATGATTCAGATGGTAATTACATTGCCCAATTCGGGGGAGAAGGGTTAGAACCTGGCCAGTTTAATGAACCGGTAGGTTTAGCTGTAGACAGCCAGGACCGCCTCTATGTGGCTGATACATGGAACCAGCGTATTCAAGTCTTTTCTTTGAATGCCAATGGCGACTATACTCCATTAACTTCTTGGGAAATATTTGCCTGGTATGGTCAGTCCTTGGATAACAAGCCATATTTAGCCGTTGATGAAATGGGCCAGGTTTATGCCACCGATCCCGATGGATATCGTGTCCTGGAATTCACTTCGCAGGGAGATCTCTTGCGGTATTGGGGTGATTTCGGCCAGGGCGCAGATGGGTTTGGTCTGGCTGGCGCTGTCACGGCTGATCCATCCGGTGGTGTATGGGTGAGCGACACTGGCAATAGCCGGATAATGCATTTTACAATGCCCCCTATACCTTAATGGACTCCCAATGAACAAATCGAATTCGGAGTAAACCGAGAGTCTTCCACGAAGCCTGCAAATTGGGTTACGGGCACCCCATGGTATAATCTCTGCGCGCACAATCATATGTGGATACATATGACTGTAAAAGGCGGGTGATTTAAACCCGCCTTTTACAGCGTGTTAGAAGAACAAACTTACTCACTTAAAAGTACTAACCGAATTTGCGCTTGGGGAGTTACGCTGCATGAAATTACATGAATATAGATCAAAACAAATTTTTGCCAAGTATGGAGTACCCATACCAAAAGGAAGGGTAGCGGCCACCTCAATTGAAGCAAAGCAAATCGCTGAAGAGTTAGGTGGCCGCGTTGTTATTAAATCACAGGTGCTTGTGGGTGGTCGTGGTAAAGCCGGGGGCATCAGGCTGGCCAAGAATTCCCAAGAAGCCGAAGATGTCGCTGCTCAGATCCTGGCGATGGAAATCAAGGGATTACCAGTTCGTAAAGTCCTGGTAGATGAAGCAGCCGATATTGATAACGAAATATATCTTGGCATTACCAATGACCGCTCTGTCCATAAGCCAGTGATGATGGCTTCCTCAGAAGGTGGTGTTGATATAGAAGAAGTCGCCCGGAAAACCCCCGATAAAATCATCAAAGTGTATATCGACCCACTCTTGGGTTTGAGGGATTATCAGGCTCGCGATCTGGCCACTGGTATCGATCTGTCTCGCGATTTCTGGCGATCGTTTGGGCAGGTTGCAATGGGTTTGTGGCAGGCCTACCAGTCAAACGACGCAACCTTAGCTGAAATCAACCCTTTAGTCATCACTGCACAGAAAAACCTTCTGGCTGTCGATGGCAAAATGTTGATTGATGACAATGCACTCTTCCGGCACCCTGACCTGGCAGAAATGCGTGACCTGGATGTCGAAGCCGAGGCAGAAACAGAAGCTCGTAAGTACGGACTTTCCTATATCAAATTGGGTGGTGAAATCGGCTGCATGGTCAATGGAGCAGGTTTAGCTATGGCGACCATGGATATCATAAAACTGTTTGGGGGTGAACCTGCCAACTTCCTAGACATCGGGGGCGGGGCAGCTTCCGATAAAGTTGCCGCAGCCCTTCGCATCATCCTGCACGACCCCTCTGTCAAGGTTATCTTGATAAACATATTCGGGGGTATCACTCGCTGCGATGAAGTCGCCCACGGTATCCTCTCCGGGTTGCAGGAGGTTAAAACCAACGTTCCTATGGTGACTCGTTTGGTAGGCACCAACGCCACAGAGGGTCGCCAAATCCTGGCCGACGCCGATATGATTACCGCAGAAACCCTGGCTGAGGCAGCCAAGAAATCCATTGCTGCCGCGAAGGGAGGTTAGAAAAGGATGAGCATACTGATCAACAAGAACACTCGCCTGCTTGTGCAGGGAATTACGGGTAACGAGGGTCTCTTCCATACCCAACAAATGGTTGCGTACGGCACCAATGTTGTTGCGGGTGTTACCCCCGGCAAGGGTGGCGAGTGGGTGCTAGATGGCAAGATCCCTGTTTTTGACTCCGTAAAAATTGCAGTGGAAGCTCGCGGAGCCAACACCAGCGTGATTTTTGTGCCGGCCCGTTTTGCACCTGACGCAATCTTCGAGGCTGCTGATGCCGGTATTGAGCTGATCGTTTGTATTACCGAGGGCATACCCGTACAGGATATGATGTGTGTGTGTGGATATCTAGATCAAAAGGGCGTCCGTTTAGTTGGTCCCAATTGCCCCGGATTATTGACACCTGGTGAATGCAAGGTGGGCATAATCCCTGGTGACATATCTATTCCCGGGAATGTTGGCTTAGTCTCTAGATCGGGAACCCTGACTTATGAGGTGCTTTATGCCTTGAAAGAGGTAGGGATTGGCGCCAGCACTTGCGTCGGTATCGGCGGGGATCCCATCAATGGCACCAACTTTATAGATGTCCTCAGTATGTTCGAAGCCGATCCCTACACCGAAAAAGCGGTCCTCATCGGTGAAATCGGTGGCACAGATGAGGAAAAAGCCGCTGAATACATCGCCGATCACCTTACAAAACCGGTGGTCGCCTTCATCGCCGGTCAAACTGCCCCTCCTGGCAAACGCATGGGACACGCCGGCGCTATCGTGGAAGCTGGGTCGGGCCAGGCATCTGATAAAATCAAGGCCTTGCAATCTGTGGGAGTACGTGTGGCCACTCACCCTGAAGAAATTCCTGATTTGCTGTAATTACATTTCCCCCAGCAAATTCAACCCCCCTATTGTAGCACCTCTGGTGCTAATCCAATTGTCCATTATCTGTGAGTGAGTAACCTCACAGATCGGTTTCTCTTCTCCCTTATGAATATTTATTTTCGAAAGAACTGAATTTATTGGTGGCGTACGATCGCGATGGTGACTCGGACAAAACCACCGATTTTGTTCCCTTGCATATTGACAGTCATCCTGTCACCGGCTTCGTTTTCCCGCAACATTGTGGCTATTGATCCGACCACATTGTCTGGAGGACCGGCCATATCCCAGCCCATTCCAGGTAATTCGTTTTGATAAAATTCAACCACAGTCTGAACATCGGCATCGACTTGGTAAACGACATTCGCTCCCCCACGTGCTGTCTGAAGCTTATATGCACCTTGCATGATCGGGATGTCATCGGGCACACCGGATTGGTTCGAAGGCGTCTGAGGCGATGTTTCTCCACCTGCCCCTTGAGATTCTGTTGGTTGCGCGCCACCGGTTGAAGATTGGCCTGTTGATGCAGTGGGCTGAGAAGTCGCCTGCCTCTTTGGCAAACACGCTCCTGAAATCAACAGGATTACAACCATTACCCCCCAAAATAAAACTAGATTCGTTTTCCTCATCGCGCTCACTCCTCCTTGTAATACATATTGCGGGTATCTTCGGCCACCATCATTGTTTTAAGAATGCTGGTTAAGCCTTTAACAATTATTTACCTCCTCGATTTTCAGATGTTCACTAGGAAAGAATTTCAAAGATGCCTGCGATAATAACCTCTCGATAAATATAAACGCCTTATAACGAATTGTCAACAACTTTCTGGAAAATAATTCGAGGCGCATAAAGAGGCGCGGATAATCTCCGCGCCTCTAAATACTTCTTTTATCCTTAGGTTACTTCATATGGCTTTCGATGTATTGTACTGCATCTCCGACAGTGCTTATCTTTTGAGCGTCTTCGTCTGATATTTCACCGCCAAACTTGTCCTCAAAAGCCATTATAAGCTCGACCAGGTCAAGTGAATCAGCTTCCAGGTCCTCCCGAAACTTGGCGTCGAGTGTCACTTTTTCCTCATCCACACCCAGCAAATCAACGATAATTGCTTTGATCTCTTCAAATGTGTCAGCCATTGCTTATTCTCCTTCTTTAGTTGTGTCAAACCATGGGCCTATTGTATCCGCAGGGTCTGATCTGTCAAGTCTTAATTACTGACCTTCGAACAAAAGTTCGGACATTTTTGTCATTGCGAGCCCCACCAGGGGCGAAGCAATCTCCAGCTAAGGGCGAGATTGCCACGCTCCGCTCGCAATGACAGACTGAATTTACGGGTTTTCTGATTTTGTCCGAACTTTTGTCTCAACTTGAGTTAGTTACCGAATCCGAGGTTTAGAACCGCTTCTTTCGAAGAATACAAATTTCGGGATAAACATTGCGTCTTATTGTCGCCAGGATTTTTATAGGTCTCTAGTTTCTCCTCTCTCACAAAGACCATCCATTTTATTGACAGGTGGAATCCCGGCTGGTAAGATAGTTTCAACTCACAGGAACACCAAGCAATGTCAAAAGTTACGGGTATTGGCTCACGAAAAGCGGATCACATCCGCATCAACTTGGAAGAAGACGTGCTTTCTGGTATTACCACTGGTTTGGAACGCTATCGTTTTATTCATCAAGCTTTGCCCGAACTCAATCTGGATGACATCGACCTCAGTCTGAAGGTATTTAAGCGCACCTTAAGAGCTCCTATCTTGATATCCTCAATGACTGGGGGCACCCCCGAAGCCGGGGCCATTAACCAGATCCTTGCAACTGCAGCCCAAGAGACTGGCATCGCCATGGGTTTAGGATCCCAGAGAGCCGCGCTCGAACACCCTGAACTTGCCGCCACGTTTCAGGTCCGCCAAACTGCTCCGGACGTACTACTGTTTGCGAATTTAGGAGCCGTGCAGCTGAATTACGGTTACGGAATTGAACATTGCCAGCAAGCTGTCGATATGATCGAAGCGGATGCTCTCATTCTGCATTTGAACGCCCTGCAAGAAGCCGTCCAGACAGAAGGCCAAACTCGCTTTGCCGGCCTTTTGGAAAAAATTGAGCGCGTCTGTAAGGCACTACCAGTCCCCGTCATCGCCAAAGAGGTCGGTTGGGGTTTTTCTCAGGAGGCAGCCCGTCTTCTCGCTAACGCGGGTGTAGCTGCCATAGACGTCGCCGGTGCAGGCGGTACCTCTTGGAGTCAGGTTGAAATGTATCGCGCCGTAGAAGAAAGCCAGGCTCGCCTGGCAGCTGCGTTTATTGATTGGGGCATTCCCACCGCTGAGTCGATCCTCAATATTCGCGAGGCTGCTCCAGATTTGACCATCTTTGCATCCGGTGGTCTGCGCAATGGTATTGACATCGCCAAATCTGTTGCCCTCGGAGCTGCCTTGGGAGGCATGGCCAGTCCCTTTCTAAAAGCAGCCAGCCGTTCTCTAGATGAAACCATTCAAACCATCAATGAAATCCGACGGCAAATCCAGGTCTGCATGTTTGCTTGTGGCTGCCAAAACCTTTCACAATTGCGCCAAGCCCCGTTGTCAGAAACGTGATTTGACCCCCCTTCCACCAATGACCATACCTACTTATCACCAACAATACCTGCAAGCCATCGAGGAAGAGATCCACCGGGTGGTTGAGCGCCTCAACGGTCCCGGCTATCAAGAATTGCATTATATGATGGCCTATCACTTAGGTTGGGAAGGAGAAGGCGCAGGATCTGCTGCCAGGGGCAAACGTATCCGTCCTTTGCTCCTATTGCTCACCTGTGCCGCTGCACGAGGAGAGTGGCGGCGCGCTTTACCTGCTGCAGCTGCCGTGGAACTGGTTCACAATTTTTCTCTAATCCACGACGATATCCAGGACAACAGCCCTCTGCGCCGGGGTAGGCCAACCGTCTGGAATAAATTCGGAACTGCTCAGGCAATCAATGCAGGAGACGCTATGTTCACTTTGGCTCACTTAGCTATGCTGGCGTCAAGCGAGAGGGTCTCGCCATCAGTCACTCTCCAGGCTATCAGCATCCTCCAAGAGACTTGCCTGCAGCTGACTCAGGGTCAATATCTGGATCTCGCCTATGAATCGCGCGGGGATCTCAACCTGGATGCTTATTGGCCTATGGTGAAAGGTAAAACCGCCGCCTTATTAGCAGCTTGTACCGAGCTGGGATCGCTGATCGCGGGAGTTTCAGAAACTATTCGTACCCATTATCGCCAATTCGGAGAATCGTTGGGCTTGGCGTTTCAAGCCCAGGATGATTTGCTAGGAATTTGGGGGGATGATGCCCTTACCGGTAAATCTTCTGAGAGCGATTTGCTATCAGGCAAGAAATCCCTGCCAGTACTGTTTGGTCTGAGCCAGGATGGTCCCTTCGCCGAGCGTTGGTCACAAGGACCAATTACAGCGGGTGAAGTTCCCAAATTGGCTGCCGAGTTGCAGGCTAATGGAGGGCGCGCCTACGTCACCGAAACTGCTGAAAACCTCACTATACAAGCCCTAAAATCCTTGCAATATGCCCAACCCCAGGGAGAAGCAGGTCAGGCCTTAGAGCAGCTTGCGCATCAATTGTTAAATCGCGTCGGCTGAAACGATGTCCTTGAGATTCCCACAAGGATTTCGTTTTAGAGAAAACGCATGAATACTTGATTACCCAATAACCTGCCCCCGGGCGTCAGCCGTAAAACCTCATGTCCCTCTCCAACCCATTCTAACAAGCCGGCTGCCAACAGCTCCTCGATCTCCTTAGGGAAAACTTCAATAAGAGCCTGACCGAAGCGCGCCATAAAATCTACATTTGAGACCCCTTCTCCAGTCAATCGCAAGCCCATCATCATGGTTTCCCCCATTTCTGTAACCCGGTCAATCGGTAACGCGCTGGCTGTCGCTGGTGTGATAGGAAATTGTTCTTTTCTCCCACGCATGCATCGCTCAATATAAACCGAAGGCGAAAGGACATTGGCTGTCCGAAAGTCGCCTGCATAGCCATGCGCACCTGCTCCCAATCCGAGATATGGCAGATTATGCCAATATTGTAAATTATGCCGGCAGGAAAGCAGTTCTCCTTGGTTGCTTTGGCGCGCCCAATTAGAGATTTCATATTGGAGGTACCCAACCCCAGCCAATTGTTGGTCTGCCAGTTCATACATCTCCGCTGCCAGGTCCGAGTCGGTATCGGGAAGCAAACCACGTGCCACCCAATGTGCCAGCGGAGTCCCATGTTCTATCGTTAGAGCGTAGAGTGAAAGATGTTCAGGCTTTAACTCCAACCCCAATGATAATGAATGGCTCCAGCTCTCCAGGGTTTGGTATGGTGTTCCGAAAATTAAATCTAGGTTTAGATTGTCAAAGCCTGCCTTGCGTGCCCATTTAACCGCATTAATCACATCCTCATAGCGATGCTGACGTTCGAGCAGGCGAAGTTCTTCCGGCTGAGCGGATTGCATTCCAATGCTCAAGCGGTTGACTCCCAATTTATACAACTCCTGTAAATAAATCAGTGAAAGGCTGCCTGGATTAGCCTCTAGGGATAATTCCAGGCCAGGAAGTAGCTCAAAAGAACTTTCAATTCCAATCAAAATACGCTCAATCTGCCCTACTGTTAACAGAGAGGGTGTGCCACCTCCGAAGAAGATAGTGTGCACAGGCAGATAAGCGCCAACCGTTTCCTTAACGGAAGTAATTTCGGCGCATAACGCCTCTACATAGGCTGGTACCAGGTCCTCAATACCAGCGTAGGTGTTGAAATCGCAATAACCGCATCGTTGACGGCAAAAGGGAATATGTACATAAAGACTGTACGTAACCATTCTGAGCAGTATACCATCAAGGTGATAACCACCCTGACAGCTGTTACAGTCCCACTTGTATAGTTTTATTCGCCAAACAAGTATGTTATGTCATTAGATTAAAATTATTAAGAGCACCTAAAAGACTGGTATAATCGCCGCTGCCGGGCATTCATCCCGGCATAATATATGCCTATGGTTCAAGATACTCCTTCAAAACCCACTAAAATTTGCCCCACTTGTGGAACACGAGTGGCTGAGGACGCCACACGCTGCCTGGTATGTGGCACTGAATTCTCTTATGGCGAGAAACCTGCTCGCCCTACCAAAGCTGTCCAAGGTAGCCGCATGCCGGAAGTCACCTTGAGCTTGCCAGTCGCCCTTGGATTGCTCGCCCTTTTCTTGAGCATCGGAGCAGCCCTTGTGTTCTTTGCCCTGCAGGAAACCGGGCGCGTAGTCGATCCAACCGCAACGCCCACCGTAACGCTCACGCTTACGCCCACCCTGACCCCTACTCCGGTGACACCAACACCTACCGACACACCTCTCCCAACGCCCACGCCGCAAACGTACGTCGTTCAGCCAAATGACACATGTGCTGCTATCGCTTATAGCTTTGGTGTCTCGATCCAGAGCATCGTCCTGCTCAACAACTTGCCTGCTGACTGCAACCCTCTCACCATCGGCGAACGTCTGCTCATCCCCTATCCCACTCCCACCGCCACCGCTCTGCCCACCTCCACCCTTAGCCCTGCTGAAGCCACTGAACAGGCTTGCGATAAAGCTGAGTACATCGTCCAGGAAAATGACACCCTCAGCAGCATTGCCAATGCCTATAATGTACCCATGGCCGTTATCAGGGAATACAACGGTTTGAGCAGTGATACGGTTTTTTCTGGAATGCCCATTACCATCCCCTTGTGTAAACAAAATCCCACCCCAGGGCCTTCACCAACGCCCACACCACCACCGCCTTATCCGGCTCCCAACCTGCTCTTGCCAGCCGATGGGGTAACCTTCACCACTACGGAAGACGCGGTCACCTTACAGTGGGCTTCAGTTGGAACCCTCAACGAAAATGAAGCTTATCAGGTCAGCGTATACGACATTACCTCAGACCAGGACCGCAAACTGGTTGATTATGTCACCGATACGAAATACATCGTGCCCGCCTCCTTCCGTCCTACTGAAAGTACCCCACACGGTTTCCGCTGGACGGTGCAAACGGTGAGACAGATTGGGACCGACGATGATGGAAAGCCAATCTGGGAGTCAGCTGGCGCTGTCAGCAGTCCCCGTATTTTCATCTGGTCCGGTGTGCCGGTTAGCAGCACGCCCACGCCTTAGACACTATCTGCCTCTTCCCAAAGGCCAAAACAAAAGTAAGCGGTTGCCATGCAGATATCCTGCACGGTAACCGCTCCTTATAGCGACTAGTAAGGTATTTCTAAGGCAATTTAACCCTTTCGGTGATCTCTTCTAGCATGGCAGTAGTTATAGATTTTGGTCGCTCAATGGGTTGCCCCAAAGCACGTGCCCATACTGCGTTAGCAGTAACACCCAATGCCCGACCGACTCCAAACATCACTGTATAAAAATCGATTTCTTTCAGGCCGTAATGGTTTTGTAGAGTGCCGCTTATGGCATCCACATTGGCCCACGGGTTTTTGGCCTTCCCTTGCTCTTGCAACACTGGCGGCACCACTTCATAAACTAATTTGGCAATTTGAAAGATCTCATCGTTTGGCATATGTTCTTTGGCAAACTCGAACTGTGCTGTAAAGCGTGGGTCAGGCCTGCGCAGCACGGCATGTCCGTATCCCGGGATCACCTGTCCACTGTCAAGTGTATCCCAGGCGTACTGCTCAACTTGCTCCCGGCTGGGGACGCCGCCGAACTTATCGTAGATTCCCATCAGCCAACGCAGGCATTCCTGATTCGCCAAACCGTGTAGAGGACCAGCCAGGCTGTTCAGACCCGCTGAAAATGCGTAATAGATATCCGATAGCGTTGAAGCTGCCAGGTGAGTGGCATGCGCGCTGGCGTTGCCACTTTCGTGATCAGAATGCAGGATAAAATACAGTCGTGAGAGGTTCTTATATTCCTCGGTTTCAATTCCCATCATATGGGCAAAGTTGGCACCCCAATCCAGGTTCGGGTCTAACGGCGTAAATTTCCCATCCTTATACTTCAAGCTGTAAATATAAGCCGCGATTGTTGGCAGCTTTGCTGTCAAATTTAAGCTGTCCTCCAACATAGGCTCCCAATATTCTTCTTTGACCATTCCCTCATGATAGCGCTTGGCAAATAAAGAAGCCGGTTGAAGGGATAGGACTGCTTGCGAGAATAACATCATGGGATGGGTTTCGCGCGGCATGGCTTTAAGCACTTTGAAGACGTGCTCCGGTATTGTGCTGCGAGCCTTCCATTCTTCCTCAACAGCCAGGGCTTGCTCTTTTGTAGGAATCTCACCAACTAAGAGCAGATAGTACAAACCACCCACCCAGGCAGTGGCGTCCTGCGCTGGTTTGGGCAGTTTTTCAAGCGTATCTGGAACAGTATGACCTCTGAACCGGATGCCTTCCTGGGGGTCTACGTAGGAAATATCGGTCACTAAAGCTTTAACCCCACGCATACCTCCGTAAATTTGTGAGATGGTAACATCCCCGACTTTTACATCTCCGTGCTCTTCCACCAATTTTTCTACTCGCTCACGCCAATCTGGCAGTTGAGCTTCGATTTTTTCTTTTAGGATCATAATCCTCTCCTTAAATGTCATGAAGCCATTTATTAAATATCTACCAATTTGAGTAATTCCTCAACAGACGCTTTAACCGCATCTGCTGATTTCTGTAAGGCTGCCTGTGCTTCCTCGTCCAGTTTAAATTCGATAATTTTCTCCACCCCTGTGCGTCCAAGCTGCACAGGTACCCCAAAGAAGATGCCTTCCAAACCATATTCGCCTTGCATATAAGCAGCCGCTGGCACGATCAGATGCTTATCCTTAAGGATCGCCTCCACCATTTGCATAATGGCTGCTCCTGGGGCGTAATAAGCGCTGCCCGTCTTCAACAAACTTACGATCTCCCCACCTCCTTTGCGGGTACGTTGCACAATCGCATCGAGACGCTCAGCAGGAAGTATTTCATCTAAGGGGACACCGGCGACATTGGAGTAATGAGTTAACGGAACCATTGAATCGCCATGCCCACCCAACACATAACAGTGAATATTTTCAACACTAACCCCTAATTCCATCGCTACAAATGCCCGCATACGAGATGAGTCTAGGATACCCGCTTGCCCAATTACCCGGTTAGGTGTTAGATTACCTACTTCCATCGTCAGATACGCCATTGTATCTAGCGGATTGGTTAGCACCACAAGGATTGCATCGGGCGAGTACTTCAGCGATTCTTCCGTCGCGGTGCGCACGATTTTCGCATTCGTAGTTAGCAGGTCTTCCCGGCTCATTCCTGGTTTTCGCGGGATTCCTGCCGTGATTACGACGATATCTGATCCACTAGTGGCTTGGTAGTTGCTGCTACCGACCACTCTTACGTCGCTCCCTATAACTGGTAGAGATTCCTGCAAGTCCAATGCTTTACCTTGTGGCATTCCCTCCACGATGTCGACCAACACCAGGTCAGCAATTTCACGCTCCGCTAACCAGTGAGCCGAGGTTGCCCCTGTCATTCCAGCCCCAATTATCGACACTTTATTATTCATTTATCGCTCCATTTGAAAATCTTATATACTTAGGACTTACGCAGTTGGTGGGAGGATGGGGGTGTTTGGGCGGGGATTGCCCGCCCAAACACCCCCGATTTTCCCCTGAACTGCGCAACTACTAATACTTTGAAACCATATTCTCAGGATGCTGATTAACAGCCTCCACATTCAAGGATCATCACATTTGTCCATTCTACTTAAATTATCGAAGATATTTCTGCGCAGATCGTAGTCCTTGCTAAAACCTCCTGACAAGAATCCCCCCTGGTGCAAATACACCAGAGGGAGATAATCAAGAACTGTATCCAACATCCTCATCCAAAAAGTGACCAGCTTGCATTGCGGCTGCAGCGCCCATACCTGCCGATGTGATCACCTGGCGGAAATGTGGGTCAGCAATTTCTCCTGCTGCAAAAACCCCTGGTACGCTGGTACGCATATATTTATCAATTATTATGTAGCCCAATTCATCCATTTCTAGCTGGTTCGTGAACAGGTCTGAATTGGGATAATGACCGATAAATATGAATACCCCTTTGATTGGCATTATGCGTTCATCACCAGTGGTGGTGTCTTTGAGATTCACTTTTTCCACAGAACCGTCGCCTGTAATTTCGGTCACCAGGGTATTCCACATGAACTTTACCTTGGGATTGGTCTGTGCTCTTTGTTGTAGAACCGCACCAGCCCGTAATTCATTTCGCCTGTGTACGATAGTAACTGAATCAGCGTAGCGTGACAGGAAAAGCCCCTCTTCGAGGGCGCTGTCCCCTCCGCCCACCACAATGACATCTTTCTCTTTGAAAAACCAGCCATCACAAGTGGCACAGTATGAAACCCCACGACCGGTGAATTCGGTTTCTCCTGGGACGTCTAGATGACGGGCGCTGGCGCCTGTAGCCACAATCAAGGTCTCTACCAGATATAGCTTTCCATTCTGGGTTTTAACTGCAAAAGGACGTTCAGAGAGGTCCACCTCTACCGCGGAATCAATTTCAACCCTGGCCCCGAAGCGCTCCGCTTGTTTCTGGAACAGCTCGACCATCTCCAATCCGCCAATACCCTCTGGAAATCCAGGGTAATTTTCAACAACATAGGTCAGAGAAACTTGTCCCCCCAGCTCCATACCTGTTAAGACCACCGGACCCAGGTCCGCCCGGGCAGCGTATAGCGCTGCCGATAAACCGGCTGGACCGGAGCCCAAAATCAATACCTTCACAGATTCCTGATTGGTATGGTTGTCACCAGAAGTTGGCAATGATGAATTTGATAGATTGAAATCCATAGAGCTCCCTCAATCCTTGATTACCGCGAGGATGTCATCCGCATCCAATTCCGCAACCAGCCCCCCTTGGTTGGGCTTTATTATCATTCATCTTTGAAGGATAATTCCTTTCATTTCGAATGATAAATGGCTCGATCCAGAAATATCCGGGGTTTATGCGCTGAACCCAAAAGCAGGTTGTTTATTCCCACTTACCTATAATCAAATTTTTTATAATCGATATCACACTATTTCTATTTTATCAGATGCAGAACTCCCATTTAAAGTTACATTAGAAGTCTATGAGTATTTCTATTGGTATCTGTTATTTACAGATAGACAAACCCCCTTAGCGGGGGTCTGCAGTCATACTCTTTCTGGCTGAGTCGAAATAGACTCTGGAGGCTTCCATGTTGGTTTAAATGCGCACATTTAGATTATCCAGAAGGTTAAACGACCAGCTTTTCTCCTTTGACTGTCTCGGTATTGACTACAAGATCTAGCCATTCGTCCGAATGTTTTCCAGCACCATGAACATTTTCTCTGAATGCTTTTAACAACGCTAAAGTGATCGGACCAACTCCCCCATTCCCTACCGTTCGGTAATCTATCATCCGAACCCCCACAACTTCAGCTGCAGTACCACTAATAAATACCTCATCGGCAATATAAAGCTGGTCACGGGTGATCATCTCTTCTATGACAGGAATTTGCATGTCTTTCGCCAAGATAATGATCGAATCCCGCGTGATACCTTCCAGCACTGTAGCTCGAGGTGGGGTAATTAATTGACCTCTTCTTGCCATGAACAAGTTTTCTCCAGTGCACTCTGCCACAAAGCCCATCGGATCGAGGATCACTGCTTCATCATAACCGGATCGCAGAGCCAAGGTTTTCACCAACATCGAGTTAATGTAATTTCCAGCGACTTTGGATTTGGTCATATTAATATTTGGATGCAGGCGGGTAAAGGAGGACACCATCATGTGAATACCCTTCTTCTGGGATTCTTCGCCCAGATAAGGTCCCCATTCCCAGGCAGCGATCCCTAATCTCGGGCGGGATTTGTCCATATTCAATCCCATAGGACCTTCTAAATACATCAACGGACGTATATAACATTCGTTGAAACCATTTACCTGGATCGTCTGGTGTACTGCCCGCTGCATATCCTCGACTGAGTAGGGAAAATCCTCTATCCCAATTATATGAATCGACTCGAGAAAGCGTTGGAGGTGGTCATGCAGTCGAAACACTGCTGGCCCTCGGGGCGTCTTATAGCAACGAATACCTTCAAATACCCCCGCACCGTAGTGCAAAGTCGGTGTGATGAAGTGTACGGTTGCCTTCTCATAGGGGACCAACTCACCATCCATCCATATGAAATCAGATTGCATAGAATACTCCTTGGAATCATAATCAATAGAGGCTCTCTTATTTATTATATCTCCAATGCCTCATCCAAAGTACGATTCGCTGCCTCCCCTAATCTCTTGCTCACAAAATATGTGAGCAAATTTAGATTCCTGAGCAAAAGATGGAATGCCTCTCGGACTGTTTTCTTTCCCTTAAGAAAAACGAGCGATGTTTCTCGGAACATCGCTCGTACTGATCATTCTCAACGCCGGTCGCGTCCACCCCCACCACGACGGCTATCTCTACGTCCACCGCTTGTACGCCGACCTCCTGGTCGGTCGTGTCTTTGCGCTTCTTCGGCTGTCCATCCTTCTAACACAGCCTGTCTCGAAAGTCGCACCTTCCCAGCTGGATCTATATCTGTCACCATCACCGTGATTTCATCCCCTGTTCGCGCAATATCTTCGACTCGATTAACATGTTCGCTGTCCAGCTGAGAGATATGCACCAAACCGTCAGTGTTAGGAAGGATTTCCACAAAAGCGCCAAAATCGGTGACCCGGACTACCTTTCCGGTGTAAATCCGGCCTATTTCAGGCGTTTCTGTGAGTGCCAGGATGCGATCCCTAGCTATCCTTTCACCCTCATGGTCAGTAGCGGCGATGAACACCGAACCGTCCTCCTGGATATCGATGCGTGTGTTGGTTTCCTCTTGTATGCTGCGGATGGTTTTACCTCCTGGACCAATCACAGCGCCAATTTTATCCACCGGAATATGCACGGTCGTGATCCGGGGGGCATGCGGTTTTAATTCAGATCGTGGTTTCGCAATT
This sequence comes from Anaerolineales bacterium, assembly GCA_034430155.1. Lineage (GTDB taxonomy): Bacteria > Chloroflexota > Anaerolineae > Anaerolineales > UBA4823 > DAOUET01. Next base: position 28,532 of record DAOUET010000017.1, read on the forward strand.
ACTTCGATTATTTTATCCAGAATGTAAAGACGACCTTGATGGGCCTGTTCTAATGCCTCCGAAAGTATCTGGGGAGTGAGACCTATAATTTTTATATCCATCTGCAAGGCAGTGATACCCTTGGCAGAGCCAGCAACTTTAAAATCCATATCACCCAAATGGTCTTCCAGACCCAGGATATCTGTCAAGATAGCATAGCGGCCATCTTCGCTTTTTACCAGACCCATTGCAACCCCTGCAACCGGTGCTTTTATCGGGACTCCTGTATCCATCAATGCTAAAGTCGAACCGCATACCGAAGCCATTGAGGAAGAGCCATTCGAAGAGAGCACTTCAGAAACCAGCCTTAAGGTATAAGGAAACTCATCTTCAGATGGTATGACCGGTATCAGTGCCCGTTCAGCCAGGGCACCATGGCCGACATCACGGCGAGACGCTCCCCGTAATGGGCGCACCTCACCGGTTGAAAACGGTGGGAAGTTGTAATGGTGAATATATCTCTTGGATTCAGATGGCGACAAGTTATCCAGCTCCTGAGCCTCTCGTGGTGTCCCTAAAGTTGCCAGGGTTATCACCTGGGTTTCACCCCGGGTAAAAATCCCAGAGCCATGTGCCCGCGGGCTTACTTCCACCTGGCACCAGATTGGTCGTATATCCTTGAGTCCCCGCCCATCGGGACGAATTCCTTGTTCTAAAATGCGTTCACGTACCACATATTTTAAAGTGTCTTCGAAGGCAGAGCTCACATTTCCAACCAGGGTTTCATCGTCTCCAGCCAGCTCGGCTACCACGCTTTCTTTCAACTTCTTGAACGCCTGGTTACGTTCCGCTTTAGAAAATGGTCCCTCGAATATCTCACGAATTGCATGATCGGCTCGCTCCTGGACGGAGCTGGTTAAGTTGTCCTCCACCCGGAAGTGGTGGTAATCCCGCTTGACTTTGCCCACTTCTGCAGCCATGCGATTTTGTAAGTCAATAATCGGTTGGATGGCTTGATGGCCGAACTCTAACGCCTCCACCATGACCTCTTCAGAGACCTCATCCGCGGCACACTCCACCATCAAAATCGCTTCCCGGGTACCTGCCAGGCGCAGGTCCAGGTCAGATTCTCCTTGATCGTTAAAGGTAGGGTTGACTACAAATTGTCCGTCAATCCGTCCAATCCTTACTGCCCCTACTGGACCTCCCCAGGGGATATCAGAAATCATCAAGGCGGTCGAAGCCGCGTTTACCGCGGCTATGTCGATTGGATTTTCCCCATCGGCAGAAAACGAATACAGGATCACCTGCACGTCATTGCGCAGATCTTTGGGGAACAGAGGCCGTAAAGGGCGGTCAGTGAGCCGCGCTGTCAGGACCGCATCTTCGCTTGGTCGACCTTCTCGACGGAAAAAAGAACCGGGGATTCGTCCGCCTGCGTACATGCGCTCTTCGTAATCCACAGTTAAAGGGAAGAAATCGATCCCTAAACGTGGCTCATCGCTCATCGTTGCAGCTGCAAACACCATTGTGTCGCCAATCTGCACGGTGACTGCGCCACCTGCTTGACCAGCCAGATGGCCAGTTTCGATGATGATGGGCTTATCACCCAACATGGTATTAAATTGTTTTATCTCTGGTAACATTTTTTCTCCTGATGCTTGCCCACCAAGTCAGGGACTGGAAGCTGCCGGCAACTGGACATCACTGTAGCCAAAGGAAACTATCACAGTGATGGTTATGGTTGTCACCAGACTCCAATTCCCAACTCACGGGTTAGTAATATTTCGTTTCTTCCTGATTCTTCCCAGGAAGTTTCCGGATTTTCCATGAAAAGGTAGTCAGTAATCCTTCATCACCCCATTCGTGCCATCTACTCGGGTAAGGCTGCCTCACTTGCGTCGAATGCTAAGACGATCTGTTAATGCCTTATAACGCTGGTAATCCTTACGCCGGATATAAGCCAGCAACCGGCGACGCCTACCGACCATTTTGAGCAGACCCCGACGAGATGACTCGTCATGTTTATGGTTCCTGAGGTGATCCGTTAACTGGTTGATTCGCTCGGTCAAAACAGCAACTTGCACCTCGGGAGAACCAGTGTCGTTTTCGTGACGAGAAAACTCCACCATTACTTTTTTCTTTTCAACTTTATCCAAAGACATGACTTCTGCTTACTCCAATTCGGTCAACAAGGTTTGTGCAGGTCTCCATACCGGTAGTGGTGTCTACAATTCAAAAGCCATATACACTATCCACCGTTAGGTCTAGTCACGACCGCCATTATACCAGAGAAAGATGCAATCAGAGTTACTGGTCTTATTGGGAGTTTGGTTGGCCTTTATCCACCCACCTATTCCAGACATATCCTTCAAGTGCCCGAGTCCTGATTAGAATCAAGTAATTGATCCTGGCGTAAGGCGGCTTTAAGGCTGATCTGTGTATCTTCTGGAAAATATCGCAAGCTGTTTCGAATCAACCAAGCCGTCCCCAGGTTGTCCGTCTTAATTGCCAGGTTTTGCCGCAAAAAAAACGCAGCTTCGTTGGGAAAACGCTGGGCCAGCGCTTTGATGGTATCCAGCAAATCTGGCTTCAATTGTGCAGGAGCTGTGCGTACTTGCGGAGCCAATATCCGGTAAAGAGCTGGTAAATTTTCGAAATCCTGCGTGGCGATCAAGGTTGTTAAAGCTCGCAGACCTAATTTTTGGCTGTGAATTTCCACGGATTGCAGCCAAATTTCCACTTGTTTGAGATATTGGTCAGGGTAATTATGCCTTAAAGGATTTAATCCATCTTTAACCAAAACGTTCATCAACCGATCTTCTGTTTGGGAGGTTGTCCACTTGTCTACGCGCTCAAGATGAGCATCAGGTACGCTTGGCTTGATCTCGCCCAACAAAGAAGCTGCCAGTAGACGAAATTCGAAATATGGCTCAGCCCATAAAGCGTCGCATAAGGTCAGGCCAGCTTGGTTGTTATCCGCTGTATAAGGCGATAATTCTCTCAGGATCTGTCGTAAAACCTGAACAGGGACGTTGTAAGCGAAAAGCAAGGGTGGCGGTTCGCCTGCTTGACCAGGTCGTCGTGTTCGATCCGCATAAAAATCGAGCAATTCATGCAAACCTCCCACAAACGCTTGCGGGTCAGCAAAGGATTTAGCCAGGTTGGCCGACTGGATCTTCAATCGAGCCAGTTGAATAGCTGGCATATCATCCTCAACCCAATCATCAAAAAGTTGGCTCTTCCCCTTCTATCCATCACAAGCCTGATCCAATATCTTGATTGCTTCATCACAGCTTTCAGCGAAAAGCAGCAATTGGCGGTAAAGCTCAGGTACATACCTATTGAAATCGAGGTAGAACTGCTCAATGAGCGCCTTCCATCCGGGACCAATCAGGATCAATGGGCAACGAGCAATCGCTCCAATTTGAAGGTTGGACCACATCTGGGCAATTTCGGCTATGGTGCCGATTCCTCCCGGTAGGGCTATGGCTGCATCGCAATTATCAATTAATGCAAACAATCGCTGGCGAAGGGTCGCAAACCGCATCTCCTCCTGCACCCATTGGTTTGGACGGACAGGTCGCCAGGCTTCGATCTGATCACAAGTCACACCGATTACGTGCCCACCTTGTTCAGCCACGCCACGCGAGACAGCTTCCATCGTCCCGATGTAACCGCCGGTAAGCACTGTATGACCGGCTGCGCCCAACAATGCACCCAGTCTTTGAGCATCGCTATAGGCCTGCTCTCCCGGTCTCGGAGAGGAGCCACCAAAAACGGTAACACGCATCAGCTACTTGTCCTCCCAATTACGATGATAGTTTATCTTGAGCTTTCTTAGAATAGCTTCCTCTAGATCGATCTCAGCGATGCTGGCGATTTGCAGCAGGTAAAGAGCCACATCTGCTAGCTCATCAGCCAGCTCCTGTGGGTTCCTCGGTGTTTCTTGCCATTGAAAGTGCTCCAGCACTTCACTGGCTTCTAAAACAAGGGATATTGCCAGGTTTTGCAACGTCTGAGGCCGTAGGCTGTCGTCTTCATACCAGCCTTGAGCCTTGACAAAGCGATGCATTTCCTCGGTGAGTTCGCGGATATCCATAATTAGGCTTGATTATATTGATCAAATTTGAAATGGTCAACCAGTCTTAGGATCGCCTCAGCAACCTATCCTCTTAAATAAATAATCGACCGCAACCTAAAGGCTCGCTGCACCTCACAAGCACCTGATTGTATTTGTGATCTGTAGGTACACCAATCCGATATAGCCATCACCCTCTGCCGTACCTCTTAAGCCCGATTATTAGTACCTGGACTCTGCCTGTCTTGATCATCTGGAAAATTTATTAGAAATCGTGCCAATATTCCCTCCTTACTGTACAATAAAACTTATAGAACTTACGCAGTTGGTGGGAGCACGGGGGTGTTTGGGCGGGCGTTACCCAAACACCCCTGATTTTCCCCTGAACTGCGTAACTACTAACTTATTCATGCTATCTCTATCAGTAAATCATCATGGAGAAAATAAAATGAGCCGTGAAAAGCGCAAGCGCTCCCATACCGAATCAAGCGCTTTTGGAACATCTGGTCGGATAAGTCACGATTCCTCGACATTTTATGATAGTCGACTCTACGAAGGATTGAGAGGATCTGAAAAGGTGGGATATGTTGAAAATCCTGTTCCTGCTGAAAACCTCAATCGCTTCTTTTGTAAATCCAGCATCTCCATGGATGAACTACCTGATCAAAGTATCCATTTAATGGTCACCTCGCCCCCTTATAATGCCTCCAAGGAATACGACCAGGACCTAAACCTGTCTGAATATCTCGATGGATTGATGCAAGTGTGGCAGGAAACTTACCGGGTGCTTGTGCCCGGTGGCAGGGCTTGCGTAAACGTCGCAAACCTCGGCAGAAAACCGTATATCCCCCTGCACAGCTACATCGTCGACCAATTTCGAAAGATTGGCTTCCTCATGCGCGGTGAGATTATTTGGAACAAATCTGCAAGCGCCAGCCCATCCACTGCCTGGGGCAGCTGGATGTCCGCTACTAACCCTGTGCTGAGGGATGTCCATGAATATATTCTGGTATTTTCAAAAGATACCTTCCGGAGAAAGCCCAAAGGTAAACAAAATACCATCTCGAGAGAAGATTTTCTTAAGTGGACAAAAAGCGTTTGGACTTTTCCTGCCGTTTCAGCCAAGAAAATCGGTCACCCTGCCCCCTTTCCTGAAGAATTACCTCATCGCCTGATTCAATTGTACACATTCAATGGGGATGTGGTCCTGGATCCTTACGCTGGCAGTGGCACGACTTGCCTTGCCGCTTATCTCGATGGTCGCCTGTACATTGGCTATGAGATCAATGCGGAATATATCCAGCTGGCAAATAAACGCATACAGGCATCTCGTCCTGATTAATCGAATAGATTTATATCCCCCAAGGTCTCGCTATCCCTTGCTAAGCACCAGTTTCTTCGCTTAAAGCCCGCAGGGCAGCTATCGCTGATGCGCGCTGCTCGGAATGCCAGGCAGGTTCGCTCGCCATCCGTTCCAGGTGAGACAGCACCGCCCTCCTATCTTCCGCGTTTAAAGAATTAAAAACCGCTCTGACACGTTCTGGTTGCCGGGAGAGTAGGTTATCCCAAAGGGTTTTGAGGGGATCTGGAGTTGAGACCATCAAATTACCTTTATTATGCCAGAAATTTTACTCATTCCATCTTTGAGCTGAACTCCGGTGACACAAAAATGGGAAATCGACCATCGCCACCTATCTGCACAAACATCTTCCATAAGAAAATCCGCTTGACGAGCAGAAAGATGCGGTCGGTCTGGTCTGGCCCTATTGCTGTTCTCATCCAAATGTGGATTACAATAAGGTGAAAAGCGATCTAAGACATAACCTGTAACAAAGTATACGATCTTACCATGCACATCATCCTCACCCACGAACAGGCTGATTTCGATGCTCTCGCCTCCCTTTTGGGCGGTTATCTCTTAGCCGAGTCCGCCATACCGGTATTGCCGCGCCGGATGAACCGTAATGTTAACGCTTTCGTGACCCTATACGGCGTCGAATTGCCTTTCGTGGACCCTCGCGATCTGCCGTCCGAGCCTGTTGAAAAGGTCACTCTGGTAGATACCCAATCCATTATCAGCGTTAAAGGCATGGGACCGCATACACAAGTCCAAGTGATTGACCACCATCCCCTCAGGCAAGACCTACCAGAGAATTGGAAGGTCACTACCGAAGATACCGGTGCCACCGCTACACTCTTTGTGGAAGGAATCCAAGAACGAAATGGCATCTTGGGCACCATCCCAGCCACGCTGTTACTTTTAGGTATCTATGAAGACACCGGTTCTCTCACATACACCCGCACCACACCTCGCGATCTGAATGCTGCCGCATTCCTGCTCGAGCGGGGTGCCAGCTTAGAAATCGCAAACGATTTTCTCAATCACCCACTTTCAACTCAACAACAAGCTTTATATGACCGTTTGCGTGAGTTGGCAAAAGCTCATCATATCAATGGACATACCATCGTAATTGCTTGTGGCGATGCCCAAGATATTGACGAAGAATTGTCCACCGTCGCCCACAAAATGCGCGACCTGCTCGATCCTGACGCCCTCTTCATTCTGGTGACTACCCGGGGTGGCGTTCAATTGATCGCCCGTTCCACCAGCGACAACATCGACGTGGCCCAAATCGCCGATCGCTTTGGGGGGGGTGGTCATGAACGTGCGGCAGCGAGCCTGATAAAAGATAAGAGTCTACAGCAAGTCTGCGATGAATTAATAAAAATCCTACCTGGCTATGTCCGGCCAGCTATAACCGTCGCCCAGATCATGTCTCGCGGCCCGCAACTGCTCTCTCCGGATACCTCCGTCGATGAAGCTGCTCACCGCATGCAGCGATATGGCTATGAAGGCTATCCTATCGTTACAGATGGCAAGGTCATAGGTCTGCTTACCCGGCGGGCCGTTGACCGCGCCTTATCCCACAAACTTAACCTGAGTGCTGACAAATTGATGGACGCAGGAGAATTCACTGTCAATCCGAGCGATTCGATCGAAAACCTGCAACGCCTGATGACCGAATCGGGTTGGGGGCAGATTCCTGTGGTAAATCCTGAGACAGGTGAAGTTATCGGTATTGTCACTCGCACAGATTTGCTTAAAACTCTGACTCAAGAGCCTAAGCTCCCTAGTCGGCAGAACCTGGCTGGTCGACTGGAATCAATATTACCAGCAGCCCGTTTGGTTCTGCTTAGAGCCGTTGCCCAAGCAGCTCATCAGCAGCGTGATGCTCTCTACATCGTCGGGGGTTTTGTGCGAGATCTGCTGTTGGACCGCCCCAGCCAGGATTTCGATCTGGTCGTTGAAGGGGATGCTATAAAGTTGGCTGGTGTACTCGCTGACAGATACGGCGGTCGCGTCACCAGCCACGCTAGCTTTGGCACTGCCCAGTGGCATATTGGTGAAATTCATTCTATGCTTCTGGAAGCGCTAGATGCGCCCAATGCCCTCCCGGCCGATCTGCCTGAAACGCTAGATCTCGTGACCGCACGTACTGAGTTCTACACTTACCCCACTGCTCTACCTACCGTGGAACGAGGTAGCATCAAGCTTGACCTGCACCGTCGCGACTTCACCATAAACACCTTTGCCTTGCGACTTGATGGTCGCCACTATGGGGAACTCCATGATCACTGGGGTGGTTTGAACGACCTGCGTCATGGCTTGGTGCGCGTTCTGCATTCGCTTTCCTTTGTCGATGACCCGACGCGCATGTTGCGGGCAGTCCGGTTCGAACAACGCTTTGATTTTCAAATCGAAGGACGTACTCTTGAGCTGCTCAAAGAAGCCCGGCCCTTACTCTATCGCATCTCTGGCGACCGCATCCGCCATGAATTGAACCATATCCTGGAAGAAGAACGCAGCTACGCCATCCTAGATCGTCTGCAAGAATTGGAATTGCTGTCGGTTATCCATCAAGATCTAATCTGGGACCAATGGTTATGCGGCCTCTTCAAGCGGGTAGGAAAAGCCGTACCAGACCCATACTGGGGCCTAAAAAAGCCAATAAAAGGGTTCTCCTTAAAACAACAGTTGTGTTATATTTTGTGGCTGATACGCCTCTCCCATACAGGAGCTCGCAGTGTTATCTCTCGACTAAAAATTCCTCGCGACCTCGCTCAAGATATCTTGTCTGCTCGTCGTATAAAACTAGCTCTCCCAAAGATAAGAAATGAGTCTCCCAGCCAGGTTGTTGCCCGTCTAAGCGAATCTTCTTCCCTGGCGATCTATGCCAATTTTCTGGTTTGCGAAGATCGACGGTTAAATGAGATACTTAATACATACATCAACGTTTGGAGGCATATTACCCCCACTGTAGATGGCCATGACCTGCGTGCCCTTGGCCTCCCTCCTGGTCCAATCTACCGCCAGATATTAAGCGATTTACGAACTGCCTGGTTAGATGGAAAAATCACCACAAAAGAGCAGGAACTCGCCTTCTTGGATGACATAATCTCTAATCACACGAATAAAGAAAGTAGTTAGATCTAAATTTTATTTTATGCAAAAAACATCTCTGCTTGACCAAGTACGAATTCGTATCGTGACCCATCAGGACCTGCCAGATCTTGAATGGGATGGAGAATACACTCACTTCCGGCGATTATACGCCCAGGCTTTTCTTCGTGCCCAAGATGGTCATGCAGTCCTCTGGATCGCTGACCTGCCAGATATAAATGTGATTGGCCAATTATTTGTACAATTGGATAGTCACCGCAATGAATTGGCGGATGGTTATGATCGCGCTTATATTTATGGATTTCGTGTTCGTCCCACATTTCGTGATCAGGGTATCGGCACCCTGCTTATCCAGACAGCCGAATCCGACCTGAAGGAACGCGGCTTCCATTGGATTTCTTTAAATGTTGGTCGCGATAACCCACGTGCCCGGCAATTATACGAACGCCTTGGTTACCATGTAGTGGCTGCTGAACCTGGGTTTTGGTCTTATCTGGATGACCATGGGCGCCTTCGCGAGGTGCATGAACCTGCCTGGCGCATGGAAAAAGAAATTTCCCAAGTTCAGGATAACTCCCCTTGGAAAAGTCCGCCCAATTGAGAGCGATTGGCATGAGACCTTATTTACGACTACCAGGTTGGAAAAGGGTCAGCTTCCATCCCAAGAAAGATGACCCGTTAGCACCTATCGTCCAGACAACATTTCTCAGAAGACCTTGCATATCAAACAATTCCGTGCTAGAATCTCTATGGAATGGGGTGGAGGCGATAAGGGTGTCTACGAAAAGTGGGCTGAATCCCACTTTTCTTTCGTATAGAAGCCTGTAAGCCAATACCATCCTGAGAGTAATTGAGCTGGAGAAAGAGTACGCATGAAAAACGAGTTTGCCCTGGCCTTTAATGAAGTCTTGGAGGATAAACAACTGCCAAGAGAAGTCGTCTTAGAGGCTTTGGAAGCAGCCATGGTCTCCGCCTACCGGCGCGCCGTCAACGCTTCCAACGCTCAATTGGTTGAGGCTAATGTTGATCCTGAAACTGGTAAAGTTGCCATCTACGCAGAAAAAGAGGTCGTCGAAGTTGTCCAAGACGAACGCACCGAAGTCTCTTTAGAGGATGCCATCAAGGTAGATAAGAATGCTGAAATAGGTAGTATGGTGACCGTTGAAACAACCCCTCGCGACTTTGGTCGCGTGGCAGCTCAGACAGCCCGGCAGGTTATTCAGCAACGCATCCGTGAAGCTGAGCGTGACGTCCAACTCGATTATTTCAGCAAACAGCTAGGCGAGATTGTCAGTGGCATCGTACAAGCTGTTAACTACCAAGGCGTCACCCTGGGGCTTGATATGAAAGCGGAAGGCATCATGCCGCGCAATCAACAAATTCCTGGTGAACGCTTCCGGCTCCACGACCGCGTTCGGGCATTATTGCTAGAGGTCAAGTCTTCTCCCCGTGGACCGCAATTAATCCTCTCGCGCGCTCATCGGAACTTCTTGCGCCGGCTGCTGGAAAACGAAGTTCCTGAAATTTACCATGGGCAGGTTGAAATTCGTTCTATCTCTCGTGAACCAGGCCAGCGCTCCAAAGTTGCTGTAGGTGCTCTCCAGCCTGGTGTAGATCCGGTAGGAGCCTGTGTCGGGATACGCGGGGTTCGCATTCAGGCTATTGTGCGTGAGCTGAATGATGAGAAAATCGACGTCATCGAATGGAATCCGGATAATGCTGTTTACATTGCCAAGGCACTGAGTCCCGCACGCGTAACCGGCGTATACCTTAATGAGTTTGCTCGTGGTACAAAAACCGCTACTGTTGTCGTACCAGAAGATCAGCTCAGCTTAGCAATAGGTCGCGATGGGCAAAATGCCCGCTTGGCTGCAAAATTGACTTCATGGAGAATCGACATAAAAAGCTTGCCGGAAGCAGCCTCTGATGCCTTGTACAAGCTGCAGAATGATCCGAGAGCCAGCGCCATCGCGGAAGAGGAGTCGGAAAACGTCGGGCAGATCGAAATGATTCTAACCAAGAAGGACGAAGGCCGCCCGGTGACTCCCGAAGAATACACATTCCTAGCCAAGTTCGCGGACCGGGTAGAGATAGGTATCATTGATCTGCATCAGGCAGCCAAAAAGGTTGCTAAGGAACGCCGCGAAACAGCCAAAGACCTCGTCCCCGATCCCGCCTTCGATATGCCTCTTGAAGAGTTGAACCTATCCAGTCGTGTGTATTCATTGCTCACCGAAGCCAATTATCAAACCGTTGGAGATTTAATGCTCCAAATGCACTTAGATTCTGATGTAATTCTCGGCTTGAATGGTATCGGTCCTAAATACTTAGAAGAGATTGAAACGACATTGACAGCTATCACCTTCCCCGAAGAACAGGTCGAAGGTCAACTCGCCGTTTTAGCCGAGCCTCAAGCCGAAGTTGCTGCAGTTGAACAAGTCGCTGAAATTCCTGAAGAGGTTGCCCCTGTCAGTGAAGCTGCAGCCGAGCCTGAAGCACTTGAATCTGTTGAGGTTGAACAGCTAGCCGAGGCAGCTGGGGAAATTGTTCCCTCTGAAGAAAGAATCGAAGCCGAGCTTGAAGAAGTTGAAATTCCCCAGCCTGCTGCTGTAACCGAGGTAGAAGAGGTTACAAAGGAAGTTGGGGCAGTTGAAGAAGAGCAAGAGGTTCCCTCTTTGGAAGAGATATTTGCCTTCAAACCAGAGGTATTCGAAGACATGGACATTGAAGAAGATGAAGAGGAAGAAGAGGAACCTGAAGGTAAAGGAAAGAAAAAGAAAAAGAAAAAGAAGAAATACGTTCAGGTGGAATATGACCCGGACCGTGACGTCGTGATTGTCAAACGTAAACGCAAGCGCGGCGGTGAACCCTGGGAAGATGATTGGGATTATTAATTCCACCAACCCGAGAGAGACTGGGGTGTCCAAGACGACAGGAAGGCGAAAACATATTCCCCAACGAACTTGTATCGGTTGTCGTCAGGTTTTACCCAAGAGATCGCTGGTTCGTATCGTGCGTTCTCCTCAGGGAATCCTGGTTGACCCAACCGGCAAACTGGCTGGCCGAGGAGCTTACTTGCATGACAGACGCTCCTGTTGGGAACTTGGCCTTAAGAGCGCGTTGGCACATGCCTTGAGGACTCCTCTGACGGAAAAAGATTTGGAACGCCTGACCGCTTTCATGGATTCCTTACCAGAAGAATTGCATGCGGCTGAGATTAATGATGATGAGCTTGCATAGGGATGTCCCGACAGATCCCATTTCTCTAATTGTTGAGATGACCCTTTAACTCGACTCACTCCCTTGGCTCATCGGGTTGCGGAAATTAACATATCGGTACCAAATTGAAAGGAGGTGCCCGATGAGTGCTAATGGTCGAGAAAAGACAATCGAATTACCCGCTTCCATCACCGTGCGGGAATTGGCTGAAAGTATCCAGGCCAGCCCCATTGATGTCATTAAAACTTTGATGGCCAATGGAGTCATGGCAAATATCAACCAGCAGATCGATTTTGATACCGCTGCCATCGTAGCTGCTGAAATGGGTTACGAGGTCACCCTTGAAACCCCGCCAGTTCCTGAAGAAGATATCGGTGAGATCCCTCTTTGGCGCCAGCTCATCGCTGACGAAAAACCGGAGAAATTAATTTCTCGCCCGCCGGTTGTTACCATTTTAGGTCATGTTGACCATGGCAAGACTACCTTATTAGACGCTATACGTCATACCAATGTAGTGGGGGGAGAAGCCGGAGGTATCACCCAACACATTGGAGCTTATCAGGTGGAACATAATAACCGACTAATCACTTTTCTCGACACTCCTGGTCATGCCGCTTTTACAGCCATGCGAGCTCGTGGTGCCCAGGGAGCCGATATTGTGGTGCTGGTGGTAGCAGCAGACGATGGCGTGATGCCCCAGACGCGTGAAGCCGTTGCACACGCAAAAGTCGCCAAAGTACCCATCCTGGTCGCCCTCAACAAAATTGACAAACAAAACGCCGATCCAGATCGCGTAAAGCAGCAATTGGCTGAAATTGGCCTGGTTCCAGACGAATGGGACGGCGACACGATTATCGTACCCATGTCAGCCAAGCGCCAAGAAGGTTTGGAAGATTTGCTCGAGGCTGTCTTGTTGGTAGCCGATTCCGCTGACATTCGCGCTAATCCCGAGGGCCGCTGCATTGGCACCGTCATCGAAGCCGAAATTGATCGCTCCAAAGGCGTATTAGCAACCCTGTTAATACAGAACGGCACACTCAAACTCGGTGAGGTGTTGGTTGTAGGCACTTCTTATGGCCATCTACGAGCCATGTTTGATCATCGCGGCAACCGGGTCGAACAAGCTGGTCCTTCAACACCTGTTGCGGTTATGGGTTTGAATGATGTGCCTGAGGCTGGGGAGTTATTCCAGGTAGTCGCATCGGATCGAGAAGCGCGTAATATCATCAATAAACGCATTCTGGCTCAAGAAGAAGAGGTTGCTTCTCGCCAGAAAAGCGCTATGACACTTGAACACCTCTTCGACCGTTTTCAAGCTGGTGAAGTGCATGAGCTGCGATTGATCATAAAAGCTGATGTCCAGGGTTCCCTAGAACCGATTGTTTCATCTCTCAATGACATGAGCGTAGGCGACCTTGCTATTAATATCCTTCATGCAGAAACTGGTAATATCGGCGAGAGTGATGTCATGCTCGCTGCTGCTTCTAAAGCTATTGTCATCGGTTTTAACGTAGACGCCGATTCAGCCGCCCGGCGATTAGCTGATACCGAGGGTGTATCTATCCGCGTATACAATATCATCTACCGGCTGACTGAAGACGTCGAAAAAGCCCTTAAGGGTATGCTCGAACCCGAAAAGGTAGAAACGGTCATCGGACATGCTGAAGTGCGCGCCATTTTCCATATATCCAGACTCGGCAATATAGCCGGTTGTCGCGTAGTGGATGGGGAAATTCGTAGAAATGCTCATATTCGTGTTATCCGAGATGATCGGGTTGTACACGAAGGCGATATCTCCTCCCTAAAACATCATCAGGACGATGTCCGGGAAGTACGCCAGGGATTCGAATGCGGCCTCTCCCTAAAAGGCTTCGACGCTTTCGAAGAAGGTGATTTTCTAGAGTGCTATATTATCGAGCAGGTCCCGGTTACATAGCTAGGAGGCCTAATTGGTTTCAAGATTGCGTGTTCAGCGCATTGCAGACCGCATCAAAGAAGAACTTGCCGAGATGTTAATCCGCCAGGTTCAAGATCCACGTTTGGAAGGGGTAACCATTACCGATGTTCGTGTCGATAGGGAATTGACATTCGCTGATATTTACATCTCAGCTATAGAAGGTTCGCAGCGCGCCGATGAGGTGCTCGCTGGTTTTGAGCATGCTGGTGGATTTTTGCGCAGCGAGCTGGCTAGTAGAATAGAGTTACGAATATTTCCTCGTTTACGCTTTCACTGGGATCCAACTTTAGAAAGGGCAGAGCATATTGAAGAATTATTGGCCTCTCTTCACAATGAGATCCCATCCGAGGGGATTGAAAATCCCACTCTTCAGGATGAGAAGGGTGAAATAGATGAACAATGAGGCCCTGCTGCAGATTGTTCAGAAACAATTCCAGGCGGCAAAACGGGTTTTAGTTATTTCGCATATCAGACCAGATGGGGATGCAGTTGGTTCATTGCTAGGATTAGGTTTGTCTCTCCAGGAAATCGGCAAAGATGTCCAGATGGTCCTTTCCGACGGTGTTCCCGGTAACTTTCGCCATCTCGTTGGAAGCAACCTGGTTAGGAATCACCCTCAAGGTAATTTTGACCTGATTGCCGTATTAGATTGCTCGGATCTGAAACGTGTCGGGCGAGCCCTCAACGGGTACTCGATACCCGATTTGAATGTAGATCACCATCCGACTAATCTGAACTTTGCCCGCATCAATTTTGTAAATACAGATGCAGTAGCCACAGCAGAAATGTTAGCTGAGTTTATGCCTAGATTAGGTCTGCCCATAACGCAACCCGTAGCAGCTGCCCTTTTAAACGGCTTGATCACAGATACTTTAGGCTTCCGCACCTTTAACATGACACCTAAGGCCTTGAAGGTTGCAGCAACTTTAATGGAAACCGGTGTCGACTTACCAGGGCTATATCATCACGCCCTATTAACCCATTCATTTGAAGCTGCTCGCTATTGGGGTGTAGGATTATCTCATCTTCAACGCCAGGGGCGTATGATCTGGACGACATTGAGTCTGCATGACCGCCGCGCAGTCGGCTATCCCGGGCATGATGATGCCGACTTAGTAAACCTGCTTACTACCATTGATGATGCAGACGTTTGCATGATCTTTATTGAACAGGAAGATAATCATGTTAAGGTTAGCTGGCGCTCTCATCCAGGTTTTGATGTCTCCCATATCGCTTCTCATTTTGGGGGTGGAGGGCATAAAGCTGCTGCTGGAGCGGAAATTGAAGGGAGTTTAACCGAAGTACAAGCGCGGGTACTAAAGGCTACACGCGTTTTATTTGACAATGATAAATTTCAGGGGCATATATCTTGATAATAAGGGTAAAGTAAGCTTTCCTTAGCTAATTTCTCCTAACAATGAGCTTACGGGGATCAATAACATGGAAAGAGATCATTTAAAAAACGTTGTATCTGGGGTATTGGTTATCGACAAACCCATAGGATTGACATCCCATGACGTAGTTCAAATTATCCGCCGTGGGACAGGCATCCGCCGTGCAGGCCATACTGGCACTCTCGACCCACGTGCCTCAGGGGTTCTGGTGGTGTTAGTCGGACCAGCAGTTCGGCTGAGCGAATATGTTTCCGCAGCTGACAAACGCTATCAGGCTACCATTCGACTGGGGAGCTCTACGGACACATATGATTCGGAAGGGGAAGTCACGGACACCGCACCTTTGAACGGAATCTCCGAGGATTCATTCCTTGATGTGCTTAATTCTTTTGTCGGCGAGATCGAGCAAATCCCTCCCCCTTATTCGGCTGTAAAAGTCAAAGGGCGGAAGGCTTATGAAATGGCGCGCAAGGGGGAGGAAGTGGAGCTGGAACCGCGCAAGATTCAGGTCTACAGCTTGGATGTTTTGGAATGGGCTCCCCCAGAAGTGGTTGTTGACGTTTATTGCTCTTCAGGTACTTACGTTCGATCTCTCGCTAATGACCTCGGCAAAGCCTTAGGCACGGGCGCTCATCTTATCGGTTTGCGCCGCACCAAGAGCGGTCGCTTTACCCTCCGTGATGCAGTCCCCTTACGCAGGCTGAAAGAAGCTTTTGACGCTGGAGACTGGTACCGGTACCTCATCCCGGCCGCCGATGCCCTGGGAGATTGGCCTATGGTTGAGTTAGATGCCGACGAAGTTGAGCTGGTTCGCCACGGTCATCGTATTAAGGCTGAACCTGGCTCTAAAGGGTGGGTGCGCGGCATCAGCCAGCAGGGTGATCTTGTCGCTCTGTTAGAATTCGATGACGAAACGAACGAGTGGCAACCCCGCAAGGTTTTTTTCCAGACCTGAACGCTCCCCAAGATCAACAGCGCGCCTATCTATTATTAAAGAGCAAATCTCTCCTTGCTACTGATCACGGGATAGCGCCGGGCAATCTGATTATGCGCCACTACTGGTCATTAGATGATGTTTACCTAGACAATTCCTGGATAACCATTGGATCTTTCGATGGCATTCATCGAGGCCATCAGGAAATTATCCGAAGCTTGACTGCTGGAGCTCATGCCGTAGAGCTGCCGGCAGTTGTGATTACATTTCATCCGCACCCAGCCCTGGTATTAGGGAAAAGGGAAAAGCCCTCTTACCTGACGACTCCCCAGGAGCGCGCAGTATATTTGGGTGAATTCGGTGTAGATGTTGTCATTACGCATCCATTCAACAAACAAGTTGCATCCACCTCCGCCTACGTTTTTATCGACCAACTGAAGCGTCACCTGGGTATGAGCCATCTTTTGGTTGGACCGAATTTCGCCTTGGGTCGTAATCGGGAGGGTGATATTCCCACCCTTAGCAAGTTAGGGGGACAGTTTAGTTTTTATCTTGAGGTAATGGATCCAGTGAAGATCGATGGGGAGGTAGTCTCTTCCAGCAGAATTCGGAATTCTTTAACGACGGGTGATATAGCTCTAGCAACCCGCCTGTTAGGGCATCCTTACCTCCTCGAAGGTGAGGTTATCCCTGGCGATGGGCGCGGACGTACCATCGGGATTCCTACAGCCAATTTGCACGTCTGGTCAGAACGCACCCTGCCTGCCTCAGGTGTATATGTCTGCCATGCTCAGATCAATGGCAAGACCTGGGGTGCTGTAACCAACGTAGGTGTCCGTCCAACTTTCAACTCCCAGCCAGAGACCCCTCAGGTAGAGGCACACATTCTCGATTTTGACCGGCAAATATACGGCCAAAAAGTCGGCTTGGCATTTCTTTCACGCATAAGAGACGAGAAACGGTTCCCAAACGTCCAAGCGCTGGTAGATCAGATCAATCTGGATATCAACAAAGCCCGAGAAACCCTTTCCAGACAGGAGATGCCTGGTAGATAATTAAATGCCGCTGAGCGCTTTTTTTTGTTTTATACCAGTGTTAATCCACTTTAGCCCTTAATACATGCTGGTACCAGAGCCATACTGCTTGTAGGTGTTTGGGAGGTCAAGTTAAAATCACCAATGGAGCGTCTCTAAATCAGGCTATAATAGATCAGATCCATCCAAAATAGGACGGTGGCCATGAGACAATATTTAGACTTAATGCAAAATATCCTCGACCACGGCGTGGAGAAAGGAGATCGCACCGGTACAGGCACCCTTTCTCTTTTTGGTTACCAAATGAGATTTAACCTCCAGGATGGTTTCCCCTTGCTCACAACTAAGAAATTGCACCTCAAATCCATCATCTACGAGTTGCTTTGGTTCCTGCAGGGAAAAAGCAACATAAAATACCTTCAAGATCACGGTGTGCGTATCTGGAATGGATGGGCCGACCAAAACGGTGATTTAGGCCCAGTTTACGGTGTCCAATGGCGCTCTTGGAAGACCGCCGATGGTCGCCTCATCGATCAGATCACCCTTGTGGTCGACAAAATCAAAACCAATCCCAATTCCAGGCGTTTGATCGTAACCGCTTGGAACCCCGCCGACATCGAGAAAATGGCGTTGCCTCCTTGCCATCTACTCTTTCAGTTCTATGTCGCCAACGGCAGGGTTTCCTGTCAGCTCTACCAGCGTTCTGCCGATATTTTTCTGGGGGTTCCTTTCAATATCGCCTCTTATTCACTCCTAACCATGATGATGGCTCAGGTGTGTAACCTGGAAGTAGGCGAATTCATTCTGACATTTGGGGACGTCCATCTCTATTTAAATCACATTGATCAGGCCAAGATTCAGTTGCAGCGCCAGCCTTATCCGCTTCCTCAGATGGAACTTAATCCTGCCGTCAAATCGATCTTCAACTTTGATTACCCGGATTTCAAGCTGCTCAATTATCAAGCTCACCCACATATCAAAGCCAGAGTTGCAGTATGATTGTTTCTCTCATAGTCGCCATGGACGAGAAAGGCGGCATCGGTGTGAATGATCGCCTGCCATGGCACCTTTCTTCAGATCTGAAGCGCTTCAAATCCCTCACCATGGGTCACCATCTCATTATCGGGCGTAAGACCTATGAAACCATTGGCAAACCTCTTCCTGGTAGGACCAATATCGTGGTGACGCGCAACCCAGTTTACTACCCAGCAGGCTGTCTGGTGGCTCACTCTCTCGATGAAGCCCTATCTATCACCCAGGATAGATCGGAAAGCGAAGCATTCATCATTGGAGGATCTGAGATATACGCTCAATCACTAGCCATCGCCGATCGCATCTATCTCACCATCGTCCATGCTGATGTCCCGGCTGATATCTTTTTCCCTGACTTCGACGAAAACGAATGGCGTGTAGAACACATCTCCTATCACCCCGCCGACGAAAAAAACCAATACCCCTTCACAACCAAACTCTTGGTTCGCAAAGAATTGAATTAATTTTTTTCGGTTTCCCTTGACAAATCCCTTTATCCACGGTATAAACTCGCCTATATATTAAAAAACTGTGAAAAGGACGAGTAAGCGTCGAAACCGCGGTTCAGAGAACGGGTGTCAGGTGTGAATCCCGTCCGCATGGCGGCGTTGAATGGACCTTGGAGTTGTAAGGCGAACGGCCTGGATACCAATCATGACTTATTAGCCTGAACCGGAATTGCCACCGTTATCATGGTAAAGGGTATAAGCTTTTCAAGCCGTACCCGTAACAAGTGAGGCTGGCCTCTTTTAACCCGTTGCATCACCAGCGGGTTTTTTTATTCTTGGGAAGTTTCTTATCACATTCCCCCGGACAGCCTAACTGGGGTGGCACCGCGGACCATGCGTTCGTCCCCAAGCCAGGGACGGGCGTATTTTTTTTCCTGTCCCTCCTGTCTAGCTGTTCCAATAACGACTCACACCTGATAGGAGCGTTGTAGCAGCCGTATAATCCAAACCCTATTCATTTCAAGGAGGTACTCTAAATGTCCGACCAAACTCGTTTCCAACTCAACGAAACCGATCTGCCTCGCTTTTGGTATAACATCAACGCCGACATGCCCGTTCCCCCTACACCAGTGCTGCACCCTCAAACCAAGGAACCGGTCACACCCGATTTCCTGAATGTGCTCTTTCCGATGGAACTGATTATGCAGGAGGTCAGCACCGAGCGCTATATTGAAATACCCGAAGAAGTGCGCGAGATTTACAAACTATACAGACCAACGCCATTGGTGCGGGCTCGTCGCCTTGAAAAGGCATTGAACACTCCTGCTCACATTTACTATAAACACGAAGGAGTCTCACCCACTGGCAGTCACAAACCAAATACCGCTATCGCTCAAGCATATTACAACAAAATCTCTGGCACCCAAGCTCTGACCACCGAAACCGGTGCTGGACAATGGGGTTCCGCCCTGGCTCTTGCCTGCAACTTCTTCGATCTCGATCTCGAAGTATACATGGTCAAGGTCTCATACCAGCAAAAACCCTACCGGCGCATCATGATGGAAACTTATGGCGCTCAGGTTTTCCCTAGCCCCACCGATCGCACACAATTCGGTCGTGCCATCCTGGCAAAGGACCCTGAGACCCCTGGTTCTTTAGGAATTGCGATTTCTGAAGCGGTAGAAGCTGCCGCTACCTCAGATGGTAAAAAGAAATACAGCCTGGGTTCGGTCCTCAACCATGTACTCCTGCACCAGACCGTTATCGGCGAAGAGGCGCTCAAGCAAATGGACATGGCAGGCGAATATCCAGATGTCGTGATCGGTTGTGTTGGGGGAGGCTCCAATTTTTCTGGCCTGGCCTATCCCTTCTTACGCCAGAATTTGATCGAGGGTCAGCGTACCCGCTTGGTTGGCGTTGAACCCACCGCAACCCCCTCCTTGACCAAGGGTGTATATACCTTTGATTATGGTGACACTGCTCAAATGGCTCCAATCGTAAAAATGTATACCTTGGGTCACGACTTTGTCCCACCACCTATCCATGCGGGTGGTTTGCGCTATCATGGGATGGCTCCTAGTTTATGCGCCTTGTATAATGCCGGGTATATCCAAGCTATCGCGGTACATCAATTGGAAACCTTTGAGGCAGCTATGCAATTTTCTCGCAGTGAAGGCATTATTCCGGCGCCAGAATCCGCCCATGCCATCCGCGCTGCCATAGATGAGGCTTTAGACGCAAAAGAAAAAGACGAGAAGCGTGTCATCCTCTTTAACCTTTCCGGGCACGGGCACTTTGATCTATCAGCTTACCAGGCTTACCTTTCTGGGCAGTTGCAGGATTACGAATACCCTTCCGTAGCCATTCAAGCTGCTATGGAAACGCTTCCCAAGGTAGCTATACCTGCCTGATTAGATCTAGCGGAACCTCACCGCTCACCCGCACCCACAAAAAGGGTGCGGGTTTTTTATATTCCTCTTTCCTGTCTCAAAGATTTCCTTATCTTGACAAATATAGATATATTGGAGTAAAATAGTAGTAGTTGCTTAAGCAACTACTACAGGAGTTTATGTGGATACGGTCATAAAACAGCTTCAGGATCTTGGTTTTGGACAATATGAGGCTCAGGCTTATGTAGCTTTGCTTCAGCACAATCCCGTTAATGGCTACGAGCTGGCAAAAACCTCCAGCATTCCCCGACCTAATATCTATAAAGTGCTCCAAAAACTTGAGGAGCGCGGCGCAGTTTTACGTCTCGATACCCCCGAAGGTATTCGCTACTCTCCCGTGGCTCCCGAAGAACTGATTCTCAAAATGCGCACTTGTTACCAATCTACCCTTGAGAATGCGCAACAATCCCTCAGGGAAGTTTCTACACCGGTTGAACGTGAACATATATGGAATGTTCAAGGGTATCCTGTTTTAATTGAGCATGCTCGTTCAACCATTGCTTCAGCATCTGATAACCTCCTGATAGCTGCTTGGCCGCAGGAAATGACACTTCTCTCGGAAAGCCTCGAACAGGCCGAGCAGGATAATGTCCAGATGAGGATTTTATGTATGGCTGGTTGCCCCCGTGAATGTGCTCATTGTCGCGGTCAGATATTCCGCTACCAGGTCTTGCCTCATCGACCGATGCGGTGGCTGATGGTCATACCGGATTCTTCAGAGGTTCTCGCAGGTGAAATTGGATCATGTGGAGACGCTATACTCATCCGTACTCGTCAAAAAATGATAGTAGATCTTTCCACCTGGTACATTCGCCAGAGTATCGCCTTGGCTGCCATGCTATCCGACCTCGGTTACGGTTTCAAAGATCACTTTTCCCCAGAAACTCGTCAGATTCTCTATGACATCAGTCCGGGTCAGGATGGGGTCGATTGGATTGCTCAAATGCTTCAGATCGAGAACCGGTAGATTATTGAAGGTTAGCAGGATGAATTTCGAAAGATTTTTTGCCATCACCCCGTCAATCATTGTGGTGGTTTTAATAGGTAACTGTCATTGAGGTGCTTCTGAGTTCGCAGAACCTTTTGCCAGTCACCAGAATCAAAAACTAGGAAAAAATAGAAAGGTCAAAATTAATTGTATTATGAATAATAAAATCGACACGATCAAAGTTACCGACCTGTTTGAAGGATCAACGTCCTCTGAGGAAACCCAATACGATGCTCAGGTTGCTCTTCTTACGCGCGACTTGCTTACTACTCTTGGGGAGAATCCAGACCGGGAAGGCCTCCAGCGCACACCTGAGCGGGTTGCCCGCATGTATAATGAACTCTTAGCTGGATACCATACTAACTTGGTGAAGCTGGTTAACGGGGCGATTTTCGAAAGCGATTACGAAAACATGGTGCTCGTCCGTGATATTGATTTTTATAGTCTTTGTGAACACCATATGCTGCCTTTCTATGGGCAGGCTCATGTTGCTTACTTGCCGAATGGAAAAATAATCGGTTTATCGAAAATCCCCCGTCTAATTGAGATGTACGCCCGTCGTTTTCAGGTTCAAGAACGTATGACTCAGCAAATCGCGGCTGCTCTTGATACCATCTTACAGCCCCGAGGGGTCGCCGTGGTTCTCGAAGGTGTTCATTTTTGCTCTGTTATGCGGGGGGTTAAAAAAACCGATGCTAGTATGGTTACAAGTGCAGTACTAGGCGAATTCAAGGAAAACCAAATGCTCCTCAACGAATTCATGTCACACATACATAGAGGAGATAATATCTCCCGGATTTCATTTTGAGATTATCTTCTTGGACATCCATTTTCCAGAGAGATAAACTCATGGACTCATGGCTATTATGGTTTTTGGATCTCGATTTCACCATGACCTGGCTTATGCGGTGGGGGAGAATCTCTCCCCACCGCATGCGGGTATCTTTCTTGATCGTATAACCTATTTTCAGAGATATCGATTAATGTGTAGCAAGGAGAAATAGATGCAGCACTATAAATATCTGATAGTCGGGGGAGGTATGACCGCTGATTCCGCCATACGAGGCATTCGGGAGGTTGATCCGCAAGGCTCGATCGGTTTGATCACCGCCGAAACCTACCCTCCTTACGATCGACCCCCTTTGACTAAGGGTCTTTGGAAGGGTAAACCTCTCGAGCAAATCTTTCGCAGTACAGAAAACCGGAAAGTGGATATTCATTTGGGCTTTTGGGGGCAGAATCTTGATGCTGAAAACAAACGCCTTCATGATGGCCAGGGAACGGTGTACACCTATGACAAACTACTTCTGGCTACAGGCGGCACCCCTCGACGTTTGCCGTTCGGGGACGATCATATCCTTTATTACCGTACATTGCAGGATTATAAGCGCTTGCGAGCACTGGCAGATGAACCTCATCGCTTTGCCGTTATTGGTGCCGGTTTTATAGGTTCGGAAATCGCTGCTGCCCTAAAGATGAATAACCAAGATGTCGTCATGCTCTTCCCTGAGGATGGCATCGGTGGCCTCATGTTTCCCTCTGATCTGTCCCTTTTTCTCAACGATTATTATCGTCAAAAGGGCATCGAGGTGCTTACCAACGCCATGGTCTCAGGAGTTGAGTCCAGGGGAAGCCAGCTCGTGCTACAGACAAAAGACGGTCGCCAGGTTAGGGTGGATTACGCAGTTGCCGGAATTGGCGTCCTTCCCAACACAGAATTGGCTCGCTCTGCAGGCTTGAAAGTTGAAGACGGCATCATCGTAAATCGATTCCTGTGCTCTAGCGACCCGGACATTTATGCCGCTGGTGATGTCGCTTCCTTCCACAACCCAGCTCTGGGCAAGCGTTTACGGGTTGAACACGAGGATAATGCTAATACCATGGGGAAAATGGCTGGAGCAAATATGGCTCGTCAGATGATGGGAACTGACTTGCTCCCCTATGACCATCTGCCCTTTTTCTACTCCGATCTTTTCGAGCTGGGGTATGAAGCTATAGGTGAACTCAATCCCCAATTACAAACCGTGTCTGATTGGAAGGAGCCTTACACAAAGGGAATGGTTTACTACCTGCAATCTGGGCGCGTACGCGGTGTCTTGGCCTGGAACATCTGGGATCAGGTGGAACCAGCTCGACGCTTGATCGCTGAACCTGGTCCATTCGTTCCCGAAGAGTTAAGACAACGTTTGCCTGTCTGAAATAAACAAAA
Organism: Anaerolineales bacterium; assembly: GCA_034430155.1. Taxonomy (GTDB): domain Bacteria; phylum Chloroflexota; class Anaerolineae; order Anaerolineales; family UBA4823; genus DAOUET01. Next base: position 52,219 of record DAOUET010000017.1, read on the forward strand.
AAATTTTTCATCTACATACTATGGATGATCCCATCCGTTCTATCCAAGATATCATCAATCTTATGCAGGCATAATATTGTCTCATCAACCAAAAGTAGGCAAATCGCTACAAAATCGCAGCTCCCATCGCTCATTCGCGAAACTCTACCTAAATCATTCCGGCCGAATGGGCACGTGTGTAATAAATACAAGCACGCGATGGCCTATGCTTGAACAGTCCAGTATCCGCATTAAGAGACCGGCGTAATCAACACGCATGATGGCAGGTGCTCTGTTGGCCCACGCTTATCCTGTTGAACACCTCCTCTCTTTCAGATAAGTCAACGTTCACCTGAACTTATGGATATTTGGACAAAAGTGCTCGCCTAAGATATCCTCCGGATCGTTAAGTGTATCCACTTCCCGATTTTTTTCTGAATTAAATTTGAATATCTTGCTTTACGAAGGATATTCGATTTTCCTTAGCCGCCGGTAATTTAATATATTCGATAAAAACGGTTGACTTAATCGACTAAATTGATGTACAATTATTTATGAATTATGGAATCTCGGAAGCAAATTCCTTAACATATCCATCAATCTGATCAATCAGATTTGCTACCCAGCTAACCATTGGAGGGGATTTTAACCTAGAGATTATAGGAAAAAATCTCAAACCCTTTATCAACAACAAGTATCTTTTCCCGCGTTCAGCAGCGAGTGATTTAATCTGGATGCCGTGATCCGAGGACTGAAAATGGTCACTTTGTCCTCGAGGAGCTCAGAGTGAAACCGGCCAGAAAACTTTGGCTGGTTTAATTTTTGGGACCAGTGAGCGCATTTTAACCAGCATGATACCTGCTTTGGAAAATTAAGGAAGCTAATTAAGTCCCTTAGCAATTACACCGAAAATCTGATAATTTAATCTTGGAAGTTTAGAAAAAAGGAGAATGCAGATGAAACACAAGCAGTATTTCCTCTACCTTATTACCGCTTTACTGGCTTTGTTGCTTTCGGTGTCCGCAACTAAGACCTCCAGCCAGGTGGCCGCTGGCTCATCACCTGCTCTCAATGTCAGTAAATACACCAACGGTGTGGATGCCGACAAAACTAATGACCCCCGTGTACCACAGCTGGCCATTGGCGATCCCGTGGTCTGGACCTACAGGGTAACCAACCTTGGCGACACTTCGGTAGCCAAAGAAGAAGTGAGCGTCACTGACAACCAGTCAGGTGTGATTCCAACCTTCGATCATGAAAAGGAGGGCAATGGCGACGACTTCTTCGATCCAGGCGAAGAATGGATCTATACAGCTACTGGCACAGCCATCAATCTCACGGCACCTCCGGCTGGGGTAATCACCCGCCAAAATGTTTGCACCCGCGGGGGGACACTACCGCCTAGCACGGCCTATGTCAACGTAGCCACAGTCACCATCCCAGGCGCATCCGCCACCGACCCTTCCAGCTACTGTGGTAAACCTGCCATCGACATCATCAAATACACCAACGATGTGGATGCCAAAGATCCCGATGGTAGCGATGTCCCTCAGCTGGCCATTGGCGATCCCGTGGTCTGGACTTACAAGGTAACCAATTCAGGCAACACTGCCGTTGCCAAGGCCGATGTAATCGTATCCGACAACCAACCGGGTGTCATCCCAGTCTTTGACCAGGAGATCTTGGGCAACGGTGATGATGTCTTAGAGCCAGGCGAAGAATGGTTGTATAAGGCCATCGGAATAGCCATTGACCTCTCGGTGCCTCCGGTTGACGTGATCACCGTACCAGATGTATGCACCCGTAATGGCACGCAACCAACCAGCACCGCCTATGTCAATCAAGGCACGGTCACTATCCCCGGCGAGCAAGCCACCGATTCATCCAGTTACTGTAACCCTCCACCCTCCATCACCATCACTAAATACACTAACGGCCAAGATGCAAAAGATCCCGATGGGTCAGGTGTCCCCGAGATCACCCCAGGCCAGCCCGTGATCTGGACCTATGATGTTACCAACACCGGTACAACTGATATTCCTAAGAGCGATATCACCGTGACTGACAACGTTCCGGGTGTAAATCCTGTGTTTGACTCAGTGAAAACCGGTAATGCTGATGATATCTTGGAACCGGGTGAGGTGTGGACCTATAAAGCCACCGGCGTTGCGCTTGAATTAGAGCAATCCAATCTCCCCAACCTGGTACCTGATGCCTGTCGCCAAGGAGACCTTAATGCGCCCGGTAGAAC
>DAOUET010000018.1:0-43881 GCA_034430155.1 Anaerolineales bacterium
TAAACCCTCAAGGCAATTTCGATCCCCGAGATAGTTACTGGACCGAACACCCCGATTTCGGAGGCCAGCTGGTCTATGTCAAACAGCTTTCCTTAGCCATAGCTGAGCTAGGTCACAGAGTCGACATCCTTACCCGCCAGATAATCGATCCGGAATGGCTGCAGTTCGCCGAGGGATTTGACGCTTATCCGAACGCCCCGGGCGTACGCATCCTGCGCCTGCCGGCCGGACCACCTGAGTTCCTGCGCAAAGAAGCTTTATGGCCTCATCTAATCCGGGATTGGGTGCCCAACATCCTGGCATTTTACCGGCGGGAAACTGCCTTCCCCCAGGCCTTCACCTCCCACTACGCTGATGGCGGTCTGTCAGCCGTACTCATCCAGGAGCAAACCGGGCTGCCGTTCACCTTCACCGCCCACTCCCTGGGTGCCCAAAAGATGGATAAAATAGGCGTCACCCCCGGGAACCTGGCCGAATTGGACAAGAACTTGCATTTCAGTCGTCGCATCCTGGCCGAACGGCTCAGCATGAATCGCTCGGCTGTGAACATCACCAGTACCCATCAGGAGCGTTTCGAACAATACCACCACCTTGCCTACCGCGGCGCGGTCGACGCATCTGATGATCAGCGCTTTGCGGTCATACCGCCAGGCGTCGACCTGGCAATTTTCTCAACCGAAGGGCGCTCCACCCAGGAGGCCAGCGTGCAGCGCCGCATTGACCAAAACCTGGCTCGCGACCTGCCCCAGGAGCGACGCGCTTTACCGGCCATCGTGGCCTCCAGTCGACTGGATTCTAAGAAGAACCACCTGGGCCTGATCCGGGCTTACGCTGCCAGCCAATCCCTGCAGGCGGCCTCCAACCTGATTCTGATCACCGGCGCACTGCAGGATCCTTTACACCATCCCGAACAGGCCCCCCCGGCCGAACGCCAATTGCTCGAACAGATCCGCCAGCAAGTGGAGGCTGCCAGCTTGTGGGGCAAAATCAGCGCCTTTGGCCTGCAAGGCCAACCTGCTTTAGCTGCCGCCTACCGTTATTTGGCAGCGCGCAGGTCGGTTTTTGCCCTGACTGCCCTGTACGAGCCTTTCGGCCTGGCGCCCCTGGAAGCCATGGCCTGCGGGTTACCTGTGATAGTCACCCAGAACGGCGGTCCCAGCGAAAGCCTGCGAGAGGCAGACCAGGAGTTCGGCGTGCTGGTAGACCCTGCCAGTCCCGCGGATATCGCCCAAGGCCTCCAACGCCTGCTTCTAAACCAAGAGGCCTGGAGATCTTTTTCGCAGCGCGGGCGCCAAAGGGTGTTAGAGCGCTACACCTGGGAGCGCACCGCCGCCGGGTATTTGTCCGTCATAGAGCCCATTCTGGTTGAGTCCCGCGCCCCTCAATCCCGGCATCTTCTACCCATTCATCCTTATTTTCGAGACCCCCAACCCAGCAACGATATCACCGTCGCCGAAATCGAGCGGTTGTATTGGCGTTGACCGGTTGCCAGTCGTGGGGACGTGTCGCGACGCGTCCCTACGAGGTTGCTTATAATAATAGGGAAATGATGGGAAGCGCATGAAAAATAGGCCTTGAATAAGAAAGAGAAAGAACGCGAACAGGTGAAGAAAGCCCGCGAGTGTTAAGAAATGACAGGATATGATCTACGCAGGCATTCACGCCGTTCCATCCGTCTGAAGGGATACGATTACACCCGGCCGGGTGCCTATTTCGTCACCCTGGTGACCTAACAGCGAGAATGATTGTTTGGTGAAATCGTGAACGACGAGTTGCGATTGAATGAATACGGCCAAACCGTGAACGACGAATGGATGAAAACCGCACACATCCGCCCGAATTATCCAAATCCATGAGGATGAATTTGTTATCATTCCCAATCATGTCCACGGGATTATTTGGATTGTTGATTTGAATGTAGGGACGACCGATCTGGTAGGGGCGACCGGTCTGGTAGGGGCGACCTGCCAGGTCGCCCCTACGCCAAACCAATCAAAAACGTTAATTCCCAATCCCCTCGGTGCAATCATTGGGCAATTCAAAACCGCCTCCGCGAAACGGATTAACGCCCTGCGAGGGTCGGGCGGTATCCCCGTCTGGCAAAGAAATTATTACGAACACGTCATCCGGAACGAATGCGAATTGGAGAGTATTTGGAAATACATTGAGGTTAACCCGGCGAATTGGGAAACCGACCAGGAAAATCAATGACCAGCCCAACCTCCTCTACCATCGTCCAACGCCTGTGAAATTACTGCGCCGGGCTGCGAGACGACGGCATGGTGCTGGTGTTTCGCACATCCCGGGTGTCCCCAGCAGGACAAATACCGGTATCAGCGCCTCATTGGGGCACGGCGACGCCGTGCCCCAATGCTATGGTAGTACGTACCCTGGAAACCATCACGTCCGCCAATGGAATAAACCGTCCAGGTCAGGGTTGGGCTAATCTGGTGATTACCCCTGTCGGAGGGGTGCGTCGCGACGCGTCCCTACGGACCTCTGGTACGAGTTCGGCGACCTGCAATTCAGACTGGCGACGGCATCTTGCGGTAACATGCACTTTTGGGGCTCAAAATCGGTTAGTGCATCGTTTTTTCTGTAAATTTAGTTAACCCCAAAGGGGCAGGTCGGGTGTATCCTTCCTGATGTCCTCACAACAAAAGCAGGCAGCGATCTGCCACCTGCTTTTGCACCTTGGGCAGTTGATGAGTATTAGCTACGGGCGGTCTGGAACAGTTCTTTAAATGCGACCACGATCGTCGCACCAGCGACGAAGGCTACCACAAACGGCAGGATTAATGAAAAAGCCGTCCCCACGATGGGTAAAGCATTTAGCGCCGTCGCGGAAAGAGTTAACGCAATCGCAGCCAACAAAAAGCCTCGCGTATCTTCGGCGGTGACATTGAGAAAGCCGACAATTACACCCAGGACCGCCAGCACCCAGATAGCCCAGGTGGGTTGAAATAAAAGCCCCGCGAGCACTGCAATAACCAGGCCAATAATAAAGGCCCATTTGCCAATTGTGGCAGTATTCATTTTAGTCTCCTTTCACTAAAAGAAATGATAGGCGAATATTGGTGGAAACCGTCTTAAAGACGATGATGTGTTTCTCTATGAGAGAACACTTATCCAGCATATACGTTACGGATTTATCTCTACTTTTGGCGATGCAGAAGTCGAAAATTACTGAAAAAACCTTACACTATCTAAAATCGAGTACAATCGGTTAGTTAGCGACCGACTTAAACCCAAAATTCCTGATCCCCTCCAGTCACAGTTCCAGGTTATGACCCTCGCCTCCCAAACCCCCCATACCCCCTTGCCCATCAAACGCATCTTCCGCACCTGGTGGCCGTTAGCCGCCAGTTGGTTGCTGATGGGTATCGAACTGCCCGCCTTGAGCGCGGTGGTCGCTCGCCTGCCAAACCCCGAAATCAACCTGGCAGCTTATGGCGGGGTGGTCTTCCCCATCGCCCTCATCGTGGAATCTCCAATTATCATGCTGCTGGCGGCTTCCACCGCCCTGAGCAAAGACTGGAGCTCTTACCGCAAACTGCGCCGTGTGATGATGACTGCCGGGATTTGTTTATCCGCCCTGCACGTGCTGGTTGCCTTCACGCCCCTTTACTATTTCGTCGTAAGAGGCATACTCGCCGCCCCAACCGAAATCGTTGAACCGGCTCACCTCGGCCTGAAGATCATGACGCCCTGGACCTGGGCGATTGCCTATCGCCGTTTCAACCAGGGAGCATTGATTCGCTTCGATCACACCAAAGCCATCAGCCTGGGCACCATGATACGCCTGACTGCCGATCTGTCCGTGCTGCTGGCTGGTTACTTTCTGGCAAGATACCCCGGCATTGTGGTCGCCACCAGCGCGGTCACCGCTGGGGTGGTTAGCGAAGCCTTGTACATTGGGATCATCGTTCGTCCCGTGCTGCGAAACCAGCTCCAGTCAGCGCCGGCTGTCAAACAGCCACTATCTTTACGCGCCTTCCTGGATTTTTACATCCCGCTTGCTATGACATCGCTGCTCTTTCTGCTGGTACAGCCCCTGGGCAGCGCAGCCTTGAGCCGTATGCCACAAGCCCTGGCTTCCCTGGCTATCTGGCCGGTTGCCAGTGGTTTGATCTTCATGCTCCGCAGTCTGGGCATGGCTTATAACGAGGTAGTCGTAGCCCTGCTGGACGAGCCCTATTCACTGGCAAACCTGCGACGCTTTACCAACTTGTTGACCGGAATCACCACTTTTTTGCTTCTCATAGTGGCCATCACCCCCCTTTCAGACCTGTGGTTCACGGTCATACAGGGACTCAAACCTGCCCTCTCCGAGATAGCTCAGGTGGGACTGTGGATCGCCTTGCCCATCCCTGGATTAAACGTGCTGCAAAGCTGGTATCAGGGCACCTTGGTAAACGGCCATCGCACCCGGGGCGTCACCGAAGCGGTAGTCGTCTTTCTGGCCACCAGCATTGCTATTTTTGGAGCGGGCGTGGTTTATGGGTCAGTGACCGGCCTGTACATCGCCTTGTCTGCTTTCAGTCTTTCCATGTTCACCCAAACTGCCTGGTTGTGGTTCCGCAGCCGTCCGGTTTTTCACGCCGTCCAACAAAGGGATGCTCAGGCGGTAGCGTGGCAGCCCAGCGAAGCCCCCCTGAATTGAGCAAATTATCCGGCATCTAAACCCCTAGAGGGAGCAACCCTCAAATCCCCCCATACCCGACTTGCATTGCCCCTTGATCCCATGGAACCTCAATCCTTTTTCGCCTATCTCCTTCAAGGTGCTGCCCTGGGCCTCACCGCGGCGGTATCACCCGGACCGCTGCAAACTTTCTTGGTCTCAGAATCCTTGATCGGGGGTTGGCGAGACGGTTTTCCAATCGCTTTTGCTCCCCTGATCAGCGATATGCCTATCATCCTGCTGGTCCTGCTGCTGCTCAACCAGCTTCCGAACTTCTTCCTGCGCTTTATCAGCCTGGCAGGGGGCATTTTCGTGCTCAACCTGGCCTTGGCCACCTGGAAGGATTGGCGAACTGCCGGCAGCCAACCAGATCTACCGGTCCCAATCAAGCGTGGCGGGTTGCGCCGCGGGATCATGTTGAACCTGCTTAACCCTAACCCGTATCTCTTTTGGACATTGGTAAATGGACCGATATTGCTGACCGCCCTGCGCCAGTCATCATTGTATGCGGGCGCTTATCTGCTCGGCTTCTATGGAATATTCGTTGGGGGTATGCTGGTCATCGTCAGCGTCCTGCACCAGGCCAGGCGGCTCGGTCCCCGGGTGACCCGCCCCTTGCAGCTGGTAAGCATTTTCATCCTGATAGCCTTTGGCGCCCTTTTAATCAAGAACGGCTTATGGCCATAACTCCGCCAACCCATCTTGCCTGGCGGCGCCTTGAGGGAATAGAAGTGCGGCCTTTCCTGGGTAAATTCCGTTTGGGCAAGTAATCCGCCGTGCCCCTACAAGCAAATCAGGCATCCACCCCCAAAGGCAGGTCCAAAATGCGGACCGACCGGACCCGCGATAAGGCAGGGAGGCAATCCAGGGAGCCATACTGAAATGGGGCAACCTGTTATCGGTCGACGAAACCTGGTAGCCCTTCGCCCTGTGAACGTCCAACGGCCTCGAGCTGAGCGACCGGGCAATGCAACCCACAAAGTCATTTTTCGTCAAACCACTGGCACTCCCGCGCTGCGCGTATAATTGTCTGAGTGGGATAATCCGGGACCTAGAAGATCCAAGCATTATTTGATTGTTCCAGAAAATGGTGGACACTAATGGGGCCCGACCGCCAGACCAACAGTTGATGCTGACAGTGAGTTACGAAGCGCATATTGTTAAGTGGGTAGTAAGGTTCTTGAACGAGTTGGACAAATCAGGGTCGCTGATCTGCTCCGAGATCTACTCCACAGTCTGGAGGGCCTGGTCGCGCAGCCGTTCCGCTTCTGGGATATTTCCAAGACGCCTGGCAAGTCCGGCCATCTCTGCCAGGATATGCCAGACTTCCATTCGCAAGCCCATCTCTTCCACCGCGCCCAGGGCTGTCTGCATTGTTTCGTATGCTTCTTGCAAGCGATCTCCCCGGTCTAGCAAACTGGCCTTTAACGACAGGGCTTCAGGCAAGAAAAAGCGCCCCAGACTCTGAAATCAGATTCATCAAGTCCTCCACCATTTCCGTTACCCGCTTTGGTTCTTCACTGGCGAGGTGATATTCGCTGTTCACCAGGGCGATGAGGATATTAATCGCCAGGTAGCGGAGATCCTCTGGTCGTGGACTGTTCACCCTCCAGGCGCGCACCGCAGTTGTCACAAAACTTCGCCCCAGCCCGGTTGAGGGTCTCGCAGTTTGGGCAGGTAACTTCCAGCCTGAAGCCGCAGTCCTCACAAAACCTGGCCACCTGGCGATTTTCGTACTGGAAATTTGGGCAGACAATCATGGTAATAAACCCGATTGGTTAATTGGATAAATATTATCACATTTATACAGCTAATATGAGGGTAAGAAGATTAAGGAATTATCCCACAATAGAATATCAGGTAATCTCCATGAAAAGTGCTGCTGACAGTTCCGCTTGGTAGAAGCCAGCGATGTCATCCCGAGCGATAGCGAGGGATCCCTGTGAACATGAGCGTACCCGATAAACCATCTGGCATATTTATAATGGAAGCTGAACCATAACCAGCCCCAGGGAGTAATTATATAGACCGGGTTGGTACCTGCACCTGCCGATAACCAATCCGACTCTCCTTATCAATATATTCCCAGATCAGCAGCTTCATAAACGATGAGAATGGGTTTATCCCCTCCATAGCAGGATCTTTTGCCAAAACTAGAAAGAATATTTGACAGAAATAGAACAACCGTGCTATAATGTTCCCTACCGGCTTTTGCCCCTGATGGGGATTTGTTTCTGATAGTTTATTCTTAAAATTCAATTGCCGTAATCACGGACTAGGAGGATATCTATGTCTGCCCAAGCGTTATCATTTACTCAAAAGGTCAATGCTCCCCCCGAACAGGTATATCGCGCCTTCACCAATGGCACCAGCCTGCGTGAATGGCTTTGCGATATTGCCTCAGCTGTTCCAAATCCAGGAGGTCGCCTCTACCTGTGGTGGAACAACGGCTATTATTCCAGCGGAGAATATCTCTCTGCCGAATCTCCCAAAGGGGTTTCTTTCACCTGGCATGGGCACGGCGAACCGGCTGGAACCCGCGTGCGAGTCACCCTGGCACCTCAAGACGGTGGCACCTTGGTCACCCTTGAACACCTTGGCGTCACTTCCGCTCCACAATGGGTTGGTGCTATCGAAGAAATCAAAAAGGGCTGGAAAAATGGCCTCGAGAACCTGGCTTCGGTTTTAGAGACCGGGGAGGACCTGCGTTTCACCCGACGACCGATGTTGGGCATCGGCATCGCCGACTTTGACGAGAAAATCGCCCAAAACATGGGCATCCCCATTTCCAAAGGCATCCGCATCGATAACCCGATTGAAGGTATGGGTGCCGCCGCGGCTGGCCTGAAATCCAATGATGTCATCGTCAAGATGGGTGGCCACGAGGTCACCGATTGGACCAGCCTGACTAACGCTCTGGCAGCCCGGCGGGCCGGGGATGAAATCGAGTTAGTCTTTTATCGGGGAGCGCAGCAACAAACCGTCAACATGAAGCTATCAGGCCGCCCGATACCCGAGATCCCACAAACCGCCGCCGACCTGGCCGATAAGGTCAGGGTTAAGTATGCCGGGCAACAAGGGAGACTCGCCAAAGTCTTTGAGGGCGTCTCGGAAACCCAGGCTGCCCATAAACCTGGTCCTGGAGAATGGGGAGCCAAAGAGGTGATGGCCCACCTGATCCACTCCGAACGTGGCACGCGCCAGTGGATGTCAGACTTGGTCAGCTGCCAGGAGCCAATTTACGACGATTTCGGGGGGAATCTGGAAACCTTCACCTCCGCAACCATCGCCACTTATCCCAGAGTAGCCGACCTGCTGGCAGAATATCAGCGCAATTGTACTGAGAATGTCGCCGTCCTGGACAATCTGCAGCAGGATTTCCTCGCCAATAAAGGCAGTTATTGGCGCCTGGCTTATCAACTGATCGAAGAAGATTTCCACTTCGACAGCCACCTCGAACAGATTAAATCTGCCATCGCTTCAGAAAGCTAAACAGATCCACGCCCTCAAACATGCCTCCCTGATAAACCTTCTAACCATCCAGGCGTTGCTGGAACATTTGCAACCCCTGGATCGTCTAGGGTTCGCTGGGTTAAATTTCTGAGGGGGAAAATCCTGCATCTACCCAAGTCCAAATCAAAGGTAATGTCACTGCGAGAACCTCAGCACAGCTGAGGTTCGAAGCAGTCTCTTAACCGGGTGGCAGATTGCTTCAGTCGCTCCGCTCCATCGCAACGACAGTTAAATATTAGAGTTTTTTGATTTCCTCCGAACTTTTATCTCAACCTGAGCAGTCTACGTTAATAATTCGTCAAGAAGCGAGTATAATTATGACAACATTCATAATAATTGATCTAATCATGCAATTTGTTTCACCCGTACGCTCATGGGCGATAGATTTTACTTGATAGCTGAGACTTACATCCAGGACGCGGGCGCCTCGAAAGCCGTCACGAAAAGCCCGGAAATGGTCGCTGCTGGAGAGAATTTGAACACCTTTGTTGAAGAGCCAGTCACCATGATGTTCAGCCAGGAAGCGTAAAGGGATCACAAGCGTATATACCCAAAGGAGCACATTCAAATATGCAATATCGCCACCTCGGTCATACCGGTTTAAAGGTTTCCGAACTCTGTTTAGGCAGCATGCAGTTCGGTTGGACAGCCGATGAAAGCACCTCCCTCGAAATCCTATCCGCGGCTTTTGATAGGGGGGTAAATTTTATCGACACCGCGGATGTCTACTCTCGCTGGGTTGAAGGTAACCCTGGCGGGGTAGCTGAGACCATAATTGGCAAATGGATGAAAGCAAGGCCCATCCCGCGCCACCAGTTGGTGATCGCCACCAAAGTGCGCGGCAGAATGGGGCCAGGTCCCAACGACGAAGGCCTGTCGCGCAGCCACATCATCAAGGCTGTTGAAGATTCATTAACCCGCCTGCAAACCGACTACATTGATCTGTATCAGGCTCATTTTTACGATGAGAGTACCCCTATCGAAGAAACCTTGCGCGCTTTTGAAGACCTGGTTCGCCAGGGCAAAGTCCGCTACCTGGGCTGCTCCAATTATCCAGCCTGGCGCTTGATGGAGGCCCTCTGGGCAGCAGACAAGCTCAACCTGGCGGGGTATGATTCCCTTCAGCCCCATTACAATATGGTGCACCGCCAGGAATTTGAGGAGGGACTGGCCGATATCTGCCAGAAATTCGGGTTGGGGGTTATACCTTACAGCCCATTAGCAGCCGGATTTCTCACCGGAAAATACCGCAGAAATGAGACCCCCGAAAGCGCCCGTCTGGGCCGCGTCAAGAATTACTTCAACGATCGCAACTTTGCCCTTATAAAGCATATGGAAAAGCTAGGTGAGGCCAAAGGCGGTTACTCTGTCTCCCAAATCGCGCTTGCCTGGCTGCTTTCCAACCCGCTGGTAACCAGTCCCATCATAGGCCCGCGCAGCTTGGAGCAGCTGCGGGACAATCTGGTTGCGGTTGATCTGACCCTGTCCCAGCAAGAAAAAGAGGGGTTGGATCAAGCCACGGATTGGCGCGAGCCTCAATCTTAACATGTATTATCCTTCGAGAATCCCGAAGTCCAGACCTCCTGGTCAGGAGGAGATCTTACTTAACCATCCTTTAGAAAGCCGAATGATAATAAAGCCATGAAGAAAAAGGTGATAACTGGCGCGGCCGTGAGCCTTCTGCTCAGCCTCCCCTGGTTGGCGTTCTCTTACGCCGGGCAGCAAATTGCGAATTTACCCAACGTCGCCATAGATCTGTTCGAAATGGTCACCAGAATCCTTCCAGGTAGCCTGGTCAACATCGGCTTGGAGACGATGATCAGCGTTTTGTACGCCCTCAAATTGGGGCAATTATCAGTTTTGGGCAAAACCGCTGAATTTATTATGGCATACCTACTAACCTTGGTCCTCTTCGCCTTGCTGGGTGGCCTGCTCTCACTGGCACTGGTTCGCGCCAGAATTTCTGGTGGTCAAGGGGGATTGCTCAGCGGGGGGGCACTGGGCATCCTGGCCGCGGTTCTCGCTGGTCTGTTTGGCTGGGGGGGTTCTAGGGCATTCATAGCCCTATTTTGGCTTTTTGCCATCAGCTTGCTTTGGGGGTTTGCTTTCGCCGGTATCACCCGCCGTAATCTGGCCTTGATGGAAATGCCCGACGACACAGGACGGCGCCGCTTCCTTCTACAATTAATCTTTAGTTCTCTGGCATTGAGCGGGGTAGCTGCCGTTTTGGGTCGCTGGCTGGCGCCACGCCCACAGGAAGAACAATCCTTCGAAGTCGTGGTTGGCACGCCGGCGCCCACCCGACCTATCGCAACCCCACCACCTACCCAGGCCGGTTTTACCCCTGTCCCGGGGACCCGCTCAGAAATCACCCCCATCAAAGATTTCTACCGGGTCGACATTAACTTGTTGCCGCCCGGGCAAGAGGAGTTCGCTCAAGAAGCGGATAGCCTGGCTCAGCGCCTACGCGCCCAGGGTGAAACTGAGATCCGCCCTGAATCTTACCTGCTGGTCGTGGAAGGGCTAGTTGAAACCCAGCTCGCCTTAGACCTGAACACCCTCAAATCGTTCAATCCGGTGGAGCAATACGCCACGCTGGAGTGCATTTCCAACCCGGTGGGTGGCGATCTGATCAGTACGGCCCTATTTCAGGGCGCGCGCCTTAAAGACGTGCTGGCCAAGGCCGGTCTAAAAACCCAAGCCACTGATATCAAGTTCACCTGTATCGACGGCTACACCGAATCTCTGCCGCTTGAATCGGCCGTCGACCAGCGAACATTGCTCTGCTACGCTATGGGGGACCAACCCCTATCGGCTAATCACGGCGCGCCGCTCCGTCTGTACACCCCTAATCGTTTCGGTATGAAGAACCCCAAGTGGATCATCAAAATCGAAGCCATTGACCAGGATTACCGCGGCTACTGGGAAACGCGTGGTTGGAATGAACAAGCCTTCGTCAAGACTACTTCCGTGATCGACATGGCCCGTACCACCGATTCGGGTCTGACCGAAGTGGGCGGCATCGCTTTTGCAGGCGAGCACGGCATTGATAGCGTGGAACTGCAAGTCGATGATGGCCAATGGGCGCCAGCGGAACTCAACCGGCCACTTTCCCAACTGGCCTGGGTCCTCTGGCGGGCAAACCTGGACATCCCATCCGGAGGGCATAAACTGTCGGTAAGAGCCGTGGAGGCGGCTGGCGATATTCAAACAGCCAAATCTGATGACACATTTCCTGATGGCGCCAGCGGTTATTACAGCATTACCGTAAATATCAAGAAATAACGATGCAAATCGATCCACAAGCTCTACCCTAGAAACCGGCCGACTAAATCATGCATTGAAAGAATCAAGCAATTCTTAGAATCTTTCGACCACCCCCATTGGAATCATTTGGATCAATCCCCTCAAAATCTAGGGATTACTTACTCTAAAGGCGCAAAACCCTTCCCCAAGATCTCCCGAACTGGAGACACGATCACGAAGGCGCGCTGATCCTCATCCTGGACCAGGCTTTTCAATTGTGAGACTTCCGTAACCGTCAAAGCGCACATCAAAACGCGATGCTCCTTACCGGTGTACATACCCTTGCCGGCCAGGCCGGTAACACCGCGGTTCATGTCATTTAAGATCCGGTCGGCAACGCGCTGATCCTGATCGGTAATGATTAATGCTATCAGCTGCTTGCGCCGGCTGCTGTGACGGAACCAGGCTTTAAAGTGGTCGGGTAAATACTCGCTCGCCTGCACCAGCCCCTCTTCGGTATGGCTGAAAAAACGAGGTAGCACTTCACCGGAGGCCTCCTGCAGACCGACGGTGACCAGTCCTATCGAAAATAAGGTCCCCAGGGCAATCGAAACAAAAGCAATCACCAGTAACCCGGGGATCGCCCCAATAGTAGCCCGCTCGACCAGTGTGGGTATCGACATGGCGACATCGGGATGCAGCCACAGTTTCGCAATCCATGATAGCCCGAGAATACAGTAAATCCACAAGTAATTACGCCGGAATCGCCGGCCAAAGGCCTCCCACATGGATATGGAGAAATGGGGTTGTAACAAATTTTCTGCTAAGCTCTCAGCCCAATCAGCGGAGGGATGAAAGGGGGGTACCAGCATTCCCGCAAAAAAATCGGTTTCCATCAGTCGTACCCGCGAGGACCATAGCTCATAATAGCGGTAGCGGCGAGCTTCAATGAACAGGAAAAGCGTGATCAACAACATGCTCAAGATGATCACGCTGTGGTGCCCCAGAGGTTCGCTAAAGGCAAAGGTGATGATCGCCCCGGTGGTAACTACCGCCCAATTTGTGGTGGCATCCAGCCTTTGCCGCCAGACATTCGCCCGCGAGATCTCTGCTCGAAAAAAATGCACCATGGCAGTGGTGAACTCTTTGGTACCCAGATGATATCCGCGATAAGTCCACACCGGTTCATCCGCGTTCGGATCCGGCCCTGGGGGAACCCCTCTATTTTCTCTGGTTGACCTGCTGGGTTCTTCGGGCATGCTCATCTCCCCGTTTTCATTTCAATTATGGTTATTCATATTGGGATTTACGGAATGGCGTCAAAAATGGCTTGGATCTTTCCGGACCCAAAGGTCTTATTAAATGCTTCGACAACCTGCGGATCGTACTGGCTTCCACTGCAATCCCGGATCTCCTGGGCAGCCTGTTGCGTGGTCATGGCTGGTCGGTAAGGGCGTTGGGAGGTCATGGCGTCAAAGGAGTCCGCCACAGCGGCAATTCGGGCCACAAAGGGAATATCCTCTCTGACTAGACCTGCCGGATAACCACTGCCATCCCAACGTTCATGATGATTTAGGATAACCGGAAGAGCGGGCGATAAATAATGAATTCCCTTGATCAGTTCAAATCCCATCATGGGGTGCTTTTTTATTTCATCCCATTCTTGCTTGGTGAGCGGTCCTGCTTTGTTCAAAATGGTTTCGCTGATTTGGATTTTACCGATATCATGCAGGATGCTGCCGAAGCGTAAATCGTGTATCTGCAGAGGCGCCAGGTCGAGTTGCCAGGCGATTTCCAGGGCGTAATTCATGACCCTTTCGACATGGCCGCGGGTATAAGGGTCGCGCACCTCGATCGCATTGGCCAGCACGATCAAGCTGGCTTCGTAAGCTTGTTCCAATTGCAGCAGTAACAGCTGCTGGCTTCTACTCAAACGCGACCGTATGGTCGTGAGCAATTCTTCCGGAGAAATCGGCTTGAGCAGATAATCCTCAACGCCCAGTTTTTTCCCGGCTAGTAATTGTTCCCGCTCCCTGCGGGCAGTAATAAAGATGAATGGAATAGTCACCCACTCAGGTTTAGACCGGACGACCTCAAAAAATTCGTAGCCATCCATTTCAGGCATGGTGATGTCGGAAAGGATCAGGTCGGGAACATGAGATTGCATCTGCTCCAGCCCCTCTAATCCGTGCCCGGCGCATAACACCTGGTAATCTTCCTGCTCCAACAAATCTTTCAATCCGTCCAGCAGGATTTGATTATCCTCGACGATTAATATGGTTTCACTGGCCATTTTTCGACTTCGAAGATCGGTAACCAGACTTTGAAGGTTGTCCCCTGGCCGACCTGACTTTCTACTTCGATGCTGCCTTCGTGGATTTCAACAATTTCGTTGACGATCGCCAATCCCAAACCCGTCCCTGTGATCTTCGATTGGCTCACTTTCCTGCCTCGATAGAATCGATCGAAGAGATGGGGGAGATCTTCAGGATCGATACCCATGCCGGTATCTTCAACTTCAAGGCAAGCTTGCCCATTTTCTTGATATGTGCGCATACAAATTCTCCCCTTTGGAGTGTAGTGGATAGAATTAGACAACAGATTGGTGATCAGCCTGGCCAGCTGGTTCTGTTCACCCCGGATATCCGGTAGGCCGATCTCGGGGATAAACTCCAATCGCAAACCGACTGAATCCGCCAGGGGGCGATGAGCTGCAACCACCTGCTCTGCTACCGCATTGAGATCAATCGACGAGAGGACGACTTTCTTCGTTTTCATCATGTCCAGGCGGGAAAGGTCAAGAATGCTCTCGATCAAATCAATCAGGCGGTTGGTTTCGCTCTTAAGAACACTCATGTACTCAGCATGTTTTTCAGGTCTGCCGCTATCCATCAGTTCCAGATACAGGTTCAGATTGGTCACTGGCGTGCGCAGTTCGTGAGAAACGTCAAAAATGAGCTGGTCCTTAAGCCGGTCTAACTGTTTATATCGAGTGATATCGCGTTGGCTGCCGACATACCCTACGGTCCGGCCTTCCTGATCGCGCACTGGAGAGATCGAAAGTTGCACATCATAAGGAGTGCCATTTTGCTTGAAGTTGAGTAACTCCCCATTCCAAATCTCACCACCCTCAAGTGAGGTTTTAATATCCTCTAAAATGTCAGAGGAATCGTTCACGTTGATGAAAGTCCAAATTTTATGTCCGTTGATCTCCTGGGAATGGTATCCGCATTGTCTCTCAAAGGCAGCATTGGCGGCGCTGACCATCCAATCCAAATCAGTGACCACCACACCATCGCCTACGCTCGCCAGGATCGCTTCAACCCGCTCTTTGGCTGTGAACAATTCTTCGGTGCGTTCAATCACTCGCTTCTCCAACTCTGCGGCATAGCGGGTCAGGCGGGTGACCAGATGAATGTTTTCGATCAAAGGGCCCAACTGTCGCGCCACGATGCGCAGGATATCTAGGTCTTCACTGCTGAAGACATCCCCCCCGTATTTTGGGCCTAACGCCAGCAAGCCCAAGACCTGTCCATGACCGATAATGGGCACCCAAAGGTGGACTTGCTCACTCTCTAACAGCTGGTGTTCTTCCGGTGAAAGCGTCACCTCAGCCAGCGCCTGGCGCAAGGTCGATCGTTCCGCTGCACCGATATTCAGCAGATAACTCAGGCTGCTCTTGGGCAACACCGAGAAGGAAAGCGGGTTGGGGTTATCTAATTGATTGTGCGGCGCTACTTCGATGACGGAGAATTCTCCCTCGACGTCTCTCAGAAAAACGCAAGTATCTTCCAGCCTCAGGGTCTTCACCAGACGTTCGCTGACTTTGTCTGCCAGGGGATGTAAATCCGTGATTTGCTCTAACTCTTGCGTAATCTGGGTCACCGCGGTACGGTAATCGTACCAGCTGCCGTAGAAAATCCGGTCCACCAGCTTTTGAACGCCCAGCTTTAATGGCACGAAGATGCTAGCCAGCACCAGCACCAATATTGTATTTATTAAAGGCTCCCAAATCAGTGAGGAGGGTATCAGGCGGATCAAGAAAGCATAGAGGGCTAGGTAAACTCCCCCCAGGATGGAATAAACCAGGATAAAAGTCGCCCCCCGGTTGACATGTTTTTCGATCTGGATCAGACGATGGCGGAAAATAGCATAGCCGTAAGTAATGGGGAGCACACCTAGCAGGGAAAAGGCGTAAGTAAATGGCACAATGGGCTGCAAAGACAGAGCATCCGGCAGGATAGTCAAGGTTATCAGGGGCAGGGCGCTGAGCAAACCCCCTAAAAACACGATGCGGATCTTCCCCCGGGTACCGGCGGTTTCCGCATGCCGGTAGCTGTAGGTGAGCAGACCTATAACCAAAAACAAATTGATGGCCAGGAAGAACATGCTGCCTGAAAGCAGCAGCTCGTTCCAGGCACTGGCCCGGACTGCCTGTGGCCCCCAGACCAAAAAAGGCGACCCACCCAGAAAAGCCAGACCGTATAAACCATACAGCAATTTATTTCGGTGTTTAAATACGCTGGATTGAGGGAAATACAGGTGAAAATGCACCGTGAGCGGTCCGATCAACCAAAATAAGATACTAAACAAACCTGATGTCCAGGCAGGTCCCTGCCCAGAAATGGCCCCAGCCGACAAAAGCAACGCGCTGGTCTGGCTGAATCGGAAGAACATATCGGCGGCTTTGTCGGTGGGGCTGAAGGTGCGCACGCTCAACCCCGCCGTCCAAAAAATCAAGGCGATGATCAGGGATACAAGACGGCTTAAAATTTCACTTATTGGTGGCTTAATCGGCGCTAATTCAATGATAGAAGATCCATTGACCCCATCTACAACCATCTGCACAGTGCTTCCAGGGTGTTTTCCCTCATATAAAGGATAAGACTCTATGAATGGAACACCATCTACAGATCTGATGACATCCCCTTGATGTAATCCTTTGACCGCTGGACCGTTTGGATCTAATTCCCTGATCAGACCAGATGAAGTCCAACTCAGGATTCCATCGTATGGATAGGTTAGTGCCTTGGAAACACCCCAGCCCCAGAAGACCAGGGTCATCAGGGCGAGCACAAAAGGAAAGCTGATCAACCAGCGAATGGGCGCCTGGAGCGACCGGGAAGGTGCAGGACTCCTCATGTTACATATTTTAACACCAGCGGTCCTTTCCTGGGACGCGATCCGCACGAGTGTGCAGATTTGTAAACTAAAATACTCCTTCGCAGAATGCAGACCGATCGGTATCTAGGGATGCAAAATCGATGCCAACCGCAACTTCAATAACCCCCTCCGGCTTGTTAAAAGAATGGTGAATTTATAACCTGGGCGCCAGTTCTGTAACCATTGAAACCAGCAACTTCCCCGCCTCTTGTTGCGGGCTGGTCTCCTGCAGGGCAGCCAGGGCTCTTTCCCGGTGGGCCTCAATCTCTGTCAGGGTATATAGGACCGCCCCACTGTGGTCGATCAAATCCAAGGCCTGCCTGGCCCTCACCGGATCTTGCCAAGCAGATCCCAAACAAGCCCGTAATCCCTGGCGTTCAGGTTCGGGCAGCACTTCCCGGGCGTAGACCACCGGCAGCGAGCGGCCTATGTCGGGTTTTAAAACCTTATGAAGCTCACTATCGGGCCTTCTTACTTCTTCCAGATCGTCCATTATTTGAACCAGAATGCCCACCTGCTCCCCGAATTGATAATAATTGTCCAACTTTTGAGGGCAGTCGGTCGCCAGGCGCGCCCCCCCCCGGCAGGCCAGGGCAAAAAATACCCCCGATTTGGCAGCTGCCGTCTTCCAATATTGCTCTAGGGTCGGTTCAGGCCGGAGCAGGTCCCGGTGCTGGCCGCTGCACATCCTCAAGAAGGACTGGTGAAAATACCGGATCACCTCCGGGGCTGCCAGGGGATTATCCTCTTCAGAGCGCAAGCATTCCAAGGCCAGCGCGGCGCTGAAGAACAGACCCGAGGCGGCGTTGAGCGCCACACCTGGCCCCATGTCCCCCCAATGGACCCCCAGCCTGTCCTGATCCTCGATACTGTCCATGATGCCGGCGCCCGTATAAAAAAGAATCCAGGCTGCTGCTAGATAATCTGCCCAATAAAAATTACCACCAGCAGCCTGACAGCATAAGCCTGGCAACCATGTCCATTGTGACGACCTGCTATTCAATTGTCTGTTTTCAGCCTGGCCTCCGTAGAGTGCTCGGCGCATGACCTCTACAAAATCAGGCCAGGCTTCTCCACCCTTCCAGATGGCTTCTATTTTCGTAAAAATATAATCAGATTGAGTTCCCGTAAGATGAGGTCTCAAAAACGCCAAGGGGTTGCCACTGCTTTGGCCAGGTGCTCAACGTCCACCTTATCGAAGGTCTCCCGCTTCAAGACCGTCATCAGGAACGCCAGTTCTTCTTTGGTCAGCCTCCAGCCTTTGGCAGCCAGAGTGCTCTCAGGATCGCTTCGCATTCGTGTGGCGAAATCTGCATCCCGGGAGATGTGATAGACAACTTGTGCGAGTGCCATAATATTTCTCCTTAAGATGAAAATGAATTGAAAATTCTATAGGTTGGTTAGGTCTAATGGAATATTAATTTATCGATCCAAATACACCTCCCTGATAAAATTGTTCGAGTCCTTGTCTGCAGGCATGATTCCCGTTTTGCTGGGTACTGCCTGAACAATCTCTACCCGCGGTGGATGAAGGATGACTCTTACAAAATGGTAAGGAATGGATTAATAATACCTAAGCAAGTATAAATGTCAAAAGATAAAATATATGACAAATATCACCTATGTTCGAGGAAAAACGGAGCATATCGCTCGCTTCCCCAGTCGCTCTGGTGATTGCTTTCCAAACGGAATAATCAACATTTCTGGCGTTGAAACCCACATTGCTGACATATTCCTGACATGCTTAATATATCAACTCCTGTTGGATATATCTAGATTATGCTGATTAAGGATTTATTAAAGGAAGATTAAATGTGAAATAAAGAACAAGAAACATCTACCAGGTAACCCTTGGATAGGCTTGGAAGTTCTTCAAGCACTTCGAGACGGATTGACTATTTGTGAGAAATCGTATACAAGATAGTTGCTAATAAGGAGTGCTATAGCTCCATTCCAAAGCAACCCGACCATAACGCCACCCCCTAACCAAACTGGCGGAAGGAGGTAAGAGATATGACCGCAGCGCACAAACCATTTACCACCTGGAGGAACTGGGCTTTCCTTTTCGTGATGTTCGGCTGCGCCCAGTTTTTCGTGCTGACTTCCCTGGCGATGTTATTCTATCCCGGCGGTACCTTCATAGATCCCGGGAGAAAAGGCTATTCCTTTTTCTTGAATTTCTTCAGTGATTTAGGTCGAACCCAAACGCTTCTAGGCGCTCCCAACAACCCTTCCTTCACCTTTTTCACGATCGCGTTGTCTCTGGCAGGTTTCGCTTTAATTCTATTTTATCTTGCGGTACCTGCCCTTTTGTCCGGGGGAAGAGTTGGCAGATGGCTGTCTCTCCCAGGCTCGGTTCTTGGAGTAGTATCAGGTCTTTCCTTTATGGGTGTAGCCTTCACACCCGCGGACCTTTACCTCGAGCCCCATAAGATGTACGTCAACCTGGCTTTCACGAGCTTCTTCTTGGCGGTGATCTGCCATCTCCCGATGATAATAACCCATCCAACCTACCCAAAAGTCTATGCTTGGGTATACTTGGGATTTGCGGTCCTCTTGGGAATTTACCTGCTGCTATTATTTGAGGGACCCTCAGCCAACACCCCCACCGGACTGACCATCCAGGCCACCGGACAGAAGATCGTGGGGTATGCAGCCATCATCTGCGCGTTCATTCAAGGATATGGCGCCTGGAATATCCAAAAGACCAGATTTCTAAAGGAGAAAGGCTTATGAAGATAATCTGCTGGTTTACCACCAGACCGGAAGGCCTGGCATGCGATTGAATCTTGCGGCCCGGCAGCCATTTTCCTTTTCATCGGTGGTAGGCTCTCACGGCTGGCAAAGGCTGGCGCCCTTTGAAAGGGAGGCCCAGCAGGACAGTCTCACGTACGTGGACCGGCTCACCTCAGGCCGGGTGGTGAAGCTTATAATGAAGGAAGCGCCAGGAGGCATAAGCATCGAGGTTGAGGGGGTCTCGCAGCCAGAGGAAAGAGGTGAGATCACTCGGAAGGTGACCTGGATGTTGGGATTGCAGCAGGATTTCTCTGCATTCTACGCCTTGGCGCGCACCGAACCCAAGCTGGCACAGGTCGAAAAACGCGCCCAAGGGCGCATCTTGCGCTGTCCGACCCTCTTCGAAGACCTCATCAAGACCATCCTAACCACCAATACCACTTGGACTGGCACCATCCGCATGGTGGCGGGGTTGGTTGACCAATTCGGCGACCCGCTACCGGCAGAGCCACATCGCCGGGCCTTCCCCACTCCTGAACAGCTAGGTGCTACCGACGAGGCCACCCTGCGTTCGGAAACGCGTTTGGGATACCGGGCACCCTACGTGCTGGAAATCGCACGGGCTGTGGCAGGAGGCAGCCTTGATTTGGAAGCGTTTAAATCCAAAGAGTTTCCCACCGGGCAGCTACACAAGCAGCTGCTGGCGATAAAAGGAGTCGGTCGCTACGCTGCCGCCAATCTGTTGATGATATTGGGTCGCTACGATCACCTACCGGTAGATTCATGGGCATTCAAGATGATCTCCCAGGAATGGTACGGGGGAGCCGCCATCGGTGAAGCCGAGATCCAGGCAGTTTTCCAGGGTTGGGGGGAATGGAAGGGTCTGGCTTACTGGTTCTGGGATTGGCCGACAGAGTATTAAGGTACATGCTTGATGACCCCCGTCAGTTGATTGATACACCTTTTTCGATCAATGGATAGAAACCACCCACCAAAACCTGTGACAATTCGAGAGGCCAGGCCTCTTATTGACGAATCAGACTGAAGTCGTACAATTGACATGGCAAGGTGTCATTCTGAGGGAGCAAAGCGACCGAAGAATCCCTGAATTGCTCGATTAAAACGACCGTAATATGGACTCTTCGCTTCCTTAGGCGGCTTAGAGTGACATTAATATAGCAAATTGTCTGACTTTGTTTTGGTTGCTCCATTAGTACACTTGCAGTGGTTGGAGGGTAAACGGCGTGAACTGGCCCCTCTCCGACCGTGCCAGATTCACCAGGACTTTCACCCTAACAATGTGCTGGGGCGTACAGATGGTTCGGGCGTAAATGTCGACTGGATCAACTTTGACCTTTCGGACCCGCGCTTCGATCTGGTCTGGACGTTAGGTTGAACTGATGAAATCAGAAATGAGCGCCCACACCAGGGTTTATAATTGGCTGTTGGAAGCCACCGGATTGAGGCTGGTTGAGGTAGAAAAACTGTTGAAGACCTTATCCGTATAGTAAAAGAGGATTTTGAAATGGATGAACCCTTGCTCTCCACCGGATTACGGGATTATCTGGACGCATTAGTGCCTGCACGCCTGCCCGAATTGCAGAGGATGGAAGCCTATGCGCAAGAACGCGACTTTCCCATCATCGGACCCCTGGTTGGCTACTTTTGCTACCAGATTACCCGTCTGATTGGCGCCCGGAAAGTCTTTGAACTCGGCTCCGGTTACGGCTACTCTACCGCCTGGTTCGCCCAGGCCGTTGTGGAGAATGGCGGTGGATTGGTCCATCACGTAGTCTGGAACGAGAATTTATCGCGGCGGGCCCGTAAACATCTGGATATCTTGGGTTTTGGCGAGGTGGTCCAATACCATGTCAGTGAAGCTATCCAAGCTCTGGAGAGCACGCCTGGTCCCTTTGACTTGATCTTCAACGACATCAACAAGCAGGATTACCCCAATTCGCTGCCGGTCATCGCTAAAAAACTGCGTCCAGGCGGCGCGCTGATCGTTGATAACATGTTGTGGTCTGGGCGCATTTTTAATGAAGACGACCAGTCGGCTTCCACCCAGGGCATCCGCGCTTTTACCAGGATGATAACCCAGGATCCAGCCTGGATCGCCACGCTGGTACCCATCCGAGATGGTTTGATCCTGGGGTTCAAAAAGTGACCCCCTTGGGGGATTTCCGGATCTAAGCGTGAAAAAGAGCAGACTTCACGAATGTGGAGTAAGCGTTGGGTGATAGGGGTGTTGAGTGAAGGTCCATGAAGCACAGTCTCTCTTATTATGTAAAACTTATCCTGGCGGGCGCCTCCTGGGCGCTGATTCTGTTGTGTATCGGCTCCCAATTGCTCTTCATAGTTCTTATCACTCGCCCGGAGCAAGCCGGGTTATGTTGCCAGACCCCGGCAGATCTGGGCATCAAATATGAAAGCGTCTCCATATGCACACCGGATGGGTTGTCCCTATCCGGCTGGTACCTCCCCTCATACAACCATGCTGCGGTCATCTTACTGCATGGCTACAGCTCTAACCGCCTGGGGATGATCAAGCCGGCCGAAATCTTAGCCCGGCATGGCTACGGCGTTCTGATGTACGATATGCGCGGCCATGGAGAAAGCCAGGGCGCCTGGCGGGCCTTTGGCTGGCCGGATGACCAGGATGTCGAGGGAGCCCTGGCATTCCTGCAGGACCGCACCGAAGTTGATCCTGACCGTATTGGTCTCTTGGGGTTTTCCATCGGGGGCCAGGTCGGCTTGCGAGCTGCCGCGCTGCAAGGGGACATCAAGGCGGTAATCGCTGACGACCCCGGTTTTGTTACCGAAAGGGACCTGCCCGCTTCAGCCAATTGGCAGGAACGCTTAACCCACCTGATCATCTGGCTGGACGGGCATTTGATCTCCTGGCGAACCGGTGTTACGCCCCCGCCAGGCGTGGCTGACCTGATCGGCGAAATCTCGCCCCGGCCAGTTATGCTGATCGCCACCGGGGACCAAGCTAGCCGGCGGTTGGTAAAGCACTACTACGACCTGGCATTGCAACCCAAGTACTTGTGGGAAGTCCCCGAGGCCAGCCATGGAGCAGTGCCTATGGTCCAGCCGGCGGAATATGAAAGCAGGATTACTTCCTTCTTCAACAAATGGCTGCTGGAAAGGGATCAACCCAATAAAACGAGGCATAATGGAGGGTATCCCTTGACCTGGAAACCTGAGGCTGCTATCCAGCCAACTCCAAATTCTCATCATGGAGCGAAGGAGTGAAAAAACCCTGGGTGCTTTACTTTTCAGAACTGGTGGGAACCGCCTGCCTCTGAGCAGTAGGCCTGTCCGTCGTTATCCTGGATTTTGGGGCTGCCAATGCCATCGCTTACCTCCTGGCAGAGCTGGCCGGGGGGATCATAGGCTCGTCGCCTTTGCTCATTTGGGGGCGGATGGGAGCCAGCATCCAATATGGCGCCACCCAGCCGGGTTCGAATTACACAGCCCTGGCAGCAGTGTCGGGCGAAATCGTGGCTACCTGGGCATTGATCGAGGGATTGTTCTTCTTCCTCAGCCACAAGGTAATCCGCAGATTTACACCGCTTCTATTTCCCTTCTAATATGCCCTTATGGTTTACCTGGAAGCACCCCTCTCCGGCACCAGCACCAACCCAGCCCGCAGCCTGGGACCAGCCTTGGTCTCTGGAAACTGGCGTGATTGGTGGGTGTATTGGATCGGACCTCTATTGGGTACCCTGATCACCATCAGCCTGCATAAAGCCACCTGGTTGCGATATCTTGAAATTGAAGTCGCCAAGATGTATCATTTCGACCACGATCCATATCACATCTTTGGGAGGCAGCCGGATAACCCTGCACCCGAAGATTAATAGGACTTACTCAGTTGGTGGGAGGATGGGGGTGTTTGGGCGGGCGTTGCCCAAACACCCCCGATTTTCCTCTGAACTGCGTAACTACTAATTACATAAAGTTCAAAACGCACTCTAACGAACTCGGTGCCTGGCAGGGTAGGTTCTTTAAGATTCTTCAGGCCAGCACGCTGCGACTCAAACCATAAAACGAAAGGATATAAACCATGAACGCTGATAAGGTATTAAGAGAGCAATTGCTTGCCCTCCTGAGAGGCGGCAACGCCCATATGAATTTCGACCAGGCAGTCGCCGATTTTCCCCTAGATCATATAAACACCAAACCCCCCACTGTCCCCTATACTTCCTGGCACCTGGTTGAACATATCCGTAGAGCCCAACTGGACATCCTGGAGTTCATCCGGGATCCCGATTACGTATCGCCCGAGTGGCCCTCAGGCTACTGGCCTACCCAAGATGCTACTACCGACCAGGCCGGTTGGGAGAAATCCATCCTCGATTTCCGGGCTGATCTCGAATCTATCAAAGAGATGGTAAAAGATCCCAGAACCGATTTCTTCAGCCCGATTCCACATGCTCCTGGCTATAACATCTTCCGGGAAATCCTTCTGGTAGCCGACCACAACGCCTATCATATTGGCGAGTTCGCCATCCTCAGACAGGTGATGAGCACCTGGCCCAATACGAGGAAAAGCTGAATTCTCAATCAGCAAGGTATTCATGATTAAGAAACCATTAAATCAATTAAGCGTATTTAAAACAAATCCAAAAAATAGGTAAGTTTACGTATTTACAGGCGTAAAAAAATATCGATAATAAGGCTATAGTCTTAATATAATCTTAATCGCAATGGAGGAAAATAATCGACTAAAAAAACAATAACCAATGAAATAAGCCTCAGAAAATGGCAAACCTGTTGAAAGGCAGGGGCGCAAAGCTACGGTCTAAACGGTCTCAAAGGCCGCATGACAGACGGGCTGCCTGGGCTAAGCCGCACTTGCGAAGTAAAAGGCAAACCTGTTGAAAGGCAGGGACGCAAAGCCACGGTCTAAACGGTCTTGTACCGCACGACAGTCGAGCTGCCTGGGCAGACCACTATCCACCTTTTTACACCCCTAGGGCAGCCGAAAGCCTTAGGGGTTTTTCTATTATATCTGGACACATTTTCGGAGGTTGCTCAATGGTGAAATTATCTACACCCTTCCAAATAATTCTGATTCTTCCCCTAATGCTGGGGATGTTAGGCGCCTCAACCACTACCGCCCAACCCGCTCAGGTGCGCACCCTGCTCTGGCTGGTGCAACTCGCTGAGGAAAGACCGGCTCAACCTGTGGCAGTCATCGTGCAGAAAGCCGACACATCTGACCGGGCCGAAGCGCAGGTCGTCCAGTTAGGTGGCAAGGTCGTCAAAGACCTGCCTATTATCAATGCTTTCAGCGCCGAGATCCCCGCTAGGGGTGCAATTCAGCTAGCCAATCTGCCATTTGTTCGCTGGGTCTCCGCCGATGCGCCCCTGGCTGAGACAAATTGCGAAGATTGTCTCGATACCACTAACCTGGCCAGCTACTATGTTGAAGCGATCGGTGCCGATCTTCTTTGGAATCAGGAGCCGACCTTGCAAGGGCAGGGCATGACTGTAGCTGTGATAGACAGCGGCATCAACCCTGGGCACCAGGATTTAGCTGATTCGAACGGGATTTCTCGCGTGACGGTCAGGGTCAAGTTTAATAGCAATACCAACAATGAGCAGGACAAATATGGTCATGGTACCCACATCGCCGGCATCATCGGTGGTAATGGTTACCATTCAGATGGTAAGTACATCGGTGTGGCGCCAAAGATTAATTTAATCAGCGTAAAAGTCTGTGATGATGAAGGCAAGGCCACTACTTCCGATGTGGTCAATGGCTTGCAATGGGTCTTAGAAAATAAAGATAGGTACAAAATCCGGGTGGTTAACTTTTCGATGAACAGCACCGTGGCCGAATCCTACCATACCAGTCCCCTGGATGCGGCTTTAGAAATCTTGTGGTTTAACGGCATCGTTGTAGTTGTGTCAGCAGGCAATACCGATTTGGAGGCGGGTAACGGTATGCTATTTCCACCTGCCAATGATCCCTTTGTGATTACGGTTGGCGCGGTTGATGACCGTGGTTCAGCCTCGACGGACGACGATCTGATGGCCTTTTATTCAGCCTACGGCATTACCATGGATGGCTTATCTAAGCCTGACATTGTGGCCCCAGGCACAAACCTCATAAGTTTGCTGCCCAATCCCAAAGGGGAGTTGTGGAAAGAGCACCGTGATAATCTCGTCAAGGATGCTGGTCCGGTGAAACACTATTTCCGTATGTCGGGAACATCTATGGCTTCAGCAGTCACCTCTGGTGCGGTTGCGCTGCTCTTGCAAGATGAGCCCAATCTCACTCCTGACCAGGTCAAGTATCGCCTGATGTCTACGGCGCGGGAGTTTGGCACTGGCTCTGGCGCTGGTTACCTGGATACTTACGCGGCCGTCATAGCCGACACCTCGGAGACCGCCAACACCGGCACTACCATCAGCCAGCTATTATGGACCAATTCAGATCCACCCACCTCGGGGAGCGTCAATTGGGGCAGCGTAAACTGGGGTTCCGTCAATTGGAGTTCGGTGAACTGGGGCAGCGTCAATTGGGGCTCGGTCAATTGGGGCTCTGACTATTGGAGCGGGGAATAGAGCCAAAGGAAGCTCTCAACCACTCCAGACCTTGCAGACGATTTACAGCTTATTTTGCTATCATTATTGAGAGGACAATTTCTACTGAGCCAATGTATAATCAGACCAATCCGAATCCGTTTTAAAAAGCCCTCACCGTGATCGCGGTGAGCCGAAAAAACGGATAAATGCACAGAAAAGGCAAACCTACCGAAAGGTAGGGGCGCAAAGCCACGGTCTAAACGGTCAATCGACCGCATGACAGTCGGGCTGCCTAGGCTGAAAAAGATTGACCCAGCCCCTCGGGCAGTTCGACGTGCCGAGGGGCTTACCGGTTCAATCACTTGGATCATAAATGGAGTTTATTGGTTCGTTATGGCTGTATCCCAGGGCGCCAGGCTAAGCACAATTGAGAGTGAGATCGAGAAAGAAAAAGAACGATCTATCTGGGTGTTCTTGTACACCACCGTGGTGACTGGCGTCGGGATCGCTATTATTTATCTGGCATTAAGAGACCCGCCACAGGATCGAATTGGCTTGCTTTTGTTCGCCATTCTGGCGGTCGTCGCCGAGCTTTTCAGCGTGGAGTTATTTATCAGCTCACGCGGAAGCCGGGTGTCTATCTCATCAGTGATCGCATTAGCCAGCATTGTCCTTTTTGGTCCCTTAGCAGGAGCGTTAACCCATGCACTGGCCGGTTTAATTACCCCGATACCGGCGCTAATAAGTGGGGAATATCATAATGGAAGCCGCACATCCTGGCTACAACGCTCAGCTTTCAACACCGGGATGTGGGTCATCTCAGCAGCTTATGCCGGGGGTGTATATTTTATCTTGGGAGGCACGGTTGGGAATTTCTCCATCCCCTCATCCCTGCCAGCGCTGTTTGCAGCAGCTGCCAGCGATGTATTCATCAACATAGCGATATTAATCGGGGTGCTCTCCGTACAAACCGGCCGAAAGCCTCTGACAATCTGGAAACAGGATTTCGGTTGGAGCATGCCGATCTCTATCCTGGGTGGGGTTTTCGGTGGAGGCGCCCTGGCCTGGGCTTACGGGGTATTGGGTCCCTATGGGGTAATTGTCCTTTTCCTGCCGGTTCTATCCACGGGGTATTCCTTTCGCTTGTATGTTTCCAATACAAAAGGTTACTTAGAACAACTGGAGCTCTTGAACCGGGATCTGGATGAATCCAACCTGGGGCTGCTGGCCACCCTGGGAGAGGTCATTGACGCTTATGACATCTATACCTATGGGCATTCTACCCAAGTTACCGTTTACGCGAAAGCCCTCGCTGAAAAAATGGGCCTGCCCCGAGATCAGCGCGATACCATAATAAGAGCTGCATTGATCCATGACGTGGGTAAAGTAGGCATCACTGATACCATCATTGGAAAGCAAGGTCCGCTCACAGACGAGGAATATAACATCGTCAAACGCCACCCCATCATTGGCGCAGAGATCGTAAGTCAAATGCGAGGCATGCAGGAAATCGTCCCGATTGTCCGGCACCACCACGAGCGCTGGGATGGCAAAGGTTATCCCGACGGTCTGGAAAAGGAGGAGATTCCTTTAGGAGCCCGCATCCTGGCGTTGGCTGATAGCCTCGACACTTTATGTTCCGATCGCCCCTGGCGTCCCACTCGCAGCTTCAAAGCAGTGCTCCAGGAGATCTTGCGGTGTTCATCCACCCAATTCGACCCCAAAGTGGTTAATGCATTCTTGGAATTGGCTGACGAGAAAGGCCGGGATTTCTTCAAGAACTCAGCAGTCACCGTGGATAGATCGGTGATTATGGAAGACAGGGGAGATCCTGACCAGGGACCGCGGTATTTAAAGAAAAGCATGGTCGTCGAGGAGAAGCACCCCGAAAAGACCATGAGGGGAGGGTCAATAAATGTCTAAAAGCGCCTGGGGTTATGTACTTTTCATTATTTTGGCAGGAGCAGCGATCAGCGGCATCACCTATTTCAGCTTTACTCCCGCCGCCACGAACTGGATTTATTTCCTGGTATTAACCATTCTGGCAACCATCGCCCAACTCTTTAAATCTGAAGCGCCAACCCACCAGCTCTATCACCCTGCCCTAGTTTTCCTCTTTGCAGGAGTGATCATGCTCGATCCCTTCCCCTTCGCCATGATGGTGGTGATCTGCCATCTGGTTGAGTGGATAAAAGAACGCTTGATCAAAAGCTCGCACCTCAGGGCCTGGTATCTACAACCATTTAATATGAGCATGCATATTATTGTGGGTAGCACAGCTCACCAGGTCTACACTCAAATAGACCCCTCTTTTTCCAACCTTGAAAGCCCCCAGGTGCTGGTAGCTGCCGGGTTGGCTGCTCTGGTCTATGTGGTATTGAATCACCTCATGGTAGGCCAGGCGCTGGTGCTGGCGCGGGGCGTCTCCTGGGCTAAATCCGGCATACTGAATCTTGAGAACCTCTCGACAGACCTGGTTATGTTGATCATGGGGTTTGTCATAGCGTTATTAATGGGATCAAATCCTTGGTTAATCCTCCCTGCCCTGACACCTCTCTATCTGATATACCGCGCCCTGGCCGTCCCAAGATTACAGCTACAAGTCAACACCGACCTTAAAACCGGCCTCTGGAACGCGGAATTCTTCCTTACCACACTGGAAGCGGAACTGTGCCGGGCAATCCGCAATCAGCGCCCATTAACTGTGGTGATGGGCGACCTGGACTTATTACGCAATATCAATAACGCCTTCGGTCACCTGGCAGGTGACGCAGTCTTAAAAGGGGTGGCCGAGGCTTTATTAGATCACCTACGTGAATATGACACCGTTGCGCGCTTTGGTGGGGAGGAATTCGCCATTTTGATGCCCGAGATCTTACCTCACGAAGCCTACAACCGCATCGAAACCGTGCGTAAAGCTATCGAAAAGAGTGAATTCGAAGCCCCCACAACCCGGAAGCGTATCAAGGCCACCATGTCCTTCGGGATCGCTGGATTAAACGGGGAGCTGCTCACTGCTAAAGAGATCATTCACCGCGCCGATGTAGCCGTGTATGCAGCCAAAATAAAAGGCCGCAACTGCACGCGCCTGTACTCTCCCGAAGTGGCTTTTTCTCTGGGAATTATATCGCCTGAGTTGGCATAACCACTCTGATTGTGCAGCAATCCGGGCTGCCTTTCAACTCTCGCAGCCCAAACGGAATACTTCAAAAATGGAGGTGAATATTGGTAACCTTGGTTAATGCTTACAGAGAAATATCCGGGAAGATCGACCAACGATCTTATTGGCTGGCACAAATTCAAACGCTTACAAATGCTTTACAAAAGGAACGATCCGCCCGTATTGAAGTTGAAGAACAATTCCACCAGCTGACAGGGCGCGCCGAAGCATTGGGTCGTTTATCCAAGCGACTCAACGGGCAGTTGGAGGTGCAAACGGTCTTGGCTACCCTCTGCCAGATATCAGTGGAAACCTTCCATGTACCCACAGCTTTCGTGACCCGCTTCGACGAGCAATGTCATCTACTCCATCCCGCATACAGCTTCGGGCTGGGCGCTCAAGAACTTTCTAACCTGACCCCTACCCCGATCTCCAGATTTGTAGACTACCCCGATCTTTCCGAACCCATAATATTTTCGAGACCCGAGCAAGATGGTAGACCCTTCCCCTACCCTGAATTCCTGCCAGGCAGGCGCACCCTCACTTTGGTCTGTGCGGCCATGGTCCAGGAGGGTTCGTTATTTGGGATCTTCCATCTGGTAGCTTTTAATCCATCTCGCCAGTTCAAGGCAGGTGAATTAGACTTACTCCAGGCTTTTGCCAGCTATGGCACAGCCTTCTTGAGCAAGGCGCGCCTGTTCGAGCAGGTGCGCACCGGCAGGAACCGGCTCCAACATCTCTCCCAGCAACTGCTTGAAGTACAGGAAATGGAACGCCGCCATCTGGCTCGCGAACTGCACGATGAGATCGGTCAAACTCTCACCAGCCTTAAGACCATCCTGGAGTTAATCCCGAAAGAAGGTGGTCCTCAGGAGCACAATGACCAGCTTACCCAGGCAGGATCTCTCATCCAGCAGCTGCTCTGCCAGGTGCGGGAGCTGGCGCTCGACCTGCGACCAGCTCTGCTTGACGACCTGGGTTTGTTACCTGCCCTACACGTCCAGTTTGAGCGCTATACCAGCCAGACTAATATCGAAGTAAATTTCGCTGAGAGTGGCATAGATCGGCGTTTCTCCCCCGAGATCGAGACAGCCGCCTACCGTATTGTGCAGGAAGGACTGACCAACGCCGCTCGCTACGCCGAGGTTGACCGCCTGACAGTGCGGTTAAGGGCAGATGGAGAAACTTTCCTGGTGCAGATCGAGGATGCCGGCATCGGATTCGACCCGCAGCTGGCCCTGTCTTCGAGCGCCACCAACGGTTTATCCGGTATGCAAGAACGCGCCCTCCTGCTCGGGGGGTATTTGGTGATCGAATCCCAGCTGGGGAAAGGCACCCGCCTGACCGCTGAACTCCCCCTCACCGCACCTATCGAGAGGCGCTTGAATGACCGTATCGATCCTGCTGTGTGACGATCACACAATCTTGCGGGTGGGATTACGGGCCTTGCTTTCTGCCGAGCCCGATTTTCTAGTGGTAGGTGAAGCCTGCGATGGTCTGGAAGCCGTCGAGCTGGCCGAGCGCCTCAAGCCGCTGGTTGTCGTACTCGACGTGATGATGCCCGGTCTGAACGGGCTGGAGGCCGCCAGACAAATCAAGCAGCGCTGTCCGAATGCGTATATCGTTTTCCTTTCCATGCACGCCAGAGAGGCTTATGTGGTAGAAGCCTTGAAAAAAGGCGCTCACGCTTACGTGCTGAAAGATTCTCAAGCTAGCGACCTGGTCAAGGCCGTACGGGAGGTGCTGGCCGGTCACCGTTACCTCAGCCCACCTCTTTCCGAACGATCCCTGCAAGCCTATTTGAGGAAGATCCACACTAAGACCCTGGATGTTTATGAAACCCTTACCGGCCGAGAACGAGAGGTGCTGCACCTGACTGCAGAGGGCCACAGTAGCAGCGAGATCGGCGCCCGACTGGGTATCAGCCCGCGCACCGTCGAGATCCACCGCGCCAACATGATGCGTAAACTGGGGATACATTCCCAAACGGCGGTGGTCCGTTACGCCTTCCAGCGGGGTCTCTTACCTCTGGAAATCTGAATTAGACCTGCATAGTGACATGGGTGTATGTTCTGGGGGCAGGTTGTAAACTCATTCCCAACCCGACATACACCCTTTCATTTTACATTCCCAATTGCAGGACTAGTCATATGCCATTAATTACCCCCTGAATCCCTAAAGCTTCACTTCTTGATCGCGTAAAAGTATATAGGCGATCAAGCCGAAAGGCCAGGTGAAGAACACGATCAATACCCACAGACAACCAGTCTTCCCCCGCCCTTCTGCATCCCGGAAGAGCCATACCAGGCTACCCAGGTACAGCACCAATATAAGGATGCCGAAGACGATCCCAAGGATTACCAACACATTTCCGAAAGTTTCAGGCGTCATATTTACTCTCCTGCCTTACGAGATTAGTAACGAAGATACCCTTTCAACCGCCAAGGGTAAAGATCAACCCAAAAGTCAGCAGGTGGGCAATCCAGGATGCATAGGTAGAACCACCGAAGTGGCGCGCCAGCCCGTAAAGCAAGCCGCCGCTATACAATTGGATTTCCCTGGCCAGCCACATCTGTGGAGTAGCTTTCCAAGCCTGGCCGTAAAACAGATCCGCAGGCAGGTGGCGTAACCCAAAGAGCAGGGCGGCTCCCAATATCCCGGCAAGCGCTCCATAGTCGCTCGACAGGTCAGTCTGGATCAAGCCACGGAACATATTTTCCTCGCCTAAAGTGGTCAGTCCAACGAAAACCAGCAAAAGCAACAGCAATCCAAGGGCGGGTAACAATCCGTGAGCAGAGAGGCCTACCGGCCTGCCGGGAAGTTGGTAAGGGATAGGCGCACCGATTGTGAGGTTAACCAGCATGCTGATCCCCAGGAAGGAAACGAAAGCTATCACACCCGTTAGAACCGCTCTCCAGCCGGTCCAGCGCCAGCCAAGCGCGGCCCAACTCATTCGAAATCCTTTGATATCGACTATGCGCAAAAGAATCAACGGTATCACCAGGTTGGGTAATTGAATCAGCCCCAGCTCCGCCAACATGCCGAACAGTTGTGAAGACCAGCCAAGGTACCACCCGTCAGCCACCCAGGAAACCAGAGCAATGAGTATAAAATTGGCCAACAACCAGGCTCCCAGCAATCCGACCAGGGGCACGGGTGACCTGCTCGAGACCTGCCCATCATGGATTTGCTTCTCGGCCAACCTTAACGGTCCTTCCTCTTCTCAAATCAGGTTCCATTTCAAGGCGCCTCAATCTGCCTCAATTATTACTAAACCGGCCCCTGACCCTCTCTGGTGCCTATCTCGCCAGGTTGCGTTCGTACATGGCATCCTCAATGCGCAAATAACTCCGGATGGCATGGCTGATCACCAAACGGAGAGGCTCCGGAGGCCAGGGGATGGTCCGACGACCCACAAACCATACTTCGGTCAGATCAGTCTGGCGTTCCAACACCAGATCGGACAGGGTTTGCCCGTTCAAGTGAGTCATCGAGACGCCATGCCCGACACACCCCAGGCTGTAAACCGCCCGTTTATCGCCGATATAACCGATCGCGGGCGCCATATCCATAGGCACGGAAACCGGTCCACCCCAGCGATGGCTGAAACGCACCCCTTTCAGGCTGGGGAACAGCCAAATCACATCCCTTTCCAGATCAGAAAAGATGCGTTCGTTCATATCACCATCCATATCGCCGCCATAGACAATGCTCACATCGCTGCCACCCATGGCCAGGCGGTTGTCAGCCGTCAGGCGGAAATAATGCACCAGGTTTCGGGCGTCTTCGATCCCCTGGCGGTGCCTCCAGCCGATGGGCTCCAGCTGCGCAGGGGTGAGCGGTTCGGTGATGACCATATGGGTAAAAGTCGGAATTTGCTTGGCGCGTAATTGAGGGATCAGGTGAGAATAAGCGTTGGTAGCCAACACCAGCTTGTCGGCCCTCACCTTGCCACCCGGTGTGCTCAAGACGAACTTATCCCCTGGCTGGATCTGGTTTACCGGCGAGCCCTCATAGATCTGAGCACCAACTTGCAAGGCCAGGCGCTTTAACTCACGCACGTGCTTGGCTGGATTGAGCAGGCCGCAACGAGGCTCCCACCAACCACCCAAGAAGCGGGGTGAATTCACCTGGGCGCGCATCTCATCAGCCTCGATCCATTCGATCCCGGAGACTCCCAGGGAAGTCAGGATCTCCAGGTCATGCTGGATGCGTTTGACATACCCCGGAGTCGTGGCCGCTCGCAGGAAACCGGTGAACTCATAATCAGATTTCAAATCGTGTTGCTTGACCAAGGCATCCACGTAGTCCACGGCCCGCTCCATATATCTATGAGCTTCGACCGTCCTCTGGTGACCGAAAAGCATCTTGGTCACCGCTGGCTCAAGCCCGAAGAGCGTCATCGAAAAGCCCCCATTGCGACCGCTAGCGCCATAGCCAATCACTTCCGATTCAAGCAGGGCGACTCGCATACTGGGGGCCTGCTTGCACAAGTTGTAGGCGGTGGTCAAACCGGTGAATCCCCCGCCGATAATGGCCACATCCACAGACAGATCCCCTTGCAGAGCAGAGTTAGGCGTGTAGGGGCCGTAAGTAGCCAGCCAGAAGGATTTGTCAGCATAATTGTCCATCTTTTTTTCCTTTGCCTCGCCTGGCAGGTTGGTTGACAGGCTGCGAAATGAATGAAAGGGTATTACCAAGCCAGCTTCTGAAAGCCGGAAGTGCTGGTTGCCTGCCCTGAATCTTACATTAATTTGCTGACCTGAACCAGGGGCTTTTATCCTGATTTATCCATAACAGGTTTCCTAAGAAGGGTAGTTTTGCTAATGGGTATATGTTCTGGGGCAAATGGGGTTTGGGGTGTTGTCCAATTTCTCCCCAGGCTGGGGCAGCTTGTGAACTCGCCCCCAATCTGACATGCACCTTTGCTCATTTTTTAATTTGACAATTTTGCCACTCTAGATACACTGGTGGCATGAATACTTCATCGCCAGCCAACCTGGTTGATAAGAAATGGGAAAAAGCTCGCTTGCTCTTCTGGGCTGGCGCTATTCTTGCGGTCCTGTCACTTCTCAGCGCCTGCCGTTCCTGGATTGACCGGCCGCGCAGTTACGCGGTTGCTCTTGGGGATTTGAACGGCGATGGATACCTGGACGCATTTTATGCCAACGGCAGGGGCGACACAAACGGTGCACCGGATCAAGTCTGGTTCAATAACGGGGGTGGGGTCTTCACCGATAGCCACCAGCGTCTGGAGGATGCCCCCGGACGGGGGGTCGCTCTGGGAGACCTGAATGGGGACGGCGCTCTGGATGCTCTGGTGGCCAACACAGCCCAGCACCCCAACATGGTTTTCATCAATGATGGTCAAGGATTCTTTCGCCTCAGCCCGCAATCATGGAGCATTCCCCAAGATGCGCTTCCCGGCGGTTCCACGCTAAGCATCGGGGATACCACCGCATTGGCTCTGGGAGATCTAGACAATGATGGCGATCTGGATGCTTTTACCTCGGATTGTTGCTGGGAACCAGCAGACGGCCAGCAGGATGCCTACAGCCTGGTTTGGCTCAACAACGGCGCCGGTCGGTTTTACTTTTGGCAGGCTTTAGGATCTGGCCGGGTGGATGCGGTGGTCTTGGGAGATTTAGATGGCGACGGCGACTTGGACGCTTTCGTAGGTAGTCGGGGCCTGCCAAACGTAATCTGGTTTAACCAAGGGGGACTTCAAGGGGGTATCCCTGGTGAGTTCAGCGATTCAGGGGGGTCTTTTGGGCAAGCCGGTACCAGCGCGGTGGCTTTGGGTGACCTGGACAACGACGGCGACCTGGATGCATTCCTTGGAAATAAGAGCCTCAATCAGGTATGGTTGAATGATGGCGGTCTGCAGGGTGGCATTATGGGCCACTTCAGTGATAGCAGACAACGACTAAGCCGCCTGGACACCCGTATGCTTGCATTGAACGACCTCGATGAGGACGGAGATTTGGATGCCTTTGTGGGAGGGGTCAAAGACGGGGAGATCTGGTTAAACGACGGGATGGGCAACTTCGCCAACAGCCGCCTACGCCTGGCTTACTCGCAAAACCATGTTTTGGCGCTGGGTGATGTGGATGGCGATGGCGATGCAGATGTTTTGGTGGGCAGTTTTGCCCAGGGATACAAGCTCTGGTTAAACCAGGGCGGGGTCCAGGGTGGTGTTACCGGACAATTCAGCCAGGGACGCTAAGGAGGTACCATGTCTCGCTCAATACCATACCGCTTGCTGGAAGCTACTTCGGTCTTGCTGTTCTTACTGCAAGCCATACGGGTTATTTTCTCTGTATTGTTTGGGGTGATTTACGACCAGATATTCACCGGACCGATGAACTCCTGGTTATACCTTAGCGTGCTGCTGCTGTTGGCAGCTTTGCTGGTACCGGCGTTTTCCCCTCGGGCACCTGGACGAGGTTGGTTGGCGCTCTTAGCAGCGCTTGCAGCCATATCCCGTCTGACGCTTTCCATAAACCAGGCTGAGGTGCGCTACTGGGGATCGTTGGTCGTGTTGGCTTGCGGTGGCCTTTATCTGGCAGCCCTGTTGATGGCCAATCGACCGGTTGTCTGGCCTGCCATGACCCTGGCTTTGGCAATAGACCAGCTGTTGCGTCTTTTGGGAGACACCTACGACCTCAGCCTGCGTCCAGGCTGGTTACCGTACCAAGGGTTATGGAGTATCCTGCTCATCGCCCTGGCCATCTGGCTGTCCCGGCACGCCCGCCCGAGCCCCAGAGCCTACCCGCCTCCCGGTTTGTTATGGGGCCTGGCAATGGGAGGATTTTTCTTCCTGGAAACTTCTTTACTGGCTTCTCCGAACGCCATCTCCCGCTGGAGCGGCTGGTCTTATGCGCTGATAACTCCACTCCTGCTGGCGGTCACCCTTTTGCCATTATTTACCAGGGTAAACCAGTACTTGATCCATAGCCTGTGCACCAACCGGATAATACATTTCGGGGCAGCCATCTTGCTCCTGGCAGCCCTGCCAGCCGGCTACTTTTTCAGCGGTGCCATCCCCGGGTTAGCATTGCTGGCGGCGCAATTCATCGTGATTTCTGGATTATGTTATTTCCCGGATATCTCCCGAGGCAGTAAATTAGCAGCCGGGCCCAGTCTGGCTATGGGAATGTTCTTCTTTCTGATTTTAAATTTCTTGAACGCCTTTGCCTTCACCTATGCCTACACCTTGCCATTTATGCGCGGCCAGGGTTGGGTTATTTATCTCCTGGCCCTGCTGGCGTTGGTTGCCGATCTAATTCTTCAGAGAGGCCCAACTCGCCCTATTTCTGAGCCGGTTGTCAATACCCGCGGGTTGGTCCTTTTCTCCTTGCTGGGCATCTTACTTTCCGTCTATTGGATCCAGCCGCACCAGTCAGACCCCCTGCCAACCAGTGGAAAAGTGAGGGCAGCTACCTACAACATCCATTATGGCTACGATGCTTACTGGCATTACACCCTGGAAGATATGGCTGCCAATATAGAAGGCAACCGGGTAAACCTCGTTGCCCTTCAAGAGGTGGACACGGGTCGTCTGACCAGCTACGGCGTGGACGATGCCTATTACCTTTCCCGCCGGCTGCACATGAACCTGGTCTACTTGCCGACAGTCGAGCACCTAACTGGCATTGCCCTGCTATATCAAGGTTTCGCCGAAAAAACTGACGGGCAGCTGATCAGCAGTAACCAGGAGCAAACCGGTCTGGTGCACGCCCACCTGCTGGTAAACGAACAGACCCTGGACGCTTTTGGTATCTGGATGGGTTTATCCAATGAAGACACCCAGCGCCAGATTCAGGAAGCGCTGGACTTCATCGGCGGGCTTTCCCCGGCCACCTTTGGCGGCGACTTCAACGCTACCCCTGACAGCCCGGTTGTGGAAGCGGTGCGCCAGGCTGGTTTCACTGACCCCTTCCTGCAGTTGGGCATCGACCCACCTCCACCCACCGACCCGGCCATCAATCCCCAGGAGCGCATCGATTACCTCTGGCTGCGCCAGGTAACTCCCCTGCAAGCCTGGGTGTCAGAATCGTTGGCTTCGGATCACCGCATGGTCGTTGTAGAAGTGAATCTAAACCGGTGAGCCCTATCTTTCGGTCTGGTTACCCGGCTATGATCTCGAAGTCAAAAAAAGCGCCCCGGTGTTGGTCGTTAAGAACGACTCTGACCATTTCGGGTTTGAAGCGCAGGCCGGGGATTTTTTCCTGAGGCTTGACCCCCATCAGCAGCGACTCCCAACCTTCGGCGAAGTGCAGGCTTAGGTGGATTTCTTCATCCATCGGGAGCCCGCCGATTCGGTAGCACAGCTGCTGGTAGACAGGGTCTTGCGAACCCACCCAGCACACCACCGGCTCTCCCACCGCGGCGAGCAGATTAAGCCGCGGTTTTTCGATAGTGCTCTGCGGGTTATAAACCTCGTGGATCGCCCGGATCTCAAGGTAAGACCCCAGTACAGCAGGCTCTTCCCAAGAAACCTGGTGACCGGAACCATCAGGGATCTGCACCTCCGTGCTCATCAAATCCTTGATTGTCTTCTTCCAACGAATGGTGCCTAAGATCGTATGGCTGAGGCGATCCAGGGCTTTTTGAACTTGAGTGGGAGACATCCGGTCGAAATCAGTCGCGGTCACTGGATGGTCAAGAGTCATATCAACCATTTCCAACCTCCGTAATAAGCTCGTAATCATATGGCCTCATCGCTCAAATAACTGGGGTAAATATGCCTGCCATATCCCTTTCAATTGGGGAGGTGTTCTTCAGCCCTGCTCATTACTTATCGCAGTGCCCAGACATCTCCCGAGGTTTCCCTCATAGTTTATTTATATAGAACTTACG
Source organism: Anaerolineales bacterium (assembly GCA_034430155.1). Classification (GTDB taxonomy): domain Bacteria; phylum Chloroflexota; class Anaerolineae; order Anaerolineales; family UBA4823; genus DAOUET01. Next base: position 37,905 of record DAOUET010000018.1, read on the forward strand.
CAGTTGGTGGGAGGATAGGGGTGTTTGGGCGGGCGTTGCCCGCCCAAACACCCCTGATTTTCCCCTGAACTGCGTAACTACTATTATATTAACCTGGAGGTCAGTGGAATACTTCCACTGACCTCCAGGATCAGGCTAATTGGGCATAAACCAGCCTGCCCAATTCAGGCGCGGGAACCGAACACAGCTGCTCCATCAATGCGCTCAGGTTATCCCGACCCCCCCAATGTTCCACGATTCTTTCTGTCCTAAGCCGGTATATGTGGTTTTCACGGACATTGACAAGTCTGCCGGTGGGTTGAGTACCTAAGAAGGTTCCCATGTGGGTGCCGGTCAAAATGCATTGCACAAATACCCTCTCACCGTCTGCATCCAGATTCTCGAACTCGAATTTCAGATCGGGAAAGGCGCCGAAAAACATCGCCATCACCTGCTTAGCACCTTCAAACCCCGGGATCTGACCTGGCAGGGGGCTGTGTTCCAGGTAGCCTACCGATAGATACCGGCTAGCTGCCAGAAGGTTCCCCGTGTTCCAAACCTGCTCAAAAAAATGGTGTACAACCGCTTTATTCTCTTCTATGAATATCGCTGGCATCTGCTGGTCTCCTTCTGGCGCCTTTTTGAACCCTAATTTCGTCAGTTCATTTGGCTACCTGGCTGGCGGAGAAGCCTTTGGTATCAAGACCGGGCGCGTACTTTCTAAGAAAGGTCTTGACCTGCTCAAAGTTGGTAAAGTAGCCAATATCGCTGCTTTGAATATGGGTGATCTGGCCACGCCATTCACCGCCGTTTGCTTCTCGCCACAGCCTGATGACGAATGTACCCGTCGCTATGTTCTTGGTTGTCATTGAGTCTTTCGGTCCTTATACGATTAGATCAGCGTTTGACCGACGGGCAGATCCTACCCAACCCGCCGTTGCTTTACTCAGGCAGGTTTATAAGCAGGCTGCTGCTGGCGCTCTGCATGAACGGTCACTATTAGAATAGCAGCTTTGGTGCAACTTACTCGCAAAAAAGTCGAAAATTCGCTAAGGATCCACTCATCTTTTAGAGACAATCGTGGGAGTAAAATAAACCAGCAAATCTCAATCGCTAAACCTGCGATAACCTGTCTGCATGGTTATGTTACGCATCTATTTACTTGGTCCCATCCATATAGAAAACGATACCCTCACCCTGCCTCAAATAGCTACCCAAAAAGCTGCTAGCTTGTTTGGTTATCTGGTCACACATCCGGCCAAGGATCTCTCCCGAGAATTCCTGGCTGATTTGTTTTGGCCTGATCGTCCGGCCGCTAAAGCCCGGCACAGCCTGCATACCGCCTTGTGGCAAATTCGCCACGTGCTTAAAAAGGGTGACCTTGAGCCGGAACGATACTTAGACGCCAACAACACCAGAATAGTCTGGCATGCTGATGAAGATGTCTGGCTGGATGTGACCCGCTTTGAAGCTAACTGCGCTGAGGATTCCCTCGATAAATTGGAGGAAGCAGTTAGCTTGTACCGCGGACCATTTTTAATTAACTTGTATGAAGATTGGTGTCTCAACGAACGCTACCGGCTGGAAGAAATGTACCTGCAAGCCTTGGATCAATTAGCCCAGGTTCATTATGAGCGCCGCAATTTCTCTACCTCACTCAATTACGCTCACCAGCTGATCAGCGTGGATCCGCTGCGGGAATCCGCCCACCGGAGGGCCATGCTAGCGTTCTACCAGTTAGGCCAACGCGTGGCCGCCATTGAACAATTCAACACTTGCGCTCAATACTTGAAAAGTGAATTAGACCTGGAGCCCTCTGAAGATACCTACCGCCTCTACCAGGAAATTATGGAGGAGACCCTTATTCACCTGCCAGCCTCTGATGAAAAGGGGTTGTTGGATCATAATGAAATTACAACGATGCCCGCAATTGCTTCCAAGCCGCGCAGCTCCCGGATTTTCGCTCCGGAAAATATCCCCTTCACCAGCCGGGAGGAGCAACTGCAGAGATTGCAGGACTGGTGGAGCAATCGTCAAGAGCCGATCGCCATAATCTCTGGAGAGAACGGTTGCGGTAAATCTCGTCTGGCAGGCCAGTTCGCTGAATCCTTAAAGATGAGCGGGGTGCAGATCGGCTGGGGACGCTGTTACCCCCTGGGGCAAACCCTATCCTACCAGGCCATCTCAGAAGCGTTGCGGGATCTCATGGCCAGCACCCCCGGCAATCTTCTAAAAGCGCTGCCCGAGTGGGTCACATCCGGGCTTTCGCGCTTGTTACCAGAAATAAGGGGGACCATTCAGGATGACCAGCTTGCGAGGCTCATCCAGACCGACAAAGCCCATCTTTTCGAGGCGGTCAGCGACCTGCTTGCCAATCTGTCCCAGGCAGGACCGGTTTTGCTGGTAATTGAGGATTTGAATTGGGCAGCCGAATCGTCCCAGCAGCTCATCGAATACCTGCTGCATAAGTTGGGAACCCCTGGGGGTGAATTGACCTATCCAATGCGGGTCTTAGGAACCTGCGGACCAGAAGATATGGCCCCAGAGGGCTTTCGCATGATGCTTCACCGCTTGCGTCACGACAACCTCTTGCTGGACCTGCCCTTGAGCGCCCTGGACCTGGATAGTGTAATAAACTGGATCGGGCGCTGGTCGGGAAGAGGCGATGAGGCCCAGCAGCTGGCTGCCTGTCTGTACCAGAAGACCGAAGGCAACCCCTTTTTCATCGCCGAGACGGTCAAAGCGCTCTTTGAAACCAGGCAATTGTCTATAGAGAGCAATGGCTGGAGCGGCCCGGCATTGACCCTGGTGCCCGATTCGCTGCCCTTGCCGGTATCGGTACGGGAACTGATCTACGAACGCCTGGAGCGCCTCCCCGGAGATGCTGCAGGTTTATTGCAGGTGGCTTCTGTAATCGGGCTTGAATTTGACTTAGCCATCGTGCAACCAGCCTGGAACCAAGGGGAAGATGAAACCCTGACAGCCATCGACGACCTGTTGCGCGCCCATCTCATCCTGGAAAGCCAGAATCCCGGCAGACACGATTACGAATTCAACCACCAGATGGTGCAGGAGGCGGTTTACGCCAAGCTCACTAAAACCCGCCGTAAGGCTATCCACCGCAAGGTAGCTCAAGCCCTGGAAACGGCTTATGGCGAAGAGGCCGCTACCTCACTGGTGTATCATTACCAGCAAGCCGGTGAATTTGAAAGCGCCCTCCAGTGGGGCGTCCAAGCCGGGCAGAAAGCGCTGGCGCTGTCTGCCTACCAGGACGCCATCGGGTTTTTCCGCCAAGCGGAAGAATTGCTGGCCAAGGCCAAAGCCTTACCCGCGGTTGAGATGGATTTATTGGCTGGCCTGGCGCGTGCTTATGAACCTTCTCGCCAGGCAGGAGAGATGGTCTCAGCTGCAAAACGCCTCATGGGGTTGGCGCAGCGTTACGGGCAGATTGAAGCGCAGATCGAGGCCGGTTTGTGGCTCGGCTGGGGGTTGGCGCTCTCCGGCGACCCGCATGCCGCAGATGTATTGGCGGAAGCCCACGCTCAGGCTGAGAGCGCCCACAGCCCACTCCTGCCGGAGGTGTCCTTACGCCTCAACATGTTGGCCAACCAGCCGGTAGATACCCGTCCAGGCTAGGGACCATCCACACAACCGGCGCTCACCTCCCGACGAAATCCAGCCCAGAACTCGCTTCTGGGTTTTTTTTAATCTTAAACCCATCTAATTTGCGATATTTTTACGCTCACTCCGGTATATTCACCACAATAACCGCTTGAAGGCTTATCGCAAAACCAATCGCGTTATCCTGAACCCGGCTTGCTTAGGGTAATGTATGCCTCACCTTAAATTGAGCCAGCAATCCCGATCAATCTTAGAACCGAAGGAGGTGTAGCAACCGCTAGTCAACCACAACCCAATGAAGTTTTAGGGGGTAGCATCAGATAAATCTACACCAATAAGAGCGCAAAACCTGGCGCAGGCCAAGTTCTGAATCCGCCGAAGGGCGGATTTTGCGTTTTTGTCGCCGTGACTTCAGTCGCCAGGCCAGACTCGCCCCCAATACGACATGCCCCCTTTGCAGAAGGGTGTATGTTCGAGGCAAAAGGGGTTTGGGGTGTTGTGCAACGCGCTTTGCACAACACCCCAACTTCTCCCCAGACTGGGGGCAGGTTGTAAACCCGCCCCCTATTTGACACCCCCCTTTGCAGAAATGTTAATTGACAAAAATTATTTTTCTGCTATAATATTAGCATAAGTGAGTGACCGCAGCTTCATCGACAACCTGCTTTCGCAACAACACGAAAGCCCCGCTGTAAACCAGCCAGGGCTTTTGTGTTTAATGGAGTTTTCTTCCGGAGTCTACTTCCTGGGGGGCGCAACCATCGCCTTGGTAATTGGCGCGCTGGTTTACCTCAAGGCAACCAGGACCTGGTTGCGCTTAGCTTCTATGCTGGTTGGGTTGACGTCAGCCTGGGGAATTGCCACAGCTGGCAGTGCTCTATACTGGAACGGTCGTGCGGAAAGCTGGATGGGCACTCCAGGAGATGCCAGCACCATCGTGCGCGGGGGTTTCATCGCCTGGGGCTTATTTCTGGGATTAATGCTGGCACCCGGGTTGTTGAGCATGCTGCCAGGCTTTAGATCTGCTGAACCACCCCTTAATTAAAAATACCTACATCAATCACTTTTTGCATGTGCAAAAGGATTGACCAGCCGCGGCTTGGCGGTTATTCGCCCTGATCGGAATCGATTATTTAAACTGAGATAGATTAATAACGGCGATCACCGCCGCCTCGACCGCGATCACGGTTGTGACGGCCTCCCTGTCGGTCGCCTCTACCGCCACCGCGCCCTTCTTTGGGTCGAGCCACGTTGACGTTGAGTGGTCTCCCTCGTAGCTCCGTTCCATTCATACCGGCGATAGCTGCCTGTCCTTCTTCTTGCGAAGGCATTTCGATGAATCCAAAGCCGCGCGATTCACCCGAGTATCGATCCTTGATGATGGTTACAGAGCTTACCTGCCCATACGCTTCAAAGGCTTCCCGCAGTTCATCTTCCGTCGTCCCCCGCTCTAAGTTACCCACAAATATGTTCATGGAACTCTCCTAAATCGATAATTTCAATACTTTTAGTAGTTACGCAGTTCAGGGGAAAATTGGGGGTGTTTGGGCGGGCGTTGCCCGCCCAAACACCCCCATCCTCCCACCAACTGCGTATGTCCTAACTTTCATGGAGTGGAATGGATGGGTTTACGTTTGCGATGACGGTCAGGTTATCCGTATTCCTTTTGGCAGAAGCCGACCTCGCAGAAAGTTGAGACCTCAATGTCTGTGGTCCCCGCTATGCACGTGGCCATGGGATAATTCCTCACCGGTGGCATCCCGCAATCCGGCCACTTTGACTTGGAAATATAGAGTTTTCCCCGCCAGTGGATGGTTAAAGTCCAGTACAACCGATTCCTGCCGCACTTCTGATATGAAAGCTTTGAAGGGTTCAGCCTCCTGGCTTTCCCTGACCCACAAGGGTTCGCCTTCCTCTAAATCGATGGATTCGGGGAGGGCGTCGCGCGGCACCTCGACGATATCTTCCGGGTCATATTCCCCGTACGCTTCAGGCGGTTCGATCACCACATCTTTTTCATCCCCTACGTTCATCCCGTAGATGGCTTTTTCAAGACCGGGAATGACTTGTCCAGATCCTTGTAAGAACTCCAAAGGTTCACCTTTTTCAGTGCGCTCTATTTCCTCCTGGCCTTCTAGATTCAAAACATAATCAAGACTTACAACGATATTATCTTTCACCGAAAGTTTGTTTTCACTCATTACATATCTGTCCAATCATTAATTTTTGATGCTCGTCAACCAATCCAGGCTAAACCAAGACATACCAGGCTCTCTTAGTATGGTAGTTTGCAGTAATTGGAATCGCAGCTTATTGACCTTTACCTGATATATAAAATTTCGCGGCAATCCCAATTCTCTGGCTTTAATAAAAACAA
>DAOUET010000019.1:0-3594 GCA_034430155.1 Anaerolineales bacterium
TCGAGCCCGTTCCAACCCACAAGGCTCTCGAGCGATCTTCGTAGAGCGTTTGAATCGCATCGTTGCTCAGGCCATGAGGAGCCGCCTGGTCAATTTGAAAGCGGATGACCTGCCCGGTTTCACGTTCCAAGCGATCAAGCCCTGTAACTGTAGCCACCCAGAAGACCCCCTGATTATCCTCGAGCATTGCGTTGACTTCTTCGGCACCCAAGCTGTTCGGATTTCCAGGTATGTTGTGGTAATGGATAAACCCTCCCTTTTGTCGATCGAACCGATTAATACCCCCATTACGAGTGCCAATCCAGAGCTCACCGGAGCGATCTTCATAGAGAGATAAGACCTGGTTGTCGCTTAAGCTGCTGGGATTCTGAGGGTCGTATTGATAACTCTCAAACTGTTCTGTATCCCGGTCAAAGCGGTTAAGCCCGCCACCATATGTGCCGATCCAGAGTACCCCAGAGTGATCTTCATAGATTGCGCGCACGTAACTATTGCTCAGGCTATCAAGATCTTCAGAATCATGCCGAAATACGGTAAAGTTATATCCATCAAATTTATTAAGCCCATCCTCGGTGCCAATCCATATGAAACCCAGGTGGTCCTGCAAGACGGCGTGTGCAGAACTTTGCGAGAGACCTTGTTCAAGCGTGTAGTGATCAAATTTGGCCTGCAAGCTCCCTTCGAAGAAAGGCGGATTGTCGTCGTTCCCTTGAATTGCCAAATTTTGATCTGTAACAGCCGGATCGCTCGAGGGATCCACAAGGAAACGGGCAGGAACTTCGCCGTTCGAGGCTCTACTGGGCGACCCGGTTGCCAAATCCAATAAAACGGGGTGTGCCGGACTAGCTCGGGTTGTAAGGAGCTGAACAAGCAGAATCAACAAGGCCATCAGGCTGAATCTAATCGCTTTGTAGGCTGTTTTCCGCATAGATTGGAATTCTCCTCATCACAGCAATGGCCGCTAATTGATGTTGAATAACGGAACCTGCCTTCCAGGATAGCACGCTCCCACGTAATGTCAAGTATTGCTCACAATAGGGTGCCTGCCAGATTGGGGGCGAGTTTGCCAACTACCCCCAACCAGGGCAGCAATTGGGGTGTTTTGCGCAGCACTGTGTGCTTGCACAAAACACCCCAACCCCCCTTTAGTCCGCTAGAATCCCGCCAACCCCGATCAGGTTACGGAAGGGGTCAGCTCAGGGACCATTTGCGAGGCTACCCGTTCTGCACTACGCAGCTCACGATAGGTGTATGTCCAGGTGCTGGATTTGAAGACCTGCCACAATGCACCCAAGAAGATGAAGGGTGAAGCCAGTACCAGGATGAAAATCGGGAGGCCGATCACACCCGCCAAGATCCACGCAACCAGTTGCTCAAAGACCAGGCTGGCCAAAGCTCCGGTAATGAGAGCCGGAACCCCGGCCAAGATAGCAGCTATAACCACCAATACCAGGATGAGCGGTACCAGCAAGAGCATCAAGGGTATCATCGCAACAGACCAGATCAGGTCAAGACCGATCAGGATCACACCCATAACGCCGGCATCTTTTAGGTGGGCTCTGACAATCGCGAAGCCCTGGCTGATGGAAGCAGTCACACCTAACCCCTCCAGAACGCATGCCCTGTGGAAAAAGTGCAGGAGCAAGGAGATAGCCGCCACCATGACGATCACCACCGCGATGAATGGGAAAAATAATCCAGCCGAGGTAATCACTCCTATCACTCCAAAGAAGGTATTGTTGGTTTCCAGGAGCAACAAAGGTGCGAAAACAGCTAAGAAAAGTAAGAGGATCGCCAGGGAGATTGGCGTCAAGACAACCAGATCGATCAAGAACAACCTCCAGGCCGAGCGCGACCAGCCCAAGCGTAGTCCCTGAAGAACGCTAAGCTTGGCGCCCGTCTCATCGTGATCGGAGACCATGCGGATCAAGGCAGTCTCAGCCACATAACGAGCGATCTTGCCAAGCACATAAAGGAGAATGAGCACCACCGCCACGCTAATGGCAATTACGATCAACGTATCGACCAGCTGAACAGGAACGGTCTGGGGAAGAAACTGGGGCAATTCCCCAATCTCTTTCCATGTATTGCCATTGTAAAATTCCATCGAGAAGCCGTCTTGAGATTGGTGGATGATGCGTAAGTCATTTCCCGGTATATTGAAAGACAATTTGTCGCCGTAGTTCACAACCAACCCCTGCCAGGGTTCATTTTGGGAGTTATTCCAGTCGGATAAAGTCAGCGTTTTCCAGGAAAAAGTGGTCAGACCCAGGAGGATGCCGAACAACCACAGCGCCTTATAACTCCAGAGGGTTTTCCATGATTTCTTCAAAACATTGAAATAGTCCATTCTTTTTGCACTCCTTTCTTTACAAAAACCTGCTCAATAAGTTCACACCAGTTGATCAATACCTGGCCCACCCGCTAGCAGGGGGGCATTTCTACAAGCATACCGGAGGTTAACTCCCTTGGCACGAGTCCAGAGAGTGGTTTGATATCCCTCGTCAGAATGGTTTAATTTGCTCAAAGGTTATTGGCCGAGGAACGCCTATGCTATAATTGAACCGCCGACCGGCGTGGGTATGAGCTCTATGCCCTTTTTTTATTTCACCAGTAAATCAGCCTCTGCAATCTGGCAATTAGCTTTTGCAAACAGATTGGTTTTTTTAATCTCCCCCAAGGCGCCTAAATTCTTGAAGAATATAATGCACTCCCCCTGCTGACTCACAATATCACCTGGCGAAGTATATCCATGGTTCGTCACTACACTAACCGTCTGATCCAAAATTCCAGATACCTGCCCATACTATTCTTGGCTGCCATCACGCTGTGGCTGCGCCTCGCCAACCTGGGCTATTCTGATTATCAAGGGGACGAAATAAAAGCGCTGGCGCTCCCCAACCCCGGCCAGAGTTTTATTGACTTTTTGCTCCAACAGAAGAAGGGCCCACTCCAGTTTATCGTCACTTATCTGATAAAACTTATCAACCCCAATTATTCAAGTGAGTTCCTGACTCGTCTGCCCTTCACCCTGGCGGGAATCCTGGCGATCCTTTTTTTCTACAAGCTCGTCAACCTCCACTTCGGAAGCAAGATCGCCCTTTATGCCAGCCTGTTCCTGACCACAAATGGTCTGTTTGTTGGCCTGACCCGCATCGTACAATACCAGCCTTTCGTGATGCTATTTTCGATTGCGGCTCTTTACGCTTTTTCGCTGGCCATTAAGCAGGAGCGCTGGAAGGTCGCCGGGGTATATACCGGAATGCTGCTGTGGGCGCTGGCGTTACTTACCCATTACGATGGCATTTTTATCGCCCCCTTTGCTGCGTACCTCTTGTATCGCTGGTACACTGCCCACTCCGAGATGTCTGGCTCCTCAAAGATCAGACACTTGATCGCTTGCGGGACGCTTGCCGGGCTGCTGTTAGCCATCTTCTACTTACCGTTTCTATTTTCAGTGTCCGCAGGCACCAAAGATTACTGGTCTTTCCGGTTTATCACAAAAGAGCTGCAGAGCGGGTTTTCGAGTTCGCTGGTAACCTTCAATCTATATAACCCTATCCTGGTTTTCTATATTTATCTCCTTTTTGGTCA
>DAOUET010000020.1:0-2777 GCA_034430155.1 Anaerolineales bacterium
AGCCATTGGGGTACCGGCAGGCCCAATCAACACGATCGATCAGGTCTTCGCTGACCCGCAAGCCCAATCGCGCGCCATGAAGATCGACATACCGAGCTCGACGAATGTCAGCTTACCCTTGATCGGTTTCCCAATTAAGATACCCACCTCTCAATTAATAATTCGTTACGAACCGCCATTCTTAGGGCAATCGACAGATGAAATTCTACGGGAAGTGTTAGAGTACGATGATGAAATGATCCAATTGCTTAGAGATGACAAAATTATATAAACATAATTCTAGCTACCTGACAGTTTGATGAAAACGGCATGATTTTCAAGTAAAGTAGGGTTTAGCACAAACCTACCACGAGAAAAATCATGCCGATAAAAGAACTTTACCATACATGGAACAAACTGATAAGCGACCTGCGGCCGAATGAACGGAAAACGCGCAAGCGCAATTTCATCTGGTTGCTGGTAGGGCTGTATCAAAGTCGAAGTGTGCATACGAGCAAGATCGCTGAGAAAGTGCCTGGAATGGCTCGTCTGCCCAGCAAGACAAGGCGCATTCAGCGATTGCTGACCAACCCGGCAATCCGAGTGCGAGAGTGGTATGAGCCGATCGCCAAGATGATCATCAGGCAAGTGGCTCCTAACCAAGTACGCTTGATCGCGGATGGCAGCAAGGTGGGCTTTGAGCATCAGTTGTTGCTGGTGGCCATCGCCTACCGCAGGCGAACGATTCCGTTGGCGTGGACCTGGGTCAAAAGCAGTCGTGGGCATAGTTCAGCCTGGAAACAAAAAGCACTGTTGAGTTATGTGCACAGTCTGATCCCACCGAAAACAAAGGTAATCGTAGTCGGAGATTGCGAATTTGGCGAGGTCGAGGTACAAAAACTGCTCAAATCGTGGCATTGGAAGTACATTTTGCGACAAAAAGGCCGTTATCTGTTCAAAGCCAAAGGACAAGACACCCTTCATCGCCTCGACAGCTTGGTGCATAAGCCAGGACAGAAAGTTTGGCTGGAAGGCTGCCATTTGACTGCCAAGTACCTTTATCCAGTCAATCTGATGGCGTACTGGAAGCCCGGCGAAAAAGAACCTTGGCTCTTGGCAACAGATCTCTCCGACCCACAAGCGGTTTTGAAAGCGTATCGGCTGAGAATGTGGATTGAAGAAACCTTCGCTGATTTGAAGCGCAATGGCTTTGATCTGGAAAGCACCCATTTGCGGAATTTCCTGCGCCTTTCTTGTTTGACCCTCGCCATTGTTTTGTTGTACGTTTGGTTGGTGGCTTTAGGTTCCAAAGTAATCAAATCTGGCAAACGCTGTTTGGTTGACCGCAATGACCGTAGAGATTACAGCATCTTTCGCATCGGTCGCAATATGATTGAGAGACTGTTGAGTAATGAAGAACCTCTTTCTATTTCACTTGTGTTTTATGCCTGATCCAAAACTGTCAGGTGGCTAGTATACGCATCAAATAAGCATCAAAAACCGACGCATTAAACTCTTGAAATTATTTATACCCCATATATAGGCATAAATAAGAATTACCCGCCACATCTGGCGGGTAATTTGATGACCCGTGCAGGACTCGAACCTGCAACCCACTGATTAAGAGTCAGTTGCTCTGCCAAATTGAGCTAACGGGCCGCGCCGTTATTATACCGCAGCGGGAATTTCTGTCAAAGCATGGCACGAGCACTGTTCATCGATTCTGTCACCAAAATTATTCAACAGAAATGGCTTCTTGACCTTTGCCACGAGCCTAATATAATCGGCATTACTTCAAACGGAAGACGAGCATGGAACTTGGCAAAAAGTTCTCTAGCGTCTTTTGTTTTAGGCATTTTGATAGCCGAAGCCAGGGAACGCGTCCGCATCGAGGGGGACCGGCAATTAGGTGAGAAGGTTTTGGAGACGGTGTCGAGCATTGCCTGACCTCACTACCAGCACATGAAAAGGAAAACGTACCCTCAGGGGTGATTTGCTCCGTCCCGGTATTTCCCCAGCCGAGAGCGACTTCACCGTCAAGGGTATCCCCTGCGATGGGCTTGCCAGCGTTTCACCGGGGGGGTGCCAGCGGCGACCCAACCTGCCGCACCCGGCGGTTTGCTCGTCGGTGGCCACCAGCGAAAGGTCCGGAGCGCCGGCCTCAGCCCAACGGGCAGCCTCGTCATTCGTCGATCCGACGGTTTTGAAATAATGAACTGGCCCCAAAGGTAAACCAGCCAGGAGCTCTTTGAGCAAGTTTTCGTCCCCGAGACTGATTTTATCCGATTCTGAAATCCAATATATAATTGTGATACAGAACGCAATCTTCGATTGAGATCGGTTGGTCAGGCTGTCGAGGGCAGAATGGAAAACCTGCTCAATCCCTACATCGCCGGCGCGCCAGTCGTTGAACCGAGTATGTTCTTCGGTCGACAGGACGTCTTCCACTGGATTGAGCGCAGTCTGGCAGGGAAATATGGCCATAACATCCTGGTGATTCACGGCCAGCGCCGGGTGAGCAAGACTTCAGTCCTCAAACAAATCCCCCACCATCTTCCCTGCAAATACATACAGGTCTTCTTCGACCTGCAAGGCCGAACCAGCTCCAGCCTCGGCCGCTTCTTGTGGTGGCTGGCGCGCGAGATCACGCGCACGCTGCGCCAGGAATGTGACCTGAGCCTGCCCGTCCCCGATCAGGCCGCCTTTACGCAAGACAGCGAATACCTGCTTTCCCGCTTCCTCCCCAGCCTATGGTCTTCCCTGGGCGAACAGGTCTTGTTGTTAACCTTCGACGAGTT
>DAOUET010000021.1:0-32709 GCA_034430155.1 Anaerolineales bacterium
CCTCTTTTACCACTTCCTAGCGATTGATGTCCGGTGCAAAAGCTGGTTCACCCATCACACCAAAGTCGATTATCAGGAATTCAAGGCATTTTTTTGATCAACTCCTTAGAATGGCCTATAATTGATCTATGTCTACGGCAATTTTAGCCACTAAACTTTATATCCCCCCACCTCGGTCTAAAATTGTCCTGCGCTCCCGCCTGATCGAGCGGCTGAACGAGGGCATGCACTGTAAACTGACCCTCATCTCTCCCCCAACCGCCAGGGCCGATAATCTCGCACCTCCACGGACAGGTTTACGTGGCTTGCTCCTAACTCAGGAGTTGGACTGTTGTGGACATGACCATGCAGATTGAGCGCTCCCGCCTCGAGGGGTAGGATGGGGCGGTGCGAGAAGATCAGGGTCAATCCTGAGGGAAGGTCCATACGATATGGATCTGACACCAGGGTGATACCCAGTCGCTGATAAAAACAGTATGAAAGATGCAGCCCTCAGTTGTCACATGGCATGCCTGAGCATAGACTACTGTATGAGCGGAAAACTGTCTTCTATAAAAATATCACTCATTTATGTAGTATGATGAGGCAAAAAACGTGACTGAGTTTTTGTATAAACTTGTACAGGGTAGTCTATCATTACAACGCAAAGTCCGGTGAGAGAGTAGCCAGTTGAGCGAATTTTAATTTGCGATGAGAGCGATAAGCGACGAAATTTCGTTTTTGGTAGTAGCGGTCACGCAGCAAGGCAGCAGAAACGTCAAAGACGGGTGTAGGCAAGACACTGGCACGCAAAAACCGGATCTGGTAGAGCCTGAGGGCAGGAGCAAGTTGCTGAAAGCGGATTCTCAAGCGAACCAGGAAATGATGAGCAAGAGAGACGAAGAGCATATGATGGTGCCAACCCAACCAACTACGTATCTCGTAATGGTCAAAGCCGACTTCGCATTTGGCTTCTTCGAAGATGGTCTCAATTGGCCAGCGCATGCCACTGATCCGCACGAACTCGCTCAAGGGCGTGTTAGCAGGGCCGTTGCTGAAGTAGTATTTGATCAGGCAGGGTCGTCGAGATTACGGCGGATGATCAGCCAGAGCTCACCTGCTAATTTGAAGGAAGCTTTTGCGTTCGCGAATCAAGTCGATGCGGGTGTAGTCAAGATTAACGAGCCGACCACGGGTCTCGCGCTCAACGCTCCCTTCGGCAGATTCAAACAATCGAGCGCCAATACCTTCAAGAAACAGGGACAAGCCGCAATGGATTTTTATACCCACACCAAAACAATCTATGTGAACCATGGATAACATCTTCGACGTTCAGACCCACGCTTCGGGTCCTGCGGGACGCCTGCCTCTCCAACCCGATTTTTTAAGGGACGCCCCCAGCGGACACATCTTCGGCTGGACGCAGGACGCGGCCATGGGATGGAGTTCAGCCGACCTCGGCAAAGACGAATATCTCATCCTGAGCACACAGGGTGGCATACGTGCAGAAGATGGCTTCCCCATCGCCCTCGGCTATCACACAGGACACTACGAAGTAGGTCTACTCGCGCAGGCTGCAACCAGTGAATTCAAACAACACAACGCCATTCCCTTTGCAGGCTTCGTCAGCGATCCATGCGATGGACGTACGCAAGGCACCTCAGGCATGATGGACAGCCTCGCCTATCGCAACGATGCTGCGACTGTCCTGCGCAGACTCATCCGTTCGTTGCCGACACGCAGAGGCGTGCTCGGCATTGCCACTTGCGACAAAGGCCTGCCTGCGATGATGATCGCCCTCGCCGCACAAAAGTCTTTGCCGTGCGTCATCGTCCCCGGCGGTGTGACGTTGCTTCCGGAGCAAGGCGAAGATGCAGGGAAAATCCAATCGCTCGGCGCACGTTTTGTGCATGGATTGATCACCCTTGAAGAAGCTTCCGACTTGGGATGCCGTGCCTGTGCATCGCCGGGGGGCGGCTGCCAATTTCTCGGGACGGCGGCAACCAGTCAGGTTGTAGCAGAGGCGCTGGGATTGGCTGTGACGCATTCCGCTTTGGCACCGTCGGGTCAGGAAATCTGGCTCGACGTGGCAAAGCGATCCGCGCGTGCATTGATGGAGATGTCAGCGCAAAACCTCACCACCGGCGACATTCTCACGGAAGACTCCATCCACAACGCCATGGTTACACACGCCGCGTTTGGCGGAAGCACAAATTTACTGTTGCACATCCCTGCAATTGCGCATGCTGCGAAACTCCCGCGCCCCGCCGTGGACGATTGGTCACGCGTCAATCGCTCCACGCCACGTTTGGTGGATGTAATGCCGAACGGACCAACAGGCTATGGAACCGTGCAGGTCTTCCTTGCAGGCGGTGTGCCTGAAGTGATGCTGAATTTGCGAGAGCTGGGATTATTGAAACTCAACGCCCGCACTGTAAACGGCAACGTAGTAGGCGAAGCGCTTGAAGAATGGGAACACAGTGAACGTCGCGTAAAACTTCGCGAACGACTTCAGGAACTGGATGATGTTGATCCCGACGATGTGATCATGAATCCAACGAAAGCACGGCGGCGTGGGTTGACGAGCACGATCACATTCCTCACAGGTAACCTGGCGCCACAGGGAGCCGTGATCAAAAGCACCGCCATCGATCCGAGCGTTGTCGACGCGGATGGCGTCTATCGCAAAACAGGTCCCGCCCGCGTGTTCACGAGCGAGCGTGCCGCAATCGCCGCGGTCAAAGGCTTGAGCGAAAATCCCGTCAAGGTAGGCGACATCATCGCGCTGATCGGCTGCGGTCCGATGGGCACAGGTATGGAAGAGACCTATCAGCTCACATCCGCATTGAAGTACTTACCTCATGGCAGAACCATCGCGCTCATCACCGATGCGCGCTTCAGCGGCATCAGCACAGGCGCGTGCATCGGTCACGTGGGACCCGAGGCACTGGCGGGAGGTCCGCTTGGAAAGCTGCGGGATGGCGATACGATCCGGATCATTGTTGATCGAGTCAATCTTTCGGGAAGCATAGATGTGCTCAACGTTGATTTGGACTCCCGCTCACCTCATCCCGAGTTGAAGCTGAATCCTGACCTGCCAGAGGATACTCGTCTATGGGCAGCTCTGCAAAACGTCAGCGGCGGCACATGGGGTGGATGTGTGTACGATGCAGATACAATCCTTGAGAAGTTAGCTTCGTAGTAACTACTCTGCGTCACATGCGCAGGCACTGGTGCTTGTCGCAGTGCATGTGAGTGCACTGTGGGTCAGTCGTTTGATAAGGGACGACTGAATTCGTTATTACATTTTAGGAGATGTCCCGTGCTACTCACCAAACATAAAACTCCAAACGGATCACGCTGGGCAGTGGATGGTCATTTTCTGCCGCCAAGCCTGAACCTGACCACGCTGCTCGAGATGACGCGCGGGACCATGTTCGAAATGTTGGAAAAACTATCCGGCAACGAATCAGCTTCGGGCGAGGAGGAAGCGCCGATCGATCCACAGCAGGAAGTGTGGGCGGCGGGAGTCACTTATTTACAAAGCCGCGAGGCACGAAAGGCCGAATCCAGCGTCGCGGATATGTATCAGAAAGTCTATGAGGCGGAGCGACCGGAGATCTTTTCCAAATCCATGGGGTGGCGCGTTTCAGGCAACGGCGGACCCATCCGCATCCGCATGGATAGTAGTTGGAATGTACCGGAACCGGAATTGGTGCTGGTCATTAATTGTTACCGAGAGATCGTGGGCTATTGTGCGGGGAACGACGTCTCCTCGCGCGATATCGAAGGGGAGAACCCGCTCTACCTGCCACAGGCGAAGATCTATAACGGCTCGTGCGCATTGGGACATGGTATTTTGTTGTGCGAACCCGGGAT
Organism: Anaerolineales bacterium; assembly: GCA_034430155.1. Lineage (GTDB taxonomy): Bacteria > Chloroflexota > Anaerolineae > Anaerolineales > UBA4823 > DAOUET01. Next base: position 3,859 of record DAOUET010000021.1, read on the forward strand.
GATCCAGAATCTTCCCATCCGCATGGAAATCCGACGAGCAGATGAAACGATCTTCAACGCTGAAGCAAGTACCGCCTCCATGAAGCGAATGATGCCTGAACTGGTCGAGTTTCTCACACGCGAATTGGATTTCCCACAGGGTGTCTTTTTGATGACTGGAACCTGCCTCGTCCCTAATAACTTCACATTGCAGATGGAGGATGTGGTCATCATTCAGGTGGGCGAAATGAAGATCGAAAATAAAGTTCAGATATAGGAAGAATGCAATGACCGAATTGACTCAAGTAGGTCTGATCACGCAGATCGAGCAACTTGTGGTGTCGTACCGGCAGCTGGTTCTCTGGTCCCTTGGGTAGTCTGGCTTTGGCATCAAAGGCGGCGCGACAATCGCTTATATCCACCCGTATCTTTCGGAATCGGGTGCCGAGATGGTTGCAGCGCGGCGTTAGCAGACGATTTTCTGAGCTCAAGGCCGGTTCTGGCAAAGCAACGTGATCTCGTCCCGCCCACCAGCGGGTACGCCGACCATTGGGCACTTGAAAAAGGAATTAGGATTTTAAAATGGAAGCCAGTCGATCCAAATAAAGTTGCAGGGCAGGGAATAGGGGGCGATATACTTCCTCGAACAAACGGTTGTAAAAAGCATGGTCTAATGCATCTGGCTCAATCGGTTGCGGGAGAATATGGGTCATTTCTTGAGCAGCTTCGCGAGCGTTTGCATAACAGCCCACCGCAGTAGCTGCCAGAATGCCTGCTCCGAGCGCCGTAGTCTCTGTCGTGGTAGCACGAAAGACTGGTTTATTGGTAATGTCCGCAACAATTTGACACCAAAGATCGTTTTGTGCACCGCCGCCCATTGCAATATAACGCTTCACAGGCTGTCCCAGTGCTTTTTCCACGCCCAGCGTACCCAGACACTGTTCGAAGGCCACACCCTCCAGAATGGCCCGGTAAAGATGAGGCAATCGATGAAAACCGCGCCAACCAACAATAATGCCGCTGGCAAACGGATCCCAGTAAGGACCAAGCACGCTGTTCCAATATGGAACTACTACCAGACCGGCGCTGCCGGGCGGCACTGCACTGGCTGCTTGATCATAAAAATTCTGAAGATTGGCAACATCCTGACCCGGCTGGCCGGCAATCTTTTCCATAAACCAGGCAACAATATAACCACCGCCGAGTTGAACTGTCTCCAGTAAATAGGATCCAGGAACCCCACCTGTCATCGTTCGAAAAGCGGGATCGAAGATATATTGATCGCTGAATGTTCCCGAAATAACCGATGTTCCCATTGACAAATATGCATCACCAGGAGAAGTAATATTGACCCCCAATCCACTTGCCTGCCCATCACCAATGCCCGCTACCACTGGCAATCCTACGGGCAGGCCACAAGCTTCCGCAGCAGCTGGGATAAGAGAGCCAATGATGGTTCCCGGTGGGTGTACTTCAGGAAGTTGGTCGAGCCGGATATCGATTTGATCTAGCAGAGACTCGGCCCAACAGTTGTTCTGTATATCGAACAACCCAGTTGGGTCAGCAGAACCCCAGCCAGTCCGGTATGAACCTGTTAAACGGTGAACCAGAAATGCATGCACATCCACGTATTTGGATGTTTGGGCAAATACATCAGCTCTGTGCGCCTTAAGCCAAGCGATTTTCGCAATGGTCAAATTGACTGAGAGTTTTTTACCGGTCAGGCGGTGGAATTTGTCCCTCCCCAGAGTTTGTTCCAGAAATGGCAGGAGTTCGCGCGCCCTTTCATCCATCCAAAGGATGCCATTGATCAATGGGCGATCATGCTCGTCAAGCGGGACAAATGTCTCACGTTGGTGCGCGATGCAAAGAGCCTTCAGTCGTCTATCCTCTACTTGACTCACGGCCTGTCGAATCGCGTGAGTCATGGATTCCCACCAGGATTCAGCAAGTTGTTCATGCCAGGCAGGCTGAGGAGCCAACAGGGCAAGAGGGCTGCAGCCTTTGGCAATAGATGTGCCGCGACAATCCCATACGATCGCCTTACAAGCGGTTGTACTGGAATCGAGACCCAGGACCAAAGGGGATAGGTCTTTCATTAGACCTCTTGCATAAGTATTGAATGTGCCATAATAGGGCACATGAGATACGAGACCATCAAAACACTAAAGGATAGTGATTTCAAACGATTGACCGGTGTTAGCCGAGGCATCTTCGAAAAGATGTTGGCAGTCTTGGAGAGGGACCTGCGCAATTTTAGCAAGCCTCCCAAGCTGAGCCGAGCGGATCAACTGCTGATGACCTTGATGTACTGGCGTGAGTATCGGACCGAGTTTCATATTGGGGTTGCCTAAGGCGTGAGCGAAGCGACCGTGTGTCGGACGATCCAGAAGGTTGAAGATGCATTGATGAAATCGGGTGAATTCCGGCTGCCAGGCAGAAAGGCGTTACAGCCCAGTGACACCTTGATTGAAGTGGTCCTGATGGATGCCACCGAGCAACAGGTTGAACGGCCTAAAAAAAGCAACGCCGGCACTACAGCGGAAAAAAGAAGCGACATACTCAGAAAGCGCAATTGATTGTGAACCAGAAAACGCAAGCCATCCTCGCGATCGCCTTTACCCAGGGCAGCCAACATGACTTTGCGCTGCTCAAAGCCAGCCGATGCAGCTTGGCAAAGCATATCTATTGCCTGGCCGACACGGGTTATCTGGGCATCCATCATCTGCATGAAAACAGCCAAATCCCAGCCAAGCGCTCGAAGCTTCATCCGTTGACTCCAGAACAAAAAGCCAGCAATCGTCAACTGTCTCATGAGCGCATTCTGGTTGAAAACATCATCCAGCGGCTGAAGATCTTTCGCATTTTATCGGAACGGTACCGAAACCGCCGCAAACGATTTTTACTCCGGTTCAATCTCATCGCTGCAATCCATAACCTCGAACTTGCTTCTGTTTCATGACCGACTATTGCAAGAGGTCTATTATCTGTCTTGTCACTTTCCGCGTCAAGATCCGAACACTCTTCTATGCTCGGTTTGGTTCTGGCTCGTACGGTTAGGAAATGACTGTAAACCAACGAACTATAGGAGTCTATTCATGGCGCGGATCAACCGGGATGGTAGCGGCAAGCGCCTAAAGCCTACCCTGTAGAGGTTTTTCTCGGGGCGGAGCAGCGGATTGCCGCACCAGGATGTTTCCAAGCAGAACTGTTTTGGCAGGCGGAATCCCCTTATCTAGAGTCAGGTTGTGAAGTATTAAAACCGCAGTCTTCCCTAAATTGTACTTGGGAACACTGAAGGTGGTTAAAGGAGGGGTGCTATACGCGCTATCCCTCACATCGTCAATTCCGACCACAGAAATGTCATCAGGGCAAACTAACCCTGCATCCTTGACCGCCTCCATCGCCCCAAAAGCCGCCCGGTCGCTCACGGCAAAAACAGCCGTCGGTGGCTCGGGAAGGGCGATGAGTTTTTGCATCTGCACGTACCCTTTTCTGGGGTTACCAGAGACGGGGCTCGGTTGGAGGCTGGGGTCAAGCGGCAAACAATTTTCCAGCATGGCGATGCGGTAACCGCGCATTCGATCGCGGAGGCTGCTGTATTTATCCGATCCACCGAGTGCGCCGATCCGCCGGTGCCCCAGCTGGATTAGATACTCCGTCATGACGCGCCCGGCCGTAAAGTTATCGGCGGTCACCGAATGGATGGGGAAACCTTGAATGTTCTCCACCAGAACCAACGGAATACCGGCTTCGGCGAGCTTCCGGATGATGTTGGGAGTGATATCACCGTCGTTTGCAATGATCAGCCCATTCACATCGCGCCCCATCAACTCGCGAATGCTACTGAGGGGATCAATTGCCGGGCGATAGACATGCAGTAACACCTGGTAACCCAACTCATACGCGGTTTCCTCGATTCCTGAGACAATTCGAAGGTAAAATCCCTCGCTCCGTGAGGCTTCGGACAGCGATTCCATCAGAAGCCCAATGATTTCAGTTTCCACACCCGATTTTTTACGTCCCCCTGTTATATAATTGAGCTCTTTAATGACCTTCAGAACCCTCTCACGCCTGTCATGACTCACCCCCGGCTTTCTGTTAACCACCAGCGAAACGGTCGAAAGAGAGACGCCCGCGGCAGCAGCGACATCGCGCATCGTCGGCGCTTTAAGGTGTGTAACCCTGGTATCATCGATCATGATGTTTCATTCCTCCCCGAATGAAAATCGATCCGAGGTGATCAGTTCATATTCGGAGAGGTAGAATACCACATTTTAATAAAACAGATTATGAACAAAGACGTTAATATTTTAATACTTTGTTCGACCAAATGCAATAGGCATTCTGAAGGCATCCTGAATTGGAACGGAGCAGATGACGAGTGGGGACGAACTGGAAGGTCAGTACCAGTCGCTGGCCGGATAATACCCAGTAATCGGCAGGATTTGGTGGAAAAAGGGCTTGTAATCCTCGTTTTAAGGCAACATATTCTTTCATCGCAGGCCAAAAACGGGGTGGCATAAACAACATTGAAAATGTTTTAAAAATACATGAACAAGAACCCAAATGTTTTATATTGACAATCGCATCAGTTTATGCTAAAGTTTAAAATGTCCTAAGTTTTCTCTCTCTTATCGGTACGATTTAAGCATTCGTTTTCGAGCCGATAAATTTATAGTTGTGAAAGATTGTCGTAAGGGGAAAAATCAGGTTCCTGCGTGTATTGCCAACGGGTAGGAGGCATGGGCATTTCATCCGGGCTGGCGCTGGCGGGTTCGAGTTTTTCCCTTTCGAGGCGGTTTATGTGAGGCAAGTTAAGCCGTTCAGTTCAAACCACAATCTACATACGATGGAGGAAGAAAATGAAAAAGTATAGAAATTTGACCAGACGAGATTTCCTAAAGGCAGCTTCCGCATTTGCCGCGGCCAGTGCCCTGGCGAGTTGCAAACCTGCCACCCTGGCGCCACCCACGGAGGCTGGAGCCACTCAACCAGCTGCCGAGCCGACCACCGCAGCCGCAGTGGAGGAAGTGCAGCCAGGCGTACCCAGGAATCAGTGCCTCATCCTGGAGAACCCATCAGGGACTGTGCAACCGGCAGATGACTTCAACCGCTGGCGGAGCGGCTACAGCGGCAGCTGGGTATGTGGCCTCCAGCAACTGGCCCTGGATGCGCTGTGGTACATCGACCCGGATGCGGGCGTCAAAGGCGTATGGGATAATGCCCTGGCAGCCGAGAAGCCGATCTACAATGCCGACTACACGCAGATGACCGTCAAACTCCGCCAGGGTCTCTATTGGAGCGATGACGTGGAGTTCACGGCGGATGACTTGTACTACACCGTCGATGCCGCTATGAAGAACAAAGGACTGTCCAATAATGGCCTGTTCACGGGCAATATCGACAAGCTGGAACAGCCCGATAAATACACAGTCATCTTCCACCTGAAGGCCCCCAACTCGCGCTTCCACTCGGCCTTCACCGTGCGCTGGGGCACCACCTACATGATGCCCAAGCACATTTTTGAAAAGGAGAAAGACCCGGTGGCGTTCAAGTTCAACCCGCCGGTCAGCCTGGGCGCCTACACGCTCAAGGACTTTGATCCAAACGGCAAATGGTACCTGTGGCAGCTGCGCGATGATTGGAAGAAGACCTCTGTCGCCCTCCTGGGTGATTGTAGTGTCAAGTACGCCATGTACATTGACCCCGGCCCAAGCGATAAGCGCGTTATCGCCCAAACGGCGCACCAGCTGGATGTGATCCATGACTGCACTCCCGAAGGCCGCATTACCCTGGCCAAGAACAGCCCCACCTCGGTCGGCTGGTTCAAATCGTTTCCATGGGCGCATCCGGATCCCACCCTACCGGCCGTCATCTACAACAACGAAAAACCCGGCCTGGACAAGAAGGAAGTCCGCTGGGCGCTGACGCTGGCGATTGATATCGCCCAGGTCGCCCTGGCCTCCTACAAAGGCGCTGCAACCATCTCCGCCATCCACGTCCCGCCGACCGGGATGTACCCCAAGTACTATCACACGCCGCTGGAACCCTGGTTGAATGACTTTACCATCAAGGTTGGCGGGCAGGACTACAAGCCCTACGATCCAACTGCCGCCCAACGGATTGCCGATTTGGCCCGCCAGAGCCTGGGCGAACTGGTGCCGACCGATGCCGACACCATCAAGAAATACATTGGAGCAGGCTGGTGGAAAAACGATCTCAAAGCGGCCGAACAGCTGATGCTGGATGCTGGCATGAAGAAAGGCGGCGACAGTAAATGGCAGCTCCCCGATGGCTCCGCCTTCAAGGTACCGCTGATGGGTCTGGGTGAAAGCAACCCGACCATGAACCGGGCTGCCGCGGCGGTCGTCGAGAACTGGAAGGCTTTCGGCATCGACGCCACCCTCGACGCGCAGGCCAATCTCTGGCCCATCATGAGCAGCGGCGAATACAGCGCCAGCTTTGCCTGGACGATCGAAACCTGGGGCGGCGACCCCGACCTGTTCTACTTCCTCCAGTCCTGGCACTCAAAGTTCTACGTAGCGAGTGGCGAACCCGCTGCCGGCACTAACAGCATGCGCTGGAAGAACCCCGAACTCGACCAGATCATCGAAAGCATCCAGGAGATCTCCTTCGACGATCCCAAGGGCGTCGAGCTGGGACTGCAGTACTGCAAGCTCGCAGCGCAGGATATGCCGATTACCCCCATCATGGCGTACAACGTCTTCACAACCATGGACACCACCTACTTCACCGGGTATCCATCTGTGGATGATCCCTACACGGATCCAGTGCCGAACTGGGGTAACACCAAGTACATGTACATCAAGATTAAACCGAAAAAGGCATAACCTCGCCGTTGATAAGATCGCGTTTATAATTAGGCAGGCGCCAATGAATTGAATGCGATAATCGAGGTTAAAGAGCAGTAGCAGCACAATTCCCCTCCATAGCGGTTGTCTAAACCGGCGGCCACTGTGGAGGGGCTTTCTCATATTGGAGGCAGTCTAAATGCGACAGTTTATCCTTCGTTATTTAATTCCGCGCTTCCTTCAGTTCTTAACAATCATTTTTGTTGGGATCACGGTCACCTTTATCATTCCCCGGCTATCTCCCACAGACCCGGTAGAAGCGCAGATATCCATGATGATGGCGAGGGGCGAGACCCTCGACCCTCAATCCGTCGCCTCAATGCGCGCCGCTCTGACAGATATGTACGGCCTGTCTGGCGGTCCGGTCGAGCAGTATTTTGCGTTTTGGGGCCGCCTGCTCCGGGGTGACCTCGGCCCTTCGCTCGCAAATTTCCCGGCCCCGGTGTCCGAGATGATTGGCCAGGCCATGCCGTATACGCTCAGCCTGTTGATTCCCGCCGTGCTGATTTCGTGGGTTTTTGGCAACCTGTTCGGCACCTGGTCAAGCTACTATCCGAAAAACAAAGTCTTGAGCGTGATCGAAGTGCTGGGCCAGGCAGTCCGCCCTATTCCATACTACATTGTAGCCATGGTCCTGCTGGTGGTGTTTGCTTTCTTCATACCCATCCTCCCCTTCAGCGGGGCGTACGATGTCGGGACTCGTCCTACCTGGACACTCGACTTTCTCTTGACCTATATACAGCATTCCATACTCCCGGCAGCTACCCTGATACTGGTCGGGTTTGGCGGCTGGTTTATCGGTATGAAATCCCTCACCTCCAACATTATTTCGGAGGATTATGTGGTCTATGCCGAAACTACCGGGATGAAGGAAAGCAAGATTCTCTCGCAATATATCATGCGCAACGCCCTGCTGCCGCAGATCACCGGCCTGGCGATGTCGCTTGGAACGGTTTTTAGCGGCGCGCTCATTATGGAGGTTGTCTTTGGTTTCCCGGGGATTGGCGCGCTGACCATGGCGGCAGTCTTTAGGAACGATTATTCCATGATCATGGGCATTGCCATTTATTCGATTATCGGCGTGGCTGTGACCGTTTTTCTCGTGGATTTAATTTACCCGCTGTTCGATCCACGGGTGCGGTTCCAGTAGGAGGCCAGCCTTATGCTCAAAGTAATTCGCGATTTGCTAAAATATGACGGCCGCTTCCGCATTGCCTTTATTTTCCTAATAGCGGTGGTGGTGATGATTTTCCTGTCCTTTGTCTCCCCGTATGACACGGGCAAGAGCTTTGTCGTCGCAATGGATACACCCCCATCGCTGGAGCACATATTCGGCACCGACTCCCGCGGCCAGGATATCTTCTGGTGGATGACTTTTGGCGTGCGCAATTCGCTTGTGATGGGGATGATCACGGCGGTTATCTCGCGTGTGCTCGCCATCTTCGTCGGCCTGATTGCCGGGTACCAGGGCGGGTGGCTTGACCGGGTGCTGATGTCGATCAATGACAGCTTCGTGGTATTGCCCCTGCTCCCCATACTGATCCTGCTGGGTTTCCTGCTGCGCGACCAGATGAACCTGTTCTTACTGGGGGTGATCCTGGGCTTCTTTGGCTGGCCTTATGACGCCCGCCTGATCCGTTCCCAGGTGTTGAGCTTGAAGGAGCGCTCATTTACCCGAACCGCGGTTTATTCCGGGACCAACGGATTTTGGATCACGATCAATGAGCATCTTCCCTTCGTGCTGCCAATCGTGTTTGCCACCACCATTAATAACTTGCTATGGTCCATTGGAATGGAAGTCACTTTGAGTGTACTGGGGCTTTCGGACCTGACCACCCCTTCCATCGGAACCGCACTCTTCTGGGCCAATCAGCACGGGGCATTAGTGGCGGGGGTTTGGTGGTGGATCGCTGCACCGGCTCTGGTGGCGATCATTCTGTTTCTCGGTCTCTATCTGCTCTTCACAAGCATCAATGAGTACATTGATCCACGAACTCGCCTGCGCTTGATTGGAGGATAACCCGTGGCACTATTAAGCGTACAAGACATCTGTGCCTATTACCGGACTGAAATTTATGGGATCTCACGGACCGTACGAGCTGTCGATGGAGTTACTTTTGACCTTCTTCCGAATGAGATTTATGGTGTGGCCGGCGAGTCGAGCTGTGGTAAAACAACCCTGATCAAAGTGATCTCAGGGAATATCAAACATCCCCTAAAGGCTATGTCAGGGAGTGTCAACTGCAATTTTGGTGATTATAAAGTCGATATGCTGAAGGTCTCGCAGGATGAGCTCCGGCGGAACATCCGCTGGAAGGAAATCTCGTATGTGATGCAGGGATCCATGAGTGTTCTCAATCCGGTGCGCAAGATCATTAAAACCTTCGAGGATATCGTTGATACGCACGAACCAATCACCGATAAGAAGAAATTCCTGGAAGAGGCAACCGCTCACGTCAACCGTCTGGGACTCCCGACCGAAATCCTCAACTCCTACCCGCACCAGCTTTCGGGCGGCATGAGACAGCGGGTGGCTATTGCCCTGGCGACTTTGTTCCAACCCAGGTTGATTTTGGCTGACGAGCCCACCACAGCGCTGGATGTGGTTGTTCAGCGGGGAGTCCTGCAGATGCTTAAAGATATCCAGTCGATGAGCAGCAATACGGTGCTCCTGGTGACCCATGATATGGCTGTGCATGCCAATGTGGCCAACCGGGTCATGATCATGTACGCGGGCCGGATTGCTGAAGAGGCGCCAACCGAGAGTATTTTCAATGCGCCGCTCCATCCATACACCCAGCACCTGATCCGCTCGCTGCCGATGATCGGTGAAAGATCGAATAAAGCGAGCCTGAAAGGCACACCGCCAAACCTCGCCAATCCGCCGAGCGGCTGCCGGTTCCACACACGCTGCCCCTATGTGATGGATGTATGCCGGACCGACGTACCCGATTTGGTACAGGTTAAAGAACGTCATCGCGTTGCCTGCTTCCTGGTCAAGGAGGCCTCCCTATGAGCGCAAACGGAAAATTACTGGATGTTCAACACGTGACGGTCGAATTTCATATTGGTGGCCTGGTCGGCGGTTCACTCCTGGTGGCGGTCAATGATATCTCCTTCTCCCTGGAGAGTGATAAGCCGGAGATATTAACTTTGGCCGGTGAAAGTGGCAGCGGCAAAACCACGCTCTCCCGCTTGCTGCTCGCTGACCTTGTCCCAACACGGGGTAAGGTGTTCTTTGAAGGCCGCGATTTAGCAAAGATCCACAAGCGGAGCGAGTTCAAAGAATTCATAAAGAAGGTCCAGCCGGTGTTCCAGAATCCCTTCGAGACGTTCAATCCCCTGCGGCGGATCGATGCGTACCTGTTTGATACTGCAATGAACTTTGGGATGGCGCCAAACCATCGTGATGCGGCCCAAATTGTGGATGAATCTCTTCGCAATGTGGGGCTGTCGCTGGAAGAGGTGAGCAGGCGCTATCCGCACGAGCTTTCCGGCGGTCAGATCCAACGGGTCTCTGTCGCGCGGGCCCTCATTTCCCAGCCCAAATTAATCCTCGCCGACGAGCCCGTCTCAATGGTCGACGCATCTCTGCGTATGGAGATCGTGAACCTGTTTCGTAAGCTCCGGGATGAACAGAAGGTCAGCGTCATTTACATCACGCATGACCTGGCGACTGCCTACTACATCAGCGACCGGATTGGGATCATGCTGCGCGGCTACATTGTCGAATCCGGACCAGTTGATGATGTTCTGAACCGGCCTTTCCATCCCTATACGAAGCTCCTCATCGAGTCAGTTCCTGAACCCGCCCCCAAAGACAGAGAGGCATGGGCCAGGCATATTTCTCTCGGAACGACGGAGGTGAAAGAATATGGCCGGGTGGGATGCAAATTTGCGGGTCGCTGCCCGCAGGTGATGGATATCTGCCGTCAAGTTGATCCCCCAGATGTACAAATCGAACGGCGGATGGTGAAGTGCTACCTGTATACGGAGCACGCCAGGCAGGCTTCTCCAGAGAAATGAAAAGGTAAAAATAAAAATGAATACGACTCAAATCACCCTCAACCCGGCTGATACAATCGCCACCATCAACCCAAACATTTACGGTCACTTCGCCGAGCACCTCGGCCGGTGCATCTATGATGGCATGTGGGTCGGTGAGGATGCGCCCATACCCAACATAGGCGGCTTTCGTACCGATATCATCGAAGCCCTGCGCCGGCTGAATCCACCGGTCATCCGCTGGCCGGGGGGCTGCTTCGCCGATGACTATCACTGGCAGGATGGAATTGGCCCGCGTGACCAGCGACCCCGCCGGATCAACATCCATTGGGGCGAAGTGGTCGAAACCAACCACGTCGGCACCCAGGAATTTATCCGCTTCTGTCGCCTGGTTGGCGCCGAACCGTACTTTTGTGGGAACGTCGGCTCCGGAACTGCCCGCGAACTGCGCGACTGGGTCGAATATTGCAATTTCCCCGATTCAGGTCCCAATGGTTCCACCTGGGCGCAGCAGCGTACTACGGACGGCAGTCCCGAACCGTTTGACGTAACCTATTGGGGTGTGGGAAACGAGAACTGGGGCTGCGGAGGGAACTTCTCCCCGGAAGATTACTGTACGGAATTCCGCCGTTATGCTGCCTTTATTCGCGGCTTTGGGAAAAAGCTGTTCGTCATCGCCTGCGGCCCATCCGGCAATGATGTCGAATGGACCAACCGGTTCTTCCACAAGCTTTATAAGGATTACTGGGCCTTCAATAACATCGACGGCTTTGCCGCGCACTATTATTGCGGCACCGCCGGCACCGCTACCGAATATACTGAGGACGAATTTTACCGCCTTCTCGAAAAAGGGCTCAAGATGGAAGCTCTGGTCATCCAGCAGCGTACGGCGATGGATGCCTGGGATCCGGGTCGGAAAATCGGCTTGATTGTCGATGAGTGGGGAACCTGGCACCCGGTCGAAAAGGGAACCAACCCAGCTTTCCTCTACCAACAGAACACTATCCGTGATGCGATTGTCGCTGCCAACACACTCGATATCTTCAACCGCCACGCCGATAAGCTGGTGATGGCTAACATCGCGCAGACTATTAATGTCTTGCAGGCGATGATCCTGACCGAAGGCGAGCAGATGCTGGTCACGCCGACTGGCTACGTCTACGAGATGTACGCTCCCCACCAGGGTGCGACGGCACTGCGAGCTCGAATCGAGACGCCAGACATCCACTTCACGAAAAGCAATATTATCCAAACATCCTGGCAGAACGCGCTGCAAAAAGGCGAGACGATGGAGGGATCCATTCCACTCGTCTCCGGCAGCGTCTCAATAAATGGTAAAGAGCTTTTCTTAACCGTTACCAACAGCCATGCCTGCGAAGCTGTCGAAGCGACAGTCGATCTTCTCGGTGGGGCGCGGATTGAACAGGGGATCGGACAGGTCCTGACGGGTGAAATACATGTCCATAACACATTCGATGACCCTGGGCAAGTCATTCCGCAGGAAATCGACCTTACATGCCGGCTCGATCAGCTCAACCTTACCCTTCCGCCCACCTCCATTGCCGCAATCCGGGTCCTTTTGAACTGAACGCCTAAAAAAAGAGACATAATCAGGCTCGATTTTGGGAACCTCATCATGGAAAAGACACGTATTGTTCTTGACCCCGCCTATAAAATTGCCGAGGTGGACCCCCGTATATTCGGCGGTTTCCTCGAGCACACGGGGCGGGCAGTTTATGAAGGCGTTTTTGATCCAAAATCCTCCCATTCCGATGAAAACGGTTTCCGTAAAGATGTGTTGGACGCGCTAAGACGCCTGCGCCTGACAGCAGTACGATACCCCGGCGGTAACTTTGCTTCCGGTTATCACTGGATGGACGGCATTGGTCCAAAGAACCAGCGCCCAACGGTACGCGAGTTGGCCTGGCAGAGCATCGAGCTAAACCAGTTTGGCACAGATGAATATATCAAAATGGCACGCAGGATGAACTGGACGCCTATGATGACCATCAACCTGGGGACAGGCACACCAGAGGAGGCCCGTAACTGGGTGGAATACTGCAACTGCCCCGTTGGGACAAGATTCGCCGATCTGCGTGCAAAAAACGGGTCAGAAGCCTCGTATGGCGTTAAGCTGTGGTGCCTGGGTAACGAGCTGGATGGTCCCTGGCAGCTTGGTCACATGCCGGCTGACCAGTATGCCGTCCTCGCACAGCAGGCGGCAAAGTTGATGAAAGATACTGACCCGAATATCGAAACCATCGCTTGCGGCTCGTGCAGCAGAAACCTATCCACTTACATGGACTGGGATCGTACGGTACTGGAGTACATCAGCACATATGCGGATTACATCAGCCTGCACCGGTACGCCGGCAACCGCAAGGGCAATACCGCCGATTATCTGGCGGTCACCAACTCGATCGACCAGCAGATTGAGGAAATAGATGCTGTCTGCCGGTATGTGCAAGGACGCAGCAGAAGTACGAAACGCCATTACCTGTGTTTTGATGAATGGAATGTCTGGTACCGTACCCAAAACCCTGAACATACCAATGGCAGCGGAAAATTCGCTCCGCACTTGATCGAAGAACATTACAACCTGGAAGACGCCCTCGTTGTGGCTGGTTTTCTCAATTGCTTCATCCGACATGCCGACATTGTCAAAATTGCCAACATCGCCCAGATTGTCAATGTGATCGCCCCGATCCTCACCCGCGGCGATGATATGCTACTGCAGACGATCTTCTACCCATTTGCTATGTACTCATCCCGGCGGGATGGGACTGCACTCCTGCCCTCTGTCAAGGGGCCAGCCTACGACAGCCCATCCTATGGGAGGGTCAACACCATCGACACCAGCGCCATCTTGGGCGATGGCGTCCTACATACTTTTCTGGTCAATCGCAATATCAGAGCAGCTGCCGAAATTGAGATTGACCCTGGCAGGGGAAAACTCGTATCAGTCATGTCCGCTGAAGTTGTCAGCGGCCCAGGCCCGGATGCGCGCAATACCTACGAGAATCCAAATGCCATCTGCAGCCAGCCTTTGCAGACGGTTAAGATCAGCGAGGGAAAAGCGAGTGTCCAGCTTTCGCCGCTCGCGGTTGCCGCCATCACCTTTAGAACTACCTGATTGCCTGCCAAATGGTTATCAGAATCATTTGTTGTGTGCTTAAGCCTGGCTGTGTGTCGGTTTTCCGCCCCAGAGCCTCGCTTTGACACTCTTTTAAACGATTTTTTTGTTGGGTCTGACCTATTAGGAAATTGCCGGGAAATATCCGAACGAGTTCCCTGGAGGGCAGTTGCAGCGAATTTCCATCGCCAGGGCTTTGTTGACCTACCCAACACTCTTGATCGTCGATGAGCCGGTTTCGATGGTCGATGCCTCCCTGCGCATGTCGATTGTCAACTTGTTCAAAAAGCTCAGGGATGAATTGGGTGTGAGCATCCTCTATATCACCTATGACCTGGCGACGGCATACTACCTCAGCGACCGTATCGCCATTATGTTCCACCGAAAGGAGCAACCCGTGCCCAGAACATTTCGTAACCCTATTCTGCCAGGGTTTTATCCTGACCCCTCAATCTGTCGGGTGGGCGAGGACTATTACCTGGTGAATTCCACGTTTGAGTATTTTCCAGGTCTGCCGATTTTCCACAGCCGTGATCTCATCCACTGGCGCCAGCTGGGTCATGTCCTGGATCGGCCCTCGCAGCTGCCCCTGGATGGCGTGTACGCCTCGGGCGGGTTGTATGCGCCGACCATCCGTTATAACGAGGGAACTTTCTACGTGATCAATACCCTGGTGGGTGGAACGTCGAAAAAAGGCAACTTTATTGTGACGGCGACCAATCCGGCCGGACCGTGGTCAGAGCTGTACTGGTTGGAAAACGCCCCGGGCATCGACCCTTCCCTGTTCTTTGACGACGATAGTTGCGCCTGGTATGTTGGCAACCGGACACCACCTCGGAGTCAATATGAAGGACATCGAGAGATTTGGCTGCAGGAATTGGATTTGCAGTCCATGCGCCTTGTCGGCGACGTGCATGTTCTCTGGGATGGTGCCCTCAAAGGAGCAGTCCACGCGGAGGCGCCACATATTTACAAACTAGAGGGGATGTATTACCTGATGATTGCCGAGGGCGGAACGTGGCATGATCATGCTGTGACGATTGCACGCAGTGCAAAGATTACAGGACCCTATGAAGGGAATCGCCGTAATCCAATCATGACCCATCGCCACCTGGGGCTGGACTATCCAATGGTGGGCACGGGGCATGCAGATCTTGTGGAGACCCAGTTCGGCGAGTGGTGGATGGTCCTACTGGCCATGAGGCCCTACGGGGGATATTTCTATAACCTCGGCCGCGAGACCTTTCTGGTTCCGGTGCGTTGGGAGGACGGTTGGCCTGTGGTCGCCGCCGGCAGCGGGCGGGTTGAGTTTGTGGGACGGGCGCCGAACTTGCCCGAACATCGCTGGCCCTCTTTGCCTGTCTGTGATCACTTCGAAACCCAGACCTTGGCGCCGCAGTGGAACTTCCTGCGGACACCGCGCGATGACTTCTGGAGCCTCAATGTGCGGCCGGGGTATTTGCGTTTGCGGCTGCGGCCTGAGCGCCTGACGGATCTGGCGAATCCAAGTTTTGTTGGACGGCGGCAGCAGCATATGCGCTTTACCGCCCGGGCGGCGCTCGAGTTCAAGCCCCAGCATGACTACGAATGCGCGGGGCTGGTCCTCCTGCAGAACAACGAGTTTCATTTACGCTTCGTCATAACGGGCGGAGCGGCGACGACTGTGCGTCTCGTGAAACGTTCGACGCCAGAGCCCAATTTGCGATTAATGCCGATTCCCACCGGCACGGAAGTGACGCTGGCCGAGTTTCCCATCGAAAGCAATCGCTTCTACTTCAAGGTGGGGGCTGACGGGCAAGCCTACAGTTTCTACATCGCCACCGAGCCGGAGGCGTGGCAACCTGTTGCCGAAGGTGTGGATGGGCGGGTCCTGAGCACCCCCTTGGCAGGAGGGTTTGTGGGTACCTATATCGGGATGTATGCCAGCAGCAATGGACAACCAAGTGCAAATACGGCGGATTTCGACTGGTTTGAATATGTCGGACTGGATGAGATTTAGGTTTCGTTGCTGTTTGCATGAACCTTCTCCTCAGCACCCCGTCTTGTGAAGGAGGGGCCAGGAGAGTTCAGATGTTTTACACTCGCAATCAAGGATTTCATATGAATCAACCTGTTTACCTAGACAGCAATCTTCCCATTTGTGAACGAGTTCAGGATTTGCTTTCTCGCCTGACCCTCGACGAAAAGGTGGCGACGATGAATCACCCGGCGCAGGGTGTGCCGCGTGCCGGCGGATGCACACAATCAACCTCTTCATCTTTATTGTTGCTCCAAACCAATATTGGTTAGGAATGAGCTCTACTCTATGCCCAACAGAATAATAACAAAGCTTATATGGCTCATTTACGTTCTTGGGTAGTTCTAACTCTACAACAGTTTTGTGAAGATACTGGATTAAAGTCTATGGATATTCGGGACATTTGTCCCTATCCCCACGGGACACTTGCCTATCGACTTTTATCAAAAAAGAAATACAATCTTTTTGAACAATAAAAGAATAACAGGAAGATCCACCACCACTTAGCAAACAATGCTATTTTTGTGGACCTGGCGGGATTCGAACCCGCGGCCTCTTCAGTGCGATTGATGAGGGAGGGGCTTTACGCTACCTCTGATGTCTATATAAGGTAATTTCACCCCCTATAAATCCGGAAAAATGGGGGTAAAACCATCCAAATGTTGATTTTTAACCATGCCTGGCACTTCGCGTTGCACACGGCATGAAGAAGGAAATACAGCAAACAGCCCTGTCCTGAGGGGGGAAACTCAATTGAACATATACTAACAAGTGGGTCTGAATTTTACCAGTCCACCCCATTATATTGAACTGTAAATTTTATCAGCAGCTTATTGTGGAGATATAGAAACATGACTCATCCTTTAAAATCAGGATGAGTCATGTCAATGTACTAAATTGGTTTTTTTTCATTTACCTTTGTGGTCTTTCCATCTACTTGGTTTTTATTGTGTATTATCTTTTCGGGCGAAATCAAACCATTTCGCTGGCCAACCTAACCTTCACCTTGCACGGGCAGGCAAAAAGCCGCCCCCACCTGAGCGGGAACGATGTCATCCATTATTTATTTCCCAGGGTTGGTGATGCGGCCGACAAAGAGAATAGACTGGGTAGGCTGGTCGTAGATAACGAAGATGAACGGACGGTCGATGGTCAAGCTGACTGGCTCGCCCGGTATTATGGCAGTGAGGCCCACAATCGCTACGGTAGCAGCAGCCGCTTCTGTGCCCGATTCGTCAACACTGGCGTATGCCTTGTGGATCACCGAGCTGACATACAGGTCACGCTGGCCGTCCATGCCCGAGAAATCGGCCTGGCTGGCATTGAAGGCATCCGACATGCCCATCTTCGCCAGCGTATCGCCCAAAGAGAAGGACGATTCGACTGTGAAGCGCGGCATCTTCATAATGACATCCGTGCTCTGCAGGCTATCCAGGATGGATTGGAGCCTGGCCGCATCCAGGCTGGCTTCGAACTGGCTGAACTTGCCGACATCGGGCACCAGCAGCACCATGGCCACATTCCCGTCCACATACGGCAGGGCCACGGCTTGGTAACCGTCCCCTTTTTGGTAGCTCAGCTTATTCTTCTCCAGCGACATCATGGGAATGGTGACCTGGCTGCCTTCCAGTGTCGTAAAGGGCGCATCCTGGGTAGCAGATTTCTGGAAGGGCATCATCCACGAAGCCTTGAAGTAGATGGCGTTAGCCAGCACCATCCGGGTGAGCGTGTCGATAGCGCCCTGGGGGACGATATCCTTGATTTTATCCTGGGTCTGATTTGCGACCCAATTATTGATATCCTGGCGGGCGCCTTCGGGGTTTTTGGCGAAGTCGACGGTCTGCAGGCCGGCACCGTAGTTCCTGGCCAGCAGGTCCAGGTAGGAGGACAGGAAGTGGAAGCCGCTCTGGCCCCAGGTGGCGTTGGCGATGTTAAGCTGGAAGCCCTGGCCTTGATCTTTGACGGCGTTGGTGCGCTTGGCCAGCTCCT
Organism: Anaerolineales bacterium; assembly: GCA_034430155.1. Classification (GTDB taxonomy): domain Bacteria; phylum Chloroflexota; class Anaerolineae; order Anaerolineales; family UBA4823; genus DAOUET01. The sequence continues at coordinate 21,857 of DAOUET010000021.1, forward strand.
GATCCAGGGCGTTGAAGGCCGGGTGCAGCCGCTCCTGGGGCAGGTTGAAGTGTATGCCTTTCGCCATCTGCTGCTCGGTCTGCCCGCGCGCCCCACCGTAAACCATGGCCAACGCCTGGGAGATGCTGTAAGGCGAGTAGAACAGGTTACCGGGCTGGGAGGCCAGCTGGTGGTACAGGTCCATGGCAAACGCCAGGTTATCAGAGGCCAGCTGGCTTTGGTCATCGGGTGAGACCGAAGGTGATGGGTCACGGGCCAGCTTGGATTGGATAAACTGGGGCTCAGCCGGTTTGGCATGCGAAGGCTGGGTGGGGGGCTGAGGGGTGTTTTGAACGGGCAGGGTCGCCGGCGCGCCGCAAGCTGTCAGGGCCAGCAGGGTGGTTAGGGTCAGGGTAAGGATACGGGATAAAAGGTGGGTTTTCTGCATCAGTTGTTCTCCTGAACCACAGACGAATTCGAGAAAAGAAAGGTTCCCTTAAACACTACTAAACCAGCTATACCCCGATTTTTCTTTGATGAAAATCCATAAAACCTTGTTGACGTGTAAGTATTCGAATCCCCGACCTCTTCAATATCAATGAGGCGAATGCCCATTCAGGAAGTAATCAGGCAGGCCTAGTAAAGTATATCCTGGTCAATGACATTCCACTCTCATTGGTGTTTATGATCTTAATCAGTTCTATGAAGATAGAAGACTAAAATCTATAAATGTACGGGACATTTGTCCCTCTTTACGCGGGACACATGCCCATCGACTTTCGTCAAATGAAGAAATATAATTGCTATATACAATAAAAGCTGTAATCATTAATAAAAGCCCTCTCCATTTTGAGAAGGGCTGGTCGACTTTACCATCTGCGGAGAGGGTGGGTGCCCTCTCAGCGGAGCGTAAAGTCTTGTGAGCCTTCTGGCTCTCGACCTGTTGAATTACATATGTCAAGGAACTAGGTTGTACCCTGTGTGGCAGCTTCCACACGTGATCGCATAGTAACTGCTGAGTAATCATACTTCTTACTAGCTTACCTACCATTGTATATGCTCCTCGGCGATTGTCAAGGAATTGTGGGACATCGGAAAAGCGATTTTGACTTCTGTCACTGTATGTTCCAAATCTTCCCCCATGTCATAATTATTCACTTCTATACTTTGTTCACTCATCCAAAAGCTATGCCTGATGCTAACGCGTAAACCATCCAGGAACGAAAACAGCGGCTCACAATTCAGGCAGGCCCTTACCCACAATACGCATGTAGCAGTCATATCTACACCCATTCCTGGCTATTAAGGCCATCCGATTGAATCAATCTTCCAGGTCCTGACGACAATCCCTTCGAGAACGACATCGTTGATTATGGCAGCCTCCATTGTTGGGTATTAAAAATAAATTGGCCGGAACAATTCTCCAGCAGGACTATCCCGGCCAACGTGTATGCGGCGTTTGATTACGCCAATCAGATCTTGAGTAAAGTGCCTGGGCTCGGTAGAGACCGTGCTTCATTGCTCAGGCTATGGTTATCATACAAGATTACAGCTTTAATGGCGATAGGCAGATGTCCCATTGAGGGCGGGACGTTTGTCCCGAATATTCGCATTTTAATCACCCGAATTTCCCTACACGCTGCTTACTGAAGATAACGTTACCAAATTTATATATTGTTGAAAACAGGTCACTACCAAACAATGACTACCCAAGTGATTGGTAGTCATAAATCTACTATTAGTTAGGAGCTGCAACGATACTTCAGTCAGAGCGGCTATCGATCCAAGCGAGACCATTTGTTAGGGTGGTTTGGTAGACCTGGAGGGATTCGAACCCGCATCCTCTTCTGTGCGATAGATAAGCAGGTAGGGGAAAAGGGGAAAAAGCCGTCTATTACGTCTAAGATGTGCCAAAATCACCATACAACTCGCTACTCTCCTTGCATGCTGTTTCAGTATATCTGTACCCGAATTGTTCCCGATCTTTACTCGCAGTATAAAGCAAGGAAAGGCGATCCATTGGCCTGTCCGAATGGGGAGAAATCACTGCTGAATTCGTTGATATGTAAATTGGATCAGTCCATATCTAGGCAATTTCATATAAATTACCGCTAATAAAATATTACATGAACCAATGAGATGTGTTAAATGACCTAATTGCACTTCAGTGTTGAATCCAGGTTCTTGATATTATTTATTTTCAAAATCTGTCATTAACCTATTGCTGGTGCATCAATCATGATTTCTTCTAAGGCACTACGTTTTTCTTCATACTTTGGCTCTGCTAGCAGGGGACAGTCGGTTAAATTCCTTTGTGCGGCGATAAGTTTCAAAGCAAAGGTATAACAGGTTGGCTCACCACATTGCTTGCAGTTTGTTTGGGGTAGCAGTTTATATACTGCCATTGATGTAGGTCGCTGGCGGATAGTGATATCTGGAGTGATCTCACTGCGACGTTCCCAGGTATCATTGACAAGATTAATCAATCCTTTTAGTTCTTTTTCTGCGCTATCCCGATCCTCGACATTGCTTGTTGCAATCTCATAAGAATGGAAAGCAATATTATGACCGCCCTTCTTCCAGGTCAGGGCATTCGCAGACGGCAGATAAACTGCACCACGCAGTGTGGCATTAAGATAAGGAAGAATTTCTGAAATATCTACGAATAACCTGGCGCGGGCTGCGTATCGCTCAGATCCAGGATTGCAGGGTGGGGTGAAAACTTCGAGGTCATATTTTTCGATCAACATATTGAGCTCCTGTTGGTCATCAACAATCAAGTACAACGTTGCACCGTTGGTAGGGAAGCCAGCACTTGTATTCGGTGGTAATCGCAGGTATGTTTGTTGTTGGTAGGCAGTTTAGCTACCTGGATGGCCAAGTAGCTCTGTCCTAAGGCGAAATTGTTCCTTAGGGCGTACGCTGAAGACGAAAGGAGTGCTAGGCTACCCATCCAAAATCTGACAATAAACTTGACCTGTAAAATCAAGCCGATCAGGGTTGTGGTGAGGAATAAACGTTTTTCCTTTATTTCACACATATGATCATAAAACATGATTCATCGATTAGTTAGTTTAATTATCCAACCTGTCAATGTATAGTGTTTCTGTCATTATAATCAACCTTCGCACACTCAAGTCAATCCGAGCACGATGAAGCGTATCCCAATCGCAACCAACAAAGGCGCGATAATCCATGTCACCACCTTGTTCAGGCGCGGTGACCAGAAGCGGCTCACCAGCAGCGCCACCAGGGTGATCAGGATGAATGCATAAGCAGCCAACCCCAGATCAGCGGGCGAGAAGGGCACACCGGTTGCCACCTGCGTGCCCACCGCACTCCAGGCTGCTGCGGTGACCCCTACTGAGGCCATCGCATAGGCTCGCTGCGAGTGGTGACCCATCGCCCAGTTGTAGATGGGCACGCTGAAGGGTTTGCCACCTGCCGATAGCAGCCCATTCAGCCCGCCAAACAGGAATGCAACCGGTGCCAGCCAGGCGGAATGCGCTTTGTCGTCCTTTTCCGGCAGAGGTTTGATCAATACCATGCGCAGGCCTGCCAGGATGGCATACGCACCCAACACGACCATCAAACTGGGCGCGGGCGTTTGCAAGCCTAGCAGCCGTCCCAGGATGCCACCCAGGACCGCCGAAAGGATGAGGATCGCCCAGTCTTCGCGCACTGATTTCAGCACCTCACTCTGACGTAGCACTAGCATTAAGGAGGCCAACGCCACCACCACCAGGTTGATGGTGATTGAGCGCTGGATAGGCAGCCCCACCAGGCTGGTAAGCAGGATGACCAGGAAAAAGCGGTCCACCCAGGATTTGATAGAGGCGGTAACGAACCCTACGATCAGGCTCGCCACCAGAACTTTGAGAAGTAGTAAAAGCGTGGGATTCAAATTCTATCCTTATCACACTACTTGAAGAGAATTATTCTAGACATAACAGCTCGTTACAGTTTGTTTTCACTCACCAGTGTCAATCCGTTACGGCGGATCAAGTCGCGCACTTCAGGCAGGAAGTTCTGGATATCTTCCTGTTCAGTCGAAGTGAGCTCGAAAGACATGAATGAGGGTGTTTTCTCCAATGCACCTTTCACCGTTGGAACTTCCAGGCGCAGGTTGACGAAGTCATCCGGTTGCTCTTTGATCAACTCTTCCATCTGTACCAGGAAGCGTTTTTCACCAAATTCACCCGCCACTTCAAAGCGCACACGTGTGGTCAGCTTGGCCACCGCGTCTTCGGCAGCAGCCCGTGCTTTAAGTGCATCTTGCTTGGCCATCTTCTCTTTAGCTTCCTGGCGTACGATCTTGAAAATCTTATTCTCGCGCTCCAGCTTCCAGATCAGGTCGCGGTCAGGAAAGCTGATGGCTTCCACTGGGCAGACCGTTCCGCACGTGCTGCAACCCACCATGCAGCTCATGGCGTTGACCGGTACAGCTTTGTTGTCTTGCATTTCGTAGACACCGCGCCCGCAGGTGGTGTAGCACAGGGTACAGCCGATGCAGGTCTCTGCGTCTACGGTCGGGAACCAGGGGATATCCTTGCGGGGGATCCCGTGCCACATTTCATCTTTCGCCATTTCAAGCCGCCTGCTGCTAATGCAGCATCTCAACGTGATCTTTCAGGCTGCCCGACAGGTAAGCCCGCACGGCCTCGTCGATATTGGCTACATCGGTTACCACCGGGCGGATATTGGCCTGCTTCATGCTTTCATATGCCCCGGCACCCATGCCGCGCGCCAGCAGCACTTCGCAGTCCATGATGGCAGTCGCCATCTGTGCGTGGCGGTTCTGCGCAGCCGGGTCGAAGCCATGGCCGCGCGGGTCTGCCCCATGGGCTTCATCGTGAGTCTCCCCACCGAATTGGGAATGACCGATCTTATTGCGGGTCTCATGAGATACGATTTTTCCATTTTCAACGGTCACCACTACATAAAACGGGGCACGGCCAAAATGCTGGCTGATGGTCACGCCATCTTCAGAAACAGCAGCGATTTTCATAAGTCACCTCTAGATTTTCTCAGCGCAAGGCTGGCAAACGATTTTTCCGTTCTTGACACGTGCATAGCGCTCAACGGTCACTTCACCGCATTCAGCACAAATAATGGTATCAAAGGCATGTGGCTGCATGGGCGGCAGTTTCATCTCTTTGATCGGCTCGACCTTGAAGAGTACATTCGCCTTTTCGCTCAGCACCTGGTCAATCAGCGGATCGACCAATTTTTCGTCCACCTGCGAGGCAGGCATACCCTGCTTACGGAACTTAATGAACTCCGATTCCTGGCTGCGGCGCATGGCTTCGGGAGTGGCGACCACGCGCACACTGCGCCCGGTCTTGTTGTCGATCAGAGTCAGGGCGAACTTGCCATAGCCCAGGCTGCGGATGTTGCCCTTACCGAAGGTGCAGCCGGTGACAACCTGAACGCCATCCGCAAAACAGGTGGAGCAATGATTATGGTCGATCTCTACCAGGGCGGTCAATTGACCATCCGGGGCGTGCTGAACACCGAGAGTCTGCATGGCAGCTTCACCGGCGCGCAAGCCCAACGGCATGGCGGGACATTTATGCCCGTGCAGGGCAAGACCTATTTGATAAACTTCATCGTTACGATTCATTAGCTAGATCTCCTTTTAGTTTACAATCATTCTTTTTGAGACTGATTGGCATTATGGTAGTTAACGCTCAATAAGAACGGTTTTTTCGTAGCCGGAGCATGGGATGCATATCGGCTGTCCGTCTTTGATGCGGACATAGCGGTCAAAAACGTACTCACCGCATACAGTACATTTGGTTTTACCAAAAGAGCCTTTAACCGGCGTGTACTTGAAATCAGGCTTTGGCTCCACCTTGAAGACAGAACCATCCGGTCGATCGTAAACCCACTGGATCACCGCACATCGTACTTCCAGTGGAATTTGGGAAGGCTCGATGCCTTTCTTACGGTAGACGAAAAACTCAAACTTGCCCATTGCATCTACGAAATCGGGCAGGAGCGAGTAACGCACTGCGCCCTTTTTGGGGGAATAGAAGGTTGTAGCTAGTTTGCCATAAAAGGCCTTGGCTATTAAAACTTTGCCATAGGTCGCACCGGTGGAAATTTGTAGTCCATCCATCAGACAGGTTTGTGGGTGCCCTTCGCCAAGTTCTGGGAAGACAAAAAGGCCGTGGTCAGCTTCGTGTTCCGCGCCAAGATATGCCAGTGCTAGTTTACCCATGCGATAGCCGATCGGCATGAATGGGCATTCATGTCCGTGAAATTCAAAGGCCCATTCTGGAGGAATATATTGCGTTGTCATTTTATAATCTCCTTTTATTATTACCCTCTCCTAGCGGACGAGGGATTGAGAATGTAAGTCATAACAAAATCAAACTTGTTCCGAGGTGATCATACAAGAGACCATCTTTTTATAATAGCTTGACCAGGAGCTGAGCTGCAAGTACCCACATGATCAGGCCCAGCCCAGCCTTAATCATTTTAATTTTGATCTTCACGCTGACCCTAGCCCCAAGGTTTCCACCGATGAGCACGGCAATCCCAGTAACGATGATCAAGGGGATATCGAAATTGTGAGATGTCGCATGACCGATGATCCCGGCCAGCGCTGAAAATGAAATAATCAAATGCGACGATCCTGCGGCTATTTTTGTGGGGCTTTTCAAGACATAGACCATAAAAGGTACGACGAAAACACCGCCACCAATTCCCAGCAGGCCAGCAAGGAAACCCACCACAACGCCAAAAAGTGCGATCAACACATACATGGCAGGGGAAAGTACTGGCATCTTTTCTTCGGACTTTCCCTTTTCCCAATAGGAGTAGGCCATTCTCGCTCCCAAAACCAGCAGGACAGCCACGAACAACCACAAAATAATTGTGGTATCGAATTTCTTAGATAAAGCCCCTCCCGTAAAAGCGCCGATGCTTATACCCGGCGCAAAGATGAGGGAGGTCTTGTAATCGATCATCTTTTTGCGGTAGAAAATATAGCCCGCAGATAATGAAGTGATGAGGTTCAATACCAGGGAGGTGGATGTTGAAAGCAAAATCGAATATCCGAGAAGGATCAATAGCGGAGAATACACCGATCCTCCTCCTTGACCGAACATCGAAAATATGAACGCGATCAGAAAGGCAAAAATAACAGCAGCTAACAGGGTGGAATTAATATCCATAATCATTGATCCTTAAATACCTATGCTCAATATGAGTAGATTCGAATCCTTTTTCACGGTCTTGCATTGGTCTGCACAGGTTGGGTAGAAAGGGCTTTCGACATTGTTTGTTCCATATTTTGGTAAGATCACAATAAACATTCGAGAAACGGAATATATTGGATTATTTTTTTCCCCGCTGATGCGGGGAAATGTTCGTCAGACCTATCTCATACCATTTCTAAGACATTTGTTAACTAGGTAGTCACTTCAGTCGGTGAGGGTATACAGCCTGCACACACCAGCTTTTCATTGATCACCATACCAGGGTTGACAAGATATTGTAATCCGTTACTTCAACAAACGTGGCTTCGAGAGCCAAGTTTTGGGCCACTTGTTTGGTTATGGCTTCTACATTTTTACAGTTGGCACAGCCTGTGCCAAAAATTTTGATGGTGAGCATTTTTATGATGAATTCTCAACAGCAAAGTTGGGGATTCCTCCTTTGTGGGTATCTGTTTGTAGGGTATTGCAATGGGGGCAGGGGCAATTGGGCAACGCTTCATTCGATCTATCTTGACCAAGATTAACATCCGGAACACCGATTATACCAGCAGCCTTGTTGACAAGATCCAGGATGCTCTGATCCTTGAGGCGATAATAGATATTTCGCCCATCGCGGCGAGAGGTGACCAAACCATCACTTCGTAAAGCCATCAGATGCTGGGAAATATATGCCTGCCGCCAGCCTGTGGCAGCTTCCAAGTGGCACACACAGGCTTCGCCTGTTCCAATCGCCAGTAAGATGTCTAGATGCGAGGGTTGACCTAAAACGCGGAATAGTTTAGAGATTTCCTTTGGGTTGGAGTTAGAATGTATTTTTGACATATTCGGATTCTCGAATATATTATAGGCTCATGACCAACCTTTGTCAATGATTTTGGGACGAGTAAAGGAATGGGCGTATAATAATAGCTTTATAGTCAGCGAATAAAGCCGAATGCCAACAGATATTAACCATCGATTGAAAATATATACCTTAACACTCATCTAAGTCTGATTCTGCATTTTCGAATAAACGAGAATCGCAAGATATGATCCCCTAATATTCCCTTCGCCGGTGATAAAACTTCTCAACCAAGCTAACTAAAAACCACATATCCTCCTCGAGTGTGAGCCTATTCAGTCCCTTAATGTAGCGTCATCACCGTATAAACCATAACTTAGATTATCCACTTGCGATGTATGTTCCTTAGGCTGACATAAAATAGAACTATACAAAAACCCACAAGGATTGAAAAATCCAGACCAATAGGAAATATTCTTTGTCCAAGAATCGCACCTTGGAGAATATCGACCCCATAGGTAAGAGGAAGCAAGTAAGATAATGGACGCAAGAACACTGGTAAAGCACTGATTGGGAAAAACAGCCCACAAAGAAAAATCATCGGGAAGCGAAAAAAGTTAGAAAATGTTTGAGCTTCAAAAACTTCACTAACCGAGACCGCAATGAAAAGACCTAAGAAGGTCGAAACAAAGGCTACCAAGACAATGGCGGGTAACATAATTGACCATATAACTTGAGAAATATCGGTTAGAAACGATGCCAAAATTATCGGGACAAAGGCATTGACCACACCAAATAAAATCGCCCCACTCGTCTTTGCCAACATCAAAAGCTCTAATGGGATGGGTGCAAGCAGCAAACGCTCGAAGGAATGGTTCTTCTTTTCAAAAGTTATAGTGACTGCCAGTAAGGATGTAGTGCCGAATAGAATTGAAATCGCAATCACACCTGGAAGCAGAGTGAGAATGCTATCCAAACTACCACCTGTCCTAATAAAGAACATCCCTGTCCAGGCTATAGGAAAAATCAATCCCCAACTGATGTTGGGTGGTTTGAGATAATAAGCTCGCATATCTTTGAGCATAATATTCCAAAATGCAATCCACCGTTTCATTAGCCGCCTCCACCTTTTTCCTTTTCTTTCCTCAAAAGACCTACTTCGATACCAGTAACCTGAACAAAGACTTCTTCTAGAGAAGGTCTTATCCGACGGGCTTCTGTAACTTCAGCTCCCTGGTTTTCTAAAAATCGTACGAGAGGGCCAATGCTGATTGTCCCAACTGACTCCACGCGAAACTGCTCAGCGGATATAGTCTGGAATTCATAACGAGGAAAAGCCGTGGCAAGTTTGATATATAGGTCATTTGCCGAGGAGTTTGAGATGGAAATCAACATCACTTTCCTTTCCTGGATTGGTTGTAAAAGGTTTGCAACGGTATCAATCTTTACAACCCGACCTTTTACGATAAATGCAATCCGTTCGCACAGTCTTTCAGCTTCTTCAATGTAATGCGTGGTAAGAAAGATGGTCGTTCCTGCGCGGTGGAGTTCGGCAATCAGCTGTCTTATCTGCCGAGCACTGGACACATCAATGCCAGTTGTCGGTTCGTCCATAAAAAGAATCGGAGGTTTATGTATTATGCCAGCCGCAATTGTGAGTTTACGTTTCATGCCCTTGGAATAGCCAGCGAATTTTCGGTTTGCTGCTTCCGTTAAGCCAAATGTCTCCAGCAATTCATTTGCACGTGTTTGGCGCTCATGCTTGGGCATACCATACAGCGAAGCGCAGAAACAGAGATTGTCAAAGCCAGATAATTCCGGATAAAGGTTGCTATCATCGGGCACAACCCCAAGTAGATTCTGTGCTGCCTTGGGGTTTTTAGTACATTCCAGACCGCTGATTTTAATTGCTCCCGAATCTGGTCTGGCAAGCCCTGTGAGTATGCTGATAGTGGTTGTTTTGCCTGCACCATTGGGACCAAGAAAGCCGAAAAGCTCTCCTTGTAATACAGCGAAGCTGATGTTATCAACAGCAGTTACGTCACCGAATCTTTTGGTTAGCTCACTCACCTCGATTAGGGGGTAGTCATCATGGGCAGGTGATATTATTGGCTCTTGTATTTCCATGTTTGATTCCTTTGGCATAACAATTGATTCTACAGCCTCTAGCTATATTGCAACTATGTCGTTTAGTATACCTGAAAAGGTTTTCAAACAACTAATCTCATCTCGTTTTAGAGCTACCTATGATAAGGAGGCAAGAAGACAATAAGTGAACACGGGGGTATATAGACAATTGAATATATTCCCCTAGTGTCGATGACCCTGTAGGGCACCGCCTGGACATATCTGAGGCGCTGATTCTAGTATCCATTCTTCCTCCCCCAATTAAAAACCCCCAGCCTTCGGGGTTCCTGTGTGGCCGTAATAGGACTCGAACTTTCTACCTCCTCTATGTAAGAGATAACAACTCGGTTCTAATGCTTCTAAACCGTCTATATAGGCGCATTTTTAGTCTAAAACAGGCAAAAAAGGCTTTATTAGCGTCAAATTAGACGGTTTTGCCCAATACCATCCTCCTATCCCCTAAATGGAGGCATGTTAAAACAAAATCACCCCACCCATTGGGGGTGATGGAGTGGACCTGGCGGGGTCACCTGCCGCTTGCCGGCGGATTCGAACCCGCGGCCCTTCAATATCTATGAGGCGAATGCCCATTCAGGAAGTAATCAGGCAGGCCTGGTAAAGTATATCCTGGTCAATGACATTCCACTCTCATTGGTGTTTATGATCTTAATCAGTTCTATGAAGATAGAAGACTAAAATCTATAAATGTACGGGACATTTGTCCCTATTAACACGGGACA
>DAOUET010000022.1:0-56076 GCA_034430155.1 Anaerolineales bacterium
CTATGGCGATTTTAAGTCCAAAGTGCCTTCAGAGGAATTTAACCCCTGCTGACCTACTAATGGAGCAACCAAAACAAAGTCGGACAATTTGCTATATTAATGTCACTCTAAGCCGCCTAAGAAAGCGAAGAGTCCATATTACGACCGTTTTAATCGAGCAATTCAGGGATTCTTCGGTCGCTTTGCTCCCTCAGAATGACACCTTGCCATGTCAATTGTACGACTTCAGTCTGATTCGTCAATAAGATAGATTTGCCGTTATCGGATTGTATTCTACCCTAAACCCAAGATTTAAACCTGTGTTTATTGGTCGTCAAAGCTCTCGGGCGCGCAATTGATTAATGAAGAAGTCATATGCGGTTGCCTGCGCTGGGGTAAGTTGCTCCTTACCCTGGACTACGAATTCGAAATAATCCTGAGCGATTTGAGCTTGTTGCTCGCGGTTGTAATCCCTAAATCGCTTGTTGGTCCCCTGATCGGCGACCAACCCATCCGGCCCGCCATAATGGTAAGCGGTCGCACCTTGCTCGAGCTGGGCTTTTAGGGCTTGCCACATATATTTTGTGCCCACTTGCTCGAACTGGCACACATGCGTCAATTCGTGCACCACGATGGCCAGCGGTGTCTCTTCGGGCAGGTTCAAGGTGTGGAAAGTGGTGAAAGCGCGCTGGCTGTTGCGCCTGAAAATAAGTTTTAACCGCCCTCCCTGGGACACCCGTACTTTCTGGTAACCAATTGGCGCGGAGCCCAGCACCGAGGAGGCTGAATCAATTTGCTCCTGGCTTAGGCTATGAGCTTTGTTCAGCCGCTGCCAGAGGAATTCAAAGATGACCGGTCCCCTCAGTTTATCGAAAGCCGGTGAAAACCATATTAGCGCAGACACCAACTTGGGTAATATTTGCATTTGCTCACCTTGCGGCAGCACTTAGGCTTGGCCATCGTGGTGGATGTGGATTAGGTGTCAACACCTGCATAATTGGCGTGACACGCAGGCGCTGCAGGCGATTATATCCTGAACTTGATCGCTTTTCTCTAGAAATAGATCTAGATTTAGATAGAAAAGCAGGCCTCCAAAATCGAGGCCTGCTGGGTTGCTTCACTCACCAGAATTTACCCCAGATTTTTCTGGTTTATGGTTTGCCTTTATCTTTAGCGGGGTTTTCCATCAGCGTTTTTCTGATCTCACCCCAGTTCATCCCTTTGCCCTTCATGGCGAAGATGTCAGCAGCAGGTGTGCCGGTTTGAGCGCTCAGCTTATAGGCCTGGTTGATATCGCCGAAGCCGAATCCTTGACAATACCAATCCATGACCTGCTCGTAGCTTACGCCATATTTGCGTGCCAGATTGAGCCCTGCCGGGTGTTGTTCGGTTGAACCGCTGCAATCCACGGCGCCTTTCCCTTTGGTTACGGCTCCAGGGGGTTCTGGCGTGGTATTAGCGGCGATATCTGGTACCTCCACAGTGGTCGTCATGGTGGTGGTTGGCGTGATGTTTGCCACCAGGCTGGGCACTTGTTTCTTGATGAGGCCCCAGCCCAATCCGGAACGTCGCATCTCGAAGATCTGCTCCACGGGGAAGTCGTATAGCTTGCTCAAGCCATAGGCCAGGTCGATCTCACCAAATCCGAAATGCTGGCAGAACCAACCCATGATCTCGGTGTAATCGACGCCATACTCTGCCGCCAACTTACTGGCCTTAGGTGGGGGGTTTGCGCCGGTGCAATCCACAACCGGGATTGGTGCACGGGCTGTTTCCGTCATGGTAATGGTTGGCGTGATTACCTCTGAGGTTGAGGTTTCACTGGGCTCAGGGGTGGGTTCCTCGGGCTTTTCTTCCAGCGATTCGATTTCCGTAGCCAACCAGCTACCGTCTTTTAAGATCTTAAAGGTCACTCTCACCGGATTCCCTAACCTGAGATCATCGCTCAGGTCTGTGTTTTCATCGACGAGCACAGTCCTTCCACCGATCTCCCATTGGGTCCTTCCATTAGTATCGGCTTCTGTCCCCACCGATTCTAGAATGCCCGTAAATCTGCCAAATTGAGAATAGTCCCCGGCTATCATAATGCTGTCAGCCACCAGCTGGCCAGTCTCTGTAATGTGGCCTTCTACAATCACATCCTCGCCGACCTGCGGGTCGCCGCCGATTACGGTTTCACCGGGCACCACCGTGAATTCAATCCCCAACACCGCCCAGGTATTGGTGATTTCATCTTTAGCGGTTAATTCCCCTTGTAGGCTGAATTCGTAAGCAGGCGGATCGGGCGCCTCGCCTGGTTGGGCATTAGTCACCTGTCCTGCTTCTAGCGCTATTTCTTTTTCAAAGCTTTTGACCAACACCTCCCCGGAGCTCACCGAGAACCGGGATCTGCCGGTTGGGTCTACTGCCACGCTGAAAGTAGTGCCATGTACGCTGGCGGAACCGTAAGGCGTGAGCACCACGTAGGAGCTGTTTTTGCCCATAAACGGCACCACACTGTGTAAAGTCTTACCGGCTGTCTGGGTGAGCGCCACGTGGATCACCTTCCCCCAACCCCCTTCAACTTCTGAAAGCATTATATCGGCATTGGACTCTAGCGTCGTCCGGCTGCCATCGAAGAAAACCAGCATAACGCTTGAGTCCGTTTGGGTGCGAATGCGTTGGCCGGCGCCCACCTGTTCACCATTCGTGGCTGCCTTCCAAACGCCGCTGATATCCGTTGAAGCCACTTCCACTTGTCCCGAGATATCCGTAAGTGTGGCAGCCCGCGACCCGCTTGGCCCGTTTATCCACATAAGTACCCCAAACATCGTTGCAGACATCATTATCAATAGCACTAAAACTCCAGCAAATGCCGGTGCGATAGCCCAACGTAGCGAGCCTAATTCAAGCCGGCGATGACCATTACGCGCCCCAGGGCGTGACGGCAGGCTGACCTCTTGAGCTGCAGCCAGGATTTTTTGCTTTAGCGTGTGGATATAAGCTAACTGTGGTTTTGGATGGGGCAGGTTTTGCATTGCAGCTGCCAGACTAATCAACGGTACCAGATCGTTCATTTCTTCCGGAAGATCTGCCAGCACCTTACCAAGCGGGGTGCCATTTTCGATGGCGGTCAAATGCTTTTGTAAAAGATCATCCTTGCTAGACATAATTGACCTTCCATTCAGAGAGAATTTCACGCAGCGCTATCAAGCCGCGGCGTTGCAGGCCTTTGATCGCATCTTCACTCTTGTTGAGCGACTGGGCTACCTCCGCAATTGGCAAACCGGATACGAAACGAAGCACGATCACATCGCGTTGTTCTTCGGTCAGATTGGCCAAGGCTTGCAACAACCCCTCGCTTGTCAGGTTTCGGTCTACCTCTTTATCCATATCTTCGACGGCTATTGTCATTTCTTCCTCCAACTGCACGTGATCGCGAACCTCTGTTTTTCGAAAATGATCGTTGGCCAGATTGCGGGCAATTTGAAACAGCCAGGCCTGAAACGATGAACTGGGGGGCTGGAATCCTCCGATAAACCGGAGCATCCGCAGAAAGACCTCAGAAGTCAGGTCCTCGGCGGTTTGTTCGTTGCCCACCCGGTAGTACAGGTATCTGTAAACGCGTAGGTGATAATGTTCGTAGAGGGCGCTTATTACAGCCGTGTCACCGTTCTGGGCACGCGCAATAATTTCACTATTTATCTCGAGCATTTTTCATCCAACCTGGCCAAGCCGGCTGTCATTATATATAACGATCTATGCCGTCGAAAAGAGTCGTTCGAATTTCAGTCTTTATTGTCTCTTAATCGAATACGTCAAAAAGTTAATCAAATTTGGGATCTTCGGTCTGCTATGCTGTTTTATAGACCCCACCAACTTATCTTCATAGGTCGCCTATTGCAGAAAGGCAGGTTCTTATTATAAATCTTTCTTTGAGGCATGATGTTATCTCTTTGCCCTTTTTCATTTTGTTTGCCTGCGGGGGTGCATGCTAGATTGGGGGCGAATTTGCCAACCACCCCCCGTCTGGGGAGGAAACTCCATTTAACCCAGGATTGACATACACGCGCCTGGGGTAATTATTTGCATTTTCACTGAACTTGAGATAGACTATATACGAGTTTATCACTCCGAATTCCACCACATCAACGCTCTCCTAAAACCAGATGAGTTGGGATAACTTCTCTCGGACATGGTCGAGCATTTCTCTCCTTCTGGATTCGTCATGTTTTATCGCATATCTTCCTGAACGTCATGAGGTAGATCGGGTGGATAACGTGCTGCAATTACCCATTTCAATAATCACTCGCTTCGGTGCAGATGCGAGTGACTCGCCAGAGGTTCGCCTTCAAAAAAACCTTTTGACGGCAGGATGTTTCATGATCGTCCCGGCAGCCGCATTGTGGGGCAGCATCTATATGACTTTCGGTGAACCCCTCGCTGGTTCAATTTCATTATCCTATTCTGTTTTGACTGTCCTCAGCCTGCTCGTTTTTAGGCTTACTCGCCGGTATCGCTTTATTTTATTTACGCAGGTCGCCATGGGCCTGCTCATTCCCTTTTTGCAAACCGTTATCCTAGGCGGCTTTGTAAACTCCAGTGCGGTTATTTTATGGTCACTGATCAGTCCTTTAGGAGCCTTGCTCTTATTCGAAAACCGGATTGCGCGGCTGTGGTGGCTGACCTATATCATCCTGGTGATTATCGGTGCTTTCTTGCAGCCTTTTCTGCGGGTTATTAATAACCTGCCTTTGGTGCTCATCGTTGTCTTTTTTGCGCTTAATATCATTGCCGTTTCCAGCATTGCTTTTATCACTCTGAATTATTTCCTCTCTGAAAAGAACCGGGCTTATCGATTGCTGCATATTGAGGAACAGAAAAGCGAGAGTTTATTGCTGAACATTTTGCCTCGCGATGTTGCGGCCATACTGAAAAATGAAAACCGCACTATTGCCGAACAATTTGATCGAGCAAGCATCCTCTTTGCTGATCTGGTTGGTTTTACCCCTCTGACTGCCAAATTAGCGCCGGTTGAAATGGTTAACCTGCTCAACGAGATTTTTTCTTTTTTCGATTCCCTGGTGGATAAATACGATCTGGAGAAAATCCGTACCATCGGTGATAATTATATGATTGCCTCGGGAGTGCCGCGCCGCCGCTCTGATCACGCCGAGGTGCTTGCCCGTATGGCTATTGAGATGAATGCCTACCTGCAAAATCGCACTCCTAAGGACGGCGAGCACATTGAGTTTCGCATGGGTATAAACTCGGGTCCGGTAGTGGGAGGTGTAATTGGTCGCAAGAAATTCGCTTACGACCTATGGGGTGATGTGGTTAACATTGCCAGCCGGATGGAATCCCAGGGTGTAGCTGGTAAGATTCAGATATCCCCGGCCACCTATGCATTGATCAAATCCAAATTTATCTGCGATCCACGCGGCACAATCAGCGTTAAGGGTCGAGGCGAAATGCAAACCTGGTTTTTATTAGGAGAAAAACACCCGGCTTCTTGAATTGTTAAAGGGAACTGGCCGGTTGGTTCTCGTCTGATTTGTATAATCGATTAAATTTGTCGTCACCACCCATACGAAAAGGAGATATGCAATCATGGCCAAAAAGAGCAAATCAGCCAAGCAAGATAAGAAGAAAGTCATGGTCTTCATTGGTACCAGTAAGGGTGGCGTGGTGTTAACCAGCGGTCCCAAACGCAAAAAGTGGCAGGTTAGCGACTTGTTGTTCAAGAGCTGGCGAGTTATGCACATGAATCTCGATGTTCGCCATCAGCGCTTGCATGCTGCTCTTGCCCATGATGTCTATGGTCCCAGCACCCATTATTCCGATGATTATGGCGCCAGCTGGACTCAGGCTCAGCAAGTTCCAACGTTTAGGCGGGCTTCCGCCTCGGGGCGTCCCCCTGGCACACCTACTGAAGCCGCCGATGAAGGATCTGCCAGGGATACACCTGAGAAGATCCTCAAGGTCTGGAATATCACCCCCGGTCGTGATTCAGAGCCTGGCGTTCTGTACGCTGGCGCCGAACCCGCTGCGCTCTTTAAATCCCAGGATAACGGCCAGACCTGGACTCTCAACGAAGCGCTTTATAATCATCCTCACCGCCAAAAATGGTTTCCGGGTGCGGGGGGTCTTTGCTTACATACCATCATCCCTGACCCAAGCAGCAAAAAACGCATGTACATTGCCATTTCCGCTGGCGGTTGCTATTACACCGGCGACAGCGGTCTCACCTGGGAAGCGCGCAACAAGAACGTGCGGGCTGACTTTCTCCCAGATAAATTCCCCGAATTCGGTCAGTGCGTTCATAAAATCGCAATCCATCCCTCACAACCTCAGGTGCTCTACCAGCAAAACCATTGTGGCATCTATCGCAGTGACAACGCTGGTAAGGATTGGATCGACATTGGCGAGGGCAGGTTGCCCAGCCGCTTCGGCTTCCCCATCGCGGTCCATCCTCATGACCCACAGACAATCTATGTCGTGCTAGAAGAGAGCGATGAATACCACCTGAGCGTGGATGATCGCTTTGCTGTTTGGCGCAGTCAGGATGCTGGTGAAACTTGGCGCCGCCTCACCAAGGGTTTGCCCAAGCGTGCTCACCTGGTTGTCTTGCGCGAGGCCATGGCTTTGGACAATCTGGACGAGCCCGGCGTGTACGTCGGCACCAACACAGGCCAGCTCTTCTATAGCCCGGACGCCGGCGATAATTGGGATTTGCTGGTCGATTTCCTGCCGCCGATCCTCTCTGTGGAGGCTGCCGTCGTCGGTTGAGGAGTCGTCACGCACCTCGATCTGAGACCTCCCCGAGGGGTCGCCTCGCGCGACCCTATCCGTTTCGGGCAAGCTTGATTGTAAATAAATCCTGGTGGTCCAGCTTGGCTGGATTATTCAGGTTTTGATTTGAGCGCCTTTGCTCGGATGTGTGCTCCATAGCCGTGAAATAGATCTCGCAAGTGCTGCTGAGTTGTTCTATCAGCAACCAAAAGGGGCTGTCCTGGAATTTCGGGACAGCCCCTTTTGAATGTGTCTATCGCAGATTTCCCATTCTTGGTATGATTGCCTTGCTAAATACTGTCTGAGCAGCTTCCGGTTTGTGTTTCGGATGACCTTTTGGGTAAACCTCTGAATGATTGCGACCGAGCGATATTGAAGATCCATCCATCGCTATGAAAGTAAAATTTTCGAGCAAGACCATACCTCTGGCTTTGATCGCGGTTTGTGTGGCAGCTTTTGGGTTGCTTATCCCCTTTCTTGGTTTCTATCAAGACGATTGGCACCCGGTTTATTATGGCTTCTCGCGGGGTTTATCCAGCCTGTGGGAATTGTTTTTCTACGATAGCCGCCCCTTTGCTGCTGCTATCTTTGTTGTCGGTTTTCAAGCCATTGGGTTCAAGCCGTTTCACTGGCATATACTGGCCTTAGCGCTTCGAATTCTCACGGTTATTTTCACCTGGCTTTTTCTATCCGATATCTGGCCCCTGCACAAACGCCAGGTGACTTGGGTAGCCATTCTCTTCGCCATCTATCCCCTTTTTAAACTTCAGGCCCTATCCTTAATCTACACTATCCATTGGACGGGATTCTTCTTATACAGTGTTTCGGTTTGGGCAATGGTGAAATCCGTGCGCAAGCCTGGTTATTTCTGGGCGTTCACGACCCTTTCTTTGCTGACTGCGGGGTTGCATTTGATCCTTTTGGAATACTATGCCGGGATCGAGTTGATCCGCCCGTTTATCCTTTGGCTGATCTTTTCTGAAGGTGACGAGACCTCCACCAATCGCCTAAAGCGCCTCGTGAAGGTTTGGTCACCTTATCTTTTGGTGTTGGTGGCTTTTGCTGTCTACCGTATTTTCTTTATCCCTGGACCAGTGAAGGGCTCGGTCGGGAACCAGCCCACGGTGGTCTTTGATTTTTTCAAAGCACCTGTGGAGACGGCCCTGCGCTTGCTGCAGGCTGCCTTGCAGGATACCATCGTGATCCTTTACGCGACCTGGAACAATGTCATCAACCCCGCCTTGTTTACTATCACCCAACCTGCAAACCTGAAAACGTTACTCATCATAATCGCCGTCGCTTTAGCCTTGTTCCTCTATTTAGCTCGTTTAAAATTCTCACACCCGGCACAAGCCACCCCAAAACCACCCTGGTACCGCTCAGCTCTCTTCATCGGCTTATCCCTGACCGTGCTGGGTCCTGTGCCGGCCTGGCTAACAGAACAATCAATCTCCACTAATAATCCCTTGTGGAGTGATCGCTATGGATTGGCGGCCATGATTGGCGCCAGCCTGGTGGTTGTAGCTCTCCTGGAAGCTTTGATCGGGGATCAGAAATATCGTTTGGTTGTGTTCTCTGCTTTGGTCGGGTTATCCGTTGGCTGGCACGTCTTTAACGGCAATGATTACCGCCGCTCCTGGATCAAACAGTCAGCCTTTTACTGGCAGCTGGCTTGGCGGGCGCCTTATATCCAACCCGGCACCGCTATTCTCTCTGACGGTGAAATTTTCCCTTATATGGGAGAATATCCCACCTCCTTTGCCCTCAACAGCCTTTATCCCAGGTTTGAGGACACCCGGGAGTTAAGCTATTATTTCTTCAGCGTCTCCAAGCACTTTGCAGGAAAAACCGAAGATCTCGTGCGGGGCATGCCGTTGAGGCAAACGGCCTATTCTTCAATTTTTTCGGGGAATAGCCGGGATGGTCTGGTGATCTTCTATGAACCGGAGCAGTACGAATGCTTGTGGGTGCTTGGGCCGGGGGACGCCGATATCCGCGCCCTGCCCGAGATCACCCGCCAAGTAGCCCCCCTCTCGAACCTGACGCGCATCGTGCTCGATTCCCCCAAAGCCCATCCTGTCCCCGTCCAGATTTTTGGAAGCGAGCCTGGGCATACCTGGTGCTATTACTTCGAAAAAGCCGATCTGGCTCGCCAGTACCAGGACTGGCAAGAGGTGATTGCTCTATGGGGTCAGGCTTCCCAAAACGGCTTTGCTCCTGGTAATGGCGTCGAGTACCTGGCCTTCATCGAGGGTTTTGCCCATACTGGGGATTGGCAGGCGGCTGAGCAGATGACCTATACTGCCGAGGGGCTGACCCGGGTGATGGCTCCCAGCCTGTGCGCTACCTGGCAGCGCATCGAGGCAGATACCCAGCCTTCTGCTGCCCGCCAAGCGACCTTGGGGCGCCTGAATGAGGCTCTGCAATGCCCTTGATGCTCGTTTCAACCAATCCGGACTGGCTCGTTTTCAAACGATATGAAGATTAAATTCGCTACCAAAACTGTCCCCCTGGCGTTATTTGCCATCTGTGTGGTTGCCTTCGGTCTGCTAGTTCCCTGGCTGGGTTTTTATCTGGATGATTGGCACCACATTTATTTTGGTTATACCCGAGGTTTACCTGGTCTATGGCAATTGTTCCTTTATGATAGCCGCCCGTTCGCGGCTTACTTTTACTACCTGGGATTCAATCTACTGGGTTTTCACCCCCTTCCCTGGCAGTTTCTGGCCTTAATCCTGCGGTGCCTGACCGTCATAATCACCTGGTTCTATCTCCGAGATATCTGGCCTGATCACCTGCGGGAAGTGACTTGGGCGGCCGTTCTCTTCGCGGTTTATCCCCTCTTCAAGCAACAGGCCTTATCCGTGGCTTACAGCTTGCATTGGGCGGGTTTTCTCTTTTACACCCTCTCGATTTGGGCCATGGTTAAATTTATCCGGCAGCCGGCTCGCTTCGGGCCATACCTGCTCCTGTCTTTGTTCACCAGCGCCCTGCATCTGGTGCTGCTCGAATACTTCGCCGGCATCGAATTGATCCGACCGTTCATCCTTTGGTTGCTCTTGCCCGAGAATTGCAAGGATCTATTCGCTCGCCTTAAAAAAGTTCTGAAATACTGGTGGCCCTATCTCCTGATTCTACTGGCATTTGTGGTCTATCGCATTTTCTTCATCCCCAGGCCGGAAGCAGGTTTTGAGCGTAATGCCCTCATCCTGGTTCAAGATTTCACCCAGGCCCCCCTTGCCACGGCCATACAATTGCTGCAAGGAGCCTTGCAAGATACCACCGTGATCCTTTACCAGACTTGGAACCAAGCCATTGATCCCGCTCTGTTTGAGATCACCCAACCCGACAATGTGAAGGTCATACTTGTCATCCTTCTGGTCGGGACCGGCCTGTTCCTTTATCTCGCACATTTGAAATTAAATCAGAGGGAAGCACCAGACCACGAGCGTAATTGGTCCCGCCCGGCTCTCTTGATCGGTTTGGTGCTTACCGTGCTAGGTCCTTTGCCAGCCTGGCTGACCGATCAGTTCATCACTACTGACAATCCTCTGTGGAGCGATCGCTATGGTTTAGCTGCCATGCTTGGCGCCAGCCTGGTGGTCGTTGCCCTGCTAGAAGCCCTGGTCACTAATCCGAAATATCGTTTGGTGGTTTTGAGCGTGTTACTTGGCTTAGCTGTCGGTTGGCAGGTCATCACCACGAACAGCTATCGTCGCGCCTGGATCAAACAGTCCCAATTCTACTGGCAGTTGGCCTGGCGAGCGCCATACATCCAGCCGGGAACTGCCTTGCTCTCCAGCGAAGAGATCTTCCCCTACATGACCGAAGTATCGACCTCCTTCGCCCTCAGTAGCCTCTATCCAAAGTATGGGGATGCCATAGAGCTTGATTACTGGTTTTTTAGCCTTTCCCACCGATTCGGCGATAAGCTTGAAGAGCTACTTGGCGGTATGCCATTAAGATATCAAAGGAATTTTGCCAGGTTCAACGGTCGCAGCCAGGATA
Organism: Anaerolineales bacterium; assembly: GCA_034430155.1. Lineage (GTDB taxonomy): Bacteria > Chloroflexota > Anaerolineae > Anaerolineales > UBA4823 > DAOUET01. The sequence goes on from DAOUET010000022.1 coordinate 10,759, forward strand.
GCCTGGTGATCTTTTATGAACCGCAGCAGTATGAATGCCTTTGGGTGCTTGGGCCGGGGGACGCCGACATCCGCGCTTTGCCCGAGATCACCCGCCAGGTAACCGCCCTCTCAGATTTGGAGCGCATCAAGATTGATTCCGCAGATGCCCGCCCGGTCCCTACCCAGATTTTTGGCAGCGAGCCTGGGCATACCTGGTGCTATTACTTCGAAAAAGCCGACCTGGCTCGCCAATACCAGGATTGGCCAGAGGTGATTGCTCTGTGGGATCAGGCTTCCCAAAACGGCTTTGCTCCCGGTAATGGCGTCGAGTACCTGCCTTTCATCGATGGTTTTGCCCATACTGGGGATTGGCAAGCGGCTGAGCAGATGACCTATACTGCCGAGGAGCTGACCCGGGTGATGGCTCCCAGCCTGTGCGCTACCTGGCAGCGCATCGAGCGGGAAAGCCTGCCTTCTGATGGGCGCGATCAAACCTTAAAGCAGGTGTACACTGACCTTCAGTGCCCGTAAGGGTGGATTACCAGCGTGCTGGTAGATTAAGGAAATTCCCCAACCTTCTTTCATGTGGCTCATTCTTCATCTGGGTTGCCCAGCTTGGCTTTGTGATGGAAGATCATTAACAGAAAAAGGTCAATAAATATCAAAACGTATCAGCTTTTCAGCTGGTTCCTTGCGAGCTCCCTCTGAAGTGAACAAATTATCCCAACGTAATATGTTTTTGGTGACAATCTATACTTATAAAATCTTTGCACTTTGGTATACTGAAAGGGTGGAGGTTAGGTTATTTTGGGATAATAGTTGCTAATAAAACCGAATAATGATAGGAACCATGTGTGGAGGCGATTTTTGAAGGTCGAAAGAGGTTGCCTGCACCCGACATCCCAGACAACATGCATGTATATGGGTCCTACCCTGGGGAGCCAATGGCAAAACCGGCTGATGGACCGGTTTTTTGTTATTAAACGCTTCATAAATCACCTTTATCTATGGGCTGTTTTCAACTTGGAAACAAATATGAATATCACTAGGAGGGACAGATGTCTAATAAGTTGCTGATGGCAAACCAGAAGGAGAAGAAAACAAACCTACGCCATCAGATCGCAATTATCAGGCAAATAATCCTAATCTTCTTTCTGCTGTCTCTATACCTGGGGATAAATCCTACCAGCGTCACAGCCATGAATTCAGGCGGTACGAATGAAGGTTATATCCAAGGCCAAATTGACGAAGTACGCATCGGGAATGTACCCGATAGCGGGGATGGAATCACCACCAATATAAAGGCTGAGATTCCCGATGCTGGCACATTGATCGACCGTTGGGTAATGAACGATGGGTTGGAAATTATTAAAAATGAGCCGTCAGGACTTGCCACGGAAAATGGTACCCTTAATTTATACGACCTTTCAACAAACGCTTCCACGGCATCTCCTTTTACGATCATTGCCCTCCCGGATACACAGCACTACACAGACTATCCTGATCGGGATGTTATCTTCAACTCCCAGACAACCTGGGCGGTGACCAACCAGTCTGTTCGTAACATTGTCTTCCTCACTCATTTAGGCGACCTGACCGAAAATGGCGAAATGAATTTCGACGACAGCGAGTGGATCATTGCCGACGCGGCCATGGGTATTCTAGAACGGACGGCGGACCCCAACGATGACCTTCCTTATGGCGTCACGCCGGGTAATCACGACATAGATGGTGGAACGACGAAATTTGAGGAATGGTTCGGTGTGGCGCGCTTCTCTGGCCGCAGCTATTATGGCGGTAATTATGGCTCTAATAACCTTAATAGCTACGGACTGTTCAGCGCCAGCGGCTTGAATTTCATTATCATCCATATCGACTCCAGCGATATTACACCAAGCACGGCGGTACTTGACTGGGCGGATGGATTGCTCAAGGCGGACCTCACCCGACGCGGTATCGTTGTTACCCACCAACCGCTGGCCTCGGCGGGCAATCCTGCCAATTTTTCTAACGCTGGTCAGGCGATATACGATGCCCTGAAAGACAACCCTAACTTCTTCTTGATGTTGGGTGGACACGTAAGTGGCGAAGGCCGACGCCAGGATACCTTTGATGGTCATACCGTCTACACACTGCTGTCCGACTATCAAGGCCGCCCGAACGGAGGTAATGGTTGGCTGCGCATCATGGAATTCCAACCCGCCAACAACCAGATCCAGGTTTATACGTATTCCCCCTACCTAGGTGAGTTCGAGACGGACGATAACAGCCAGTTTACCCTCAGTTATGACATGACTGGCACGACTCCGCCCACGCCGCCAGCCACCCCCACATTGAACGACATCTCCAACTCAGACCTGGATGGGGACTACACGGTTAGCTGGTCGAGCGCCAGCGGGGCGGAGGGTTATGAACTGCAGGAGCAGTTCAACAGTGGGGGTTGGAGCACGATCTACACCGGCCTCAGCACCAGCGTGGACATGAGCGGCAAAGCAGATGGCAGCTGGTGCTACCAGGTGCGGGCCAGCAATGGAGGGGGATCCAGCGGATGGAGCACTAGCAAGTGCACCACGGTTGAAACCCTGCCCACGCCGCCAGCCACCCCCACGTTGAACGACATCTCCAACTCAGACCTGGATGGGGACTACACGGTTAGCTGGTCGAGCGCCAGCGGGGCGGAGGGTTATGAACTGCAGGAGCAGTTCAACAGTGGGGGTTGGAGCACGATCTACACGGGCCTCAGCACCAGCGTGGACATGAGCGGCAAAGCGGGCGGCAGCTGGTGCTACCAGGTGCGGGCCAGCAATGGAGGGGGATCCAGCGGTTGGAGCAGCGCCAAGTGCGCCACGGTGGCAACCCCACCTGCGCCGCCCGCAGTCCCCACGCTGAACGACATCTCGAACTCAGACATGGATGGGGACTACACGGTGAGATGGTCGGGCGTTTCTGGCGCGACGGGATATGAACTGCAGGAGCGGTTCAATAGCGGGAGTTGGAGCATGCTCTACACCGGAAGCAGCACCAGCCGGGACCTGAGCGGCAAAGCGGACGGCAGCTGGTGCTACCAGGTGCAGGCCAGCAACGCGGGAGGTTCCAGCGACTGGAGCAGCAGCAAGTGCGCCACGGTCACTACCCCTCCTGTCACAACCGAACCGCCTCCGCAGACTACCGAACCGCCACCTACAGAACCCCCACCAGTGACCACAGAACCTCCTCCGCAGACCACGGAACCGCCTGCAACCACAGAGCCTCCACCAGCGACTACGGAACCGTCTCCTCAAGTCACGCCTTCACCTACTTCAATACCAGTGTTTAACCATAATCTTTTTATACCCATCATTCTCGTCCATTGATCAAGGCATAAAACACAGGCTTTTTTTAATTATCAAGGATCCTACCGCCTCTCTCCTCTATGCAAGCGCGTCTGGATCATGTCCTGCTCTACCGGCACATGGTTTCTACATCCCCTTCGTCTGGTTTGCGACCGTGGGCATCTTCCCAACGTGCGGCCACTTCTTCCATTTTCGAGATCTTGCGAATGTGTGCTTCCTTATGCGCTCCCATGGGCTGGTGTGTACCTTCCCTAGAGATGGGTACACCTTTTCGTTTAAACACCTCCATGTAAACCTCCATGGGTGCGTAATAGTGTAATCTAAGGTCGTTCCTGCCCAATCCAAAATGATCGCCTTCAAAGTTCCTCAATAGGAACGATGGTAGATGAAATCCATGCTTGCAGGTACCGCTGCCTTATGGTTCTCCTTGCTTCTTGCGGATTTTTCTGTGGGGTGAAGGCGGTCTGATTAAATATAATTCGGACTCATAGACGACATAGTACGCCAAAGAATTCTGCGCTCAAATCATTGATTTTTAGAGGCTTTATAAATTAATTTTAATTGGCTTAAAATCGGACCACGCGTTAGAATAGGAACTGCACGGGCATATCCTATGTCGATCATGATCGCACCTACCAGAAATTCGTCAAAAATTCTATGCGTGAAAACCTTACACATGTAATCGAAGATTATCTCAAGGCTATTTATGACCTTACCTCCATCAGCAGGCGGGCTACTACCAACCAGATCGCCGAGCGCATGGGCGTCACGCCCGCCTCCGTCACCAATATGATCCAGAAATTGGCCGTCACCACGCCCCCTTTGGTGGAGTATCGCAAACACCGCGGCGTGGTCTTAACGGACGATGGAGAAAAAGTCGCGTTGGAGATCATGCGGCATCATCGCCTTTTGGAGATGTTCTTGCAGCAAACCCTTGGTTATTCTTGGGATGAGGTTCACGAAGAGGCCGACCGCCTCGAACACGTTATCTCGGAAGAGTTCGAGGAGCGCATTGCTGAAACTCTAGGAGACCCATCGCGTGATCCCCATGGAGACCCAATCCCCACTCGCGATCTGCACCTGCCTGTTTCGCATACCCGTCCGCTCAGTGATTTGCGTCCCGGTGAGCGTGCCCTTGTCCAGCGCGTGCGGGATAGCGATCCTAAACTGCTGCGCTACCTCCATGAGCTGGGCATCATACCGGGGGTGTATCTCATGATATTAGATTTCTCTCCTTTCGATGAAAACCTTCGTCTACAGCTGGAAGGCCAGTCTCAAGCCATTGTGCTTGGTCCCAGCGTTACGAGCCAGGTCTTCGTTGAAATTAGATAGCAGCAGGGCTGTAGATTGGGACACTTGCCTGCAGGGCGACTGCTCTCGCGCACCTGGTTCTCTACTTAATAAATATCTATGTTGACTAAATTTGGGGGAAATGGTAGAATATCTTGAATTTAGATTAATCTAAATTTCTTTTTGTAATCATCAAACCAAAGTCGTTGGTCGGCTACCAACGCTGAAAATTTATCTAATTTATCACTAGCTTATCGTTATTCTTGATCCTGATTTGGAGGTGCCTTTATGCCCGATCCCCTTTTTGCGCTTACCCTTGCTGTGCTTATAATCGCGGTGGCGCTGCTCATTCTTTATCCCCGCCGCGGCCTTCTTCCACGCTGGCAGCGCGCCCGGCGTATGAACGAGCGTGTGCTCATTGAAGACGCCCTCAAGCATGTCCATCGCTGCGAGACTCACGCTCTGCCTCCCACTCTGCAGAGTGTCGCCGGTGCTCTCAACGTCACCGTTAACCAGGCCGTTGCTATTCTACGTCGCATGCAAGCTCATGACCTGGTGCGAATGGAGGGAGACGAGTTTCGCCTCACCCCCGCCGGGCGCGATTACGCCTTGCGGATTATCCGTGCTCACCGCCTCTGGGAGCGTTACTTGGCCGAGGAGACCGGCTTCGAAGAATCCGAGTGGCACGATATGGCTGAGCTCTATGAACACCGCCTATCGACCGACCAGACCGATGCGCTCTCTTCCCAGCTGGGCAACCCTACCCACGATCCTCATGGCGATCCTATCCCCACTGCTGGCGGTGAAATGAAGCCCCACGGCGGCGAACCGCTCACCAGCGCCTCAGTGGATGTGCCTGTTCGCATTGTCCACCTGGAGGACGAACCCGATGCTGTTTACGCTCAATTGGTTGCAGAAGGCTTACACCCGGGAATGGAAGTGCGCATCATCGAGGCCACGCCGCAACGCTTGCGCTTTTGGGCTGGTGGAGATGAACATGTCCTGGCGCCGATTGTGGCCTCGAATATATCCGTCATGCCACTGCCCCCCAGCCAGCAGGTTACCCAAACCATTGGAGAACGATTATCCACGCTCAAGCTAGGTCAAAAGGGCCGAGTGCTGGCCATTTCTCTGGGTGTGCGTGGCCCCGAGCGCCGGCGTCTCATGGACCTGGGCATTACTCCCGGTACAGTCATCGCCGCTGAATATCGCAGTCCCAGCGGCGATCCCACCGCTTATCGGATTCGCGGTGCGCTCATTGCACTGCGCCAGGAACAATCCAATTTCATTAACATCACCCCAATTACGGAGGCTGCTTCATGACCGAAAGACCTTTCAAACCCGCTCCCGCAGCTTGCGAGACTTGCGCTATTCATCACGCCGCTAACTTAAAAAAGCTCGGCGTCGATATGGAGGATTGGGATTACGTCGTCGCTCTGGCGGGTAACCCCAATACCGGTAAGAGCACCGTCTTCAACGCCCTCACTGGGCTGCGCCAGCATACCGGAAACTGGCCTGGCAAGACCGTCGGGCGTGCCGAAGGTGGTTTTGATTACCAGGAGAAGCGCTTCAAGTTGGTGGATTTGCCCGGTACTTATTCCTTGCTTTCCACCAGCTATGATGAAGAGATCGCCCGCGACTTTATCCTTTTTGGGCAACCTGATGTTACCGTTGTCGTGGTGGATGCCACTCGCCTGGAACGCAACCTCAACCTGGCGCTCCAGGTTATGGAAATCACGGACCGGGTGGTCATCTGCCTCAACTTGATGGACGAAGCCCGGCGGCACAAATTGCAGGTTGACCATCGCCGCTTGGCTCGCGACCTTGGGGTGCCCGTCGCGCCGACGGCCGCCCGCTACGATGAGGGTCTTGCGGAGTTGCTGCAGGCCATCAGCGAGGTGGCCAGTGGTAAAATCATCCTCCGGCCGCACCGATTGCAGAGTGAGCCGCCCGTTTTGAAGAACGCCATCAATCAACTAACCGCTCAAGTAGAAGCCCTCTATCCGAATTTACCCAATGCCCGTTGGGTAGCCTTGCGGCTGCTGGATGGTGATGAACGCATCGCCGAGGCTCTTCGGAAAGGGGAACTTGGCGATCTCAGCCACAGCCTTCCGCTAGAGTCACCTACAGGTACCCTGGAGCTGGCTGCCGGATGAAATTAATGGTTGTAAAAGGACCTATAACGTGAATATTCCACAGAAACTTACTCCCCAAGAGGTTTTATCAGCTGCTCAGACCCTCCGTTGGGAGATCGGCAGCGACTTCCACGAGCATCTCATAGAAGCTATCTACACCGATGCAGCCCGGATTGCCGATCGCTCCGTGATCCACCCAGGAGAAAAACCTCGATTTGATCTCGATCGCACCCTCGATCGTTTAGTCACCAGCCGCGTCTGGGGCTTCCCTATGATGGTTTTGCTCTTTACCTTGGTCTTTTGGATCACCATTTCGGGTGCCAATGTCCCTTCCAGTTGGATCGCGAGCCTGCTCCTGGATAAAGTCCATCCCTTGCTAAAGGGTTTGGCAGCTGCTATAGGCATGCCTTGGTGGCTGGATGGCTTGCTGATCGATGGTATGTACATGGCGACTGCCTGGGTTATCAGCGTCATGTTACCCCCCATGGCAATTTTCTTTCCCTTGTTTACCTTGCTGGAAGACTTTGGCTATTTACCCCGCCTGGCCTTCAATTTGGACAATGTCTTCAAGAAAGCCGGTGCTCACGGAAAACAGGCCCTCAGTATGATGATGGGTTTTGGTTGTAATGCCGCCGGGGTGATCTCCACCCGTATCATCGACAGCCCCCGTGAGCGGCTCATCGCCATCCTCACCAATAACTTCGCCCTTTGTAATGGACGCTGGCCCACCCAAATCCTGATCGCTACCCTTTTTCTGGGCGCCCTGGTGCCAGCTCAACTGGCCGGTCTGATCTCGGCCCTGTCAGTGGTCGGTATTGCTGTTCTGGGTGTGCTCCTCACCTTTGTAACCTCTTGGGGCCTTTCTCGCACTATCCTAAAAGGTCAGGTTTCCACCTTCAGCCTGGAGCTGCCTCCTTACCGCCCACCTCGTATCCTGCGAACCATCTACACTTCCATGATTGACCGCACCATCTATGTGCTCTGGCGAGCGGTGGTGTTTGCCATGCCCGCGGGAGCTGTAATCTGGCTCATCGCCAATTTGCACCTGGGCGGCGCTAGCCTGGCCGAACTTACCATCAATTTTCTCAACCCTCTGGGAATTTTGATTGGCCTCAATGGCGTCATAATGGTAGCCTATATCGTCGCAATCCCCGCTAACGAGATCGTCGTCCCCACTGTGCTAATGCTCACGGTGCTTGTCACCCATGCGACCGGCCTGGGCCAGGGTGCTGGCGTGCTCTTTAATATCGACCAGGGTTCAGCCATGCTGTCATTGCTTAGCGCAGGAGGTTGGACTCTGCTGACAGCCGTAAACCTCATGCTGTTTAGCTTGGTACATAACCCCTGCAGCACAACCATATATACGATATACAAAGAGACGGGCAGCGTTAAATGGGCTGCCGTATCTGCCTTATTGCCCTTAGGCATGGGCTTTACCATTACCTTTTTTGTGGCTCAGATCTGGCGGTTGTTCGCAGCCCTTTGATGGTTGTAGTTTCCTTCGATTTCTAAGCCACATCCAACTCGATTAAATCATCAGGGGAAAGCGATTGAAAGCCGCTTTCCCCTGATCTGTTTTCCATTATAGCGGTCTCTAATTTGTTTGCCGGCGTTGCCGGTAAAGGTTTGGATCGACTACGGTCTTCATTTTTTCAATATCCAACGGAAACCCTAAAAACCGTTGGATGCGTTCCGGGTAGCTGCCCGGATTTGACATGATATCGTTATAATCCACATACATAATGGATATGTTTTCTTGTTCAGCCAGCCAGGTCCTTACCTTGGCGAGATGTTTTCGGTACATCTCTGCCAAATCATCATCGCTGACCTTGTCAGTGGGCTTATTCGAGCGGACCAGCATTTGGTGTTGGGAGGCCAGGATCTCCTGCATGTCCCGCAGCATAAATATCACCTTATAGGTGTAGGCTGACGGTAAGTGTTCTAGCAGCGCCGAGATCACCTTCACGGTTTTTCCGGTTGCCTTTCCTAGCCATTCAGTATCCCCATCGGGCATTTTTTTCACCCTCTCATACTCGTAGTAGCCTTTGGGATTGTCTTTATCAGCTGTCCGGATGTTGTCGGTTACCGGCAGCAGACCGCCAGCCTCCAGCATCTTCATCATCATCGATGTACCTGACCTTGGCAAGCCCGAAACAACCGTAATCACATCTCGCGCACTCTTCTTGCTGAATTTCCGAAATAAAGTTCTCATGTGTGCTCTCTCTGGCTTGGTATCTATATGCGAATTTTTTCCCTACCCGTTCTTCGCTTGCTTTTCCTCCCAGTTCACTCAAATAGGTGACCATTTTCAAGAAAGTCAGATGCAGGTCTTATGCAGTTGGAATAATCTGGTCGGGTGCTCTTTGTGGGACTTCGCACGTCGAAACACCCAAAAGCCTCTATCGCCTGACTCCTAGGAGATTTCAGAGAGGAACAATAATACCTTAGCAACCAGGGTTTGTCAAAGTCGGAGTGTGCTATAATCCTCAGCTAGGGAATATTGACTAATCAGATAAAGTTTAAATCTATGCTTCAGAAAATTGTACAGATCTTTGGGGGCGACCCCAATAAAAGACAAATCGAGAGATTTTCAGACACGGTCGACTATATCAATGGGCTCGAGGCCCAGTTCGAGAGCTACCGCGATGACGAATTGCGCGCCAAAACCCTCGAATTTCGCCGGCGGATGGCTCTGGGAGAGACTCTCGATGAACTGTTGCCTGAGGCGTTTGCCACCGTGCGGGAAGCCAGCAAGCGCCACCTGGGGCAGCGTCATTACGATGTCCAACTGATTGGTGGTATTGTCCTTCACCAGGGTATCATCGCCGAGATGCGCACCGGTGAAGGCAAGACCCTGGTAGCTACTCTCCCGCTCTACCTGAACGCCCTCACCCTCAACCCCGCTTGGATCACCAAAGCTCGCCAGTTGTGGGGGGATGATCCTGGAGACTGGTCTTTTGAACCTATCCAGGGGCTGCCGGTTGGCCGGGGCAACCACCTGGTTACCGTCAACGATTACCTGGCCCGCCGAGATGCTCGCTGGATGGGCTCGATCTACCTCGCTTTGGGCCTGGAAGTGGGTGTGCTCCAGATGGCAGCCCGTACGGAGAACGGTAAAAAAGCCTTCTTGGTGGATTTTGATCGGGAATCACCTCACGAGGACCAGCATCACCTGCGCATGGTACCCCGCCGCAAGGCATACGCAGCCGATATCACCTACGGCACAAATAGCGAGTTTGGCTTCGATTATCTGCGCGACAATATGACTTTGAGCATGGAGGATCGCGTCCAGCGCGGGCATCATTACGCCATCATCGACGAGGTGGATAATGTCCTTATCGATGAGGCCCGCACTCCCCTGATCATCTCAGGCCCATCCCATGATGATACCGAGTGGTATGTCCGTATGGCTCAGGTCGTCAAAAGCCTCCGCTCCGAAGACTATGAGATCAGCGAGCGCGATCGCACGGTCACCCTTACAGAAATCGGTGAGACTCACGTGGAAAACCTGCTGGACATGCCCTTGCGTGATCCCGAACGGCCCGAAGACGTAACCCCCGAGCAAGCTCGCCTGATGGGTTTCTTGGAACAGTCGCTGCGCGCCCAATACCTTTTCAAAAAGAATAAAGATTATCTAGTGCAGGCTGGCAAGGTAATCATTATCGACGAATTTACTGGCCGCCTCATGCCCGGGCGCCGCTGGTCGGATGGTTTGCACCAGGCTGTGGAAGCCAAAGAGGGTGCCCGCGTCCAACCCGAGAACGTCACCTACGCCACCATCACCATCCAGAATTACTTCCGCATGTATGAGAAGCTGGCCGGTATGACGGGTACAGCTGTGACCGAGTCCGAGGAATTCAAAGAGATCTACGAGCTTGATGTGCTGGCGATCCCCACAAACCTGGAATACCTGGCCTCCCGGGTTGATACAGACCTGATGGTCATTGAAGATCGCGATGAAGGGGGTTACAAATACCAGTATTACGCCAACAATAATAACCCCGAAGGACAACCGCTCTTCTGGAAGCGCAAGGACTTCCCGGACGTGGTTTACCGCACCGAAGAAGCCAAGTTGCGGGCGATTGTCCAGGAAATCCTGCGATACCATATCTTAGGGCGGCCTATTTTGGTAGGCACCACTTCGGTCGAGCTGTCAGAACGGGTATCCGGCCGCCTCAAGGCTCTCCCGATCAGTCGCCTCGCCCAAACTTTGTTGTTACGCTATGTCTGGATGGAGCAACATAATCGCGTTGAAGATGGGCGTCTGGTTCCCGAGCTGGCCTACTTGAACTTGCCGCTGGACAAATGGGATAAAGCGCAGGAATCAGAAGCCCGCAAGATGGCGCGTGATCTGGATATTTCTTTCAACCCCTCATCACCTGAGAATTTAGATCGCCTGTTGGCGGTCTTCGAGCTATCCAGCTCTCATAGGGAGCGCCTCGACTCGGGTTTAAAGGCGGGCATTACCCATAATGTCCTCAACGCCAAAGAGCATACCGAGGAAAGCAAGATCATCGCTCGTGCCGGCGAACTTGGCATGGTCAATATCGCCACCAATATGGCCGGTCGTGGTGTGGATATCAAGCTCGGCGGTGAACAGGCTGAAGATATCCTTGTCTTTGTCAATGATCTATTGCGTAGCGCAGGTGTCAAGAACTCCTATAGCATGACCAACATCGAACGGCTCGCCGCGCTTAAGACCATCTTGCTCGAAGAATTTGGCCATCTGCCCGCTGTTGGGCAAGGGGAATTTACGACCGCTTCTCCCGAGGGTCTTTCCAATGTCAAGAACCTCCTTCTCGAGAAATACGGATCTGACGGTGCCAAGGATGAGTGGGCCCAACTAGCCAATATCCTCTATAACTACGACAAGAATAAATTCCCTCTTAGAACCTCGGAAAAGATCATCGATTTCTGGCGGCACGTGGAGAAGGAAATTCAGGTGCGAGAATTGGGTGGCCTGCACGTTATTGGCTCAGAACGCCATGAATCGCGCCGGATAGATAACCAGTTGCGCGGTCGTGCTGCCCGTCAGGGTGATCCCGGTTCCTCCCGTTTCTACCTCTCCATGGAGGACGAGTTGATGCGCCTGTTTGGAGGCCAGCAGGCCGAGAATATGATGGAGCGCCTAAAGATCGACGAGGCCATGCCTTTAGAGATGGGGCTGGTCGGACGTATCGTCGAGCAATCTCAGGGTCGCGTAGAAGGTGCTAACTTCGACGTCCGCAAACATCTGCTCGAATACGACGATGTGCTCAATACCCAGCGCACCAAGATCTATGACCAACGGGATCGCATCTTTAGCAAAGAGGACTTGAGTGAAGATGTCACTGACATGCTCCAGACCGAGGTGCTCCAGCGTGTTCCGCTAGCCCTCGAAGATGAAGAGGGCCCCTGGAAATTATTAGCCTGGTTAGATCAAATCCAGCCCCCCTTACCCGTTAATGGAAGGATTTATCCCTCCTATACGCTTCGCCTTTTGGCTGATCAGCATTTTAAAAGTACTCGGGATGGGAACTCCGCTGAACCGGTTCTCGATCGCCAGATAGCTTTTAAAGCATTGCTTGACCTGGCTAGGGAAGCTATCAAAGCTGAAGAAGGACACCTGCTGCATAGCATCAATAAATTGATTGATCTGACCAGCGAACGCTTGGAAAGCCAGCTGGAAGAACGCCTGGATATGGTCGAGGTCTTCTTCGACGGACTTGAACTCGACGAAGAGACCGGCCCTCGCGAGCCCCGCCAGCTCCTGGATGAGCTCTCTGGCCTTGTCCACGTTCCTATCAAACTAACCTCCGAAGAACAACGGGTCCTGAGGGCAGATGGAGACCATGCGGCCCTCGAACAGCTTGCTGACAGGGTCAGCGCCCAGGTGGAGGCTACCCTGATTGATCAATCCATCACCCGTTTGATTGGAGCTGTGGAACGTCGCCTGGAAGAAGACCTGGATATTGATCAAGATCATTTGTCTGGGGAGGATTGGGAAGCGCTGGCCGAGCAGGTCTTGATGGCGATTTCTTCTCTCTATGAGAATCGCCTGCAACGCCTTATCGGCGAAGACGGGGATGGTCTGATCGCCAAAGATCTCGAAGCCGCCTTGGCTAAATTTGACGGGCCGGTCACCGAAGCGATCTTGATGGGCTTGCTTTTACAGATGCCCCAAGGCGCGGTTGCCACCTTCGATAAGCGCACCCACCGGCGTATCTGGCAACGCACTACCCGTCTCACATACGTTTATGCGGCCGCTCGCTTCCTAGAAAGTCGCCATCCCGATGAGATCGCCTCTGAAGTACTCGAACATCTCGAAGACGCTCAATCTGTCATGCGACTCGCTTGGGGCCGCAGTGAGTTGAGCCGGCTTGAGTCCGCCCGCCCGATAGATCTGGATGGCACCACTCAAAATGGTTTGAAGGTTCTTTTGGGAGAAGAACGCTTTGCCGAGATAAGTGATAGAAACCTTCAGCATCTGGAAGGGGGGGAACGGTCCAATGTGGTGGATGAGCTCGGTCGCCAGGCGCTTACAGAAGTCTACCGTCAGCTGATCTTGCGCGTCATTTCCGAGCTTTGGGTGGAATATTTAACCAATATGGAGGCGCTGCGAGTCTCGATTGGTTTAGAGGCTTATGCCCAGCGTGACCCATTGGTTGAATATAAGAACCGCGCTTTCGAGATGTTCCAGGAATTGCTCAGTAATATGCGCATGGGCGTGGTAACCCGGATGTTTACCTTCCGATCACATGACCTGAGCAGCGTCCAAACTACCATCGCTAGAGCCGAACCCCCTCAAATTAAAGCGGAACCGCAACCCCAAGCTCAAGGGGGAAGTCGACCAGAAAGCCGTCCCAGCAAATCGAAACGACGTCGCCGGCGCCACTGAAAATGATCGAGCATGGTTGTCTGCAAGCCTGGCGTAAAAGAGAGCTGGCGCTCATTTTCATGAGTTCCTTAAGACGGCCTATTCATCTCCCACTAAAAAAATCTATTCGTTAGAGGTATCTTATGAAATACGATTCGACCCACCGGCCGGCCGAATTTTATAAAGCGCTGCCTAAAGTTGAACTGCATCGCCATCTCGAGGGCTCTTTACGGTTGCGCACTTTATTGGAGGTCGCTCGTGCCCACGGCATGGATTTATTTGGCACCGATCGTTTGCGTCCGCTGGTCCAGATTCGAGAGGAGGACCCCTATACCTCTCAAAATTTCCTTTCGAAATTCCAAACCCTGCGAAAATTTTACCGTTCTCCGGATGTTATCGGGCGCATTACCCAGGAGGCCGTGGCCGACGCCGCTGCCGATAACGTGTGCTATATGGAGTTGCGCTTCACGCCGGTAGCTTTGAGCCGAGCCGAAAACTTCACTTTGGCGGAAGTCATTGATTGGGTGATCGAGGGGACGCGCCAGGCTGAATCCCAGCATGCTATCATGGTCCGCCTGATCGTCAGTGTTAATCGTCACGAAAGCCCGGAACTTGCAGCCCAGGTAGTACACTTAGCTGCCGAGCGCTTAGCTGACGGCATTGTCGGTTTAGATCTGGCTGGCAATGAGGTTGCCTTTCCATCGGCGCCATTCGAGAGCGCTTTCCGCCAGGCTCAAGAGGCCGGGCTTCATATAACTGTCCATGCTGGTGAATGGGGAGGTGCTGGCAATGTGGCGGCAGCCATTACCCAACTGGGTGCTGAGCGGATCGGTCATGGCATACGGGTGGTGGAAGACCCTGCCGTGGTCGCTTTGGCGCGTGATCGCAATACCGCCTTTGAGGTCTGTGTTACCAGCAATTACCAGTCAGGGGTGGTAAACGACCTGTACGAACATCCGCTAGCGGATATGCTTTCTGAAGGTTTAAATGTCACCCTCAACACGGACGATCCCAGTATTTCCCAGATCACCCTGGCGGATGAATATTGCGTTGCTTGTGAATACTTGGGACTCTCTCTTAATACCTTGCGTGAATGCCTGCTGGCAGCTGCCGGGGCTGCCTTTTTACCTCAGGACGAGCGCCAGGCGTTAGTAGAGCGCCTGGCGGCAGAATTCCCCTCCGATCTCTGATAAAGTGTTTTAGCTCGCTGCGCCCTTTTCCCACTCGGCCACCGCCTCGCGAATGACCGCTTGCACCAACGCCTCAGGAACAGCCTCCACCGAATCGTAGCTGTCTAAACCGACCATTACTGCAATTCCCTGCCCAGGTTTTTCGATCAAACGAATGCCACGTTCTTCTAATGGCGTGTTTATCAACTTCTCTTGTAGAATTTCATCGATTTGAGCAGCGATGCTCTTGGTTGGGATGCTGGTCTCACTTTCTTGGATAGCCTGGGTGAAGATTTTGAAGGGATTCAAGCTAGGACGTTCGGTTTCTGGAGCGCTGTCCGCCTTGGAAAGCCACTCGGGCACCCCCTCTTCCCGCATGCCAGATTCACTCTCGTAGGGTAAAAAGGGGTCCGCGGTAGTTTCGGTGGGCTTGGGTTCTGTCGGAAAGATCCCTAACCAAGTGCGTAAATCGCTGGATGCGAGCACCAACCGTTGGCGTTGTTCAGTTCGCAGGTCAGCCGCGGATTTGATGATCGTTCCGTCCATTTCAACGACCAGACTCTCATTACGCCGGTCGCGCGTCAGCCGAACCGCTTTCTTTGCCAGGCCAGCTTCTTTCTTTGCGGATGTCCGGCTTTCTGCTTTTTCGCGGCGCAGGCTGAAGATCAGGGCACTCAGCATGAAGCCAATTGCTATACAAACCAGTGCGAGTAGGATGGTGGTTGTAATGTCCATGGCAAAATCCTTTAGGGAAACTAAAATCGGGATAACCTTGGGAATTAAAGCGTTTGTAGGGGTTTATTCTTGGCTTGAACTCCTCTTTCAACTATAAGAACGGGGGGCACACATCAGACTTGCCCGGCATGTTTCAATGGTTGGCAAGTTGGACAGATATGGGTGCTTCGCTGGCCTACAATAATACGCTCGATGGTGGTACCACATACCGGGCAGGTTTCACCTGTCCGGTGGTAGACCTGGAAATAGTTTTGAAAGTCACCGCCTCGGTAGACCCAATCGATGCTGGCGCCATTTCGCTGGATGCCCTCTTCTAGTACCTGGCGGATGCTGTGCCATAGTCTTTCCGCCTGCTTGATGTCTAGGGTGCTGGCAATCGTCAGCGGGTGGATCTTGGCGAGGTGCAGAGCTTCGTCAGCGTAAATATTCCCCAGCCCGGCGATAAAGGTTTGATCAAGCAGCAGGGGTTTGATCTGGCGGTTGCGGGGCTGCAAGCGTTGATACAGGTCTTCCGATGTAAATGAAGGGCTCAGAGGTTCTGGTCCTAATTTGGCCAACACCGCTTGCGGTTCAGATGTCAGCCACACACGCCCGAACTTGCGTGGGTCGTTAAAGCATAATCGGTAGCCGCCCTCAAAATTTAGCCTCATACGGACGTGCCCTTCTGGTGCCTGGGAGTCGATCTCTATCAGGAGGTCACCACTCATGCCCAGGTGGATGAGCAGTACGTCGTGCGATAGCTTAAGAACCAGGTATTTTCCCCGGCGACTCACATCCTCGATTGACTGCCTCACTATTCGACGCTTGAATTCAGCAGGAGACGGCGTCACCAGGGTGCGTTCCCATAAGAGCTGGGCACCCTCAATACGCTGCCCGATGATAGATTGGCCGATTGGACCAGCCTGTCTCAGGGTTCTAGCAATGGTTTCAACTTCTGGAAGTTCGGGCATGCCTCATTCGTTAAACATCTCACCAACGCTGCGACCTTCGTGGGCGCGGCGGATCACTTCTCCCATCAAATGTGCTACGGTAAGCAGTTTGAGTTTATCACCAAGTAGGGCTTTTTTCTCCTCCGCGATAGGCAGCGTGTCTGTGGTGATGATAGATGTCAGCGGAAGGGCTGCTAACCTCTCTACGGCAGGATCAGAGAATACCGGGTGGACAAACACCGTATAGATGTTGCGCGCCCCACACTCTTTGACCAGGTTGACGGCCTGGCTTATGGATCCAGCTGTATCGACTTCGTCATCCACCACGATCACGTCGCGTCCCTCCACGTTGCCGATCAGGGTCAGTGCTACCGGGCGGGCAATGTCGGCGGTGCGGCGTTTCTCTACAAAGGCGATCGGCGCATTTATGGTGGCAGCAAAGTTGCGCCCTTTCTTGGCAAATCCCAGATCAGCAGCCACTACCACGGGGTCTTTCATGGTGGGAAGCAGATCCTTAACATACTCTATAAGGATGTGATAGGCGCTTATGACATCGCCAGGGATGGAGAAAAACCCTTGGATCTGTCCGGCATGCAGATCCAGTGTCATGTAGCGATCAGCTCCGGCGATTTCGATCATATCAGCCACTAAGCGAGCGGTTATAGGAACGCGTGGCATGTCTTTTTTATCGGAACGGGCGTATGCCAGGTAGGGAACCACCGCCGTAACCCGCCCGGCCGAGTCCAGCCTGAGAGTCTGAAGCATGATTAGTAGCTCCATCAAATTTCTGTGTACCGGCTTGGCAATCGTCTGGATCACATAAACATCCTGGCCGCGCACACTGCTGTGAAGCCTAACAAACAGGTTATCGTTCGGAAACAGGGTAACATCCCTGCCGCTGAGCGGCAGAGAGAGATGGTCGGCGATCTTCATCGAGAGTTCGGGGCAGGCTGTCCCGGCAAAGAGTTTGATCTCACCGAAAACGCCGCAGTCGCGTTGAGGTTTGATAACAGGCATAAGTACTCCCAAAAAGATTGGTTATTTACTCAGGAGGCGCTGGCGCCTCCATGTTTTGCCATTCGGTTCGCAGTATGCTCATGAATAGTACGTCTAAATATTGGCCTTCCTGGAAGACAGCTTGGCGGTGACGACCTTCGTCAACAAAACCGGCTTTCTTATAAGCGCTGATCGCTCGCTGGTTATCTTCGTATACGCGCAGGGATATGCGGTGCAAATTGAGGGTGGTAAAGCCAAACTGCAAGAGCAAGCGCATCGCTTCAGTTCCATAACCCTGGTTCCAACAGCTTTTATCGCCGATGAAGATACCCAACTCGGCGTTGCGATTGCGCCAGTCAATGTTGAAAAAACCGCAGTTTCCCACCAGCCTCCAGGCATCTTCTTCTTGGATCTCAATCGCCAGAGGCTGTTCTTCTGCCGGGCGCGCCAGTGTTCCTTCAAACCAGCGCTGCTCCTCCTCATGAGACAAAGGCAGATACAGGGCTAATCCTTGCCGCACCTCCGGGTCGTTAAGCCATCCCACGAAGCGGGTCAAGTCTTCTCTTTCAACGTGTCGCAGCCGGATGCGTTCTCCGTAAATCATAGGGTTTGTTCCCCGTCGAGTAAAGCGAGAACTCCTTGATAGGGGGAAATCTGGCGTTCTATCAGCTTCTCGAGGATTTCCTGGTATTTCGAATTTGATACCGATTTCCGCCAGCGGCTCACCAGGCTATCTTGAAGCAATGCCTCCAGCTCTGCCTGTAAACGGGCGCGTTCGCGACGTTCCAACTCTCCGCTTTCTCGCAGGTATTGTCGGTGCCGGGCGATCTCTTTGGCCAGATCTGGGACACCATCGCCTTCTGTGGCTACCGTTCGTTGGATTGGTGGTATCCAGGCATCTACTTCTACCTGTGCCGGTGCCCTTTCAGAAAGGCCTTCGGAAGGTCCGTGATGGCGGAAGACAGGCGCTACCGGTTGTGCCAGTTGAAGCATGCCGCTCAGGGCCCTTTCGGTGTTTTCCACACCAGGTCGATCAGCTTTGTTGACTACCAGGATGTCGGCGATTTCAAGGATGCCAGCCTTAATCGCTTGAATGTCGTCGCCTAAGCCGGGCGCCTGCACGACCAGGGTGGTGTGCGCCAAACGGGCCACATCCACTTCGGCCTGCCCAGCTCCTACCGTTTCGATGAAGATAATCTCAAAACCGGCTGCGTCAAAAACCTGTACTAAGCTGGCCGTGGTATGCGCCAATCCTCCCAAAGAACCGCGCGCTGCCATTGAGCGGATAAACACCCCTGCATCTCCGGCTAGATCGCGCATCCGTACCCGGTCTCCCAGGATTGCCCCGCCGGTGAAAGGGCTGGATGGATCCACCGCTACGATAGCCACTTGCAGCGCCATTTCTCCATCAGGGGGATTCCTGTAATAACGAGCCAGCTGGTTGACCAGAGTAGATTTTCCGGTCCCTGGAGCGCCGGTCACACCTACCAGATGAGCGTACCCGGTATGCGGGAACAGTTCATTTAAAGCCTGGCGGCCCTGCTCCGTTTGGTTTTCAACAAGGGTCAGGAGACGGGCTAAGGCCAGTCGGTCGCCTGCCAGAGTGGAGCGAGCAAGAGTCATGGGACTGAAAGCCAAAGTCAAGGGACGGCCGCGCCCAAAACAGCTTGGCGAAGGTCAGTGACGATCGCATCGGTGAGGGTGCCAGGACCATATACACCGACCACGCCCATTTCTAACAGGCGCGGGATATCCTCGTTGGGAATGATGCCTCCTACGAAAACTTTGACTCTTTCTTGCCGGTTGGCTTTTAACAGTTCCATAACCCGCGGCACCAATGCCATATGTGCACCTGAGAGGATAGACATACCTACCGCATCCACGTCTTCTTGTAAAGCGGCTTCAGCAATCATTTCAGGAGTTTGGCGTAAGCCGGTGTAGATAACCTCCATACCAGCGTCTCGCAAGGTGCGGGCTACCACTTTTGCGCCCCGGTCATGTCCATCCAAACCGGGCTTGGCTATCAAGACGCGGATTATTCGCTCGGTCATAATACCTCCCAAAGGATTAAGGCTGCTTCTAAAATTATACCGCGTTCACCCCTGCGGTAAATTCAACACTGCAAAGTACCATTGCCAACATGACCCGCTGGCCGGGGGTGTTCATCTTAATGTTGGCTTAAGCAGAAAAGAGCGGCAATCACGGGCGGCCTGGGTGCATGATCGTGCCGGCCGGCGGCATCATCCGGCTGCTCCCCCAAGGATTTAGGGTTTAGTTCACAACGCTCCTTACCCAGCCTACCAGGAACAGGCGGAAATAAACCGGGTCGAGCGTCTGGGATACCAGCGGGACATTCCAGAGATGCCTTGTTGCCATAAGTAGGGCAGCAAGCAGAGCTGCATGAAGAATTCTAATTACGATTTGACAAACCAGCGGGTCAGAGGAGGCATAAGTATTACTTGCCCCGCTTGCCTGGGGCGATATATTGGATGTGTTTGAACGGCTTGATTTGAACGCTTATTTTGTCCTTAAGGATATTTCCAGAGACATGCATCAAGGTGTCATCGAAGTCGGAATCGATACCCATACTGGCCAGGCATGGATAGTGATGGTGCAGCAAACCGGCTTCTTGTTCGGCCTCTTCTACGGAGAGGCCCAACAGGCGTTCGGCCACGTAACGTGCACAACCGCAAACTGTGTCACGCTGCACCTCTATTGAAATGATCTTGCGCGTTTGGGGATCTACCCTAATCTGCAGATCGGGTTCGCCGAAAAGATGGGCGAATTCTGAAATTAAGGTATTCTGATAAGTTTGGCGTTGCCGTCGGGTGACTCCGTAATCCTTTTCGGTCAATGAGCACAGCGGTTTTGGCGTTACGCAAGCTATCCCGGCTTCGCTGAGCCAGCCGCGTAACTGGCGCGCCAGACCTCGTGGCAACCAGGCCTCATTGTCGATGGGGGCGATCACCGCCCGCGCCCCGCTCATCTCAGCAATTTCAGGAAGCAGCTCGGCAATGCCCTTGTTCTCACCAAAAGACAGGATCAGATCTGCCGGCTGGAAAGAATCGGGCAGATAATCCTCAGGATAATCTATCACTGGAGGCAGCACCGCGGGCGCTTGCCACTCTTCAACGCTCCAATCAGCAGCTCGGTGCTTCCGAACATTTTCTACGTGCCTTTTCCCGTATTCGCCTGAGATAACCGCCAGAATGCGCATGCAGAGCTCCTTAGGTCCGCTATTGACCAGAGGTATTATAACTTGGGCTTTAGATGGCTTTCGATATTCTCGTCCCTCAGGTCTTGCTCGCCAGCGAAGTGCGGTTAGGATTTAGAATTACCCCGCTGATGATTGTGCTGGCCAGAAAGAGTAATATGGCCACCCCATAGACGGGCTGCTTGAAAGCCAGCCAGGTCGCCGGTCACTCGCAGCGCTACGGAGAGATGTAACAAGATCAGGTATGCATATATGCATATAAGAACTGGTGGAAGTTGATTTGCAGCCCTAGCACGGCTGGAAATATTATGGGGGCGTGATCGAAGATCATTGAGAAGACAAAACCCAGAAATATGGCGTGCAAAACTGCATCGTATCGTAATCCAGCGACCACGCCACCAAAGACCATACCCATGCATCCGGCTGCCGCCAACCAGAAGTAACCCGCCAGCAGGCATAAGGCTGTATAGTGTGGCAGGCCCTGTTTGTAAACTGTCCGGCGGGCGACATCGTAGCGAAGCAACCAGGCAGCCAGAGCCAGCATCCCCAGGCTGACCAGGCGCATCCCGGGGTTAAATAACCAGAACATAAGCATTAACCCGATAACAAATAGAGCGACTGCCCCTGTAAAAGCCATTTCGCTGCCGCGTGATAAGCGCACTATGCGTCCTAACTCCAGCCATTCATCAGCAATGGTCAATATTAAGAAACCCACCCACTACAATACCAGCCGGTAAATTGGTGAACCGAACAACCATAAGGCGTTCCCTACCAGCCAGGCCAGTGCGCTAGTGAAAAAGCCGATTTGAAGCCAGCGCAAACGGGCAATTTTATGGTTGGAGGCCGCTTAGCCAATTTTTTAAGCCAACTGGATTGGTTCCGGCTTTGGCCTCGTGCTATAATCGTTCCCATCTCACCCATTTAAAATAATCTGGTTGGTAGCGGATGTCCTTCGTTCATCTTCACGTTCATTCAGAATATTCATTGCTAGATGGTTTTTGCAATATAAAGAAGCTGGTGAAGCGTGCCAAAGAGATGCACATGCCTGCCCTGGCGCTAACAGACCACGGCACCATGTTTGGTGTGATCGACTTTTACAACGCGGCTACCAGAGCTGGAATTAAGCCCATTATCGGTGTTGAAGCTTATCTGGCTTCCCGTGGGATGCAGGAGCGCGATGCCCAGTTGGACAAAAAGTCCAGTCACCTGCTGCTTTTAGCTGAAAATCAGACTGGCTACCAGAACTTGCTCAAGATCGCCAGTGCTGCCCAGCTGCAAGGCTTTTATTATTTCCCTCGGACTGATCATGAATTCTTAGCACAGCATGCTGAAGGATTGATCTGCACCTCCGGTTGCATGTCCGCCGAGATTCCCCGTCTGATTCGGGCAGGAAACCTGGAAAAGGCTCGTCGCCAGATCGATTGGTACTACCAGGTATTTGGTCCCGACCATTTCTTCCTTGAGCTGCAGGAACACGATATCAATGAGCTAAAGCAGATCAACAAACACTTGATCGACCTTGGCAAACGTTATCAGGCTCACTTTGTAGCCACCAACGACGTTCATTACATTAATCATGGAGATGCCCGTTTCCAAGACATTTTGCTGGCTATCCAGACCGGCTGCGTGCTCAGCGATCCCAACCGCATGCGCATGAGCGATGATAGCTTTTACCTTCGGAGCCCGCAAGAAATGTCTACGATTTTTTCTGAGCTGCCTGAAGCCATCAGCAACACCTTGCTTATCGCCGAACGCTGCGAGGTGGACTTAAGCTTCAAAGGCTACCACTTGCCTCAGTTTGACGTCCCCGAAGGGAAAACCGCCCAGCCTTATTTACGAGAGCTGTGCGCAGCTGGCCTTAAAAAACGTTATGGTTCACGGGCGGATGACCCGCAGATCTCTGCCCGCCTGGATTATGAACTGGGCATCATCCATCAGATGGGTTTTGATACCTATTTCTTAATCGTATGGGATTTGTGCCGTTACGCTCGTGAGATGGACATCTGGTACAACGCCCGCGGTTCAGCGGCAGGGTCTATAGTCGCTTACACCCTGGGCATCACGCTGGTCGACCCGATTGAACATGGTTTGATCTTTGAACGCTTTCTCAATCCTGGTCGTATCTCCATGCCCGATATCGACCTAGATTTTCGTGACGACCGGCGCGCCGAGATGCTGCAATATACTGCTAACCGCTATGGCGATGACAAAGTTGCTCAAATCATCACCTTTGGCACCTTAGGTGCCCGCGCCGCGATCCGCGATGTCGGCCGGGTTTTGGATATCCCTCTCTCGGAAGTGGACCGGGCTGCCAAACTCATCCCCAATATCCCCGGTAAGCCGGTCAACATCCGGCAAGCTCTCGAAGAAGTCCCCGAATTCAAGAATCTTTATCAATCGACACCTTATTACCGCCAATTGATAGATACTGCCAGTGAAATGGAAGGCGTAGTGCGCAGTGCTGGCACCCACGCAGCGGGTGTGATCATCACAGATAAACCGATCATCGAATACCTGCCGCTGCATCGCCCCACCGGAAGTTCAGCCGAGGATAGCCCGGTCAAAACGGTAACTCAGTTCGAGATGAACGTCTTGGACTCGCTCGGGTTGCTCAAAGTCGATTTCCTCGGGCTGGCCACCCTCACGATCATGGCGCGGGCTTGTGATCTGATCAAAGCCCGTCATGGCGTGAAGCTCGATTTGTCCAATATCCCGGTGGACGACCCGGCTACTTATGAATTGCTTGGCCGGGGAGAGACAGCCGGAGTATTCCAGGTGGAAGGCGCCGGAATGCGGCGTTGGCTGATGAAAATGAAACCCAAAGAGTTAGCCAATGTGATCGCTATGGTGGCATTATTCCGACCAGGGCCGATGGACTTCATCCCTGGCTACATCCGGCGCATGCATAATGAAGAAGCGGTTCAGTACAGTCACCCTGCTCTGGAATCGATCTTTAAAGAAACTTATGGATACCCTGTCTATCAAGAACAGCTCATGTTTGCGGTGATGGAGTTAGCCGGCTATACCGCTACCGAATCTGATGATCTGCGTAAGGCCGTAGCCAAGAAGCAGAAAGAAAAGCTGCACAAGCATCGCCAGAAGTTCATCTCAGGAGCCATGGAGAGGCAAATCTCCGAAGAGACGGCCAGCGCCATCTTCGATGATTGGGAGGAATTCGCCCGTTATGGCTTCAACAAGGCCCATGCTGCCGACTACGGCGTCATTGCCGTTCAGACCGCCTATCTAAAAGCCCATTATCCGGTTGAGTACATGACTGCAGTGCTCTCGGTCAACCAAAACGACACCGATAAAGTCGCTTTGTATGTCGCCGATTGCCGCCGTATGGCTATTGCGGTTGAACCACCGGATGTCAATATCAGTGGCTATGATTTCACCATCGAAGATCGCCCCGAAGGTAGTGCAGCTATTCGTTTCGGACTGGGTGCAGTCAAAAATGTAGGACACGGACCGGTAGATGCCATCCTTGAAGGGCGTGCCGAGCGGCCCTTTATCGATATCAACGACTTTGCCCACCGCGTTGACCTCCGCCAAGTCAGCAAACGTCCTTTGGAGTGCCTGGTGCGGGTCGGCGCCTTGGACGGCTTTGGACCCCGCCCGGCCCTGTTGCAGGCTTTGGACCAGGTCGTCTCGGTCAGTGCCTCCCACTTTCGAGCTGTTGAGATGGGGCAGATGAGTCTGTTTGGAGCACACAGCGGTGTGATCGAAGGCATAAAGCTGCCCAAGACCACGGTCGAGATACCCCGGCGCGAGCAATTGAATTGGGAGCGTGAACTGATTGGCTTGTATGTCTCTGATCACCCCTTGAATCCTTTTCTGGATGTTCTGACCGAAACCGTTACCCACTTTTCCGGCCAGCTGTCTGAATCTGGCGAACGTGAGCGGGTGCGGGTCGCAGGGCTCATTACTCGCGTTCGACCCCACCTGACTAAATCGGGTAAATCCATGGGATTTGTAACCATCGAGGACCTGCAAGGCACGATTGAGCTGGTGGTATTTCCCCGCATTTGGGAGCAATATGCAGATCTTATCCAGGCAGATAAGATTATTTTAGTCGAAGGTCGTGTAGATGCCGAAAGCACTGAGCCAAAAGTGCTGGTCGATAGCATCACTACTGACCTTCAAGTGACTGCCTCGCTTGAATCAGATGCTCTTTTACCTCCTGGAGACTCACCCGGGCAGTCCTTTGGGGATTTAGAAAAAAGCGCTTTCGATGAAAACAATATTGAAGAGGAGCTGGACTTTATAGAAAGTGGGTTTGATGAGGATGAATCTGTCCCTGGCTCCTATGGGCTGCCCACCGGCTCATATGAGGGTATAGCCGAATCCCCGCAGGGGCAAAATAACCGGGCTGAAGAAGACTTGAGCAGCGACCTTCCCCCGGTACCTGAGGCCTTCCCGCCAGAATGGGATTTAACCAGTGCGATTATCTCGGCGGTGGCTGAACCAGAGATCGCCAAAGCCCTGGCCGAAGCAGCTTCTAACCTCGAGTCTGATCCGAATGCCACATCCATCACAGGTGATGAAGGCCAAGTCGAAGCGGGGCTTCCAATGGAGGTCTCCTCAGGTTTGGCGGCCTCTTCTGCCATTGATTTAAATGAGGAGGAAGTCCTCCCGGGTTCAGCCATTCCGTTGCCCCCTTATCTCGTCTCGCCACTCACTTCGGCTGACGGAGAACCCATCCAAATGATAACGATTGTGTTGCGCCCATCGGGGGATGTCGTGCGCGATAATCTCCGTATCAGACAAATCTACGGGACGCTGATTGCCTATCCTGGCAGAGATCGTTTCGCCTTTCAGGTTTTCGAGAGCGGTCGCGGTTATCTGATTGAATTCCCGAACTTCACGACTGGTATGTGCCAGGAGTTGATCAATCGTTTGAGGGCTTTCGTCTTCCCTGAAAATCTGCGGGTTGAGCCGATCACGTTCCAGTGATCAGCGCTGGCGTTTGCGTTTGGGGGGTGGAGTGCCGCGGTATGCTGGAGCAGTGATGCCGTAGATCGTGCATATGCGTCGGTCTAGCATGCGGCTACGAAGGCGGGCGTCGATTTCATCGAGCGTGTCTGCGGTGGTGATGACGGTTGGCAATTCGGCATTGTAGCGGTAATTGAACAGCTGGTATAGCTTCTCCCGCGCCCAGGGGGTCGTGGATTGGGTGCCAAGATCATCGAGTATCAGCAGAGGAGAGTTGCGGATGTCTTTAAAGCGCCGATCATAACTAATACTGCTCTCGGGGTTAAAGGTGGCGCGCAGGTGATCTAACAAATCAGGGACAACCTCAAACCTTTGGGGCAACCCGAGGTCTTTCCGAAAATTGGCAATGGCGGCTGCTAGATGAGTCTTGCCGCAGCCATAAGTACCACTGAAGACCAGCCAACCTTGGGGATGCTCAGCGAACTCTCGGGCAATCTTGAAGGCCTTCTCCAGGCTTTTCAAATCCTCATCGCCTAGCCCCTCGCCGTGCCGCAGGTCGAAATTGAGAAATGTCAAGTTATGTAGCAGATCCAGCGGAGAGGATTCGCTGAACTCGGTGCCTCGCACTGGCTGCCGGTAATCGTCGGCGTTGATCTCGATCTTGGTCACCAGCTCCGGATCCACTAGGCGTGAGCGAATCCGCCCTTCAATCTCTTCCAGCGGGGTATTGGTCGTGACCATCAAGGGCAAGCGGTTTATATAGCGGTGATTTAGGATCTGAAACATTTTTTCCTGCGCCCAGGCAGTTGCGTTCTGGGTGCCGAAATCGTCCAAGATCAGCAAAGGGGCCTGCCGGATTTCTTCAAACCTTTCCTCAAAAGTCGCCTCCAGATCGTGGTAAGCAAAGCGTAGGGTGTCTAGCAGGTCGGGAACGGTGATAAACAGGGTCGATACACCTATACTCACGGCGAAATTAGCCACCGCAGCTGCCAGATGGGTCTTGCCGCAGCCGTAAGGGCCGTGCAGGAGCAGCCAACCCTTTAAGGTTTCTGCGAACTGGCGGGAGTGGTTATAGGCTTGTTCTAATGAATCGGCTTGTAAAGGAGGCAGGCCAATACGACCGCGCGGGTTGAAGTTCTCAAAAGTAAGATGGCGTAATTCATGCAGGTTGCTGAGCGCAAACAGCCTCTGGCGTACTTGCTGGCTGACTTGATTATGGCGGCAGGTGCAGATTTGTACCTTGCCAAAATCAGGATGTCCAATGGGCACATCTATCCGCAGGTATCCCAAGCCTCCACAATGAGGACACTGTGGGTCGCCTAGTAAATCGTTCTGGTGGAGGTCTGCATGGTTTTCAGTGTTCGATGAAGTCGGAGAACTCGCCTTCGACGTAGCGGCGGCGATCCTTTTCAGTGTCTCGTCGATCTTCTCGGTCATAGCGTCCTCCTTCTTGCCACCTTCTCAGTATCGCTTCGACATAACTCCAGCGGCGCACGTTATTTTCAACTGCCAGACGAACGGCGTCCTCAAGCCAACGGGCTGGATAGGTGTTTTCTGCTTCGCGCAGAGTTTCGGCGATCATCGGGGTGAGCAGCCCGATATGCTCTTCATAAAGTCGAAAGATGTTGGGCTGTTCCTGGATGAAGTCTAGAGGAGTCAGTGGATCGCCAGTTGAGCGCCATTCTCCACGGGCGATCGCCTGAACAGCTGCCCGTCCTTTTGGGGAGTTGAGGAAGTAAAAGATCTCTTGGCTACCTTCCATCTCCAGGTTCGCTTTCAGAAGCGAACCGCGCTTCACGCAGTGTTCCAAAGCCTCATCCAGCTGCGCTTCAGCATCTTTGGGGTTTTCATTTAAGCCCCGCATGAAAGCTGGGTCTTCAAGGAAATTCGCTCGTCGCAGGTAGCGAAAGGTCCCTTCCATCTGGTTGAACCGCCAGAGTACGTAGATGGTGACCTTGAGCTCGCCCAGGTGGTCAATTTCCGGCAACAGTTCGCTGAAAAAAGGCTCGGGGATGGAGGTGAAGCGCACTTTGCCTTCGGGGAAACCTCTGAAAGTGTTCATGACATTGGTTACGCCATTTGCGAGAGGTCTACTCTGCGCGTAGCAGCGTTTTCGAACTTGGCCAGGTTGCTACGAAAAATCAGCTCGATGTTGCCGGTTGGCCCGTTGCGATGCTTGGCAATTTTGATGGCGGCGATGTTTTGTTTAAGGCTATCTTTTTCGTAGAGATCGGGACGGTGAATGAACATCACCACGTCGGAATCCTGTTCAAGAGAACCGGATTCACGCAAGTCTGAAAGCTGCGGTTCTTTATCCGCACGTTGCTCGATGGCGCGTGAGAGCTGCGCTGCAGCCATAACCGGGACGTTTAACTCGCGTGCCAGCATTTTGAGATTGCGAGAGATGTAGGAGACCTCCTGTACTCGGTTTTCAATGCGAATACCGCCGCTCATCAGTTGCAGGTAATCCACTAAGATCAAATCCAGGCGAAACTCCATATGCAGTCGCCGGCATTTAGTGCGCAATTGTAGTGGGGTCAAACCAGGTGTGTCGTCGAGGAAAATACGGGTATCCGATAGCACTTCGATGGCATGGGCGAACAATGGCCATTCATCTTCATTAAGTTGACCGGTTCGCAGGTGGTGGGTGTCGATACCAGTCTCTTGAGCGATCAGGCGTTGCGCCAGCTGTTCGTTAGCCATCTCCAGAGAGAAAATCGCCACATGCTTTTTGTGGATCTGGGCTGCGTTCTTGGCAGAAGAGATTAAGAAAGCAGTTTTGCCCGTACCCGGGCGACCGGCGATAATCAGAAAATCCGATGGTTGCATGCCTCCCAGTAAGCGGTCTAAATCGATAAAACCACTGGGAACGCCGAAGGTGTCTTCACCCCTGCGCATTAATTGGTCGATGCGGTCGTAATAGTCGCTCAACACTTGCTGTATGGGCTGCAGGTCGCGTGTCAAGCGCCGTTCGCTAACACCAAAAATAGCCTTCTCAGCCTCGTTCATAATCTCATCGATGCCAGTTGCTTCCTTGTAAGCCAGTTTGGCGATCGAATTGGCGGCTTCCAGCATGCGACGGCGCACTGCACTTTCTTCTATCAGGTGACCGTAAGCCTCGGCGTGCAAAGAAGTTGGCACGTTATTGATCAGGGCAGTCAAATAAGCCGGTCCGCCGATTTCGGACAATTGCCCATTTTGATCCAGTTCCTCCGCTACGGTGAGAAAATCGATCGGTATGCGTTTTTCGTGTAAGTGGGTGAATGCCTGCCAGATCCAACGGTGCCGGTGTATGTAGAAATCTTCATCTTGCAGGAATTGAGCGACGTCATAATATGCCTCGGGGTTGATGAGGACGGCGCCGAGCACAGCCTCTTCAGCTTCTCGGCTATTGGGCACCACTTGCGGGCTGGGAGTGGTGCTGATTTCGGGTTGGGAAATGTCGCTCATTATCAAATTTGGTGCTATTGATGGTGGTTGGTCTTGCTCCTGGGTCAATCGCAGGCTGGTCCTGGTGGATTAAAAAAACGGGGTCGCTGGCTTTGGGAAAAACCCTGGCGCACCCCGTTGGATCTAGCGTGCGGCCAGGCTACTCATTTTTATCATTGTCGTCTTCTTCGTCCTCACCTTCATCGCCTTCATTTTCGTCATCATCTTCTACTTCTTCGTCATCAATCTCTAGCCCTTCGAGAAAGTTTTCGAATACAGAAAGCCGCTCGGGGCTGCTTTCGATCTCCTCAACAGCCTGTTCTTCTTCTTGTAAATTCTCCTCCGGAATGATGCCAGCCGTATCCAATACTGAACGAGAGACAAGTATAGGAACATGCGAGCGAACTGCTAACGCCAAAGCGTCAGACGGTCGTGAATCGATGTTTAACTTTTGACTATCTACTTCAACCACAATGTTGCCGTAGAATGTGTCTTCTCGTAAAGCTATTACTTCCACTTGCAATACCTGGGCGTTCAATTCTTTGAATATGTTCCTCAATAAATCATGGGTCAACGGTCGAGCTACCTCAACTTCCTGTAAAGCGATTGTGATGGCCTCTGCTTCGTAGATACCAATCCAAATGGGCAGATACCGTTCGGCATTCACCTCGCGCAGGATCACAATCCGCTGTTGGGACATCAAACTGACGCGGATGCTATCGATGACCACTTCTACCATGTCGGACATGGAAGCCTCCAAACCGAAGGGTTTCCGCTTCGTTAATTGAATAATCAAAGTTAGCGACCAGCCTTAGAAATCCAACCTTTGATTGGGATTTCTAAATCGATCACAGGCGGGTCGCTGAGTGCAAAACCATGCTCTGAGTATTCTAACATGGGGAGGGCTAAGACGCAACGGCTGATCGCTCTCGACACTAAAAACCAAATTCGATCCAATCCCAATATTGCGAATCCTGGTCCAGGTGTCCCTTGATGAGTTCTCGGATGATATACTGGCACAGGCTGGCAGCTTGCCCCCATGTCTATCCTCCGCCACTTTCGACCTGGTTCCCTCGAACTGGCAGCCTAACGATATCGAAATCGAAGAAGATAACCTGACCTAGGTGATAGCCCGGTTCCATAAGACCAGAGAACGCTGGCCTGAGGCTGTCATGGTGGCGCACTTGCCTTTATCCGTCCAGACCCCTGAACTGGCTGTTGCCTGCTTGGGAGCCGGGGAGCCCGTTATCCACCTTTTCGGTGATGACATCGCCCAAGATCTGGATGGAAACGACCGGCCGCACTCCCTGCATCAGGTGCATAGCTGCCTGGTGCCTGCCGCCGTGCGAGACCGGGTTTGTCTGGTAACGAGTGGTGGCATTGCCGCGGATGAGCGCGTCACCAAAGCCATCGTTTGTGGAACAGGCCTGGTGGCGATTGGTTTTATCTTTGAGAATTTGGGGATGCACTCGATTGGGGAATTGGGTGGGCGCAGCCATCTGCTGGTTTATCTTTCGTGATGTCCGTAATGAAATTTATCGGAATTCATAAGCGCCATCATTAAAACAAAGGAGTTGCATGAAATATCGAATTTGGGTTGCTCTCATTGCCGTTTATCTCGCTTGGGGTTCTACCTACCTGGCGATCCGTTTTGCCGTCGAAACCATGCCCCCTTTCCTCATGGCAGCT
Source organism: Anaerolineales bacterium (assembly GCA_034430155.1). Lineage (GTDB taxonomy): Bacteria > Chloroflexota > Anaerolineae > Anaerolineales > UBA4823 > DAOUET01. The sequence goes on from DAOUET010000022.1 coordinate 41,446, forward strand.
AGCCGTTTTCTGGTGGCAGGCGCGATTTTATATCTATGGAGGCGATCGCAGGGAGACCATCCCGCCACCAAACGAGAGTGGCTTTCAGCCGCTATCGTCGGTCTCTTATTGTTGGTGGGTGGTAACGGGAGCGTGGTTTGGGCAGAGCAACGCGTGGTCTCTGGGGTGGCAGCCCTGATAGTTGGCTCGGCGCCCTTGTGGATGGTGATCTTAGATGCTTTGCGCCCAAATGGGCGCTGGCCTTCGGGATGGGCTTTGTTGGGTGTGGCCTTCGGTTTCATTGGCATTGTGATTTTAATTGGACCCATACAGATTATCGGCTTACACGGCGATATTGACCCTATCGGAGCAGGAGTTTTGTTGCTGGCTGCCTTTTTGTGGGCAACTGGTTCGCTTTATAACCGGGACGCAAGATTGCCTGCCTCACCCCTACTGGGAACCAGTATGGAGATGTTGGTGGGAGGGGCAGGCTTGTTGGTCTTGGGCACACTTACCGGGGAATGGAGCCGCCTGTACTTGCCCGGAATTTCACTTAGGTCTCTTTTGGGGTTCGCCTATCTGATCGTTTTTGGCGCTTTGGTTGGTTTTGTGGCTTATACCTGGTTACTGCGCGTCGCCCCTACCACCTTGGTTTCCACCTACGCTTATGTTAATCCGCTGATCGCCATCTTCATGGGGAGCTTGTTAGCCGCTGAACCCTTGACGCCTCGTGTGCTGATTGCGGCGGTAACCATTGTCGGGTCTGTAGCTTTGATTACTTTAACCCAGCCGTTCAAACCGAAAGCCGAGGTTGATTCAGGAGCGTTTGTCTCGCCAGGCTCCCAATAAACCACAAGAAAATAATGAGTGGAACCTTTATTGATGGGCAGCTTTATTCGTAGGAGGCAACTATGAGGAGCACCGAGGTAAAACCCATGCTTCAATCTCGGCGAGATCTGATGATGGCGTTGCTGCCTCAACCGGGCGCGGCCGAATCTGCCTAGGGCGGTTGGGGTGTGTTGGGATTCGCCGCCAACCTTCCCGTGGCTGGTCGTCATGTACTGGCCGTACCTCGTCAGATACACAATCGCGGCAATGACAAGGGTGGTGACAACCTTTTTTCGCTGGCTTCGGACGGCGACATCTATCTGCGGGATCCTCATCACCGGGTGAATGATGAGCAGCTCAATGGCGGTGTATTTGTAGATTTACGCCCAGGCGATTGGGAGTTGATTGAGCCGTATCTGTGAGATAACCAACGCCTTCTGGGCATTCGTATTGAGGATCGGTTGACTGTATCTGGTGAACTTCTCTCGAAAGAGAGAGTCTACCGAAAAGTTGAGGTCAGGGAAGTAGGGGTTTTACGCGAAACTGAAAACCGATCAGGCATTTGCGGTTGTCTGGAGAGCTATCCTTATGGGATGGTCTTTTGTTCGAAGGCGATGGCCTGGATAAATTTTTCTACCCAGGCTTTCTTGAAAGCTTCAACTACTACCGGGTCGTATTGGCTTCCAATATTTCTCAGGATTTCCTCATATGCATCTTCCAGGGTCTTGGCAGAACGATAGGGCCTGGAAGTGGTCATAGCGTCGAAACTGTCTGCGACCGCCACGATTCTGGCTGCCAAAGGAATCTCCTCAGCCGCCAAGCCGTCAGGATATCCTTGACCATCCCAACGCTCGTGGTGGTGGCGGATCACAGGGATAGCTGCGACCAGGTAGGGGATATCTCGGATCATTTCAGTACCGGTGATTGGGTGCTTTTGAATTTCAACCCAATCATCCCTGGTTAGAGGCTTAATTTTGCTTAAGATGGCTTCTCGAATGTGAATCTTGCCGATATCGTGCAGGATAGCGCCAAAGCGCAGCTGTTCCAGGAGTTTGCCTTGCCAGCCAATGTGTTCCGCCAAAGCAAGCGAGTAGGCCATCACGCGCTCTACGTGGCCGCGGGTGTAATGGTCCCTAATTTCAATTGCATTAGCCAGTACGCTCAGGCTAGTTTCATAAGATTGTTGTAGCTGAGCCATATGCAGTTGGCGCGAACGGGCCAAACGGGCGCGCACTGCTGTGACCAGTTCCTCGCGAGTCAAGGGTTTTACCAGATAATCCTCCGCTCCCAGGTCTTTTCCCGTGAGAATATCTTCCTTCTCTCCCCGGGCAGTCAGGAAAACAAAGGGTATCATCACCCATTCAGGCCGGTTGCGCACAGAGCGGAAAAAAGTATAGCCGTCCATCTCGGGCATGGAGATATCGGATAAGATCAGGTCGGGGTTGATGGTTTTCATTTTTTCGAGGGCTTCGCGACCATTAGCGGCAGTATAGACCATAAACCCTTCCAAGCCCAACATCTCGCGCAAGCCCTCGCGCAAGGCGTGATTATCTTCGACCACGAGTAAAGTTTCCTGACTCATGTACTCACCTCTCCGCAGGCTGGTAAACCCGCAGCTGGTTTGGCAGCCCGCACCGCTCGCAGTATGGCCTGGGAAAAAACCTCAGCCGCAAAAGCGCCCACAATGTTAACGTCGGCATCGCGTTCGTCGGTAGCCAGGGCAAAAATGGTATCCCCATCTAACATGGTGTGGGCTGGTCGAATGCAACGTGCCAGGCCATCTTGAGCCATTTGGGCGACTTTGTTTACCTGCTCTTTGTTTAGTCGGGCGTTTGTGGCGACGACCCCAATGACGGTATTTTCCTTGCTGGAAAAACCGAGTATGGTTCGCCCCACCAGCGATCTCATGGTTTGCAGGGTATCTGCAAAATAACCTTTGGTTCCAATTTTAATGGGCCCTTTCTGGAGGGTGCGCGCCCCAGCCACTATCTGCCCTGTGTTGGGGTCGATAACGTCACCGAAGGCGTTGACGGCGGCGATGGCGCCTACGATTACTTTGCTTCCGATTTCCAGGCTGGCAGTGCCGATGCCGGATTTCATGGCTTGCCCTAATCCCAGGATTTTACCGACGGTTGCACCTGTTCCTGCGCCGACGTTGCCTTCAGCAGGGGGATCTGTGGAGGCGTTCAGACAGGCCTGGTAACCCATGGCAGAGTCGGGGCGCACATTCGATTTCCCGAGTCCCAGATCAAAGAGAATAGCTGCCGGAACGATGGGGACCTTGGCCACGCGCACGTCAAAACCCACATTTTTCTCTTCGAGATAGCGCACCACGCCGCTGGCTGAATCCAGTCCGAAAGCCGAACCACCGGAGAGCACCACGCCGTGGACCTGAGTCACCAGGTGCATAGGATGCATGGCGTCCGTCTCGCGTGTACCTGGGGCGCCGCCGCGCTGATCCACCCCACCGGCAGCCCCCTTTTCACATAGGATCACTGTGCATCCCGTCAGGGCTTCGTCATCCTGGGCATGCCCGACAAGCAGGCCGGGAACATCGGTAATGGCGTTTTTAAGATTCATGGGCAGGTATATGCACCTCTTTCCGAGCGAAAAGATAAATCTATGAACTATATGAGGCGTTTTCTTGTGTTTGATAGGAATTCACCCAAATATACCCCACCTGGGCGTAATTGGCAAATGGTCCCAAGCAGGCGGTTAAGGCAACCGCATCAGGCGCTTTGCCGCCATGAACTACCTGTATTTGAGGCAGGTCTTGGTGGGAAAAAAAGGACAAAAAAGTAAGAAATTTAACCCCCTTCGCGTCTATTTAATGAGCGCGAGAGGACTCGAACCTCCAACCAATGGCTTAAAAGGCCACTGCTCTGCCACTTGAGCTACGCGCCCAGGCGGATAGCATTCTATCATGCGAGCGGTCGACCGTCAACGCCCACCTGGATCGAGAAACAAACCCTCAGGCAGCCTATGGGGGCAGCCTGGCAAGATGACCTTGACGTTTAGAAGACCAATTGTTACTATGAACCCAACAAATACACCAGGACTATTTAAGGAGGTATGAATGGCCAATATCCCTGAAGTCACCGATAATACTTTTAAAGACGAAGTGCTTTCCAATCCCAAGCCGGTACTGGTGGATTTCTCCGCAGTTTGGTGCGGGCCGTGTAAGTTGCTCGATCCTATCGTAGAGCAACTTGCTCACGAGTGGGCTGAGGATGTTAAAGTAGTCAAGCTGGATGTGGACAACAACCCCAATATCACCATGCATTATCAGGTCATGGGAGTGCCAACTCTTATGCTTTTCATTAACGGGGAAACACGGGAGCGTATCGTCGGTTACCAGCCCAAGGACCGCATTACTTCTAAGCTCACCCCGCACATCCAGAAGAATTGAAGCTGAACCCACAAAGATACCTATAATTTCAGCCTCGAAAAAGAAGATCCCGAGCGGATTTGCGCCTGGGATTTTTTATTTCATAAGGACACTTGTTTTTTAAACGATTCTTGAGTATACTTTTATTTATTGATAATAGTTGCAATAACGATTAGTCACAATTATGGATAAAATCAATATTACCCTGGCGCGATTACGCAGTCAAGGCTACCGCCTGACTCCTCAACGGTTGACCATATTGCATATCCTGAGCGAATCAGGAGATCATCTGACCCCCTTAGAGATTTACCTGAAGGCCCGGCAAGCCCTGCCGGGTATCACCGAAGCTACGATCTACCGCACCCTGAATTTCCTAACAGAAAAGGAACTGGTCCTGGCCGCCCACATCGGCAGCGGCCAACTGGTCTACGAGATTGCCGAACACGATCACGACCACCTGATTTGCCGGGCTTGCGGAAAGACTCACGAGATCGACCACATTGCCCTAAAATCCTTATACGAATACTTTGAATCCACTACGGGCTACCAGATTGATTCGGTCCACCAAACATTCTTCGGCCTTTGCCCTGAATGTCAGAAGAAAAACAACCTCTAAAGGAGAAAAGTGTCGATGGCTACCTTTCCATTCTTTTTCAAGCCACTGCTGATGCATATCCCAGATGGATTCCTCAACCTTCCAATGGCAGGGGTATTCTGGGCCATAAGCATCTTAATGATAGTTTTGGCAGTTCACTATACTCAGGGTGAGCTCAACGAACGGCGCATTCCGCTGATGGGAGTCATGGCAGCCTTTATTTTCGCAGCCCAAATGATCAACTTCCCGGTAGTTGGGGGCACATCGGGACACTTGCTAGGAGGCGTATTGGCGGCCATTACGCTTGGCCCCTGGGCAGGCATACTGGTCATGACCAGCGTGATCGCCGTCCAGGGTCTGCTATTCCAGGATGGCGGACTGCTAGTAATGGGAGCCAATATATTTAACATGGGGATCTTGACGGCTGTCATCGGTTACGGCCTGTACCGTACCGTGGCTGGCCGGAGCCGGGGCGTACGCCTGGTGGTAGCCGGCCTGGCAGCCTGGCTTTCTGTAATCGCAGGCGCGCTGGTGACGGCATTGCAGCTGTGGCTCAGCGGTACGGCGCTTTTAGAAGTCATCGTTCCGGCCATGCTCAGCGTACACGTCTTTATAGGCATCGGCGAAGCGCTCATTACGGTAGCGGCCTTGGCGTTCATCATGCAAGTTCGCCCAGATCTGATATCTGCGCAAGCCAGTACGGGAAACGGTGGTCGAGGCTGGATAGCTGCTGGGCTGGCAGTGAGCTTACTGGTGGTGATGCTTTCACCGCTGGCTTCGGCAGACCCAGATGGGTTAGAACGGGTAGCAATCAACCTGGGGTTCATTGATCGCGGCGCCAATCCCGTCTACCATATTCTGCCAGACTATACCATCCCCGCGCTTGGTAAGGGTCCTCTCTCTACGATCCTGGCTGGCGTATTGGGTGCACTGATCGTTGCGGCCCTATCCATCCTGATCGTCAGGCTATTTCGGCGCCCAATAAAATCCTAAACCAATGCATGCTGACCTGTTTGACCGCTACCAAACCCGGGGAAGTCCTATCCATAATCTAGAGCCGCGGGTCAAACTGGTGGTAACGGTCCTGTTCATCCTCTCGAACGTCCTTCTACCCGACGGTGCCTGGTTAGGGTTTGGGCTCTCTTTCAGCTTCGTCCTGCTTATCAGCGTACTGGCCAGGTTAGGTCCAGGATACGCCGTCAGGCGCTCATTTGTAGCCCTACCTTTTGCATTGGCAGCCATCAGCGCAGTTTTCGCGCAGCCCGGGGAAGCGATTGAAACGGTAAAACTCGGCTCCTGGACCTTGGTCGTTACTGAGGCTGGGTTGATCCGATTTGCCAGCATCGTGCTGCGCAGCTGGCTTTCTGTCCAAATGGCCATCTTGCTCACCGCCACCACCCAGTTTCCAGATCTGGCGCACGCTTTCCGACACCTGCGCGTTCCGCGGGTTTTGGTAGCCATCATCTCATTCATGTACCGTTACCTGTTCATCCTGAGCGATGAGGCCCTGCGCCTTCTTCGGGCTCGGGAGGCCAGGAGCGCCCGCATACCGGAGAGCAAGAAGTCACCACCAACCTTGTGGAAAGCAAAGGTAACCGGCAATATGGTGGGACAGCTTTTCCTACGCAGCTACGAACGCAGCGATCGGGTCTATTCTGCCATGCTGGCGCGCGGCTATAGCGGGCACCTGCTGACCCTAAACCCCCACACCATGCACATGAAGGATTGGGGCATGGGTATGCTGGCGGTTACTATGCTAATTTGTCTGCAAATCATCGCGCGTATTTAGGCCGGTGCGAAATTGGGTAATGTAAAGTCAGAACGGGATAACTGCTTTGACCTTCAAGCCGGTACTAAACCCGAACTCACGTTAATGGAATTATTTTCTTGGATTGCGGGTGAAACCGGCCATCTGCAGTAAAGAAGAAATACGATCCTAAAATGCCAATCGTACACCAGCCGACTACCCAGGCCAAGGTCGCCCTTCCAGGGAGCACCACAGAGGATCACAGGCCAATATTACTCATCGAAGCCCTCAGCTTCAGCTATCCGGATGGGCATGAAGCGCTGCACGAGGTCTCGTTACAGATCAACCGGAGCGAAAAAGTCGCATTGGTGGGCCCTAACGGAGCTGGAAAGAGCACCCTGATATTGCACCTTATCGGCATTCTCAGCGGAAACGGATCAGTGCTGATATCCGGTTTCGAGGTCGCCAAACCAAACCTGGCTCATATCCGTTCTAAAGTAGGGCTGGTGTTTCAGAATCCAGATGACCAGCTATTCTCGCCGACCGTGTTTGAAGATGTAGCCTTTGGTCCCTTGCACATGGGATTGCCTGAAGAAGAAATATACCGGCGGGTAAGGCGAGCTCTTGAACAGGTAGGTATGAGCGGTTATGGGGAGCGGCTTTCGCACCATCTAAGCGCCGGCGAGAAAAAACGCATTGCAATCGCCACGGTGCTTTCGATGAACCCAGAAATCCTGGTACTGGACGAACCATCTGCAGGTTTGGACCCGCGAGCCAGGCGCAGCCTGATCAAATTGTTACATGATCTATCCATAACCATGTTGGTCTCTACCCACGATATGTTGATGGTGCGCGAGCTTTTCCCTCGCATGGTTATCATGGATGAGGGATGCATCGTAGCAGATGGCCCAACCGAGAACCTCATGATGGACGTCCCGTTGCTAACAGCCCATGGGCTGGAGCGCCCATAAAATAAGATCAGACATGCCTCCGGAATCAAAAACGTGGTGACGAGCAATGGGCTTGCCACCACGTTTTTATCAAGACCGCTGTAATTAATCGGCAAGGACTGCCACACTATCACTCACTTGCGCTGCCTGGCGCAACACATCCACCCGGTCAATGCTCTCCCAGGAGAGGTCCAGGTCGTCCCGGCCAAAGTGACCGTAATTGGCGACTTGCTGGTAAATGGGATGGCGCAGATCCAAATCTCGAATGATAGCCCCCGGGCGCAAATCAAAGTGCTCTGTGATCAAGGCGGCAATCTGCTCATCTGAGATGCGACCAGTGCCAAAGGTTTCCACATTGATGCTGAGGGGGTGGGCTACCCCGATGGCGTAGGCTACCTGGATCTCGCAGCGCTGCGCTAATCCAGCTGCTACCACATTTTTCGCAGCCCAGCGAGCCGCATAGGCAGCTGAGCGATCGACTTTGGTGGGATCTTTACCGCTAAAGCAACCGCCGCCGTGACGCCCCATCCCTCCATAAGTGTCCACGATGATCTTGCGTCCAGTCAAGCCCGAATCGCCTAAGGGTCCACCGATCACAAACCGACCGGTCGGATTTACATAAATCTTCAAGTTGTCATCCACCATTTCCGGTGGCAGGACCGGTAGGATAACAGTCTCAATGACGCCCTCGCGGATATCCTTATTAGAAATATCAGGAGCGTGTTGTGTGCTGACCAAGACGGTGTCGATCCTCTTGGGTTGGCCGTAGCTGTACTCAACCGTGACTTGGCTCTTGCCATCAGGACGCAACCAGGGTAAGGTACCGTCTTTACGCACCTCACTCAAGCGACGGGTGAGCTTATGAGCCAGATAAATGGGCATGGGCATCAATACGGGCGTCTCATTGCAGGCAAAGCCAAACATCATCCCCTGATCACCGGCTCCAATTGAATCCACCTCGTCATCAGTCATCTCGCCAGATTTCGCTTCCAAGGATTTATCTACGCCCATGGCGATATCTCCCGATTGACGGGCAATAGCGACCTGCACTCCGCAGGTGTTGCCATCAAATCCCTTAGCGCTATCGTCGTAACCAATCTGGGTGATTATCCTGCGAGCCAGCTCGTCAAAGTTTATATAGGCTTTAGTGGTGATCTCGCCCAGGAACATGACGAAACCGGTCTTGGTGGCTACTTCGCAAGCCACGCGTGACCTGGGGTCCTCTGCCAGACAGGCATCAAGTACGGCGTCGCTAAGCCGGTCGCAAATCTTATCCGGGTGCCCTTCTGTGACCGATTCTGATGTAAACAACAGGCGAGACGACCGCATGAAAGTGGTGCTCATAGCAATACCTCCGGTGTATAAAATAAAATTGCCCATCTCAGGAGAGAAAGGGCAAAAACGCAGTCGCACGGCTGCCCTTTCATCTTCCAGAACATCCGTCTGCCGGAATTGGCACCTTTGAGTCTTCCCGCCATACCAAGCACAGGAACAAATCCTCAGGTTGCCGAGGCTTCACAGGGCCGGTCCCTCCGCCTCTCTGGATGAAAGTGCCGATCAGGGCTATAGATTTGTTATAAGTGATGATACCATGAATAAAAATAGAAGTCAAACGGAGCCGTAATCGTGGAACAGCAATAGCCGTGGCAAGCTCAGGGAGGCTTTTTTTCTTCCGCTCTCTAACGGGGAATTGGGCCTCCCCCAGGACAACGCAAACAATCGCCCAACAAAGGCAGTTTCTTAACCACTTATAGCAGAAACCAGATTATGGCGTAATAACCGATGGGAGCCGCCCACAACCATGAATCGATGCGATCGAATGCGCCGCCATGACCCGGTAGAAGGTTACTCGAATCCTTCTTACCCACCTGGCGCTTGATCATGCTCTCTCCCAAATCTCCGAGAGGAGTGACGACAGCCAGAAGGGTGCCTAATAAGGCGCCTTTCCAAAAAGTGATAGCGCTCCCAGGGCCAGCGCCAATGCGCCAGAGGGCGGCCAACAATGCGGTGCCAAGCGCACCTGTGACTATGCCTGCAAGATAACCCTCCCAGGTTTTTTTGGGGCTCAGACGGGGGCTAAGTTTGTGACGGCCATATTTTTTCCCAATGAAGAAGGCTCCCGAATCGGCCAGCCATACCCCCGGTAAAACAATCAGAAACCACCACTCGCCATCGGGTAATTGCCGTAGAGAGATCAGATAAGCGCCGAGCCAGCCGGCATAGAGTGCTCCTGCCAGCGTGACAGAGAAATCGGTGCCAGCCTGATCGCGACCTCGCTCATAAGCCACCAAATGGTAGGTCATGCTGGCAAGCACCAGCAGGCATACAATCCAGGGAGCGCTATCGAAGCCGTTGACTGCTCGTCCCAAAACGAGCGATAATCCCCCAATGACAACCAGAGCGCCGGCGGGTTGAAGGCCACCGGCGCGAAAGAGGGTTACATATTCCCAGGACGCCAAACCCATGATCAAAGCCACGAAAGCAGAGAAGGTGGCCCCGCCCAAATGGATCACCAGCAACCCAATGGGCAGTAAAATAATCACCACCAGAAGACGTTTTATGAGCACGTATCAGCCAGCCCTAGGCAGATTGGGGAATTTTGCCGTACCGGCGGTCGCGATGGCTGTATTCCTCTATCGCTCTGCGTAGTTCTTCCTTATCGAAATCTGGCCAATAGGTAGGTGGAAAATACCATTCTGAGTAGGCGCCTTGCCAGATAAGAAAATTACTCCCCCGTAATTCGCCGGAAGTCCGAATGATTAAATCTGGATCTGGCACTCCAGCAGTAAACAGATATTGGTTGACCAGTTCAGAGGTGATGTCTTTAGCTTTGACTCCGTCCTTGATCATTTGCTGGATCGCGCAGACGATCTCGTCCCGTCCCCCGTAATTAAAAGCCACATTGAGAATCAGGCGATTGTTATCTTTTGTGTATTCGATGGCGTGGAGCACCTTTTTGCGAAAGGCGGGTTTTAGGCGGTCCAAGCGGCCTATGTGACGCAGTTGAACCCCTTGGTCATGTAATTCTTGGAGTTCGCGGTCGATGACATTCTCAAATATTTTCATCAACCCCTGGACTTCTTCGTAAGGTCGCCCCCAGTTTTCGGTAGAAAAAGCGTAAATTGTCAGATACTTGATGCCGAACTCCACGCAGGCCTCAATGATGCGACGCAGGTTTTCAGTACCGGCGCGATGGCCGGCTAAACGTGGCAACCCACGAGATAAAGCCCAACGACCATTGCCATCCATGATAATGGCGATATGGGTCGGAATGTGTTCTGGCAATTGGTTGTTATTCTTAGGTTCCATGGCCTGACAATCAGACTTCCAGAATCTCTTTCTCCTTGCGCTCACCGACCGCGTTGATCATTTCGATGTAACGATCAGTGATCTTCTGAAGTTCGTCCTCACCCCGAAGGCGTTCATCTTCGGAGATTAATTTCTGCTCTTCAAACTCGCGCAAATCTTTAATCTCGTCCCGGCGCACATTGCGTACCGCGACGCGACTTTCTTCCAAACGGTTGTTGACCACCTTAACCAGTTCACGCCGGCGATCTTCTGTGAGCGGGGGCAAATTCAGACGTATGGTCTTGCCGTCGTTATTCGGGGTTAACCCCAGATCGGAGGCTAAAATGGCGCGCTCAATCGTTTTCAGAGAAGAGGCGTCAAAAGGGCGAATAAGCAGGCTTCGTGGTTCCGGGACCCCGATACTGGCCAGCTGCACCAAGGGAGTGGGAACACCATAGTATTCTATTTGAAGGCGTTCCACAAGTGCCGGGCTGGCTCGACCGGTACGGATGCCCGCCAAATCCTCCTCCAGAGCTTGCACCGCCCCTTTCATACGGATCTCAGTGTCCTTGTATATATCTTTGAGCATATCAGCCTCCCAAGATATCCCCGGCAAAATGTCAGGGTTATTTAAGGATACCCGAAAATGCTGAGAGAGGAAAGGGGTAACTTAGCCAGAGCGGAATTGGGCCTCATCTTTTGTGCAAATTATGGGGGTTCGTTCGTCCTTACCACTAAATATATTAATTGTCACGGGGCAGGTTATCCATAAACCAGAGTACCAATTTCCTCCCCAAGGAGAGCCATGCGAAGGTCATTGGGATTCCATAGATTTAGCACCAAAATCGGCATACCGTTGTCCATACATAGGGTTATAGCGGTGCTGTCCATCACCTCCAGCCGCATGTTAATCGCCTCCATCCAGGATAATTGTTTGAAGAGTTTTGCATTGGGATTTTTCATCGGATCGCTATCGTAAACCCCATCCACCTTAGTAGCCTTGATGAGTACATCTGCATCAATTTCCATAGCCCTTAAAGCCGCGGCAGTGTCGGTGGAAAAATATGGATTACCGGTACCACCTCCCAAGATTACCACACGCCCCTTCTCAAGGTGTCGTATGGCCCGGCGGCGGATATAGGGTTCGGCAACCGCGTGCATCTCGATAGCGGATTGCACCCTGGTAACCATTCCGCGCCGTTCCATGGCATCCATCAAAGCCAGGGCGTTCATCACCGTACCCAACATACCCATGTAATCAGCTGTAGCTCGATCCATACCACGCTCCAAGCCTCTCTTACCCCGCCACAGGTTACCGGCTCCAATCACAATGGCGATATCGACCCCCAGATCACGCACTTCCTGGACTCGCAGGGCTATATCCTCCGCCCGATCAGGATTTACCCCAAAACCATCTGGACCAGCGAGGGCCTCGCCACTGAGCTTTAATAGAATCCGGTTGTACTTTAGGGAATTTTCCATAGAAACTATATCCTTTCCTGTAATTATTTTGCAGCCCTAGCCCGAGAAGCCATGCAAGCGTAGAAAAAAGGCCAACCGTTTGGTTGGCCTGCATTCTAATCTATGGAGAGGTATCCTCGCCCACTTCCCAGCGTACAAAGCGCCGGATGACAATGTTCTCACCGACAGAAGCAATGGTCTGGTGCAACAAATCCTTAACCGTGATATTTTCATCGCGGATGTATGTCTGTCGCATCAAACACACTTCATTTTTGAACTTTTCAAGACGCCCCTCAACGATACGGTCAGCGATGGCCTCGGGTTTGCCCTCTTCCAGTATACGCCTACGGGCAATCTCACGCTCATCTTCTACAAACTCTGTGAGAACCTGGGGAGGGATATCCTCGGTATGAATATAGCGAGGGGCGGCAGCGGCGACTTGCAGAGCAATTTCATGGGCGAAGTTTCGAAATGCTTCCGAACGGGCAACAAAATCCGTCTCACTATTAACTTCCACCATCACCCCTACTCGACCATCGCCATGCGAATAAAGCTCGAGATATCCTTCCAAAGTTTCTCGATCGGACCGTTTAGCAGCCTGAGCAAGGCCTTTTTCACGCAGGATATCCACAGCTTTGTCCAAATCGCCACCTGCTTTTTCGAGAGCATTGCGACAGTCCAGGATGCCCGCTCCAGTTGCAGCACGTAGTTCCTTGACTTGTTCAGCTGAAATCGGCATACTTAATCCTCATCCTCATTTTCATAATCTTCGAATTCTTCTTCATCCTCATCCTCATCGAAACCTTCGTGCGCCCTGTTTTCGCCTTCGTTCTCGTATTCTTCCTCAATCTCTTCAAACTCTTCTTCGTATTCGATTTCAGACTCTTCTTCGAGCTCTTCTTCGCCCACTAACTCTTCCTCCTGCTCGATCTGCTCTTCAGCCTCTTCTGCTAGCTCTTCTTCACCCACTAAATCTTCCTCCTGCTCGATCTGCTCTTCAGCCTCTTCTGCTAGCTCCTCTTCTACCACCTCTTCTTCTCGATCCTGCTCACGTGAGGGCAGTTTCGCCAATGTAGCTTCACCGAGCAGCTCCTCGTCCGACAGCTCGGGTTCTTCAACCAAAGCCATCATACGCTCGGCGGGCATGGCTTCAGCCTCTTCTTCTTTGCGCAAAGCAAAGCCTTCCAAAGCTGCGTCAGCGATTTTCCCAACGAGCAGCTTAATGGCGCGAATAGCATCGTCATTAGATGGAATGACATAATCTACATCGTCTGGGTCGCAGTTTGTATCCACCAGGGCAATGACGGGGATTTCGAGCAAATTGGCTTCATGGATTGCAGTGCTTTCTCGCCGTACATCTACGATAAATACCAAATCCGGCAAACGGGTCATAATGCGGATCCCACCCAACAACATCTCCAGGCGGTCCATTTTTCGAGTTAAAATCAGGCCCTCTTTCTTGGTGATACGGCTGAAATCTCCCCGGTCGCGCATGCGCTCCAGCTTTTCCAGCTCATTAATCCGCTGGCGAATTGTACGCCAGTTGGTCAGCATGCCCCCAAGCCAGCGGTTTGTGACATAAGGCATATTGCAGCGTTGGGCTTCGGTTAAGATGGTTTCCTGCGCCTGCCGCTTGGTGCCAACGAAAAGCAGCGTGCCACCCTCCGATACGGTTTCTCGCACAAGATCATAAGCTTCTTCCAAAGCTTTTACAGTTTTTTGCAGGTCAATGATATGGATGCTGTTGCGTTCGGTAAAAATATATGGCTTCATCTTCGGGTGCCACTTTTGGGTACGATGACCGAAGTGCACGCCGCTTTCAAGAAGCGCTTTCATAGATACGATTGCCATTCTGGCTAACTCCTTTGCGTTAAACCTCCGCATCCGTCAACCCCGCGCGGGGCTGCATTGATAATGCAGCACGCCCGTGCAAGTCGGGAGGCGTGTGAGATAAGATATCGGCCTCTACAGAGCAAGCTCTACAAGAGGCACAATATCTCCCGCTTTGAGGCGGGAGCGTGGGGAGTATATCATAGAGCGTTAGATTCGTCTAGGAATCCATCAGGAGTGTGTTAGCCCAAAGTAGTAGAGTCCCCTTTTGCCAAAGTTAAAATGTCCCCTCGAAAGGGACACAAAAGTGGACGAACTATTGACCATGAGTAAGAAAGAACTGAGCCGATTAGAAATCATGCAGCGGATCGAGGGGAAAGGTTTAACGCAGAAAGAAGCAGCCCAGATGCTGGCACTAAGCCTGCGTCACGTGAAGCGACTGTATCGAGCCTATCGCCAGGGAGGAGCACAAGGTCTGGTGAGCAAACGACGTGGCAAGCCGAGCAACAATCGTTTGGATCCGCAAGTAGAGCAGCGGGCTATCGATCTGATCCATGAACGCTAT
>DAOUET010000023.1:0-2017 GCA_034430155.1 Anaerolineales bacterium
CTGGTATCCCATGCCAGAAATGCTTTCGAGGTCGTGGGGGTCCCCGTGGTGGCTGTCATCAAGGCCAGCTGGAAGGTCAATGCGCCGGCAGTTGGATTCAAGACTTCCAGCCGGCGCAGCAGCATTGGCGAGGCCGCCTGGGCTCCATATCGATACATCCAGGAGGTCGTTATTATGTAAGGCGCGGAGTAAAAGCGCTTCCGCAGCTCCGCCACCTGCATCTTGCCCGCTGTGTAGTAGGTTCCATCTACTTTGACCGCCGCATCTACACTGTTATCCCCGTCGAAGCGCCGGCCAAGTAATCTTGCAATCATTCGAGACATTTTTTGTTATTTCCCGGTCTCATTCATATCCTCGTATCCAACCTGACATGATTCTGACCGCTTGAGAACAGCTTTTTAACCAGGTCTATATCAAATAACCTATGTTGAAAAAACAATCCGCAGAAGCCGTCCTGACGATCCGTAATTTGGATCTCATTATTGAGTATTTTTCCGAGTGCAATCATTTTGATTCTGGCTTTGCTCTTTACTCATTAATCGCTTCGAAGCTTTCTAAGGTAGTTGATCATCACCCTACCTGGTCGTGGCGTTATGTTTTATCGGTCCATAAATCTACTCTTCCTCCATCCAAGTTATTTAATAGGGCCGTAAATGCTTTGGCTTTGGCCATCGATGGGGTATCGCCCCTGGTCTTGGATAGTGAAAGGGTAGAGGTAATCAGTAAGGCGGGGAGCGTAACATCCGGTTCGCTGGTTATGGGCGTGTCGATCATTTGTGCTACTCCTGGCTGCAGGATTTCTTTTGTTCCTAATGTACCTTGGCGCATTCATTGTTTTGTTTGTAATCCTATCAAGGAGAAGTTAATAGATAGAGATAAATAATATCAACGAACTTTATCCCGTTCATCTCGTATGGTGACCGTGGCATATAGGCCGCTGGCCGTGCCGGCTTGGCCCCAAAGCGCTTCGGGTCCGAGCACCAGCTCGCCTTCCCATTGGAACAGGCCGTTGGCTGCCACTTCCCCACCACAGATCCCAAAGACGTTGTAATCCGTGGCTTCTTCTTCGGCGATGTGCAGCTTCAAGGTCACCGGGTTGGCCGTCACGTTCACCACATTTATGTTGGTGATCACCTTCGTTCCGCTGGCCGGCGCGTTCTCTAATATGCCGGCTGATGCGCTGATAATTACTTTAGGCGATCTGGCGTAATATTGCGGCGTGACAAATTGCATCACTAACCGGTTGTCACCATCCAACAGGAAAGGCACGTAACGGGTCCCATCCTTGTAATAGCCCAGCAACAAAACCGATTCGGGTAAGACTGCTTTCGGCGTCCTGGCTATGAAATCTTCGAAGGATCCAAAATCACTCATCCCACTTGTCCAATAGCCAGCCCTTGCCCCAGGGAACGCCCGTTCTAACACTCTGGCGCCGCAACTTTTCCAGGAAAACTTTGTATTCGTTGATCGCTTTCCTGCCCCACACGCCCATCAATCCGGTTGAGTACATATCCGTACCCGCCACTTCCATTAGATCGATCGTTCTACTCATCGCAGCATAACCCGCCGCTCCCTGCACCAGGTAGGAAAGATGAGCTGCCGGCACCGTGGTCGAGTCTCCGGAGTCCAGGTCCTGGATTGTATGCCCCTTCACGTACCAGATCCGCATTTCTTCATCTGCCTGGGGTTGCGCTCCGCCCTCAATGTCCAGGAAAAGGACCGGCGAGGCGTCATCCCACCATAGGGTAAATCCCCTCACTTTGTTGGGTGGCCAGGTCTCTTCCGCCGCGTCGCTGTCGTATGGCCACCAGACAGATTTGAGCTCGATTAATCCGGAGACCCCGCTCAATGCAATCTCCCTGCCGTCCCCTGGTAAGGTGATCACCGTTTCCATGGCCAGGGGTGAAACGCTATTGTAGTCATCCAGTGCCTGGCGAAAGCCCTCGTCGATGGTGGCCGTGTCGAATATCTCGTTGGCCACGTCCACCAACATCACTTCAACCCGATCACGCAGGTC
>DAOUET010000024.1:0-7635 GCA_034430155.1 Anaerolineales bacterium
ATGGTATTGGCCGCTTACGGTCACAACGATCCGGTCTCCCAAACCTAAATCCTGCGGAGGGGGGCAAGTATTGATAAGCGTGCCATCATTGAGAATGTAACTGGGAGTGACGGTGACATTTTCAAGGGTTGACAGGTCGGCAATCTGATGGCCAGCCGCTTCGATGCCGGCGCAGTCTTGGTAGTAATTGCCGGTGCCATCTATACCGCCGGCGGCCGATCCATAGCGAGCGGCGTTGCGGGCTCCGGTGTAGATGGTGCTGATGGCAAACATCAGCCGCCCGGCTTCCATGATCCCTAAGACCAGCACCAGCATCAGGGGTAAAGTCAGGGCGAATTCAACCATGCCCTGGGCCTTTTCCCTCAGACCGGGCCGGGCGAACTCGGTTCTGTTTTGTATGGTTTTCGGACTGCCTTCCGGCATTTGATCTCCTAAAAATGCGCTTATAAATATCTGCTGGGTTGTATTTCGGGAGGCTTTGGTACCGGTAAGTCAGCCTTTCCAAGTTCAAGCCAACCACCATACAACCTTTACCGTTTAACTATCTATTCATCGTTCTCATAACGTTTGAACGATGAACCGGCTGATAAATTACTTACAATTTTCTGACAAGTAGGCTTTACAGGTAACAATTTCCTTCCAACTCTGAAAGTTTAGCTTGCCTCAATCACCCAGGCGGTAACCGGTCCCCCAGACGGTTTGGATGTATTCCGGTTGGGAAGGATTATGTTCGACTTTCATGCGCAGGCGCCGGATGGTGGTTTCGACCAGGTTCATATTTCCAACCTGTTTGGCGTAGCCCCACACGTTTTGCAGCAGATCTGGTTTGCTGACCACTTTTCCGGCGTGTCGCATCATATAATGAAGCAACTGGAATTCGAGCGGGCTGACCGGGAGGCTGTCGCTATTGCGGGTGACCCGGTGCGAATCCAGGTTGATAACCAGGTCTTTGTAGTTAAGTTGACGAACGGCTTTCTGCCGACGGGCTTCCCGCTTGAGCAGGGTGTTCACCCGCGCTACCAGTTCACGTGGCCTGAAAGGTTTGATGATGTAATCATCGGCCCCGATTTCCAGACCGGTGACCACATCGTCTTCCTGCCCGCGGGCGGATAAAAAGATGATCGGCAGATCGGAGATCTGGCGAACGCGCCGGCAGATTTCAATGCCATCGACCTCCGGCATCAAGATGTCCAGGATCATCAAATTGATGGGGGTTTTACGCCAGATGTCGAGCGCTTGGGGGCCGTCATTGGCCAGCATGACGTGAATACCTTCTTTCTGCAAGACCAAGCTGACCAGTTCTTGGGTATCGGCATCGTCTTCTGCAAAAAGAACGTTGATATGGTCCATCCGGGTTCTCCTAGCCCATTTCTCGACGCAGGTATAATGCTCGCTCTCCTGGGCTGTGGTTTTCAAGAAGCCATTCTCCGCCGAGGTACTACCGGGGCGTACCACCAAGGCTGCAGCCTGGCCCTGCCAGATTGCAGCTTTGGATAGGTCGCCTTCAAATACCTTCGTTAATGAGAACGAAATAAACCCCGAGTTGTTACAGCTCTCGGGGAATCCCATCCCCCTGCCTGGGCCGTTCAAGCCCCTTGGGGAGGGCTGGGGTGGTTAAATGAAAGGGGGAGACCGGCAGATTGAGGGCAGCCGGCCTCCCCACGATCCAAGCGGGTGGCTTCAGGCTTTGATACGCTCGCCCTTGGGATCCCAGAGCGGTTCCTTTTCGACTACTGCGGCCAGGCGCTCACCAAACCATTCGATCTCGAGCCGGGTGCCGACTTTGGCAACTTCGATAGGGAGATAGGCATAGGCGATGCTTTTGGCGACCGAATAGCCATATCCACCAGAAGCAACCCAGCCGATGATGTCATCGCCCGCCATCCCCCGGATGGGCTCCTTACCCAGGGCGACCACGCGCCCGTCTGCCAGAGTCAGGCAGCACAGTTTTTGGGTCAGCCCGGTCTCTTTTTGCTCGATCAGAGCCTGGCGCCCGGTGAATTCGCCCTTCTCCAATTTGACCGCGAAGCCCAGTCCGGCTTCATAGGGGGTGTAATCCGGGCTGATCTCTCCGCTCCAATACCGGTACCCCTTTTCAAGCCGCAGGCTGTCGATGGCGCGGTACCCGCCTGCCAGCAGGCCTTCAGGCTGTCCGGCCCCCCAAAGGGTGTCCCACAGGCGCAGGCCGTATTCAATGGGGCTGTAGAATTCCCAACCCAATTCGCCGACATAAGTCACCCGCATGGCCAGGGCCGGTACCTCGCCCAGGTTGAGGCTTTTAGCGGTCATGTAGGGGAAGCCCTGATTGGAAATGTCGTCCTTGCAGACCTTGGCCAGGATAACCCGCGCCTTGGGTCCCCACAGGCCGATGCAGGCGTAGGCGGAGCTGAGGTCTTCCACGCTGACCGAACCATCCCCGGGTATATTCATTCGCAGCCAGGAGAGATCGTGCTGCCCGAAGGCGGTGCCGGTAATAATGAAGAAACGTTCTTCTTCCAGGCGGGTGACAGTAAAATCGCACTCGATGCCGCCCCGCGAGTTGAGCGCTTGGGTGTAAGTCACGCTGCCAACCGGCTGGTCGAGGTCATTGGCGCATAGATGCTGCAGGAAAGCCAGCGCGCCAGGGCCGCGCACTTCCAGCTTATTGAAGGAGGTCTCATCGAAAAGGCAGGCGTTTTGGCGGGTGTTGAGATGTTCGACGCCGATGGCACGCGACCAGTTGTAGTGCGGCCAGCCTTTAGGTTCGTGACCGTGACGGGCATATTCGGCATACGGGCTGAACCAATTAGGTCGCTCCCAGCCGGTTTTCTCTCCAAAGGAAGCGCCCAGCTCTTTGAGGCGCGGGTAAGTGGGCGACAGGCGCAATCCCCGGCAGGAGAGGCGCTCCTGGTTGGGGAAGTGGATGTCATAATATTGGGAGTAGGTTTCAATAGTGCGGGCGACGATGTAATCCTGGCTGGCATAATTGGAGCCGAAACGGCGCACATCCAGGCGCCAAATCTCCCATTCCGGGTTCCCATCCACAATCCATTCGGCCATGACTTTGCCAATGCCCCCCGCCCCGGCCAGGCCATGAGCACAGAAGGCGCAGGCTACCCAAAATCCCTTGACCGCGGTGGGTCCCAGCAAGAATTCTCCATCGGGCGTAAAGCCTTCGGGACCGTTAAGCAGCTGGATGATCTCGGCTGATTCCAGGGCCGGCACCCGGGTTATCGAATTTTCCATCAGGGGTTCAAAACGCTCCCAATCGGGCGGCAGCAGCTGGTATTTAAAATCGCGGGGGATGCCGTCCAGGCCGAAGGGGGCCGGGTCCCGTTCGTAGCCGCCGGTGATCATGCCGCCGACCTCTTCTCGCCAGTAGACCAGTAAATCGGGATCACGCAAGGTGGGAAAATCGTGCCGGACGCCTTCGATGGGTTTGGTGATAACGTACAGGTGCGCCATCGGCACCACTGGCAGATTCAAACCTACCATTTTGCCGACCTCCGCCCCCCACTGCCCGCTGGCGTTCACCACCATCTCGGTTTTGAGGGTGCCTCGGTTGGTAACTACCTGTTCGACCCGCCCTTTCTTGAGTTTGATGGCTTCCACGTTGGTCTCGGTGAAGATCTGGGCGCCACCGTCTTTGGCGCCCTTAGCCAGGGCGTTGGTCAACCCGGTCGGGTCGATCACGCCATCCGAGGGGGTATAGGCTGCCCCCAGCACCCCCTCGATCCGCATTAAAGGGAACATTGCCTGGGCTTCCTTGGGGGAGATCAATTCCATTTCCATCCCAAAGGAGCGCGCCATGCCTACCAGACGCTTGAGATCCTGCATGCGTTCAGCCGAAGAAGCCAGGCGCAAACCACCTACCTCTCGCCAGCCGGTATCTTGACCGGTTTCTGCTTTGAGCCGGCGGTAAAGGTCGGTGCTGTAGTACATCATACGGGTGAGATTGGCGTCGGATCGCATCTGGCCGACCAGACCGGCCGAGTGCCAGGTAGAACCAGCGGTGAGTTCGTGACGTTCTAGCACCACCACGTCTTTCCAACCCATCTTAGTCAGGTGATAGGCAATGCTGCAGCCGCCGACGCCCCCGCCGATGATAACGACGCGCGCATGTGAGGGAAAATCAACCATTGTCAAAAATCTCCTTGATTCATTATGGCTCTCTGGGATTTGCCGTGATGGGGTAGATATGTGGGGGTGTTGGGTGGGCGCAGCCCGCCAAACACCCCCACATCTAACCTTATGGTCAACTTTGCCATACCGATCCCGGTCGGGCCATCTCTTCGACGATATCGAAGGAGGAAATCACCCCCAGCGGCATCGAATCTGGCTGGTCGGGATCGATAACGATCAGACGGTGGTGGTGGTTTTCTATCATGAGATCGGCTGCCTGGCGTAAACTGGTAGACATAGAGACGGTGATGACCGGATGCATTACCTCAGAGACGGTTTTATCCTCAGGACCTTCCACATCGCAATGGGCCAGGATATCCAATCCGCTTATTACGCCAAGGGTTTTTCCGGCGGCGTTGACCACCAGTACAGAGCGCCAGCCCGTCAGGGTCATGGCCCGGGCAGCCGCACTGACCAGCGTTTTATCCCGGCAAACCAGGATGGCATCAGACATCACGTCAGACACGATTTCACGCTTGAGGGGCACTTTCTTGGCTACTTGGGCAACAAAATCCGAGACAGATATGACCCCGATGGGGTGACCTTTTTCCGTAACGATCAGCCTGCGGATGACCTGCTCTCGCATGCGTTGGGCTGCCTGGCTGGCAGATGAGTCCGCTTCGATGGTGTCGATCGGAGAGGTCATTAAGTCTCCGGCAGTGATCGAGCGCATGACTTCCAGGCTTTCCGGGTCGGCTGACAGCCACTCCCCAGCCAGCAGGTCAAAGTCGGTAATAATTCCTAAGGGCCGGTCATCCCGGTCAGTCACGATCAGCGAGTGAACATGGTGTTGAAAGAGCATGACGGCCACCTGGCCGATGGTGGCGTCTGGACGGCAAGTAAAAACACCGGGGTGCATCAGGTCGCGTACCAGCTTTACCATTACCAAACCTCCGTTTGAGACAAGAAATTAGGCGGCTCACATGACTTCGTCGACATCCTTATACCACTTCACCCGGTCGCCCACCCGGGAACGCAGGCGCCAAGCCAGAGTCTTAGGCTCGGCTGCGATGCGCGCCAAAGCGGTTTCAACCTGGTTGGTGATATAGGTTTTTTGCTCGCCGTTTAATTGTGGATAGCTTTGCGCCAGGGAATTGACCTTATCCAGGTTCATAGTAGTTGTGCGCCAGAGGCCCCAATCAGCCGCACAAAGCTGGGCAACCTGGGCGATGTTGATGGTTTCCTGGTCATCCTTGCCCAGTTTATGCTCCAGCAGCAACATGATGGTATCAATGATATCTTTTTCACAAATTTTGAAGATCTGCATTTTTTCCAGCAACATCTCCGCCAGGGGAATAGTTGGCGAATCCACCTCCAGCCGCCCCTGCCAGCTGATCATGTGAGAGAAATCAAGTTTGTCATAAAATATATCCACATGCAACCCGGTCTGGGGGTTTTCGAAGATGGAACGGTCACCTTCGCTGACAATGAAGACTTCCCGGTTTTCTCTATAACCCAACCCCGCCAAGAGTACTTTGATCTCTTTGGTCTGGTTGCTGTAAGCGGCGAAATCGATGTCGGTGTAGGCCCGTCCCATGGCTTGTTGGATATAACCAAATTTGGGGCAGTGGATTTGGAAAGCTAACGAGCCGATAACCCGCAATATCAATTCGGCCTCATCGCTAGCCTGGATTATGCGTTGGAGTTCATTCTCAAATTTTTGGCGCTCGGCTTGGTCTTGCTCCCCCATCCCAATTGGACGGCTTGACATAATGTACTCCTGTGAAAGAAAGCCTTGGCGATCGGTTGGTAGTTATGCCAGCAAAATGGAAAATCGTCCCAATTATAATGTAAAAATCAAAAACACACAGATATCTTCAAAATATCGGTCGTAAGTTACAAAATTCGTCATTTTCCTTCAAAATCACCCAATTATTGAAAGCCATCGCGGCTGGTTTGGCTTCAATCCAGGTAATCCTCATATTTCTGGTGAGGTGGGTCCCCTGGCGGCCCGCTGAAGATCGGGTTGGTAATGGCGGTCACCTGGCCTTCCTGATTGAGCACTTCCAGGCGGTACCATTGCGAGATAGACGGATCGGCCTGATCTTGGAAGTGTAGCTGGCCGGCGACCTCTTCAACCTGCCTCTGGTATATGGTTTCCCCATTTTTAATGATGCGAGCGGTTGAATTTGGGTTAGCTCCGGATATATTAGCACTGAATTCGATCTCACCGCTGATTTGGCCCATATCTGCGCCGATATCGAAGGCTTTACCCTGGGCTTTGGCCTTAAAGGAGACCCGCGGCCCCATGCTGAGGTATACCCGCCCCCGTTTCAGACCGGTAAGAATGGCCGCGCTGGATAGCTGGCTGGCGTACACATATGTGCTGGGCAGTCCCGGTAACTCTCCGGGATAGCGGGATAACTCTCCAGGGAGGAAGTGGAAATCGCTGCCCCCGATGGCGGTGATGCGGTATCCGGCGTTCAACCATTTGGTCCACATTTCCACGGCCTGCGGGTTAGCCTGGGCGTTATCTGGCCAGAGCGGGTCGTTCCAGATTTCCAGGCAATCGACATAGCGCAGGTCTGTCAAGCCGTCCCGCCATTCCCAGGGCTTGAGGATGGGATGGTTGATGGAATTAAGCAGCCCCTGGGCAGCCGTCTGGCGCATGACTTGCGTGGTGGTGCGGTATCCGCCGCTAAGGGTCAGGCGAATCTCGCCGGTGCATATATTCTCCATCCATTCTTGCCAGCCAGGCATACCAAATACGTTCCAATGTCCTTCTTTAAGCGTGATCTCAACGCCGGGGAGGATCAACAGGCCGGGGTCTTCCCCAAACTGGCTGAAGGCGGCGATGCTATTGTGATCGGTCACGGCGATGAAATCGAGACCCTGCTCAACCGCCAGACGGGCAAATTCTGGCGGCGAGTGGTGCCCGTCAGAAGCGGTGGTGTGAGCGTGAAAATCTCCCTGGTACCAGCCAGGGGCGGGGTTAAATACCTTGGTTATGGAGAGATCACTGGCCATCTGTCTTTGGCGGAGCTCCTTTAGGGGTTAGATTTTTTGGATGGACTCTTGCAACTTTTTTTGGTCCTTTGGGTCTTCATACCATTTGGCGAAATTGACGCCATGGCGTAAGAACACCAGGTATTCCTGGGGGTCGACCTCTTTGTTGAGATAATCTTCGATAGTCCAGTTCAATACGTAAAGATTGCCGGCATTGATCAGGGTGGGCAGGAAATTTAACTCCAAGGAGTTCAATGGAATTGCTCCTGGCAGGTTTTTTAGGGTTTGCTGGTAGGTCTTAAGGAATAAGGTCACCTGGTCGAGGCGAAGCCGCCCGTCGCTTTTCGCCCCCCAAGATGTAAAGAAGTAGAAGATTGCCAGGGCCAGGTCGAAGCAACGCGCGTCGATCTTTGACCAATCGAAATCGAATAGACCCACCACCTCTCCCTGCTGAAACTTGAGGTTGCCGGGATGATAATCGCAGTGTATAGGGAGTTGCAGCAGCTGCCGGTAGGTGGGTTGGGCCAA
>DAOUET010000025.1:0-55027 GCA_034430155.1 Anaerolineales bacterium
AAAGCAATTATGGTGAAGAGAAATCCGCGTTTGAAATTTTTCATAATTCACAACCGTTCAAATAATGGACCAGAGGGAGGCTTGAAGTTTATCATACTGTAAGAAATTTTTAAGATTTGAGAATAGAAATTTTAAGGTGGGGATATTGACTTATATCAGGAAATTAGGTATAGTCTAAGAGCCTTTAGGAAGCTTGTTTGTAAAAATATGCTTCGGAGAGGTGAGGGAGCCCCAAGGAATTGGAAAGCTACCTCGTCAGGTGAAGGTGATGTCCGAATTTTGGTACAGCTTCCGGAGAGAAATCCCGGAGGGAGACCCACCTAAGGGTTACCAGGAGCGGATGTGACCGACAGATCTCAAGGTTATGAAGCTTTCGAAGTGAGTTGTTTGAAAGGATCTCGACCCCGGCAGTTTTCAGACAACTAGTCAAGAAAGTGGAGCTGAGAGAGGATCCTAAGGGACGCACTGAGGTTGGTTATTAATGCTGCGAAAGCAGTAGGACATAACCAAGTGCTTGCCAAGGGTTGACGGGAAATGCTGGATGGTTAGTTGGGGCCCCTGTTTTTAATAAGAACCAAGCTCCCAGAAGTATGAATCGGAGCTTGGTTCTTTTCAATACATCAAGGATGGGAAAAGTAAGGAAACAGGTAAGAATATTTGTTAGCAGTTTTGTTTATTTTCCTGATTGGAAAATTTCGGGTTTCAATAAGGCTACAAATGGTAAGTTGCGATAGTGTTCGCGATAATCAAGACCGTAACCGACCACAAACCGGTCTGGTAAATCAAATCCCTTATATTTCAGCGGAATGTCAATCAGACGATGTTTTGACTTATTGAAGAGCACACAAACTTCCAGACTGGCAGGGTGTTGACTTCTCAAAGTGTGTAATAAATAATTCAAGGTCAATCCGGTATCGACCACATCTTCAACGAACAAGACTTCTCGACCTGAAATAGGTATTTCTAAATCTTTTATCAAACGTACAACCCCTCTGGCGCGTGTCTCGGACGAGTAGCTGGTGACGGCCATGAAATCGACCTCCAGAGGAATTGAGATAGCTCGCAACAGATCCGCCATGAAGATAAGTACACCCTTCAGTACACCAACCAATATTGGGGTTTTTCCGGCATAATCTTGAGATATGGCATTTCCTAACTCAATGACGCGCTTTTCGATTTGCTCAGTCGATATCAAGATCTCGCTAAGATCGCTCGCCAACCTTCGGTATCTATCGGTTGGATCGGTACTCACGGTTCTCTCTCTTGAGCTTGTGTGCCAGTTAATTGTTGTGCTTCTTGGTCCAGTCCGTATTTGACCATCAGGTTATGGAGATCGCGCCTTTTGAACAGCTTAATATGCACCTGGGGGTAAAGTTCATTCATCCGCCGAATTTTGCGGTTCTTGCGTGTAGTCAGTTGTGGGCGTAAGGTCGTCAATTCGATATAGAGATCCTGGTTGGGTAGGTAAAAATCTGGAGCGAAGGCCTCGATAACGTTTCCCTGCTCGTCCCATTCCAAAGGAAATGTCCTGGGTTCATATTCCCACTCAATGCCGTAATATTCCAATATACGGGCGAATGTTTCTTCGGATGGGTGGGCAAACTTGGAATGGGGGTGAGTTTCTTCTTTAAAGAGTTTTTTCAATGTCGTTTTGGGGATATTTTGAGGCATTTTGGATCTGGTTGGTCCCTTGAAAGCATTGGCTTAGAGCTTGGCAAACCAGACAGGCGGCATTGGTTGGTTCTAAGCGGGATGTATTGATAATGAGATCATAAAGGGCAGGGTCATCCCAACGAGCATGATAATAGCGCCTCAGATAATTCCGGCGAGTACGATCGCTGGCTTCAATTTGGGCTTGTGCTGCAACGAAGGAAATATTGTTTGAACGGGCGATCCTTTCAGCCCGCAACGAGGCTGGTGCGATAACCTTGATGTGCAGGACGTTGGGAAATCCCCTCAAAATCACCTGTCCCGCTCTACCGATAATCACTGCATCTCCTACAGCGGCATATTCTTCCATTACTTCCTGGATAGCCTGGTGGTAAGCGAGGCGCGCTTTAGCAGATGGTCGGATTCCGAATAAATTCAGATCATCAATTGTCGCCAATGCGACTTCAGGCACACTGGCTCTTCTTGCTGCCTGGTTGATGACCTCTCTGGAGACTACCTCGTATTTCAGGCGTTCCGCTATTGCAGAGGCAACCTCATCACCCAGGCTGCCAAGCTGGCGGGAAATAGTGATTAGTGGCATGGGAGTCATCAATTCTTGGGATAGATAACCAAGCTATAGAAAAATTATAGCATAGTGGTTACCATCTGGTAATACATAGGAAATCAATTAAACAGATACCATGGTAAAGTCTGATTCGAGGTCGTCAAAACTGACTCTTCGTTATATCATGAGGTTAGGCAGGTAACTTTAAGATAAACAATCGGCTTTGTTTCGTTGCGAGGATGTCAAAATGAAAGTAAACGGTCAGGAGCATGATCTCATTCTCTATACGGAGAATTTAGCCAGAGTGGTAAACCATAAATGCACGGTTGATAACATCTCCATCCAGGTGCATCAATGTGATGTCCTGGCTATTATCGGTCCCAGCGGAGCTGGTAAATCTTCATTTCTACGCATGATCAACCGGCTCGATGAGTCTTCGGGTGGAACGGTCTATCTGGAAGGTCGGGATTCTCGTGAGATACCACCGCAGGAACTTCAGCGGAGGCTGGGCATGGTCATGCAGATGCGATATCTATTCCCCGGTACGATCTCGGATAACATTCGCTTTGGTCCACAACAGCGAGGAGAATTAGTCTCCCAAGATGATATAGAGAGCTTGCTAAGCCAAGTTGGTCTTGCAGGTTATTCTGATCAGGGCGTAAACCACCTTTCCGGGGGAGAAGCGCAACGGGTATCGCTAGCGCGCACAATGGCGAATTCGCCACAAATACTGTTACTGGATGAACCTACCTCGTCTTTAGATGAGGCTTCACGCGATGAGGTAGAAAAATGAATCACAAAAATCATCTATTAGGAAAACTTAACTTGCTTGATAGTAACCCACGAAAAGTCTCAGGCAAGGCGCATGGCAAAACATGCCATGATTTAAGAAACCGGACAATTGGTGGAAATCGGTAAAGTAGAGGGGGTATTATGTGCTTAACCTATTTTTCGCTAATCAACCTTATTTAGGTATCGCTCAAGCGGTAATCGCAGCTCTTCTGGCTCTAGTAGTAATGTGGGTTGCTCGCTGGCGAGAAATCCATTTAGAAAAGGATATTATTACAGCTCTATAAGGGGGGTTGTGCAAATTGTTGCAGTCGGTTCGATTTTAGGTCTGCTTCTCCAGGGACCTGACTGGACGAGGGTTTTATACTAGTTGGAATGGTGGTTGCGGAGGGTATGATTGCAGCATGGCGCGCTCAGGGTATCAAGGGTGTTTTTAAGGTCTCCTTATACGGGATAACCGTTGGATCTGGATTGGTGATTGCATTGATGACCTAGTTAGGAGTGATTGACAAAGCGATAACTTTGCTGATTCCAGTCGGAAGTCTGATCATAGCGAATGCCATGAATTCAAATGGGCTGGCGTTAGATCGCTTCCAGGCTGAGGTACAATCACATGAAGGACAAATAGAAGTTTACCGGGTATTAGGGGCGGATCCCAAGAAAGTTGTGACGCCCTACACGAGATCTGCGGTGCAAGCCAGCTTGATCCCCAGGATCGATTCGATACGCTCACTGGGGATCGTCTGGATACCTGGGCTGATGGCAGGGATGGTTCTGGCTGGCGCTGACCCAGTCTATGCTGCCGTTTACCAGTTCGTAGTCATTGCAGTGATATTGGCTTCTTCCGGTTTGACTTCGATGATTAGTTCCTTACTTATCCGCACTTACGCTTTCTCCCCCGCGGACCAGTTGATTTTAAGACTAGAAATCGGAGAAAATTGAGATACATCCTTAGCGATAGAGGTTATGGTTTGCAATTGTTTAGGCATCAAAAAGGCGAGAGCGATGGGCGTAATTTCGGAGGTGATTTCTTTCAAGTGACTATTGACGAAGATCCCTAAGAAGGCTAAAATGTTAGACAGTTGGTTGACTTCCCATTTGGGAGGTTAGCGAGTTAGCTCACGTCGTAAAGACGTCTCCCGGCGGAGACGGCCTTTTTTTGCCTGCTGATCAGGAGGAGTTGCATGGCTGAGGAACAAGAACAAAAGAACACTCCCGAATTCAAGGAAGTTGAAGCGGATGTCATAAACTTTTCTCAATCTTCGGTAAACGATGTGAACGCAGAATTGGTGCGCATGAGCTTGAGCTTGGCAGAGAATATCTCAGCTACTGAGGTAAGTTTGCAACAGGGGGCTGTCAGCAGGGTGGAAGCGGATCAGATGACGTTATATCAAGGCGCTGCTGGACTAGTCGAAGCAACCAATATCAATCTTTCGCAAGCAGGGGCGTGTTTTGTGCGTAGCGAGGATGCCGTAATTACAAATAGTGGCGCGGGTGTATTGATCAGTGAATCGGCAACCCTCCAAGATTCGCAGGTAGGAGTAATCGCTACCCGCCAGTTAAAAGGCGAATCCATTCACACGGTTATATTACTCGCAGGTCAAGTCGATGCACCCGTGGAAACGTTCCTCGATACCCCACGTGCTTTGCTGGCAGGTTTGGCCAGCGGGGTGGCAGTGGGACTAGTTTTTCTATTAGGCAATTTATTGACGAAAAGGAGGAAATAACTGAGAGACAGCTAAGCCTGAGAAAATAGGTTGATATAAGTTATATTTCAATGTTTGTTACACCGGTATTACCCGGGATTTTATTAGAGAGCGAAGGTAATCCAGGTATTTTAGGTTTTATTCCAAGACTGGGTAAGAGGCGCTCTAAGGAAGGAACTGATGGAAGAAATTGTTATCAATGCAAACCGACGAGAGATTGTTGGAAAACGAACCAAAGTATTACGTAGAGAAGGAATACTCCCTGCGGTAATGTACGGTCGCCATATTGAAACTCAACCTCTATCGTTGGACCATAACGAAACTAGCCGTATTCTGGAAGGCTTATCACCTTCAGCTTTGATCGTCCTTCAGGTGGATGGTGAACAACATTATGTTTTAGTGCGCGAGAAACAAAGGGATGTTATCAGAGGCAGCCTGTTGCATGTTGATTTTCAGGATGTACTCTTGACCGAAAAGGCTCGATCTAATGTTACTATCCACTTAACCGGCATATCACCCGCGGTTCGAGACCTGGGTGGAATCTTGGTTCAAAATCTTGAGCAACTCGATGTTGAGGCGTTACCTCGTGATCTGCCCGAGTATATCGATGTTGATATTTCCGCTCTCCAGGAAATCGGTGATGCCGTTTATGTACGAGAATTGCATCTGCTCGGGGAAGTAGACATCCTGGCAGAGCTAGATGACCTTATTGTGGTGGTAACGCTGCCTGCCGCGGAAGCTGAAGTCGAAGAAGAGGAAGAAGCTGAAGAAGAAATCCTCGAGGGTGCGGAACCAGAGGTTATTGAGCGTGGAAAACGCGAGGAGGAAGAAGCTGAAGGGGATTGATCTTCCTCTTATCGCCAAGTTGTTTACCGAAAATAAGGTATACCTAAAAACTTCAAATCCAATTTGATGACCCTAAAAATACAGCGTCCTGAATTTTACATCGGGACGCTGTTATTGTCTTATAAGCCACCTACTCGGCTTTATTGAAATTTTCATGCTCCAACCAATCCGAGGGTTATCAGGAAATTTAAGGTAATTTGAGCGCTCACTCCCCAAAGTAATTCGTTCTTATAGCGTTCAAAATAAACCACGGGAAAGGGCGTATGGTGTGGCGGCATGGTGCGGTATTGGATTTCATGGTTTGAGGGATCTGCAAGCCATTCTAATGGGATCGTGAACACCTTCCTGACTTCCTCATAGGCCAGTTGAAATTTATATGGCCACGGTATTACACCAACGACCGGTGTGACTAGATAATTCGTTATTGTGATCAGGTTATAGAGCTTTCCTAGTATGCGCAAATGCTGAGGATTTAATGCGATCTCTTCAAAGGCTTCGCGCTTGGCGGTTTCTTCGGGAGTAGCATCTTCAGGTTCAGTACGACCTCCTGGGAATGAAACCTGACCGCTATGTTCGGCTAGGGTGTCAGTCCTCAGTGTAAAAAGCAGGTGCCAGGCATTGTTCTTTCGTAATATTGGGATCAAAACGGCTGCTGGACGAGGCGATTCTCCAAGCAGTTCGGATGGATATAATACTTCTACCGGTCGATCTTGAACCTCAGCTAGATAATGCGATATTTCCTGTTCCGTAAAGTCTTTTATCTTAGAAGACATAGAGAGGCCGGCGAAGTTGTTATTTAAAGTTATCCTGGCAATACTTTTATCAGGTTATCATTGTCTGCTTGTTATTGGATTTATTATTGTCGATTTCGTTACAATCTGTAACTTTAAGATTGCCCTCTTCGGTTGGTAGGATGGAACGGGCAAAAACCAGGTAACCTGTATGAGCAATCATCCGGTCTGTGGGGCGAAGCCTGTCTGGGACAATTTTATAATACCTGAGAAGGATTTCGCAGACTTCGAGGAAAGCAAAGGCATGTCGTGTAAGCGCGTTGAGCAATCGAGATAGCTGGTTGACGGTAGGAAGAATACAACCAAAGAACCCGCCAGGCTTGAGTGCAGCCGAAACTTGAGTCAGATAATCTTCAGGGTTTGGTACATCCAAGAAGAGTGCATCGATGCCAATCTCATCGAATCCCGTGGCAATATCCCGCAGTTTAAATATCACCCGATCATCGAGGCCAAGCTCGCCAAGATTTTCCTTGGCTAATGCTTGCATTTCAGGTCGTACTTCATAGGAGATCACTTTGCCTTGAGACCCAACCGCAAAGGCCAGGGCGGTAGTGAGCGCTCCCGAACCTGTGCCAGCTTCCAATACGTTTTGGCCAGGCCCAATTCCCATCCTCACCAGCAAGTAGCCGATGTCCTTTGGGTACATAATCTGTGTGTTTCGCTTAATTTCAAGCAGTAAATCACCCAGGGAGGGTTGTAACAAGAAAAATGGTTTGCCCAAGTGACTGAAAACCCGGCTACCCCAGGGCTTACCAATAAGATCATCATGCTGAAGGATGCCTCTGTGTGTTTGAAGTTGTTTTCCCGATATCAGACGAATGATGAAATTCTTGTGCCCTAACCCTGCCAGTTGAGCTAAATCTCCTGGTTGAGCATAATTATTGCCCGGAATTAATTCCATACTTTACTCTTATTTATTGAAAAGGCATGAGGTTGCAGATGTCATCGCTTAGGGTTTGAGGTTCTTCTTGAAAAAATCGGTAATTGCATTGTAGCAAGTGACCCGGTTTTGGAATTTTAATACGTCATGCCCTTCATTCTCGAACATCAAATAATCAACCTCTTTGCCTTGAGAACGTAGATACTCAACCAGATCGCGCGACTCCCGTTCTACAACTCGAGGGTCATTCTTCCCTTGAATAACCAATAATGGGCAGGTTACCTGGTCAATATATGTTCGGGGCGACCTTTCTACCAATAATTCACGATCATCCGCGTTCTGAGGATCACCAAGGACAAGGTTGAAATATGGTTTCCAGGTTTCAGGAATACGCTCACAGAAAGTTATCAGATCGTAGGGACCAAACATGTCTACCGCGGCTGACCAAATATCTGGATGCCGGGCAGCCAGCGTAAGGGTCATGTAACCGCCATAAGAACGTCCCACTACTCCGGCTCTGGAGGTATCGATACGTTCATCTTTTGGAAGGATTTGCTTTATTGCGTAAACATGATCGAGGCGGTCTTTTCCACCCCAATCTCGGTCTACTTGCTTGGTGTAATTTAACCCATAACCGGTACTACCTCGTACATTTGGCACAAAAACCCCAAACCCATTTAAGGTGAGATATTGAATCAACGGTATCGAGAACCAGGCGAAATCAGGTCGTTCCTGACTTTGAGGACCTCCGTGAACATAATAAACTAAGGGACGAGGGCCTTTGAATCCTAATGCTTTAGAGGGAAGGTAGAGTCTGGCAGAGACACGGTAACCGTCAGAAGAAGTATAAGAGGCATCTTCTCCCGGAGATAACCATTCTTCAGGAATGCCAAGTACACGTTCGTGGGTGTGCTGAGAAATTGTTTGTCGCCTGTTACCTTCTACAGTAAAGATTTGGGTAGGGGTAGTTGCAGTCGAGAAAGATAATGAGTAGCGATCGCTGGCTTTGTCATAATAAGAAGCTTCTAGTACACCTTCGGATAGTAATCCCTGACCGCAGGCGACAGAATCTAATTCCATTTTCAGGGCTGATTCATCGAATGATCCCTCATAAAGCCAAGAACAGCCATCGATGTTGTATTCCAGCAGGTATCGTTCGGCGTGGAGATGTTCCAATCCGGAGAATTCCCCAAAGCCTTTGTGAACAGCGCCAACAATGACAACCGGTTTTACATCCTCCGGATCAGATAGCTTTAAATAACCCAGGCCAAAGGTATCGTTGAAGAGAGCAGTTCCAAATAACAATCCGCCACCGGCTGTAAATTGGCAGGAAAAGATGGCATTCAGGGGAATTTCTTCGCCTTCTTTGCGATCCTCAAGCGGCGTACCGTACAGTAATCTCTTCTCCCCTTCCCCTTTTTCCCAAAGGTAAAGCACCTCATCTCCTACGCTATACCCATCAGTCAAGATCGTTTTAGAGTGGTCTTTGCTGACGCCATCAATATAAGCACCCCATGGACTTTCCCCTAATTTTAAAAGGGCGCCTGTTGTAAGATCTCCCTGAAAAGACTCGTTATTTTGCTCTGTTCTGGATTCCGCACCGAGGTATACCAGATTACATTCTGGATCGCACTCCCCTAGATGAACGCGGTAATTTTCAAATTTATTACCAAAGGCAGATTCTGGAAAACCACCTGTTATCGGGATAACCATTGGTTGGTAATTCTCATCACCGTCTTTATCAATCATTACCAGGATCTTTTCAATATCCGGAAAGGCGTAAAATGAACGGCCTCCTATAAGATGAGGGTTTTGCAGAGCGATATGGGGAGGTAGCAACGGTTCGGGGACGCTACCACCATAATTCATGGCATACAGGCTCAATTGACCACTCAGGTTACTGATGAAAAAAAGGCGATCATTCACTAATTGGGGTGCGAGAAATAACCGAGCTGAGAGAAGCGATTCTATGCGAATCATGGGATTTGAAGTTCCTTTCTTGAAGATTTTTACTGCCATAATGAAAAAATACCCCCTAATCTTACCATGAAGGTTTCAAGTTACATGGCAACCTTATTTGTTGCGATCTACTTCTACCAGGCTGAGCCAGTAACCGATCCCTAGGAAAAGCACACTTCCCAATGTCGCCATCCCAAAGCGTAAGGGACCAATGCTGGCAAATGTCCATTCTAATTGGATGGCAATAATATGCCCTACCCAAAAGCCAGACCATGCTAAGAAAATATAAAGAACCAGGCGTCCAGCACCGCCACCTCGCCATAGATGGAAAAGGGCTCCATAAAGAGTCGATGTTATCATGCCGAAAAGAAAGGAAGGTAGGGTCATAATTGAGGATTATGAGCTATCTGAGTATACCTTGGGATCAGAGTTTACTCGAAAGGATAGGGGTTGTCAACGAATATCAATTTAATCCTGCGGGGAAAGTCGTACTCATCTTCTAGAGATGCAACTAAAGAAAATCCTTGAAAACCAATAAGGTAGATTGCCATATCGCTTCGATAAACTCTATTAATCCCTTGCGGTTTTACGAATATCACAATATAATTATGAATAATTTCGAATATCGTATCTTCGATGATGAAATGGATCAGATAGATTCTGAAATCATCACGCTTCTACAGCGTGATGGTCGCAAACCATTTACCGATATCGCCAAAGCGCTTGGCATTTCTGAGGGGACAGTTAGGAATCGGGTTACCCGTCTGGCAGAGGAACAAATACTTCAAATTGTTGGCATGGTAGACCCTTCCCGGGTAGGTTTTAATGCACCAGCCATGATTGGGGTTTCGGTTCAACCCCCAATGATGGAAAGTGTAGCAAAAACCGTAGCTGAATTTCCTGAAGTCAGTTATCTGATAATGGTGTCTGGGGAGTTTGATCTTTTTGTAGAGGTACTTTGTAAGGATCGCGATCATCTGGCCTCGTTCTTAAATCAAAAGTTACAACACGTTCCAGGCATTCTGCGCACACAAACTTTTATGATATTGCGTACTTACAAGATGGCTTACGGCGCCATACCTATGACCTCAATTCCTTGATCCAGGGAGAACACAGCTAATTCGTCAATCCCAATAATATCCTTTCTTGGTCGAGCTATCTAGGCCTTGCGGATGTTATCATTTCCCACCTTATGGATAAATCCATGGCTGAAGAATTTTCAGTAGAGCTTCGAGATGTGGTGAAACGCTTTGGGCAGGTTACCGCGGTGACGCATGTCTCCATACAGATTAAAGATGGTGAGTTTTTCTCTCTGCTTGGCCCAAGTGGCTGTGGAAAAACGACCACTCTGCGTTTAATTGCTGGCTTCGAAATGCCTACATCTGGAGAAATCCATATTGGAGGAAAACCACAAGGATATCTACCAGCTTATAAACGTCCCGTCAATACTGTATTCCAAAACTATGCGCTTTTTCCCCACATGTCAGTGAGGCGAAACGTAAGCTTTGGACTGGAAATGCAGGGAATCTCCGAACCTGAGATAAAGCGTCGGGTGGGTGAAGTAATAGAGCTGGTACACCTTACTGGTATGGCAAACCGCCGACCAAAACAGCTTTCGGGAGGACAGCAGCAACGGGTAGCCTTGGCGCGCGCCCTGGTCAATCAGCCGAAAGTCTTGCTGTTGGATGAACCTTTGGGTGCTTTGGATCTGAAGCTTCGCAAGGCCATGCAAGTGGAATTGAAGGCACTCCAAACGAGGGTGGGAATTACTTTCGTCTATGTCACCCATGACCAGGAAGAAGCCTTGACCATGTCTGACAGGATCGGTGTTATGAACCAGGGAAAATTACTCCAAGTTGGAGCGGCGTTGGAGGTCTATGAATTGCCCAAAACCCGCTTTGTCTCTGATTTTATTGGCGAGACAAACTACCTTGATGGTCGCGTGAGCAGTATCCAGGATCGCTATGTGGAAATTGTGATCGAGCCTGATATTAGGGTGTGGGCTCCTACGCTACCTGACTTACACCAGCGACAACAGCTGACCATTGCATTCAGGCCGGAGAAGGTGCATCTAAATTCTGGGCAGAAGGAAGGATTGAACCAGGTAGCCGGCACGATCCAGGAGGTTGTTTACACCGGATCTGCTACCACCTATAATGTCATCCTGCCAGATAAGTCAGTAATAACTGCCCGTAGGCAGAATATCGAAATCACCCCAGGCACACAGTTTTCTACGGGAGAAAAAGTTACGGTTTCTTGGCCTGTTGAAATCACCAGGGTCTTCACAGAATGAAATTGACTTGTTTACTGAAAAAATCAATCATTGAACAATTAAGGAGTATTAATTTACTCGCTTGTAGGGTGTAATCTATGCAAAAGATGATCCGCCGATATCCCTCTTTAGGAGCCTGGTTGTTGTTGTTTCCAGCCGTGACTTGGTTGGTTGTGTTTTTTGTGGCGCCTTTATTTATTGTCCTGGTGTATAGCTTCTTAGAACGAGGCACCTACGGGGGAGTGGTATGGCAATTCACCGTTGAAAATATCAGCCGAGTATTCGATCCACTTTACCTCAATACCTTTATGAGATCAGTCTATATCGCCATGATAACCACGGTTATCTGTCTTTTCCTTGGATTTCCTCTGGCGTTTTTTATCGCGACCCGCCCTCCGAAGCGACGGAATACACTGCTGCTAGCTTTGATGATCCCTTTTTGGACCAATTTCTTGATCCGCACTTACGCCTGGCTGACTATTCTTCGGACAAACACGGGCCTGATCAATACTTCCCTGATGTCTCTGGGCATCATAAAAGAGCCACTGCCTTTGTTTGGCAATGATTTTGCCATCATTCTAGGATTGGTATACGGGTGGTTACCCGATATGGTCTTGCCGATCTACGCAGCCTTGGAACGATTGGATTGGAGTTTAATTGAAGCAGCCAATGATCTTTATGCTTCTGGGACGAAAGCTTTCATGCGTATTATCTGGCCACTTTCCCTACCTGGCGTAGTAGCAGGTTCTATGTTGGTGTTTATCCCCTCACTGGGTGCCTTTGTCACTCCAGCCATTCTTGGTGGGGGAAAATCCCTCATGATCGGGAATATCATCAGCAATCAATTCCTGGCAGCGCATGATTGGCCATTTGGATCAGCTCTTTCGATGCTGATGATGGTATTGATGCTGATGGCAACCTTAATTTACTTCCGGTCGACAACCAGCAAGGGGTCATAATGATTAGCGCTTCTGCTGAGACTACTGCAAGTCGTATTGCAAGGTGGCGAGCTCGATTGGCCAACTTTTCCCTATCAACCTACGGGTTACTCGGATATCTTTTCTTCTACGCCCCTATCATCCTCCTGGTTGTTTTTTCTTTCAACGATTCACGTTCTACTGCTTTGTGGAATGGTTTTACTTTGAGATGGTATGGGGAAATGATAAACGACGAGCAGGTCATCCTGGCCTTGTGGAATAGTCTATTTGTGGCAGTTGTATCGACGGCAGTATCCACTGTCCTTGGGACTCTGGCTGCTATGGCCATGGAACGTTTTACATTTTATGGAAAATTGGCCATGGATGCCTTGCTATATCTTCCGATCATAATCCCAGATATTGCTATGGCGATTATGCTGTTGATCTTCTTCAACCTATCCGGAATTGGATTTGAGCCGTGGAGGGTAGAACTCTTTGGTATCCGACTGGCGGTTCCTTACTCAGTAATCATAGGGCATGTTGCCTTTAATATCTCTTTTGTTGCGGTGGTCGTACGCGCCCGTCTGGCACAAATGGACCGCACCTTAGAAGAAGCTGCCAATGACCTCTACGCCGATAGTTGGATGACATTCAGGCGAATCACTCTGCCGATGATGATGCCGGGCATTCTCGGGGGAGCTTTGTTAGCTTTCACGCTTTCTCTCGATGACTTTGTGATCACCTTTTTTACCAGTGGGGCTGGATTTAATACGTTACCGGTGCGGGTCTTCGGTATGATTAAAAAAGGTGTAACTCCAAAGATCAACGCGGTCTCGACACTGATGTTAGCTGCCTCTTTGTTGTTGGTCATCATTTCATTGGTAGCAAGGAAAGGAGGTGAAGACGCACCTGTAGATCTCAATTTGTAATCACCCCAAACTATTTAACCTTAATTCAGGAGGAGAAGAGTGATGAAAGATAAGAATATTTTCCTTTTTCTGACATCGATATTGATCCTTGGCATGCTGCTTAGCGCTTGCGGAGGCGCCCCCACACCTGTGGTGGAGACAATCGCTCCGCAAGAAACCCAGGCTCCCACAGAACCGGTTGAAGTAAAGCCTGCCAATGAGATCGTCATCTACAACTGGTCGGAATATATAGACCCGGAGATCTACACGCAATTTGAAGAAGAATTCGGGATCAAAATGGTTGAAGATAACTTTTCCAGCAATGAAGAGATGCTAGCAAAATTACAGGGTGGGGCGACAGGATATGCTTTAATCGTCCCTTCGGATTACACGGTAAGCATTATGAAAGCTGAAGGGATGTTAGCTGAGTTGGACCAGAGCAATATCCCTAACATGAGTAATCTGGCAGACCGTTTCCACGACCTGCCATTTGACCCCGGGAACAAATATTGCGCTCCCTATCAATGGGGGACAACCGGCATAGGTTATATCGATGGGGAAGTGGAGAAACCAACCAGTTGGGCTGTCTTATTTGATCCAGATCCGAATGCTGTCACCTATGGAAGGACAACTATGCTTGACGATGTGCGGGAAGGTTTTGCCGCGGCCTTGGTGTACCTGGGTTACGACATAAACACTACCGACGAAGCGCAGCTTCAGGAAGCAAAAGATGCCCTCATTCGGGCCAAACCAGGTCTGGCAGGATACGATAGTGATACTTTTGAGGACCTATTGGCCTCGGGTGAAAATCTGATGGCGCATGGCTGGAACGGTGATTTTCTGGTAGCTCAAGAGGAAAATGAAAACATCGCTTATACCGTCCCAGAGGAAGGCGGTGTGATTTGGGTCGACAATATTTGCATACCCAGCTCTGCTACTCCAGAAGAAAAACTGGCGGGTGAGATGTTTATTAATTTTCTGCTTCGCCCAGAAATCGGCGCATTGCTTTCCGAATTTAACTACTATGCCAGTCCGAACGCTGCCTCTGAAGAGATGCTCGATGAAGAGTTTCTTTCAGATCCAACGGTCTACCCTCCCCCTGAAGTTTTAGAGAGGCTACAATTCATAACACCAGTGGGAGAATCGGAATCGCTTTACCAACGGCTTTGGGATGAAATCAAATCTGCACCTGTCCCATGATAACTGAAAAGTGGTGCGGTGTCCTTTATCAAGGGACGCCGCACCCCATGGAAAGGAAATAATCGTTAATAAACCCATGTTTATCAATGGCGAATTCATAACGGTGAGTACTCAGGGAACCTTATCAGTCATAAATCCTGCTACAGAAGAGCTATTGGGCCAGGTTGGGCGCGGCACCAAACGAGACGTTCAATTTGCTGTAGAAGCAGCCCGCAACGCCTTCTGTGATTGGCGGAAAACTCCAGCTGCAGAGAGAGCAGCTTTATTGCACAAGGTTGCAAACGACATCAGGGCTCATCACGACGAGATTGTACGATTATTAACCCAAGAAGAGGGTAAACCCATCCCCGAAAGTGATGAAGAATTATGGTGGAGCGAGGAAACATTCGACTATTACGCTGAATTAGGCCGTCACGACCGGGGAGAGGTAATTCCTCCTGGGGATCCGGCTCAGTTCAATTTTGTTCTGAAGGAACCCTTGGGTGTAGTCGGCTGCATTGTGCCCTGGAACTATCCCTTACTGCTCATGACCTGGAAAGTAGCTCCCGCGCTGGCCGCAGGAAACACGGTGGTGATTAAGCCCTCCAAACTGACGCCGCTTTCTACATTGCGTTTAGCAGAAGTAGCCTTCAGTCACTTGCCAAAGGGGGTCGTCAATATCGTTACTGGTTTGGGTACTGAGGTGGGAGAACCGCTGGTTAATCACCCGGATGTAAGCATGATTGCTTTTACCGGATCATTAGCAATTGGGCAGCGGATTGCCAGGCTGGCAGGGCCAAAAATGAAAAAGCTGCACCTGGAATTAGGCGGCAAGGATCCCATGGTGATCGCTTCCGATGTTGAGATAAAGATGGCAGTCAGGGGGTTGGCGTATGCTGCCTTATTAAACACCGGCCAGGTTTGTACCAGCACTGAACGTGTTTATGTACATGAGAGTATTTATCCCCAATTAACTGAAGAATTGGCGGATTTCATTAGTAAGCTGCGCCTGGGTAATGGATTAGATGCGTCTACGGATATCGGTCCTATGATAAGGGATCACTTTCGTGAAAAAGTGGAAATGCAATTAGAGGAGGCCCTCGGGGACGGTGCCAGGATAATCACAGGTGGGTCGCGCCCAACTGAATTTGATCGTGGCTTCTTCTTACAACCGACTCTCATCGTCAATGTTGACCATTCGATGCGTATCATGCAGGAAGAGACTTTTGGGCCGGTTATTCCTTTAATGTCTTATAAATCCTTTGATGAGGCTATCGACCTGGCTAACGACAGCCCGTATGGTCTAGGGGCTTCACTCATGAGCAATGATGCCCGGTTAGTTAAACGATTCTATGAAGATGTTAAAGCCGGGACAATTTGGATTAATGATCCCTTAACGGACAATTTCGCAGGACCCTTTGGTGGGATGAAAATGAGTGGATTGGGCCGCGAGCTTGGTCAGGTAGGGTTTGATGAATTTTGCCAGGTAAAACATGTACATTGGGATATCGAGGGTGAGGAGAAAGCATATTGGTTCCCTTATTGAATTCAAGTATTGTTTAGGATCCGGGTAAGGGTTAAATTGCGAGCTTGCACCCTTTGCAAGCAAAAAACCGTTTCATATCGTCGATATTCCTTGAGGAGATTACCATGCGAGCTCTAGTGCTGGGTGGAGCTGGGGCGGTTTGTAAAGAAACAACCCGCGATCTAGCTCAATATAGCGATTTCGATGAAATCACCGTTGCAGACTATAACCTGGAAGCCGTAAAACAGCTGCTTGCGAGTATTGACAGCCCTCGCTTGAAAGCGCTGAGGTTCGATGCGGATGAGTATCAGGGCATGTTGGAATTATTTCCACAATATGATGTTGTTGTCAATGGCTTGCCGTTTAAATACGATTATGCCGTTAACAAAGCTTGTGTTGAATCGGGCGTCAATGGACTGGATTTATCCAGCGATGACCCACAATTCGAATTGGGAGAGCAGGCTCTCGAGAAAGGGATACTTTTCGTGCCAGGAGTTGGCGCTACCCCTGGGATCACAAATATGATGGCGCGCAGAGCCTTTGAGATTTTAGACAGTCTGCATGCAGTAGAGATCTTCTTTGCAGCCTTTCGTTGTCTTGCTCCCGCTCCAGGATTATTGCAAACCACGTTGTGGGAATTCAATCCGGAAGAAGCTGACCGCAAGGAAGTGTATTATGAAGATGGTCAATGGCATGCCACACCTCCGCTTTCGGGTGAAATTTCTGTGCGATTCCACGAGCATATTGGGGAACAAAAAGTGTATTATGTCCCCCATGATGAAGCATATACCCTGCCTCGCTCGTTTCCATCTTTGAAGAGGGCAGCTGTGCGCGGCTGTTTTCCCCCACATGTTATGGCGATCATGGGTGCCCTGATGCGCGCGGGCATTTTATCGAGACGACCTCTCAAGGTAGGTGAGGAACATATCCCTGCCATAGAAATCGTCCGAAAATTATTATCCGATAGTCCATTCTCGCAAGAAAATCCAATTTGGGGATACGGATTAGTTGTAGAAGTGTTAGGAGAGCGAAACGGCAGGCAAGTCAAATGCACCTATCGAAGCCAGCACCCACCACAACAGCAATGGGGAGGTCAATCAGCTTATTATAAAAATGTAGGTATTCCACTCTCGATAGGGGCGCAATTAATCGCCAGTGGTATCACGGAGGTAAAGGGGGAAAAGCCACCAGAACTGGCTTTTCCAACGAAACCTTTCTTTGATGCGCTGGCTTTGCGCGGTATTACCGTCGAAGAGCAGATTGTTGAGACAGGGATATTAGCGAATTAAAGTCCAAATGTTACTAGCACAAGATTGCTACACACTTAAAAAATGGAGAGTCACAGATGAGTCTTCAAGGTGAAAAAACACGAAATTTATACAAACAGGCAGAGAAAGTCATCCCCTATGGCGTTAATTCTAACTTCCGCTATTGGGGTGCCGATGACACCATGGTGATCACCAAAGGCAAAGGTGCATATATCTGGGATGTTGATGACAATCGTTATATCGATTACCGGCTGGCTTTTGGACCGATAATCTTGGGTCACGCATATCCAAGCGTGATAGAAAGGGTCCAGGAAGCCATAAAAGATGGCACCCTCTTCGCCTGGACCACGCCGTTAGAGATTAAGGTCGCTGAACGTATCGTCCGTATGTGCAATGTAGATAAAGTTCGTTTGACTAATACAGGCACAGAGGCGACTATGCACGCATTGCGAATTGCCAGAGCCTATACCGGGAGGGAGAAATTCATTAAATTCGAGGGTCAGTACCATGGCATGGCGGATTACTTTATGTACAGTACAGCTTCATCGCCGAAGAGTGCCTTGGGATCACGCCGCAATCCGATCCCCGCTGCGGTCACTTCTGGAATCCCTAGCGAGATCAGCAAATATGTAATCGTCCTTCCTTTCAACGATTTTGAACGCCTGGAAGAGACCGTGGAAGCCAAATGGGGAGATTTGGCTGCCATCTTTGTAGAACCACTATTAGGGAATATGGCGGGGATCATGCCAAAAGCCGGATACCTGGAAAAGATCAGAGAGCTCTGCACTAAGTACGGGATTGTGATGGTTATGGATGAAGTAAAAACTGGTTTTCGCATAGCCAAAGGAGGCGCTCAGGAGTATTTTGGCGTGCAGGGCGATCTCGTTACTTACGCTAAATCTCTTGGAAATGGATTTCCTATCGCGGCCATCGCTGGAAAAGAGAAAGTCATGATGACCATAGAGCCAGGGGGTGTAGCTCATGGCGGTACTTATACTGGTAATGTTGTGGGTACCGCGGCAGCTGATGCCACTCTGGAAATTTTGGAAAAACAACCCATCCACGAACATTTATATTCTTGTGGAAAAATATTGCGTGATGGCATTGATCAAATCCTGACCCAGGCAGGGATTCCTCACCATATGACTGGTTTGCCTCCGATTTTTGGCTATGTCTTAGGGACGAACGAACCTCCCACTGATTTCAGGGCATACGCAGATGGAGATGACCAGCTTTATGAAAAAATCGTATTTGCTCTAATTCAAAGAGGCGTGATGCCCGATGCGGATGGGCGTGAGCCATGGTTCTTATGCTACAGTCATGATGAGCAAATTATTCAAGAAACCCTCACGATCTTTGAAGATGCGGTTGATGACGTCAAAAAAAAGCTCTAATTGAGGAGAAGTGATTCGGAGACTTTTATGCGCCAGTTGTGGATAAATGGAAAATACGAAAGTGGCGGCGATTCAGCCCGGCAAGCGATTAACCCGGCGACGGAAGAGGTTATCAATGAGGTGACTTGGGGCACCATAGAAGACGCAGAGAAAGCAGTTTCGGCAGCGAAGGAGGCTTTTCCAAAATGGCGCAGGATTCCATCAGGTGACCGTACCAATATGCTGCATGAGGTGGCTCGAAGACTTAGAAACCAGATTGATCAGATTGCGACTCAGTTGACCCTAGAAACCGGCCGTTCCATCCGTAAGAACCAGGGTTATGTCGAGTGGTCAGCGCAGTGTTTCGATTATTATGCAGAACTTTCGCGCCATTATCGCGGTCGTCTAATCCCCTCTCCCGAGAATAGCCAGTTATCGATGGTCTTAAAGGTACCTTTAGGGGTTGTGGCTGCAATTGTTCCCTGGAATTATCCATTGTTGTTGCTGGTTTGGAAGCTGGCGCCAGCCTTGGCAGCTGGGAACACCGTAGTAGTCAAGCCCGCCAGCTATACTTCCTGGGTTTCTTTGGGATTTGCGCAGCTATTTGACCACTTTCCACCTGGAGTCGTTAATATCGTCACCGGATCAGGTAATCAGGTTGGCGAATACCTGGTCAAACACCCGGATGTACGGATGATCGCTTTCACGGGAAGCACAGAAGTTGGACAGCATATTATGCGCTTGGCTGCTGACGAGGTCAAGCATATCCACCTGGAATTAGGAGGTAAAGATCCGTTGATTGTTTGTGCAGATGCCAATTTGGAGGCGGCAGTGAAAGCGGCAGTTTGGGGTGGCTTTTTAAACGCGGGGCAGGTATGTACCTCAGTAGAGCGCGTTTATGTCGACCAGGAGGTATATCAGCAGTTCTTAGAACAGGCAGTAGACCTCACTCGCAAACTAGTAATTGGCCCAGGCATCGATCCTGAGAGCGAGGTAACCCCCATGATCCGCCTCAGCGAACGTCGCAAGGTGGATGATCAGGTAAAAGCTGCGGTAGAAGCGGGAGCGCAGGTGCTCACCGGAGGCCGTATACCTCCAGACAAAGCTAAGGGGTTTTTCTATGAACCCACGGTGATGACGGGTGTATCTGAAGAGATGGTGATTATGAGTGAAGAAACCTTTGGACCGGTATTACCTGTTCTACCAGTTGCCGACTTTGAAGAGGCTTTATTGCGTAGCAATCAATCACAATACGGATTGGGAGCTACCCTTTTTACCTCTGATGCGAAGAAAGTCAAGCAGTATATGGAGGAAATCGAAGCGGGAAATGTCTGGGTAAACGATCCTTTAATCGATAATGTGGCTGGGCCTTTCGGGGGCATGAAGCGCTCAGGTATAGGACGGGAATTGGGACTGGAAGGTTTTGAAGAGTTCTTGGACACCAAACATGTTCATTGGGAAATTGAGGGAGCCGTTAAACCCTGGTGGTTTCCCTGGGAATAAATCAACTACATACGCTACCGATAAGGAGTCTATCAGA
This sequence comes from Anaerolineales bacterium, assembly GCA_034430155.1. GTDB lineage: Bacteria > Chloroflexota > Anaerolineae > Anaerolineales > UBA4823 > DAOUET01. The sequence goes on from DAOUET010000025.1 coordinate 20,169, forward strand.
TGCACATAACAGTCTTAGGCGGAGCCGGCAAAATGGGGTGTATTGCCGTTCAAGACCTTGCCGGGGACGGACGGGTCGAGAGCGTCCGTATCGCTGACATTAACCTTGCGCAAGCTCGTACGGTTGCTGATTTTATTGGCGGCTCCAAGATCGAATTGCAGGAAGTCGACGTGAATGACCCGGATTCGTTGCTGGCTGCTCTGGATGGCACAGATGTGTGCTTGAATGCCACAGTATATTACACCAATCTACTGGTAATGCAGGCTTGTCTGAAGGCTGGTGTACACTATACCGATATGGGCGGGTTATTTCATACCACCAGGAAACAACTCGAGCTGAACGACCGTTTTGTCTCTGCAGGGTTAAGCGCTGTACTTGGGATGGGATCCGCTCCGGGGATACCCAATGTACAAACGCGTTATGCTGCCGACAGGTTGGATACAATTGAAAGTATAAAAATCTACGATGGAATAGCCCCACCACCTGCTAACGACGTTCGCTTCACCTACGCCGTCCCGACCATACTAGATGAGTTGACTGTCCAACCAATGATTTACAGGGGTGGTGAATTCTACGCTTGTGATCCAATGAGCGATTTCGAGGATTACTGGTTCACACCCCCCATCGGTTTGTTGCCGATGCACCTGTCGTTGCACTCAGAGGTGGCCACTTTGCCGATTTCCTACCAACATAAAGGTGTCAAGGAATGTTTCTTTAAGATAAATTATTGGGGAATGGCGAAGGAGACCGTCGAGAAAGTCAAAGTGCTGGCAGATTTTGGTTTTAATAACGATCAGCCGATTGACCTGAATGGTCAACAGATCGTACCAAGAAACCTACTGGTCAAGCTGTTGTCTGAGTATGTTCCCCCCATTACCGATTTCTTAACCGCGCCTGCCAATCAACCACCTAATTGGGTCAAGGAAATCGTTACCGAAGTGAGAGGAATGAAAAAAGGGGAACAGGTCACGTACAGGGTAGGTACATTAACCTGTAAAGGTGCGCTTCCAACTGGGGTAGCCCCAGCGATTACAGCGATTTGGCTAGCGGAAAAACGCATACCGTCTGGGGTCCATCCTCCTGAGATGGTCATCGAGCCAGAACCATTCTTCAACGAATTAGAAGCCCGAGATATCCCCACTCAGGTTTCTGTCACTTCAATGATTACATAGGGTTCGGTTCCATCTGGAATCTGCACTAAAACATATCCCAGCCTTTCTCGGTCAGGATGGCTGTATCAATGACATTTTTGGGGTAATCTCGATTGAGGGTTAATAATATGGATGATTTTGCTGGAACCTTATTGAACTATGTTGATGGTGTATGGCGCAGATCGACTGCTTTCGAAACGTTAGAGGTGATCAACCCAGCCTCTGGAAAAGTGCTGTCAAAGGTACCATTATCTCCGCCAGGTGAAGTAGATCAGGCGGCCAAAGCAGCCACCGAGGCTTATAAACTCTGGGGTCACACTCCTCCCACCCAACGCATCCAACATCTCTTCAAGCTTAAGGACATCCTCGAAGAAAATATTGATGAGCTTTCCCGCACGATCACCCTGGAAAATGGCAAAACTTTCAAGGAAGCCCAGGGTGAGATGCGACGCGCTATAGAAAATGTGGAGGTTGCCTGTGGTATACCCACCATGATGCAAGGGGGCATTCTAGAAAACATCGCGCCAGGGATCGACGAATTCATGATTCGTCAACCAGTGGGAGTGTGTGCAATCATCGCTCCCTTCAATTTTCCTGGAATGATACCGTTTTGGTTCCTGCCTTATGCCTTAGCTTGTGGAAACACGGTTTTGGTGAAACCATCGGAAAAGACCCCTATTACCATGCAGAAAGTGTTCGGCTTACTGGAAGCCGCAGGTTTTGACCATGGAGTAGTCAATCTGATCAACGGGAGCGCAGACACTGTTAACGCTATCCTCGATCATCCATTAATTAAGGCGATCAGTTTCGTGGGCTCTACCCCTGTGGCACGACACATCTACAGCCGGGCATCTGCCAATGGAAAGCGGGTGCAGGCACAGGGGGGAGCAAAGAATCCGCTCATCATTTTACCTGATGCCGACCTCGAGGTGACTACTCAAATCGTAAGCGATAGCGTTTTTGGCAATGCCGGACAACGCTGTCTGGCTGCTTCGTTAGTCGTTACAGTAGGTGAAGGAGCCAGAAAAATGTTTAACCTAGCACTCGCCGAGGATGCCAAAGCGCGTGTGGTTGGGAATGGCTTGGCTGAAGGAGTGCAAATGGGGCCAGTGATCACTCCTCAAAGTAAAGCGCGTATCCAAGGATTGGTAGATAAGGGTGTGGAAGAAGGTGCCAACATTCTTGTGGACGGCCGTGAGGTCCTAATCAAAGGCTACGAAAAAGGCAATTTCTTAGGTCCAACTATATTGGAAAATGTACCGCCCGCAGGCGAAATCTTCCGGACTGAGATCTTTGGTCCAGTGATGGGGCTGATGCATGTTGATACGGTGGATGATGCCATTAAATTGGTCAATAGTAGCAACTACGGTAATATGGCCTGCCTGTTCACCAGCAGTGGATCTGCGGCCAGGAAATTCCGTAATGAGGCCGAAGCAGGAAATATCGGTATTAACATCGGGGTCGCCGCTCCTATGGCCTTTTTCCCATTTAGTGGCTGGAAAGACAGCTTCTTCGGCAGCTTACATGGACAAAGCCATCATGCCGTTGAATTCTTCACTCAGACCAAAGTAGTTATCGAACGTTGGTTGAAGGATTGGTCTCGCAAATTCTAGATCGGTCTTCGGGTATTTAATAAAGTTAGTAGTTACACAGTTCAGGGGAAAATCGGGGGTGTTTGGGCGGGCGTTGCCCGCCCAAACACCCCCATCCTCCCACCAACTGCGTAAGTCCTAAAGTTTTATTATAGGAGGGTATTATGCCTTTCGGATATGCAGGAAGAATCCTACATGTTGACCTGACTCGGGGAACCCTTGAGGTTGAAGAACCCAGTGAGTCCTTCTATCGTAAATATATGGGTGGAAGCCTGATGGGAATGTATTACATTTTGAAGGAGATGCCAGTCGGAGTCGAGCCGTTAGCCCCTGAAAGTGTCCTGACTTTAATGCTCAGTGTTACCACTGGAGCTCCTATTTCTGGTCAAAGTCGCTTGAATGCCAATGCAAAATCGCCTGTCAGTGGTGCTATTGGCGATTCTCAGTCGGGTGGTTTTTTCCCAGCTGAACTGAAGTTTGCTGGTTTTGATGGAGTGGTCATAAAGGGAAGGTCTCCAGAGCCGGTCTATTTATCCATCTTAGATGGAAAAGTAAAACTTCATGAGGCTGGACATTTGATGGGAAAAGTAACCGGCGAGGTTGAAACAATCCTACGTGAGGAACTAGAAGAGCCTAAAGCAGAGATCTTGCAGTGTGGACCGGCTGCTGAGAACGGGGTGTTATTTTCCAGTCTGGTCAATATGGCAAATCGCAATAATGGGCGGACGGGCATGGGCTTAGTGATGGCAAGTAAGAATCTCAAAGCCATCGTGGTTCGTGGTATGCAGAAAGTTGCTCTCGCCGATCAAGCCGCCCTGGCTGCACTCTCGAAGACTGGACCAAAGTTAATGCCCGATAACCCTGATGTGGACGATCTGGGCACATACGGCACGGCCGGCGTGGTAACTTACCAAAATACCATCGGAACCTTACCTACCCGTAATTTCAATGAGGGCCAATTTGAAGGGTGCGAAGATATCAGCGGTGAGGTGATGTCTGAGACTGTACTCAAGAAACGAGACACCTGTTATGCTTGCGTGGTGAGATGTAAGCGCGTGGTGGAAATTAATAATGGCCGGTATGTCGTTGATCCGCTTTATGGGGGGCCAGAATATGAAACCCTGGCGACCTTCGGTTCCTACTGCGGGGTTAATGACCTGGCAGCCGTATCGAAAGCAAATGAAATCTGCAACAAATACGGGGTAGATACGATCTCATGCGGGGCGAGCATCGCCTTTGCAATGGAATGCTTTGAAAAGGACATCATCGGTATTGAGGAGACGGGAGGCTTAAATCTGCGTTATGGGGATGCTGAGGCGATGCTGGAGGTCTTGAAGCAGATTGTAACCAATAGTGGAGCTCTTGGTGGTCTTCTTTCCCAAGGTTCCGCCCGGGTTGCAAAAATCTGGGGACCATCTGCAGAAGAATGCCTGATCACGGTTAAAAACCAGGAAGCCCCAGCCCACATGCCTCAAGCAAAAAGGTCGTTAAGCCTGATTTACGCAGTCAATCCCTTCGGCGCTGACCATCAGTCCAGCGAACATGACCCCATGTACGAAGAGGAGGCCTCAGAGTTCTACTTGAATCGGTTAAAACAACTCGATTTGAAAGATCCGCCGACTTTATACAGTCTCGGACCAGAAAAGGTGAGGTTCGCAGCCTATACCCAGATCTTTTACAGTATTTTAGACACTTTAGAACTTTGCCAATTCGTGTGGGGACCAGCCTGGACGCTATATGGTCCTGCCGAAATGCTCGAATTCGTCAAGGCTGTGACAGGTTGGGAGGTCAGCCTGTACGAATTGATGAAGGTGGGAGAACGTCGTCTTAACCTGATGCGCGTCTTCAACGCTCGGGAGGGCTTTGATCGTAAAGACGATAGACTACCCGTGAAATTCTTCAAACCCTTAAAGGGCAGTGGGCCAACCGCTGGGATGTCGATCGATTCAGATGAGCTTGAAGCCGCTCTCGATCTTTATTACCAGCTACTCGACTGGACCGCCGATGGAATACCTACGCGGGCAAAATTAATCGATCTCGGTATCGAATGGGTTGCAGACCTGCTGCCGGCTGCCGCCTGAAATTTAATTACAAAGCGTGGTGTCTATGCCAGACTTCAAAAAAGCCATCCCCCATGTTTCACCAGTTTGGACAAGATATACCCCCCTGATTGTTGAGCGTGGTCAGGGATGTTACCTTTATGACCAGGATGGCAGTGCCTACCTGGACTTCACTTGCGGTATTGGTGTAACCAACACCGGTCATTGCCATCCGCGGGTGGTGGCTGCTATCCGCCAACAAGCAGGCTTGCTCCTACATGGACAGGTCAATATCGTATTGCATACTCCCTTGCTTGAGTTGGTGAATGAACTGCGCGAAATCGTATCACCCAAGCTGGATGGTTTCTTCTTTAGTAATTCGGGGGCAGAAGCGATTGAGGGAGCTATAAAACTGGCGCGTCATGCTACCGGAAGACAGAACATCATCGTCTTCCAAGGCAGCTTTCACGGGCGCACTATTGGGACCATGTCGTTGACTACCTCGAAAACAATCTATCGGGCTGGTTACCAACCGCTCATGCCTGGTGTATTTGTGGCTCCTTACCCGTATGCATACCGCTTCGGGTGGGACGAAGAGAAGACCAGCCAGTGGTGTCTGGATGAATTAGATTTTTTGCTCACAACCCAAACCGCTCCAGGGGAAACCGCTGCAGTTCTGGTGGAACCGGTATTAGGTGAGGGAGGCTATGTCGTACCACCAGATACTTTCTTACAAGCCCTTCGCCAGGTGTGCAATAAACACGAGATGCTGCTTATTTTGGATGAAATCCAATCTGGCTTCGGTAGAACTGGGAAGTGGTTTGCCTACCAGCATTTTGGGGTTGAGCCTGACATCCTGACTGTTGCAAAGGGTCTGGCTTCAGGTATGCCCCTATCTGGTGTATTTAGCAGTTTGGAACTGATGGAAGCCTGGATCCCCGGATCTCATGGTGGTACATATGGAGGCAATGTCGTAGCAGCTGCAGCTGCGGTAGCCACAATCCAAGCAATCCGTGACGAGAAAATGTTAGAGAATTGCCAGCAAAGAGGAAAACAGCTGATGGACGGATTGCGAGAGTTGCAGAGACGCTTCCCAATTATTGGAGATTTACGCGGGTTAGGTTTAATGATTGGCACTGAATTTCGAACCCCAGATCGCCAGCCGGATAAAAACACCGCCAAGGCTGTCATACACGCATGCCAGGACAGAAAGCTCTTGTTGTTGACATGCGGTCCATGGGACAATACCATCCGCTGGATTCCACCTCTCATCGTGACCAAAGATCAAATTGACCAGGCTTTGGATATCTTTACTGAATCGATGCAGGAGGTTATACAGAACGTTTCTACTTGATGGAGTATTTTATGCATATCTGGAGAGTAAATACACGAAAACAAGACCTGAAAGTCGAACCTGTCCCCGCCAGCTGGGAACATCTGGGTGGGCGTGGGCTGATATCGCGAATATTGTTAGATGAGGTTCCAGGAACTTGCGATCCCCTCGGTAAGTATAACGAGCTGGTTTTCGCTCCAGGTCTGCTTGTTGGTCATATGCTTTCCAGTTGTGACCGTATTTCAGTGGGGGGAAAAAGCCCTCTCACCGGTGGTATTAAAGAATCTAACGCCGGTGGGCGCACGGGCTTGCACCTGGCGTACCTGGGAATTAAAGCTTTAATCATAGAAGACCAGCCTGCTGGGGATAGCTATTTTGTACTGCATGTGAGCAAGGAAGGCGTTCGTTTCGATCAAGTTAATCAGTTACCTGGATTAGGGGTATACGAATCAGCGAAGCTCTTATTGAAGCTTTATGGGAATAAAGTCGCCATAGCCCTGATAGGCCCTGGGGGCGAGATGGGTTTCGCTTCAGCCGGTATATTAAATCTTGATAAAGACGCGGTTCCCTCGCGCATCAATGCCCGTGGTGGTTTGGGTGCCCTGATGGGATCTAAGAAGTTAAAAGCAATTGTGATCAATAACCAGGGAGGGGTCAAGCCACCGATTGCACATTTGGACCAATTCAGACAGGCTCAGAAGGCTTTTAACAAATCCTTGATGGCTCACCCTCAAACCAGAGTTTATGCGGAATACGGCACGGCGGGAATGACGCGTATGAGCAATGGCTTTGGAGGACTGCCGACCCGTAATTTTTCCAGCGGTCAATTTGAAGGTGCAGAAAAGATCAGTGGTGAGTACATGCGCGAATTACTATTAAGCAGAGCTGGTGAAAGTAATCCCACGCATGCCTGTATGGCTGGCTGTACCATCCGTTGTTCAAACATTTTTGGGGATAAGGATGGTCAGAATGTAGTCTCCCCATTGGAATATGAAACTATAGGGTTGTTAGGTGCTAATCTCGGTATCGATGATCTGGATATGATCGCCCGGTTAAATTGGGAAGTAAATGACCTGGGATTAGATTCCATAGAAATCGGCGCTGCAATGGGTATAGTATGTGAAGCTGGCATGATAGATTTTGGAGACAGCACCGGTGCGTTAGCCTTGTTGAAGGAGATTCGTAAGGGATCAGTTTTAGGGCGCCTGTTGGGGCAAGGTGCAGAGGTAACCGGACGGGTTCTTGGCGTCAAGCGGATTCCGGTAGTGAAAGGACAAGCAATGTCGGCTTATGATCCCAGGGCGATCAAAGGCACTGGTGTGACTTACGCAACCTCACCACAAGGGGCTGACCATACCTGTGGTTTGACGATTCGCGCCAAGGTAGACCATCTTGATCCTTGCGGACAGGCTCAGCTCTCGCGGAACTCCCAAATAAGCAATGCGGGTTATGATACTTTAGGAGCGTGTATTTTTGCAGGATTTGGATTTGCGGGAAAACCTGAAACCATTCCAGATTTGCTCAACGCCCGCTTTGATTGGCAAGTTGGCAGCGATATCCTTGAATCGCTGGGTCGTGAGTGTCTGGCTCTAGAGCGTGAATTCAACCGGCGAGCAGGATTCACACCCGCTAATGACCGCCTTCCAGAATGGATGCTAACGGAACCGTTGCCACCGCATAATGCTGTCTTCGATGTGAGTGAAGAAGATCTCGATGGGGTCTTCGACTGGTAGGGAAAATAAAGTTCGAGGTGTCCTACGAAAATAACAGTTCAATTGCATACCATCTTACAAAGGAAGACGCCTGAAGGGTTAGTTGACCGCTTAGAAATTAATCTCAAACCTGCCAGCAACATTACTGATTTGCTCGGAAAATTAGAAGTGGACATGGATACTGACGCCATGTTGCTGGTGGTTAACGGTCGTATTGCTGATCCTTCTCAAAGGCTTAGTGAGGGAGATCAGGTCAACCTGATGCCAGCGATTTCAGGGGGTTGTTTATTTTGGCAAAGTAAAATAGAAACGAGTAAGACCAGGGCGAGATTCCACCTCAATTTGACCCCCATGGGCCTCCACGATGCCTCTGGCGATGGCTAACCCCAGCCCGGAACCGCCAGGTGAGCGGCTGCGCGATTTTTCCCCCCGATAGAAGCGTTCAAAACTCGACTAATTCGTTGTCCATCCATCAACACTGGGTCAACTTCTGGGGAGACATCCCCTTTCAGGTTAATTCCTTTCTGATGAGCAAGCTCAGAAAAACTCTCCAAAGTATCGGAAACCAAGTCTGTCATTGAATTCTGCTCCTTGTTCAGATGCAATCCACCGGTATCTAATTGGGACATCTGGAACAAATCGTCGATCAGCATCGAGAGCGTTTTGATTTCCTTTTGAGCGGTGGATAAATATCTTTGCACAGTTTCTTGATCTTTGACCATACCGTCAGCCAGCGCTTCAATAATGGCCCGGATGGATGCCAAGGGGGTATGCAGATCATGCCCGATCCAGGAGATTAGGTCGCGCTTGAGGTGATCTAATTCGCGTTGTTTCCGATCTGCATTGCTTAATTGAATAGTCATTTGATTAAAAGTGGCAGCCAGGTCAGCCATCTCATCCCGTCCCGTAACCGAGAGGCGTACATTGAGATCGCCCTGTGAAACGCTCTGGGCGGCGTCTTCGATTTGGCGAATTCGATCGGTAAGCCTTATCGATAAGAGATATCCCAGGGCAACTGCCATGGTCGTTGCGAAGACGAGAAGCACTGTGGCTACTAACAGGTCGTGCTGATTGGTGAACATAAGAGCAGCAGTAACCCAAACATTAATGAAGGTCAGCAGGCTAGAAAGCAGGTAGCCTCCTAATAACGTCCAACGAATAGTGGGCGACCGTTCGACCCAACCTAAACGATAAGCACCGTAACCTGCCAGCCAGGAGATGATCGCAGTTACAGAAAGGAAGCTTGCCATAAGCCGGATATCGATTAGAGGCGGTTGCAATAAAAAGTAAAAAAATGCCCAATGAGATAACCAGGATCAACACGATGATAATGACAAGTTTCAGAGGCAAGGACATATGAGCTAAAAAATCCGTAGCGGTCATACTATGTACCTTCTAATGATACTTTTGGAATTGTAGGCTGAAATGAAAGGGGTTTCCAGATCTTAACAAATATAATTTTTCAGGACACCAACCCAATCCAAGAGGATTACTAAGGTTCGAACTTATAGCCCACGCCCCAAACGGTGATGATATATCTCGGATTCGATGGATCTTTTTCGATTTTCTCTCTTAACCGACGAACGTGTGCGGTAACCGTTCCCGGGTCGATAAAGTCTGAAAGTCCCCAAATGTTTTCGAGTAAATGCTGGCGAGTAAATACCTGGCGTGGGTGATTCGCTAACAGCCAGAGCATATCGAATTCTTTGGCAGTGAGGTTAATCTCTTCGTCTCGGGCGATAACCAGGCGGGTTTTTGGGTCAATGTCAAGATCATCATACTTTAGAGGCCTTTCTTTGAATGGCTCGCTTTGTGAACGGGTTCTTCTCAACATTGCACGGACGCGACTGACCAATTCTTGAGGACTGAAGGGTTTGACAACATAATCATCGGCGCCCATCTCGAGGCCGGCTATTCGATCCGATTCTTCCCTGCGGGCGGTCAACATGATGATGGGAACATCGCTTTTATCTCGTAACCGGCGGGTGAGCTCGCAGCCATCGATCTTCGGGAGCATGAGATCCATGATGACCAAGTCTGGAGGTTTAGGTTGATGGCTTCCAAGGCGGCCCGCCCATCTGTTGAAACCTTTACCTTATACCCCGCCCTTTTTAGATATAAGGTGACGACTTCAGCAATGCTGGGTTCATCTTCGACGATAAGTATCAAAGCATCTGTCACGGATTGACCTCAACGAAATAATACTACCTTTGTTTGCTTACGTGGATGCGAAGAAATGATTACAAAATTATTACGGCTACCCTGGAAATTGGCTGCCAAGATAACAGGATTTATCTTTGATGCATCTTCTTACTTGCATACTATATTTTTATCAATAGGCTGATTTAGTACCGGTAGCGCCTGCTGACGATTGCCCAACCCAATACAACGATTGAGACGATTATTACTGCACCCAGGATGATCGGCAAGTTGGGCGAAGTGGTGGTCTGTGTAAGTGGGTAATATGGATAGGTCCCTGTAGATAATGGGGTAAGATTTGGCTGGGTAGGCACTGCCAGTTCATCCAAGCCGATATTTTCATTCTTCACCGAAGACGGATTTGTCGAAGGGGGTGTGCTTGTGGCAAGGAAATCGACGGACACTGTGGGAAGGGTAGTTTGCTGTAAAATACTTATTTCAGCGTTTTTTGCCCGAATAATCTCTCCATCTGCGAAGATATCTAACAATCCGTTGGCGATCTCGAATCCCTGATTTTCACCTAAGCCAAGATTTGCGCCCCTTAGATCAAGTACAAATATGGCCTGATCTCCAGATGGTTTGGCTGCCTCTTGGTTTATGACAAGGGTGGTATTTCCGGTAAGACCAATCACCAGGTTCTCTGGATGAGAGAAAGCTAGGGAGAAAAGCCTTCCCCAGCGGTTGTCGCTCATTAGTTGTGGCTCGATCATCACATTCAGTAGGTTCAAACCAGGAGAAATCCTGGTCTGCCCTTCTAAGAAGGACGCTTGGGTAGCCAGCTCTCTCTGGGTTGAGTCCTGGGGAGTAGGACTTTCTGTTGAAAAGAATGGTCCCAATGCAGCTGCGGCAGCATCGATAGCCAATAAGGGTTTCCCGCTCAACCATGCGCCACGAATAAAAGCGAGTTGCTCGATGGTCTGGGCGAGCAATGCCTGATCCTCAGCCATGAAAATGATAGCGTCATAATCCTTGGGGTGGGGCGGCTGAATGGATTTAGATGCCTCGGTATAATCGATCACTAAGGCAGGCTTGTCGAATTTTTGGCGGTAAAAATCAGCAACGTTCTTAAGATTAAGGTTCGATTCGTGTCTGATTACCAGGATCAAGGTTCGGGTTTTGGATCCACCCGTTAACGAGATGAAGGAATTTATGATTGGTGGATCGCCGGTGGGTTTGGGAATATCACCGGATAGAAATAAAAACCCTGCTCCTTTCGGAAGTGAAAGGTCATTGAAATCCCGATCGATACGCTCTACGGGCGCGGCCAAGGAATTTGTTCGGGTGACAAGGTTGTATCCATTTACTCCTGGTGCCAACAGATGAATGACCACGTTTCTCAAATTAAGGACGCCATGTTCCCCTTGACCACTGCCATCCTCGACAGCATGGTAGGTCATAGCGTCAAAAATGGCGATTTCATACAGCCCAAATACTTTAGTGATTTGATTTCCACCTTGCAAAAATAGACCTGTGTAAGCATCGATTCCGATCCCCAAGCTTGGAATTCCTTGTTGGGCAATGGTTGTGAGCAACCTTCCAACGTTTCCCTGTTGGAAGATACGTTGTTCTATAACAGCGTTTGGGATACCAAAGGATAGTCCATGTTGGTCAGCATCGTTCCAAATGAGGGATGCGCCACTTTTAACCGCGTTACCGGCGCAGAAATTCAGCCCATACCCAGCGATCATGGCTTTCGATTGCAGAACTGCTCCACCGCCAGTACCGGCGATGATTGCGCCATTCCTGGAAGCCTGCTCCAAGGCTTGTTCCAAAGGAGAGTTCCCGATAACTTTCATAGCCACCCTTGGGTCTCCGTCTAAGATAAAAATGGCAGATAAATCGCTCGTGAAGTCTTTAAGATTATTGGAATCCAGAGCGTCAGAGTGGGTTAATATCGGGAGAAGCTTTGTTACGCAACTAATTCCATGGGGAGCTGCTTGCTGGCAAGCGTGATCGATTTCAACCCGCCTTTTTTCAGCTGAGCCGAGCAGCTGCTTACGCTCCGGATTTGTGATGTTCTCAGGATTGGAAGCGTATGCAATAGGCAATACGAGAATATTGACCCCTTCGTTGATCTGGTTGGCTACCGCTGCCTGTGAAAACTCTACATAAAGGTCTTTATATCCGCCACCCATGGGGACAAACATGCTCATACGCTGATCATTCTCTTGTTGGGCATAGCTGTAAGTATATAGGATTAGACTCAAACCCGTCACCAACAGCAAGAAAATCGACCATGAGAATTTAGTCGATATTTTCCCAAGTTTCGTTAACCAAAAGTAAACTAGCCCTGATCTCCTCTTCCTTTTGAAATTTGGTGTGGGCGAATCGGTAACGCTATTATCCGGGAACATTCTAGCCTTAAGAATATTTTGGGAGGCGATAAGCGGATAATGCCGCCCTACCAGGCGTATGCTTCAGGTGCTTCACCACCAGGACCAGGCCATATCTCGTTCAGGCGAACAATTTGTTCATCAGTCAAAATGATATCCAGGGACTTTAGACTGCTGTTTAATTGTTCTTGGGTGCGAGGCCCGATAATTGGCGCGGCGACAACCGGATTGTGTAAGAGCCAGGCGAGGGCTACATTGGCTGGTTCTTGACTGATTTCTCGGCAAAAATTTTCATAAGATCTTAGCTGGTTTTGATGTTTCTCATGAGCATTTTGGATTCGTTCAGATGCACGGCGACCATCCTCCCCTTTTTCCAGTGCCCCTGCTAGAAGACCGCCTCCCAGAGGGCTGTAAGGGATTAAACTCAACCCGAAGGAAGTGCAGGACGGAATAACTTCCATCTCTACCATGCGGTTATTGAGATTGTAGATGCTTTGCTCGGACACCAAGCCTAGGAAATTACGCGGTTTCGCGGTGCATTGTGCTTGCGCAATTTGCCATCCAGCAAAGTTGCTGCTTCCCACGTAGAGGATTTTCCCCTGTTGAAGCAATAATTCCATTGCTTGCCAGATTTCCTCCCAGGGCGTCTCCCGGTCAATATGGTGCATTTGGTAAAGGTCGATGTGATCCGTTTGCAATCGTTGTAAGCTGTCCTCGCAGGATTTTCGAATGTGATAGGCAGATAAGCGATGGTCGTTGGGCCCCTCCCCCATTTTGCCATAGACTTTGGTAGCCAAAACAATGTGTTCGCGCCGGGAACCCCCCTGGGCTATCCATCTACCCACAATTTTTTCGGTGATACCTTCTCCTGTTTTCCAACCGTAGACATTGGCTGTATCAAAGAAGTTTATCCCGTTTTCCAGGGCATCATCCATAATGACATGACTCGTTGTCTCATCTGTTAGTGGACCGAAATTCATGGTGCCCAAACATAAGCGACTGACCTTCAATCCAGTTCTGCCGAGATTGACGAATTCCATCAATTACCTCACTTTCTTGGTGTGATCATCGGAATTAATTATTGGATCTTGAAAATTAGGAGTATGTTTTGTCATACTGTGAGCGGATCTATCCTAAGAAATTGGCAGCTCATCATCATTTTGCTCCAGCTCTGTTACGGTATTTTTCTCGAGGAGATCAACGAGTACCGTCTGTACTGCTAAGCCTTTGACAGTCTCGACTTCAAACCTAACCCGGTTTGTTTCGACTACATCCCCTGAGTGTAGCACACGTCCAAGCAGCGCCATGAGTAACCCGCCGACTGTGTCTGCATCGTCGTGACATAGATTGAGATCATGATGTTGATTCAATTCATCGAGTAGCAAGTCCCCGCGCACCCTGAGTTTTCCGGGGCCTAGCTGTTGTATCGGTGGGATTTCCTGATCAAATTCATCCTGGATCTCGCCTACTACTTCCTCAACCAAATCCTCAATAGTGACCAATCCTGAAGTGCCTCCAAATTCATCGATAACAATGGCTATTTGAATGCCTTCTTGGCGAAAACGCATCAATAATCCTTCGAGGGATAACGATTCTGGGACAAACAAGGCGGGACGAAGAAACTTGCGGAGATCGAATGGCTGCGAGGATTTTATCTGATGTCGGGCGAGGTCTTTTATATGCAGAATCCCGTTGATGTGGTCAAGGTTTCCCTCAAAAACCGGGAAACGGCTAGCCCGCGCCTGGCATACCCGTCTTAAAGTAGCAATTTCATCAAAATTGATTGGGATTCCCAGAATGCGCGTGCGAGGTGTCATAACTTGACCGATGGTTCGCTCGCTGAGGTCAAAGATGTTTTCGATAAAAAGCTGCTCATCCGCCTCAATTAATCCACTCTCATAGCTCTCTTCCACGATCAATTCCAATTCATCAGGTGACATTAGTCTGGAACCTGGCTCGGCTGGCGGGATACCTATCAGCTGCATTATGCCATTGGCTATCCCGTTTAGAACTACGACTATGGGCAGAAAAATCCGTTCTATGACCGCCATGGGTTTATGCAGGCGTAGCACCATTGAGTCTGCAGATTGTAATGCCAAAGTTTTGGGCACCATTTCACCTATCACTACGTGCAGGTAGGTCAATAATCCAATCGAGAAAACTGCGGATATTGAATGAGCGACGGGCATGGCGAGTTCCCCAAGGTTTTCAAGAGGATTGCTAATCCAATCGGCAATGGCATGTTCACCATACATGCCTAAACCTAAGCTGGCAATGGTAATACCTACCTGAGCAGTGGCCAGATAACGGTTTTGTTTGTCCGGGTGGCGAAGGATTTCTAAAACCCGACGGGCAGTCTTTGATCCACGCTGTGCTCTTTGTGCAATGCGGGTGTGAGGTGCTGCTACAATGGCAAATTCAGCGGCAACGAAGATACCATTGATTATTATTAATGAGCTGATAATCGCGATCGGAAAGATAGTATCGATCATTGCAGCCATTCTTTAAGATGTTGGATTTGTGCAGGAGTGACCTCTATACTTACAGATGAGACACCTTTCCCATCCATATCTTCAACCTTGATGGTAACCCCTTGGTAATGAATCGTCTCTCCAATCCTGGGAACATGTCCGAGGGCGTCAAGCACCAGCCCTCCAAGAGTATCAACCTGCTCATCTGACAGGTAAAGGTCGAGCATTTCATTCAGTTCGTCAATCAAAATATCTCCCCGCACTTGAACTCTGTTGGTGGTCAGGATCTTTACCAAGGGGCGAACATCGGTGTCAAATTCATCCTGCAGCTCACCGAAAATTTCCTCAATTAAATCTTCTAGTGTAACGATACCGGCGGTACCGCCAAATTCATCTAACACTATAGCGATGTGGTAGCGTTTTTTTTGCAATAATGTAAAAACTTCATCGACAGGCATCATTTCTGGAATGAAAAGAACCGGTCGCATGGCCTCCCGCACATTATGCTGGCCAGTTTGCATCTGCAAGCATAATAGATCTTTAAGATGGACTATCCCAATGATGTTATCGATGGAATCTTCGTAAAGTGGTAGACGAGAGAAGGGTGAGTAGGCCAACAAATTTAATAAATCCTGACAGGAGCTTTCCACTGAAGCCGCTAGCATGCGGTTCCGGGGCATCATGACCTGCCTGACGGCCAGCTTGCGGAGCTCTAAAGAGTTTTTCAATAAACGGCGTTCTTCTTTATCCAACAAGCCACCCGCGCTGCTTTCTTCAAACAGTATTAATATTTCTTCGGGAGAATGGATGTGGATATGCTCGGTATCCATACTTCTACCTAACAACCTTAATATTGCTTGGCCGCTGCCGTTGAAAACCCAAATAAAAGGTGTAAATATGATAGTAGACCAGCGCATCGGGATGGTAGTCAGCAGGGCAAGCCTTTCCGGATAGAGGACACCTATTGATTTTGGCAGCAACTCACCAAAGATGACTTGTAGGGCGGTCAATGAAATCAGCACGACAGTAGATGTTATAGATTCTGCTGAAGTAATGGGCAAGCTGGTGATCTTTGATAGATACGGAGAGATCACTGGCGTCAATTGTGCCTGACCATAAAACCCCAGCACCAGGCTGGAGGCGGTGATGCCTAACTGGCAAGCTGCGATGTAGTCATCCAGGCGGTGCTGGTCTTTGACAATCGGCAGTAAAGTGCGTGCTAGACGATTCCCCTGTGAGGCAAGTTGAGCCAACCGGGTGCGCCTAGCACTGACAGAAGAGAATTCAGCTGCAACGTATAAAGAATTAATCAGGATGAGAAACGCTAACGAAGATGGTACGACGATCCAGGTCATTTAGAAAATAAGTATAACATGCAGAAAAACCAAATAGGTCGATTACGGATCAATGGTGAAATCTCCCTTCGATCCGGATGATATCAAACAGACCTGATTCAACCAAGTCCTCCTGGCAAGCGATTTCCTTATTATCAACCCAGGCGCGTTTTGCGGAAAATCCGTGCAGGCGGATAGATATATTTTTATATGGGAAAGCGTAATGCCCTGCGTGGTCATGGCGAATATCTACGCCCATTTTTGACTTCGATATATAGAACTCATCCATTCGACAGGGACCATAACCATCTCCGGCATCAGAGTAAAGCCAACTCTCGAATTCATCTTCCGATATGGGATAGAGATGTAATACAAGGTTGCCATCTTCTACCATTGGGAGCAGACTGCCAGCGCGCACTAATATCGGGATGGTATTTAATTCCACCGGAAGCTGTATCTTTCCTGGCCCATGGTATGAATTCTCATTCCAAAAATCGTACCACTGACCGCTTGGTAGGAACACACTTCGAGAAGTCATACTCTGCTCGAGAACTGGAGCTACTAACAGGGAGTTTCCTAAAAGAAATTGATCTTCAACCTCCCAAAGTTCCTTATTATCAGGGTTCTGCCAAAAACTTGGACGAACCAATGGAAAACCAAACTGCATCGCCTCCCATGCGAGACTGTAAAAGTAGGGTATCAGTTTATACCTCAGCTTTAAGGTGTCTCGGATGATGCTTAATACGGGTTCGCCAAATCTCCAGGGCTCCCGGGGGTATGTACCTAAGGCCGAATGCGAGCGGAAAAACGGGGTAAAGGCAGCAAATTGAAACCAGCGGACATAGAGTTCGGCTGAGGGATTCCCCAAGAAACCGCCTATATCCGAACCGGAAAAGGGGACGCCCGATAGCCCTAATCCAATGAGAGTAGGCACTGTCTGCCGTAAAGCTGCCCAGGTGCTTTCGATATCAGCGGTCCAAACCCACGAGTACCTTCCTATGCCCGCCCATCCGGAGCGAGAAAGTAACCATGGGCGTTGCGCCGGCATCGACTCATTTATTGCCTCGAATCCAGATTTATTCATCAATAGACCATAAACGTTATGCGCCTGCCGGTGGTCGCCACGACGACCTTCTAAGTTGTGACAGGTGCAGAGAGGTAGTGAGAGGTCTCCCCAGGCTGCAAAGGATGTGGGTTCGTTCATATCGTGCCATATCCCGGCGATACCCTGTTCAAGCAATCTGGAGTATTGTTTGCCCCACCACTTGCGCACAACAGGATCGGTAAAATCTGGGTATACCGACCAACCCGGCCAGACTAGACCAATGAGTAACTTTCCATCCGGCAAAGTGCAAAACAAACCTTTTTTCAGCCCTTCAGAAAATAAGAAAAAGTCTTGATCGTATTTAACCCCTGGGTCTAGAATCGCGACAAGCCGTATATCCTTTTTTATAAGTTCATTCGACAGACCAGCCAGATCAGGGAATCGCTGAGTATCCACGGTAAACACTCGGTATCCATCCATATAATCGATGTCCAGGTGAATTGCCGAGATGGGAAGATCATACTGCGAGAAACCTTCAGCAATTGCGTAGATATCCGATTCACTTTTGTAACCCCAACGAGATTGGTGGTAGCCCAATGCCCAGCGAGGCGGCAAGGCAGGGCGTCCAGTTAGTTGGGTGAAAAGCTTAATGACGTGATCTGGAGAACCGGGGAAGAAATAATAGCGTAACATGCCTTTCTCAAAGTGCACAGTAGAAACCTGTTCGTAAACACCCAGAGGTATATCAGACCCTTCGAGGAAATCGGGTTTCAAATCTTGAAAGGAAAAGCTGGCTTTGTAAGGGTTTTCATAAAAAATTAGATAGCTGCCACCCTCATGCATACCAAGATAGACCGGGATGTTCAGGTAAAGTGGATCCTGTCCGGGGCTATAACCTCCGCGTGGATCTGTATTCCAAACCTGGTAAGTTCCCCCTCGCAGATTAAGGGAGGCCGCTCGTTCGCCTAAGCCATAGACATGAAGGTCTGATTCCATTTGAGCAAGATGAAACCAAGCTTCGTCCTTGCGGATGGGAGATAACTCTTGCCGAAGAATATGGCCACTGAGATCTCGATAAGTTAATCTCCCATTTTCATTGATATGGATCGAGAAGGTATCGCACGATAGGTCCCAACCGTGGACATCCTGATTAATGCTAATTTTCACATCGGGCCATTCGTTTTCCGTCAAAGCATAGGAAATTGGGCTATCTTCTGTGCCCCATGAAACCCGTACAAAATACGGCGAAACGAAAATCACTTCTAATTCGGTACGTTCGAATTCAAATCGGGCACCACATGGGAGGTTCTTAACTTCTAGAAGTTTTCCTGGTGTCAGATAGGGAGCTGAAGATCTCTCACCCTCCCGCTGGTTTTTATCCAACCAATCTCTAGTGAGGGCGTAACGAATTGTACGAAGCATATTTAATAGTTTGATGCGTTGGAAAGAAAGTATGGTTGATTTGAGATGCGTCATAGCGATTAGCGGTCCCGGACAGGTTCTTATCGATCGCGAAAGAAACTTTATATTATATAACGCGCGTAAGTTTGGGAGGTGCGTTCCCACGAAAAACTGTTTTGAAGATAAGTGATCCCCTCGACGAGCATGCCGTAGTACAGGTGAGGCTGTTGCTGGTATATTCTCACCCCATCTTTTATTGCGAGCTGAAGTTCCTCTGCCATCTCTCGGAAAATTCTGAATGAAGTACGCTGTTCAACCCGGTCCGGTTTTTGACCAAGTTGGTTGTAATCAGCTGCATTGATCCCTTGCCAGTCTGCAATGGCTGAAGGGATGTCATCAGGTTCACGGTAAAGGATGCCTGTTGGGTGGGCAGAGGACCCGTATAGTCGGTCCGAGCGAATCTGGACAGCGGGACTGAAGGCGGAGGCTGCTCTGAAAGGGACGATCTGTTGCAGAATCCCTCCGGTCGCCCGTCCAATTCCTACCGTTCCCATTAAATAAAATTCATTTGCCATGCCAAATGGCTCATAGAGAGATGGCATTATTCCATATGTTGCGCCTTGCAAGGTGACAAAATACCCTTCCCGGAAGAGAAAAGGTAATACTATTACTTGATCTGGAAAGCTTCGAGCTAATTTCTTTAAGAAGGAAAGTCCTACTAATCCTTCATCCCCAGGGATTGGCAAAATCAAGAAACGCGCATCTCCGCCCCCTTCCAGGAAGCCCCTGATAGCTAGGCAAGCAACATCAAAGCCCTTTTGACGGGGATCATCACGACCAGCTAGAACAAACCAGGGAGCATCATCTCGTTTTAATTTTTCCAGATTTCCCCATAACGGTTTATCTTTTGTTGGTTTTAATACATCCAGGGCTGCCAAAGCTTTCTGGCGGTTTGCTGATTTCCATTTCCCCAATCCAAAATAATTCCCGCCCCTTGCTGTCGTTAAAATATCGTTTGGCACTACCGTATCAATGAAAAGGCCATTATTAACCCCCACCAATATTGTAGATAAGATACTTCTTAGATGAGGTGCCAATATTTCGGTTTGCAAGGTCTCTTCCCTGAAATCTGATGAAAAAGTCTCTGAAACTGTAAAAACCGGCTTGTTAACCAAGGGCAAGGCGCGCTCGAGAATAGTTTTCCCTGGACAAAGTGTAGGGTCGATAGCGAAGCGAAGTAGATCATTGTCCCTGGCTTGGTTGTCATAACTGTTGTGTAATGTCAGGAAAGCTTTGTACTCAATAAGTTCGGTTCTGGTCAACGCTAATACCGCTGTGGCTGCCTCCCAATCTTGCATCATCATAATCCAGATAGTTTGTGGAGAGATGATCGGGAGCGCTCGAACCACAGCAGACCCGAAGAACAAGGCATCCCGCAGTAATGCGGGCGTCCTATCTTCCGGGTTAAGTTTTAGATCATAGGGATGGCGGGAGCCAGCGAAGAAAAGTTTATCCTTTGGCTGTAAGAAATATTGATTTTGGTCACCCTTAAATTTATGTAGGATAACGGTCTTTTTTATGCCATCAAAGGGGACCTTAAAAGTACCGACTTGTTCCATTTGATCTATGATTGTGGCTGTCTTTGATATTCTATGGTGGAAAGGGGTTATCACAATGCTCGCGAGTTGTGAAGCTCTACTAACTTGCTGCGGCAATCTGGCCATAACCGCGGAAATTCCACCGCTTGGAGCATATTGAGTTTCGTATGTAATAAAGGCAATCTTCTTTAACATCCACATCTCCCTTATATTGTCCTGCAATCAATGCTTCAGTTGTATACCATACAACATTCAAGCGTTAGAGGACTACTTTCCCGGTAATGTTGGCATCATTCGCCAGGGTAATGCCTTCCAACAGTACCACATTTTGGAGCCGGACTCTATCACCGATTCTGCAATTCTTTTCTATGTAGACAAAGGGACCTATGCTGCAACCCTCACCTATTACTGTTCCATATTCAATGTGAAAAGGTGGGATAAGCTGGCAATTTGATCCGATTCGCAAATAGGACGATTTCGCATAGGCAATATCATTCTTTAGATAGAACTTATTGATTTTTAACAGATCTTCTGGATTGGTCAAGGGCAAGCGCTGGTCTATGAACACACCTTTGGTTGGAAGATGGTCGTCGATCAACATTTGGATAGCATCTTGTATCTCGTACTCGCCTCTGGGAGAAAGCGGCACCTCCTTGAGAAAATCTAAAATCCGGGGCGAGAAACAGTAAAGGGGCAGGCTGGAAATATTTGAGTGGGTTTGCCAAGTCGCTGGCTTTTCTATAATACGTCTGATGCTCTCCCCATTCATCTCGACGATACCACTATTCTTGAAGTGTTTATCACTAACTGGCATCAGCGCTAGAACAGCGTCGAGCCGGGGATTCGACCCCCAGGTTGAGATCAATCGGCCGATATCTTGAGCGTTGACCAGGCTGTCGCAAGCAGATAGCATGAAAGCGCCTTTTATTAACGGTGCTGCCTGGCTTAGAGCATCTGCAGTTCCTCGAGGCTGGTGTTGGAAAACCAAACGGACCTGCACATCTATTGTTGAGTGGCAACGAAAATGTCGAATTAATTGACGGTCATTGGGTTGCGCTACGATGATAAAATCGTTCAAACCATTGGAAGCCAGGTTTTCAATAATGCGTTCAATGATGGGTACACCTAGTATGGGCATCATCGCCTTTGAGCGGTGGCGGGTGAGAGGGTAAAGTCGCGATCCTTTCCCGGCTGCCAAAATGACGGCGCTTGTGAGACGGTTTAACACTGACCCAATATCGATCTCGACAGAAATGGCGGAGATATCACCCTCATTTCAGGCAATATCATCCAGGGCTTCATTCTGGATGTTGAGCAATTCACCGATCCCAATGTAAGCGAGATCGAGTAATTCGTTGAAATCTCGCCGGGAGAAAGCTGCGCCTTCCGCAGTTCCTTGAATTTCTACATATTTTCCCTCTGATGACATTACAACATTGATATCAACATCTGCTGCAGCATCTTCCTCGTAGCAAAGATCCAGCATTGCCACCCCACTCACAATTCCAACGCTGATAGCTGCGATCCCAGGTTTCAAGGTATCTGACGGTAAAGTCCCCGCCTTGATCAACTTGTTCAAAGCCATATACAAAGCGACATACCCCCCCGTGATGGCGGCTGTACGGGTCCCGCCGTCAGCTTGCAACACGTCGCAATCTACGATACAGGTACGGGGACCTAAATTCACAAGATCTACTGCAGCTCGCAGACTGCGACCAATCAAGCGCCGGATTTCCTGAGTGCGACTGCCCGGTCGGAATATTTCGCGCGGCGTACGGCGTTGGGTGGCACGGGGTAACATGGCATATTCGGCGGTAACCCAACCTCCAGGAAGGTTTTGATCTCGCTTCCAGGATGGCACGCCATTTTCAATGGTCACATTGCACAACACCTTGGTTTCTCCCATCCCAATTAATATGGAACCCTCTGGGTAAACGATATATCCAGGAGTGATGGTTACTGGTCTGATCTGGTTGAGTTTGCGACCGTCAATTCGCATATCTATCCCCTTGATATTTCCCTGTCTGGCGTTTTAAAATCGATAAACTAAGCGGGTTAATTTCGCGTTCAATTAAAGATTATATCATTCAGGTTGGTGGAGAAATTACGAGACGGGCCCGGTGTTATAGTCGTTTTCCAGGTTTGTTATCCTTTTTGGTGAGACAGGTGATAAAATCGCTGCCATGGAATCGACCGATCGGCGAGCTCAGAAATGGTTGCCCCTCTTTCTTAAGTATTCGTCCTGGACTTTTATTTTCACAGTTGTTTATGCTCAATCACCTCTATTTACATCAAATCAGAATCAATATTTTCTGCATGGTTTGGCAGAAGCCGGGATTGGTTTCCTCAAACAAGATTGGCTCGCCAACACACTTGACCCCACACCGGTTTTCAGCTTTTTAGTATATATAACCTACAGATTCAGCCACACTTATATGTGGTTCTATTTATGGTATGCAATACTGCTAGGGATATACCTTTTTAGCTTGCTGGGCATTGCTAGAACGCTTTTCAAAGCGCAGTCTCAAAAATCGACGATAATTTATTTTGCGCTCATATTAGGACTTCATTCGGCTGCATTGCGGTTCTTGATCTCGCAGGCGATCAATCCAAACTGGGCGTATCTGTTTGAGGGTGGCGTGGCTGGGCAACGCTTGCTCGGGCCTGTATTCCAACCAAGCACGTTTGGGGTGTTCTTGATCGTTTCGATCTATCTATTTCTACAAAAGCGAAGATATGCAGCGTTATTTGCTTCTGCTTTGGCAGTCACCTTTCACCCGACTTACTTGCTCAGCGCAGCCTTACTCACATTGGCGTATATGTGGGTAGTTTTTAAAGAAGAAGGTAGTGCCTCCAAATCAATCCTATTGGGAATCGTCTCCCTTGTTCTGGTATTTCCTGTTCTGGCTTATGTTTACAAATCCTTTGGTGGTACAGCCTCTGAGATTGCCCAACAAGCCAGGGATATTTTGGTAAATTATAGAATCCCGCACCATGCCCTGATCGCTAATTGGCTGGATATCAGCGTTTATATCCAACTCGCGCTGGTGTTCTCGGCGATTGCCTTACTCCGTCGTACGAGTTTATTTCCAATCATGTTGGTCCTCACAGTAATGACGATCTCCTTAACATTCATACAGGCATTCGTCAATAGCAATTACCTTGCCTTGTTATTTCCCTGGCGAATTTCTGTCGTCTTGGTTCCACTTTCTACTTCGATGGTCGTAGCTTATCTCGTCTTTGTACAACTAGATAAATTTCTCATTGGTAAGCCAACCTACCAATCAGGAATTGTTTATTTGAGCTTGATTGGAATGGCCGGCTTGATTATTGTCGGCGCTACTCGCTTTACTTTGGATCTCAACCGACAAAGCAGCTCTAATAATCGCGCCATGATGAATTATGTATATAAAAGCAAGTCTGCGGAAGACAACTATTTAATTCCCCCAAAATTACAGGACTTTCGGCTTGTTACCGAAGCTCCGGTTTATATTGATTTCAAATCGATCCCTTATCAGAATCAGGAAGTGCTGGAATGGTATGCGAGGATACAAGCCGCAGACCGTTTTTACAGGTATCAAGGAGATAGTTGTAGTTTGCTCGATCAAATAATCGAAACAGCCGGAGTTACTCATGTGATCTTGGAAAAAAGTGGAAACATGCCCCACTGCGCGACTTTCGAAAAAGTTTATCAGGATGACAGTTATTTAGTAGAAAAAATACAGGAATAATACTAACCGCAGGGATGCCAGTTGCAGAGGAGGCTATCGTTCATGAGAGATTTTGATAAATTGAACAACACATTATTGTCTTTAGGAGATTAATCATGCATATCGTTCATGTCCACGTCTATGTAAAACCAGAATATCTCGAAGCGTTTCGTGAAGCGACTTTGGATAATGCCCGCAATAGCGTCAAGGAGCCAGGCATTACTCGTTTTGATGTTATCCAAGACCAGGATGATGAGACTCATTTTGTGCTGGTGGAGGTTTATCGGACGATTGAGGATCCGGCCAGGCATAAAGAGACATCCCATTACTCCAGATGGCGCCAGGCGGTGGAGGGTATGATGGCAGAACCTCGCACAAGTGCAAAATACAATAACATCTTTCCTGATGATGCTGGTTGGCAGTAAATCATCTTAGAAAGCCATTACCGGGTACTCGAAATAAAGGCATATTTTGTTTGGAGGTACAGAAGCTGTTCAAGATGTGGCTGAGGAGGTTTTATGGTAGAGCCCTTTGAATTTGCAACTGCTACGCGCCTTATTTTTGGTGCAGGTAAGTTGTCTGAAGCTGGAACGATCGCTACTGCATTGGGAAGAAGTGCTCTTATAGTAACTGGTAGTTCGGAAGATAGAGCCAAACCGCTCCTCCGCCTACTGGCAGCTGGTGATATTAAGACCATGATCTTTCCGGTACTCGCTGAACCAACCGTCACCATAGTCAGTCAAGGGCTAGAAATTGCCCGTCGTAACCAATGCGATATCGTGATTAGTTTTGGTGGTGGTAGCGCCATTGACACCGGGAAAGCCATCGCGATTTTATTCACCAATGAAGGGGATATTTACGATTATATGGAGGTGATCGGTAGGGGCAAGCCTCTTATCAAGCCCCCCTTACCTTACATCGCCATCCCAACGACTGCCGGTACTGGTTCTGAGGTGTCACGCAACGCGGTTATCGGTTCGCCTGAAAAACGAGTCAAGGTCAGTTTACGTAGCCTCTTGATGCTGCCACGGGTCGCGGTGATCGATCCGGAACTGACGTTGAGCTTACCATCGCACCAGACAGCCTTCTCGGGCATGGATGCTCTCACCCAACTGATCGAACCCTACGTATCTATTAAATCCAATCCCATGACAGATGCATTGTGCCGAGAAGGTTTATCCCGAGCAGGGCGCTCGTTACTGCCTGCCTATCGGGATGGTCACGATATCAACACTCGTGAGGATATGTGTCTGGCAAGTCTTTTCAGTGGACTAGCCTTAGCCAATGCCAAGCTTGGAGCTATTCATGGTTTTGCCGGTCCATTCGGAGGCATGTTCGAAGCGCCTCATGGGGCTATATGCGCCCGGTTATTACCAGCGGTGATGGGGATCAATCTGCGGGCGCTCCAAGCACGAGCTCCCCAAAGCCAGATAGTAGACCGCTATAACGAAATAGCTAAGATTCTGACGGGCGATTTTTCAGCTGTAGCTAAAGAGGGTGTCGAATGGACAGAGAGACTCACACAGCAGCTTGAAATTCCAGCCTTATCGACATATGGACTCACTCGAGCTGATTACCCTGAACTCATTGGAAAAGCCGCTCGATCTAGTAGTATGCAAGGCAACCCGTTGAAATTAACCCAAACAGAAATGGAAGAGATATTAGACCGGGCGCTTGATTGAAATAGCCTTATAGATTTCTGGTTTACGATCCTCGTGTGCCCCTACTTTTTATCCCGCTAGTAGGGGTTACGGTCGATGTATTCACTTAAGAACCAGTTCTGTCTGCGGTGTTGTTAAGAATTCAGCTCCTGATTCAGTTACCAGTACGTCTTCTTCGAGGCCCATATAACCATAAGCGGGGACCATCAATCCGGGTTCGACGGTGAACACATTACCAGCTTCTAAAGGATAATCTGGCGTCTTTCCATAACGTTCCCAACGCGGCCCCAGGATGCCGGCACCATCGTGGGCGTTACGCCCCAGATGATGACCAGTGGCATATTTAAATTCCGGATAACCGGCCTCAGTGACAACCCTACGGGCAATTGCATCGATCTCTACACCAGGAACCCCTGGCTTCATGGCAGAGACAGCTTCCTGGATAGCTCGCACGATCGTGTCAAAACCATGCTGAACGACTTTGGGTGGTGCTGTTTCACCAGTATCCAGAAAATAAACCATGCGTTGGATATCAGAGCAGTAATCGTCTTGTTTGACTCCAAAATCAATATGCAAAAGTTGACCACGCATTACCTTGGTATCCGTTGGTCCAACATGCCCCACGGACGAATGTGAACCAGCGTTGACAATCGGGCAATGTCCAATCTCCCAAGCTTCCTTGACTTTGAATTCCGTAAGTTGAGAATGCATGAACTCGCTGATGTGTACTTCGCTCATTTTCTCTTTTACATAGTCGAAAGTACGCCGATAAATTTCTTCCGTCGTAGCGATAGCCGTTTTAATCCGCTTAACTTCGGTGGGGGTTTTGCGACCACGAAGGGCTGCAATTATCATCTCAGCTGATATGATGCGCTGCTCCCAAGGAGTTTCCCCGAAATGATCGAGTAAAAGTTGATGCATGCCGGAACCAAGCCCATCAGCATAAGGATCATTGAGGGAATAATTAAGGGCGATTTGCCGAGGGTATATACGCTCCAAAGTGTGGAGTAGAGCCGGGCTGACCGACTCGTCATAAGGCAAAACAGTGGTATAAGCCCCGGTACGTCGCGCTGTTTCCGCTTCAAACTGACCAACAATAGCGAAGCGCTCACCTCCTCGGGTAAGAATTAAGGCGCTCTGCCAGGTCAGGTCATGCCCGTAAATTAATGGCAATACAGGGTCGCTTGCTGCTGTGGTCTCGCGTACGAAGGTTAACCACAGATCAATTTTCATTTCCTCCAAGATCTGAATGGCTTGGTCGACTTTTTCCTGAATAATATTAGACATTGGGTATCCTCCTAAAATCTATATCTATGGAATTAAATTCTTTCTATCGATGTTCAAGATCTTTCCAAAAAGGCTGCTCATCTCGGTATTGTAAATCATAGCCTTTCGGTGGATATCCCGCAAATTATTATAAATTAAATCTCCAATCAGATTAGCTAGAAATTTGCGTCAGGGTTTAACGCTGTTTGACTAAAAAGAGATATTTCGAGGGAATGTGGTCTGATATCGATTGATTTTTCCAGGGATTTCTAGTACATCGCCAAGTCATGCGAAGATGTGAATGTCTCCCAGGAGCTCTTTCGAAAGGGATAGTCATAGCATATGAATGCTACCTGGATATCAGAGGGACAAAGGATTTATGGAATATATCTGACAGGACCCATTCGGGTCCATTAAAAGTTCCGCCATACTTGCGTATCCCATGACTTGGACCCCCAATATAATTAGAAGAATCGCTGACCAAATTACCTATGCCCTCGTCGAAATGGTAAAGCGCAACGGTATAGGCGTCTGGAATAAAGACATCGAACGGTTTTTGGAAATTCACATGGTACCTGAGAACGTTTGAGAAGCGCATCTCATCTATCCAGCCACGAAAAAATGGATGCAGGTCATGATCGACATCTAACTTCCAGGCAGCCAGACTAATGAAAGGATCGGTCTGGTTGACCGGCAGGGCGTCATCAGGATAACTGATATCGCCATCGGGTCCATCTGCCATCGCTTCTATCTGACCGTCTATAAACAACCACACATACCCGTCAAGACGGCGACGTTGGATGACGACGTGATGCCATTTTCCATCCCGAATATCCCTTTTGCCACAAATGGATAAATTCCCGTTGGTATTTTCACTTACTCCGAAGACCAAATGACCATCGGATAGAGAGACGCCGAAACCGTTACTTGAATCTCCGACATAGCTATCCAGCATGATGTTTCCGTAGATCCAATTTGCGTTCTTACCGCAGATCACGCCTGAGGCTGTATTGTCACCAGGCTTGGTTTTTAACCACCATTCGATGGTGAAATCCTGGCTGCCAACATCAACGGGAGGGCCAGGATCTGTCGTTTCAGGGGTATCGATGGGTATCAGGATACGATTTTCATTTTCGTCACCAGGAGTACCGTTATACCTCAGCGTGAAACCTTCCAATGGATTCGGTTCTACAGCTGAAAGGGCAGTGTCGTGGTAAAAATAAAGTAGAATCTCGTCCCAGGTTGTTCCTTCTAAAGCCATATCTTTTGACTCGACCTGCCCCATACAATCACCTGCGAGACCGGCGTCTTCACATTGGCTATACTTAGCCCGATAAGAAGTCGGCATTAATAATTGAGACCGGCTTAAAACCCAATTCCAGGTGTAATCGACTGCCGTATTGGTGCTGGCATATTCAAAATTGGGATTATAAACCTGGTCACACGTACTATCCCAGACATCGGCATCTTTCCATTTACCGTCGAGAGCGACCCAATACCAAGCGTACATTTTTACTGCCATCGCGCCGGCTTGAAGCGAATCGGCCGGCCAAGTGTAATTCCATTCATTTGGGAGAACGTGTTTGGCGTATTGCCTGAAATCAACCGTTTCAATGGTGTATGTCCTCATCGTATCGCAGTGATAAGGATATCCCGATACTCTCACCCGAATAAAGGGTGGTAAAGGTGAGGCGGCAAAATGGCTGGTTATGGTTTCAGGGATTAAACCTTCAGGTTCTCTGCTCGATAGCGTGTCAGGCTGAGCAGTGCGAGGTGGCGACACCTTATCGTTATAAGGTTTGATGGAGAGTTTCGGGGTTAATATTAAAGTATCAGCGCTGACCAGCTTGACATCTTGCAGCTGCCACTGTCCATATCCCTGAGCTGTGATGGTTACTGTAAGGGGAATGATCGCTTCGGCCATTGTCAGGTTGTGCCAGCTGAAACGCCCTTCAGAATCGCTGATAGTCGAAAGTTTGAAATTGGATAAATTGACTTCGGCACCCTTAAGGGGTAAACCTGTAATACGGTCGGTCACTTGTCCGATGAGGCTGCCATGAAAGCTTCCCGGTTGAGGGTCAAAGTTTGAGGGTATATCCCCAGAGATTGTTTGGGACCGGGCAACTTTGTTAGTAACCAGGATTACGACGGAGATTACCAGGGTTAAAATGAATACTTTTAAGAGAGATTGGTATGATCGCATGGTTTAACGGTGCCGGAAGCGTTAACCTGAAATTCTAATGGTGAGCTAATTTTCTTATTTCAATCTGGCTGACTGATCTGTTGTTGGGGTCCGGGTTGTGCTAAAACTTTAGCTATTGGACGTAGATCCATCCACCACTGAAACTTCGGGCGTTGGTGAACCTCGTCTCCCATACGTGGGAAATCCTCCAGGTTATGAAAAATGATTTCCTTGCCTTGGAGACCCACGAAGGCGCTTTCGTTTGAACCGTTTGTGGTCAAATTAATAAGTCGGTCCATACACTTGGTTGCAAAACGTGTTGCTTGAATGCGATCAAAGGGTGAGGGATTGCCACCTTGCTGAAGATGTCCAAGAATGGCCTGGCGCACATCAAATCCACCATGGGCTTCTTCCTCAAACAAAGCTCGCATAAATTCGGTTGTGTAGACAGGGTTGGCGTGTTCGTTACGGATAATCAATCCAAGCCGTTTACCGCGTTTGAAGCCATTCGATAGGTGGTTTACATCATTTTGTAGATCATTCAGGGTTACGCCTTCTTCGTGCAGATATACCCTTTCAGAACCGGTAGCAAGTCCCCCCATTAAAGCTAGATACCCGCAATTGCGTCCCATCACTTCCACGATAAAGCAGCGACGTTGGGCGACTGCCGATTGTTTGATTTTATCGACTGCCTGGACAATATTATTCAAAGCTGTATCCGCACCCAAGCTTAGCTCGGAACCGGGTAAATTGTTATTGATGGAAGCAGGTAGACAGACAATCGGGATATTAAACGCTGGGAAACTTTTTCTTTCCTGAAGTAGTAAATAGGCAGATTCATACCCGGTCCAGCCTCCGACCATCAAAATTCCTTCGATATGGTTCTGTTCGATGCTCCGGGCGATTGCATAAAAATCGCTGCCACTAGGAACAGTACGATTCGTACCTAATTCTGCCCCGCCACGAGCAGCCCATCCAGATACTGTCATCCAATCCACTTGTTCGATCTCTTCTGCGGCAAATCCCCGGAAGCCGTTTTGAATTGATAGCATAATATGGCCACAATCGAGCCCATATCGTATGGCCGCTCGTGCTGCTGTATTCATGCCAGGGGCAGGTGAACCAGAATGCATAACCGCAAGCCTTAACCTTTTCTGGCCTGGTTCGGGTGGGTGAGGTAAAGCACGTACGGTCGTACGATAGGTTTGAAAGGCCTCTTTAAAACTACCTCCGCGCAAATCCATGGCTTTCTCGTAGTCATGGTCAGCGATGGCTTTCGCGATGGATTGTGTCACTTCCATACAATCCACCAGAGGCACATGGGTAATACGATTTCCACGTAACCCGATCAAGTGAGGGTCTTCTTGCTCATCTTTTGAAAGGACCTCGTCAACAGCGGCATGACCAAGTAGGGTCCCTAGATTGCGATCAAAGGCGCTGGGAGAGCCACCCCGTTGCACATGACCCAATATGGTGAGTCGAGTGTCCTCTCCTAATCTTTCCTCCAATACTTTCTTGACATATTCACTGGTTATCGGGTTACCGTGACGGTCACGAGCCCCCTCGGCAACAACCACGATTGTGTCCCGCCGCCCAGCTTGACGCCCGGCTTTTAATAAGGAGCACATTCTCTCTTCCCAATTATCCACATCAGGGGGATACTCAGGGATCAGCACCCAATCGGCTCCGGTAGCCAGGGCACCCATCAAAGCCAAGTAGCCACAGTTCCTGCCCATGACTTCGACGACAAAAGTGCGTTGATGACTGGCTGCTGTACTGTTAATGGCATCTATCGCCTCGGTGATTCGGTGAAGGGCTGTGTCAGCACCGATGGTCATATCGGTTCCGAACATATCGTTATCAATTGATCCAACCAATCCTGCGATGATCATGCTGGGATGGCGTTTGGTGATATCGGAGCTTACCTGATCTCCTTGGACCAGTTCATTTAACAGATCAGGCCATTCCTGGCGAAAAATGTTTGCGCCTGTTAGACTGCCATCCCCACCAACGATGATCAGTGCATCAATTCCGTTCTCGAGTAAATTACGAGCGGCCTTCAATCGGCCTTCATGCGTGCGAAAATCTTTACACCGAGCTGAACCTATGGTTGTACCTCCTTGATGGAGAATACCACCCACATCCTCCCAACTCAACTTCTTAATCCGATCGCCGCCATCCACCATACCCTGGTAGCCTTCATAAATTGCAAATACCTCATTGCCTTTATCCAGAGCGGTGCGAACGATCGACCGTACCGCCGCGTTCATACCTTGGGCATCACCCCCGCTGGTCAATACACCGATACGCTTTTTTATTGAATTGGCCATTTGAGAGCTCCTAGATCTGATAGATATCTGCATCCTAAATCCATTAGCAAGTAGGATGTTGATTATATATTATATTACTCTAAGACATTTTCAATTTGAATTCAGACCCTGTTTGGAATTTACTGGATGCTTGGTCTTCTTTCCTTCCCCAAAGCGAATAAAATAAAACCAACCAGGCGCAGACTTGCACTGACAAATAACGCACCTGTGATTCCAATGTGGTTAGATAACAAAGTGCCTAACAAAGGGGCTGCCATGGCGGAGATATATTGAGCGCTTTGCGACCATGACACGAAAGTTGGGCTGTCAGCTGGGGGAAAAGTTTTCATTAATTCATCGAAAAAAACCAAATCTATTCCAGCCTGCAACACTCCCGCTAAACCTGCATAAAGAGCGATCAACTCTAATCGGCTTGTGGTGGCGATCACCGCGGGGTAGAGTGCTAATCCAAAAGTTGTCCACAGCAACACAAAACGGGAGCCGCGTTGGCGAGATTCGCGAGTCCATATAAAATATCCAAATAGTAGAATCACTGTTTGGGCGGTAGTGATAATGGCGATCCAGGCGTCTGTTGCATGTACCTGGCGAACATAATAAAGGGGAAATAAAGGAACAGCCAATGTCTGACCGAATAGGAAAACAAATCGTTTCCCAATAAAGGTAAGGAAAGCATGCTGGTGGATTATCGGGGATATCTGATTATTTAAGCGTTGTTTCAGGGGTAGGCCAGTTTGTTTGGGAGGTATGGTCGTGTCTGGCAGGTTGATACGACTAGAAAAGTAATAACTGATGACACCTCCAATAGAGAGTGAAATAAAAACTAACTCATAATTTGAGGGGAAGGGAATCCGATCGAGAATTAGCCCAACAATTACAACGGTAACTGAAGATGTGATCCCCAAGATAGACCAGCGCCTGCTCATTAAATCAAATCGTTTTGTTGGTCCCGCCACTGTATTCATTACCACGGAGAATGCAACACCTACCAATGTTTGTGGCAATGTAGCGATCAACCAAATAACCAGTATGGTTAAGACAGCATATTCTCTTGGCACCAGAATCGTAGCTACGCCCATTAAAGCATAAAACGAAACCGCCATTAACCTAGCGCTGCTGAACCAAGGAACAATGCGGCTACGCCTTTGTAAGAAACTCCCGACTGCAATAGATAAGATCAAGCCTGTAAATGCAGGCATAGCCGTCAATAGACCAACCTGAAAATTCGAAGCCCCTAAACGGGTTAAGAATATAGGTAAAAACGGGGTAGCGACATTGGCTATGCCAATTCCAATGGCATCGAGTTGAACTTTAAGGAAGTTATCCCGTTGCATTGGGGTCGCGTCTAGCGGTGCCACAGACCGATTTAATCGTCTGAGGAGAGTATTTGTGATTTTCATCTTAGGTGATCAAGGCTATTCTTGAATGGTTGAGGGCTTCACCCAGGTTTTAAATAGATATCAAATCCCCGAACATCCGCTATTTTACTCCGAGTTAACATAGTTAGTAGTTACGCAGCTCAGGGGAAAATCGGGGGTGTTTGGGCAACGCCCGCCCAAACACCCCCATCCTCCCACCAACTGCGTAAGTCCTAATAGTTATGAATCTATGGACTGTTACTAGAATACGATTCATCGGTTTTTTGGCTGGCAATCTAATTATTGTTTTTTCCTTTTAGATCAATCCTGTTCATCCAGGCCATTTGATCGAGATAATTTTCTTTCTAATCGATTCAGACGATGATCCAGCTCGGGGAGCCAATGTCGGGTTTCGAATCCGGTGGAACCCGGCGCGGTAACTAGATCTATAGCTTTTTTAGTCCAAACGATGGCTTCCTGGTAAGATTGTTGCCGGTGTTCATAATACTTAGCCAGCTCAATAAAAGCATAAATTTCACCGGCATCAGCCGCGATTTGCCATAACTTGAGGGCAAGGGCGAAATTCTCACGCCTTTTTTCCATAAAGGACCAACGTTGGATCGCTGTTGATGAAATTTCTGGTGGGAGATCTTGGTCAAGTCCATTGGCATACAAATGGGCAGCCTCGTCCAATTGTCCCAGGTCTTCTAGAAGTTTGGCGATGGCGATTTGATCTATGGCATGTTTTTGGGCACCTTCCAAGGGATTTTCCAGCATGGTCGCCATATGGTTCAATAGCGCTGCCAGGGAGATGATATCCATGGCATTATGATAAAAGACATTCTTTAATGGGCGAGCATCGCCACTGCGCAGGTAATCAAAATATAAATTTGGTATCAGCCATCCTGGGACATCCTCTTCAGTTCGTTTTGCGCCCAAGACCGCTTCCTCCAGGAAACTTAATGCCCGGCTGGGGAGCCGGTCCCTCCACAGGCGACGCGCCAGCGGGAGTAAATCTAAATGGGTAGCTCGACCAAAGGGTGATTGCTCTCCATTAGTGATGAAGCGGGTGTTCAATAAGGGTATATCAAAGGATTTCCCATTGAAAGTTACCAATCCACGGTAATCACCTAGAAAGGACAACAAGGCGATGAGCTGGGCAGTTTCCTCGATTGGATCTCGCATAAAGAATTGAGCCAAGTGAAAACCATTCCCATGAAAGCGCCCAACTCCAATTAGAAAGGCATACGTTCCGCTACCACCTGCCAGTCCGGATGTCTCGGTATCCAGAAAGACAAATTCAGTCGGATCCAACTCGAGGAGGCGTGGATCATTAGCCCAGGCTGCGATAGTATCCAGGGATGTGTCTAAGCGTAATAGCCCGACTCCTTGACGGTGTTCGGGCGGGTAGTGTGATTCCACCGCAAAAACCTGCCCATAAGGCGTTTGTAAAAAATCCCCCTCCAATATTTCCTCGATAGGATAACTCCTGCGCGTAGTCGTAGGCGGGAGATCTTTAGCTCCTACTTTTACACCAAGAGATTTGAGCTTATCTGACAAACTAGACATATGAATAAGAGAAAAGAGAAAAATTGATATAACAGGTTGATTCGAGGGATGATAAAGCCAATCATACCTCGGAAGAATTCAGAAAACAACTTTACATTATACTTGTTCGCCGATGAGGATTTTTATTAGTGCCAGAGATTCCGTTTTTCCTCCCCATCCATTTTCCCCTCCAGGTCCCACGCAGGAGGGGCAACCATCCAGACATTCACAATCCCTGACGAGTTCATAAGCGCTGGCGATGATTTCGTCGTGGAGTTCGAATAAACGCTGGCTGAATCCGATTCCTGCGGGGATACGATCGTAAAGAAGCACTGCTGGTGCTCCTTGCGCTAAGGGTGATTTTGGATCAGCGTGAACACCCAAATCACGATCGTCGCACATCAAGAAGATTGGCGCTAAGTTACCCAATGCATATGCCAAACCGGATAAACCGCTGTGTACCCGAACGGCTGCTTCAGCCTGGCTGTGGCAGGTTGAGCAGAGGGTCACCAGGTTGGATAGATGGTTGGCTTCATCGGGAGAACTAAAAGCTCTGAAAGGGACTCTGTGATGGACATGATGAGCACGGTCACCCTCTT